>NZ_JBEXLS010000004.1:0-560682 GCF_040610055.1 Streptomyces sp. NPDC004539 | reverse complement strand
CGCCACCCTCCGCCGCGCCGCCGCCAAGAACCACGACTACAGCGCCGCCACCGACGCCAACGTCCTCCTCCGCCGCCACCACACCGAGGCCCACCCCCAGTGATCCGACCCCACCCCCACCAGATCACCGAAGTCCCCCCGACCTACGTGACACCCCCACCCCGCATCCCCCCGACTCAACCCCCACCGCCCCCCACTCCCCGCCTCCTCAACACTCTCCTCACGACCCTGAGCCTCGCCAGCCTCTTCGCGATGTCCGCCGCGACCCTGACGAGATTCCTCCACACCTGATCCGCCCCCCCCGAGAACCACCTCAACACCCCTGAACGTCCCGCCCGTTCGCTGTCCCCCGCAGCGGACGGACGGGACTCCACGGGCAAGCACCGACCTCCACCGCCCCGCACCCCCGAGCTAGCGTCGCCCCATGACCCGTCTGGAGCGTCTCCGAGCAGACCACGCCCCCGCCCTCCTCGCCTTCGAACTCGACAACCGCGCCTACTTCGCCCGCACCATCCCCGACCGGGGCGACGACTACTTCCGGGAGTTCGACGAGCGGCTCACCGGGCTGCTGGCCGAGCAGGAGGAAGGGGTGTGTCACTTCCACGTCGTGATGAGCGGCGAGGAGGTGGTGGGCAGGGTCAACCTCGTGGACGTCGAGGACGGGCTCGCAGAGCTGGGATACCGCGTGGGGGAGCGCTGGACCGGGCGAGGCGTCGCGACGCGGAGTGTCGGAGAGGTGTGCCGGCTGGCGCGGGACGCGTACGCGCTCCGGGCCCTCTTCGCGGGGACGGCCGTCGAGAACCGAGCCTCACGGACCGTTCTGGAGCGGAACGGATTCGTGGCCGGCGGGGCCACCGCGCGCGGCGGGGTCCGGTACGACCTCGCGCTCATCTGAGCAGGGGTTCATCACGATCGGGTTTCGGCCAGTGGCGTAACACTTGCTTCTCGGGCATGTAATCGATTCCAATCGTGTTTGACACGTCGATGTAATCGATTCCACGAGGAGGTGGGGCGGTCATGGCGAGCATCAAGGATGTTGCCGCCGAGGCGGGTGTGTCCGTTGCGACCGTGTCGCGGGTGCTCAACCGGCACCCCTCCGTCAGTACGGACGCCCGGACCCGGGTCGAGGCGGCCGTCGAGGCGCTGGGGTACCGGCCCAACGCGGTCGCGAGGTCGCTGCGGACGGACGAGACGCGCACCCTCGGCCTCGTGATCAGCGACGTGCTGAATCCGTACTTCACCGAGCTGGCCAGGTCCGTCGAGGAAGAGGCGCGGGCGCTGGGGTACAGCGTGATCATCGGGAACGCCGATGAGCGTCCGGAACTCCAGGACCACCACGTACGGACGCTCCTGGACCGCCGTATCGACGGGCTGCTCGTGTCGCCGACCGACGGCGGGTCGCCGCTGATGCTGGACGCGGCCCGGGGCGGGACGCCGATGGTGTTCGTGGACCGCTGGATTCCCGGCGTCGACGTGCCCGTGGTGCGGTCGGACGGGCGGGCGGCCGTACGGGATCTCGTCACGCACCTGCACCGGCTGGGCCATCGGAGGCTCGCGATCATCGCCGGCCCGGCGGCCACCACGACCGGTCAGGAGCGCGTCGAGGCGTTCCGGGAGGCGCTCGCGGAGTGCGGGCTCGACCTGCCGGACCAGTACATAGGCCAGGGCGACTTCCAGGCGGAGAGCGGACGGCGGGTGACCGAGGGGTTCCTCGACCTCCCCGAACCCCCGCAGGTCGTGTTCGCCGCCGACAACCTGATGGCACTGGGCGCCCTGGACGCCGTACGCGCGCGCGGGCTGCGCGTGCCGGACGACATCGCGCTCGCCGCGTTCGACGACATCCGCTGGTTCGTGCACACGGACCCGCCGATCACCGCGATCTCGCAGCCCACGGACGAGCTGGGGCGGGCCGCCGTACGCGCTCTCGTGGACCGCATCGAGGGGCGGGCGCCGGAGTCGGTGACCCTTCCCGCCCGTCTCGTCGTTCGCCGCTCGTGCGGCGAGAACCCCGTAACGAACAGGAGCCAGTCGTGAGCAACGCGGACGAGTTGCTGCGCATCGAGGGCATACGGAAGACCTTCCCCGGGGTGGTCGCGCTGGACCGCGTCGACTTCGACCTGAAGCGGGGCGAGGTCCATGTGCTGCTCGGTGAGAACGGCGCGGGAAAGAGCACGCTCATCAAGATGCTCTCCGGCGCCTACACCCCCGACGAGGGGCGGATTCTGGCCGGCGGCGAGGAGGTGCGCATCCATGGCGCGCAGGACTCCGAACGGCTCGGGATCGCCACCATCTACCAGGAGTTCAACCTCGTCCCCGATCTGACGGTCGCCGAGAACATCTTCCTGGGCCGCCAGCCGCGCAGGTACGGGATGATCGACCGCAAGCAGATGGAGGCGGACGCCGAGGTGCTGCTCGCACGCGTCGGCGTCAGTGTCTCGCCCCGCGCGCGGGTGCGTGAACTGGGCATCGCCCGGCTCCAGATGGTCGAGATCGCGAAGGCGCTGAGCCTGAACGCGCGGGTCCTGATCATGGACGAGCCGACGGCCGTGCTGACCTCCGAGGAGGTCGAGAAGCTCTTCGTCATCGTGCGGAAGCTGCGCGAGGACGGCGTCGGGATCGTCTTCATCACGCACCACCTGGAGGAGATCGCCGCCCTCGGGGACCGGGTCACGGTCATCCGGGACGGCAAGTCGGTCGGCCAGGTCCCCGCCTCCACGCCGGAGGAGGAGCTCGTCCGGCTGATGGTCGGCCGGTCCATCGAGCAGCAGTACCCACGCGAGCGGGCCGAGACGGGCGCGGCTCTGCTGTCCGTCGAGGGGCTCACCCGGGACGGCGTCTTCCACGACGTCAGCTTCGAGGTGCGGGCCGGTGAGGTCGTCGGGATCGCGGGTCTCGTGGGCGCGGGTCGTACCGAAGTAGTACGGGCTGTGTTCGGGGCCGACCCGTACGACCACGGTACGGTCCGGGTCTCCGGGGCTTCCCTGCGGCGTCACGACGTCGTCGCCGCCATGGCCGCCGGTATCGGACTGGTACCTGAGGACCGCAAGGGTCAGGGGCTCGTCCTCGATCAGTCGGTCGAGGAGAACCTCGGACTGGTCACTCTCAGGTCTGCCACCAAAGGGGGGATCGTCGACCTCAAGAGCCAGCACGACGACGCCGCCCGGATCGCCGAGCAGCTCGGGGTGCGGATGGCGGGGCTCGGCCAGCAGGTGCGGACGCTGTCCGGCGGCAACCAGCAGAAGGTCGTCATCGGCAAGTGGCTCCTGGCCGACACGAAGGTGCTGATCCTCGACGAGCCGACGCGCGGGATCGACGTCGGCGCCAAGGTCGAGATCTACCAGCTGATCAACGAACTGACGGCCGCCGGGGCCGCCGTCCTCATGATCTCCAGCGATCTGCCCGAGGTGCTCGGGATGAGTGACCGGGTGCTGGTGATGGCGCAGGGCCGGATCGCGGGCGAGCTGTCCGCCGACGAGGCCACACAGGACTCGGTCATGTCGCTGGCCGTGAGCAACCCCACTACCGAACTGGAGGCCCCCCGTGGCCGCTGAAACGCTCAAGGGCGGTACGGGCGCCGGTGGCGCCGCGGCGGTGCGCCGCCTGCTGCTCGACAACGGCGCGCTGACCGCGCTGATCGTCCTCGTCATCGCCATGTCGGCGCTGTCGGGCGACTTCCTCACCACCGACAACCTGCTGAACGTCGGTGTCCAGGCGGCCGTGACCGCCATCCTCGCCTTCGGTGTCACCTTCGTGATCGTCTCGGCGGGCATCGACCTGTCGGTCGGCTCGGTGGCCGCGCTCTCGGCGACCGTCCTGGCATGGACCGCCACCTCGCACGGCGTGCCGGTGGTGCTCGCGGTGCTGCTGGCCCTCGCGACCGGTATAGCCGCGGGTCTGATCAACGGCTTCCTGATCTCGTACGGCAAGCTGCCGCCGTTCATCGCGACGCTCGCGATGCTGTCGGTGGCGCGCGGGCTCGCGCTGGTCATCTCGGACGGGTCGCCGATCGCGTTCCCGGACTCCGTCTCCCACCTCGGCGACACGCTCGGCGGGTGGCTGCCGGTGCCGGTGCTCGTGATGGTGGCCATGGGCCTCATCGCCGCGTTCGTCCTCGGCCGTACGTACATCGGCCGTTCGATGTACGCCATCGGTGGTAACGAGGAAGCGGCACGCCTGTCGGGCCTGCGGGTGAACCGGCAGAAGCTCGCGATCTACGCGATGTCCGGTGTCTTCGCCGCCATCGCCGGTGTCGTCCTCGCCTCCCGGCTCTCCTCCGCGCAGCCGCAGGCCGCCAGCGGGTACGAGCTGGACGCCATCGCCGCCGTCGTCATCGGCGGCGCCTCCCTCGCGGGGGGTACGGGTAAGGCGTCGGGGACGCTGATCGGCGCGCTGATCCTCGCGGTGCTGCGCAACGGGCTGAACCTGCTCAACGTCTCGGCGTTCTGGCAGCAGGTCGTCATCGGTGTCGTCATCGCGCTGGCGGTGCTGCTCGACACGGTGCGGCGCAAGGCCGGTGCGGCGCCGACCGCGATCGGGGCGCCCGGCGGGGGCAAGGGGAAGCAGGTCGCGACGTACGGGATCGCGGCGGTCGTGACGGTGGCGATCGTGGGCGCGACGTCGTTCCTGCACAACGACTCGACGTCCGGCAACCAGAAGATCGGCCTCTCGCTCTCCACGCTCAACAACCCGTTCTTCGTGCAGATCCGGTCCGGTGCGCAGGCCGAGGCGAAGAAGCTGGGTGTCGACCTGACCGTCACCGACGCGCAGAACGACGCCTCCCAGCAGGCCAACCAGCTCCAGAACTTCACCAGTTCGAACCTCGGCGCGATCATCGTCAACCCGGTGGACTCGGACGCCGCGAGCAACTCCGTGAAGGCCGCGGACAAGGCGAAGATCCCGGTCATCGCCGTCGACCGCGGGGTCAACAAGGCCGACGTGGACGCGCTGGTCGCCTCCGACAACGTCGCCGGCGGCGAGCAGGCCGCCAAGACCCTCGCCGAGAAGCTCGGCGGCAGCGGGAAGATCGTCATCCTCCAGGGCCAGGCGGGTACGTCCGCCGCGCGCGAGCGGGCCGAGGGCTTCGCCAACGGGCTCAAGGCGTACCCCGGTATCCAGGTCGTCGCGCAGCAGCCCGCCGACTTCGACCGGACCAAGGGGCTCGACGTCATGTCGAACCTGCTCCAGGCGCACCCGGACGTGCAGGGGGTCATCGCCGCGAACGACGAGATGGCGCTCGGCGCGGCCAAGGCGCTCGGGTCCAAGGCCGGGAAGTCGGTCCAGGTCGTCGGGTTCGACGGAACTCCCGACGGACTCAAGGCGGTTGAGCAGGGGACGCTGTACGCGTCGGTCGCCCAGCAGCCGTCGCAGCTCGGGAAGATCGCCGTGGACAACGCGCTCAAGGCGATCAAGGGCGAGAAGGTCGAGGAGACCATCAAGGTGCCGGTGAAGGTGGTCACGAAGGAGAACGTGGCCGGGTTCAGCGGCTGAGACAGCTCAGGGGCGGGTGGCGGGAGACACGTGAACTCCCGCCACCCGCACCGCCGTTCGCAGGGATGACTGGGAGTCAATTCATGTACGACTACGACCTGCTGGTCGTCGGGTCGGCCAACGCCGACCTCGTGATCGGTGTCGAGCGCAGGCCCGGCGCCGGAGAGACGGTGCTCGGGTCCGACCTCGCCGTCCATCCCGGTGGCAAGGGGGCCAACCAGGCTGTCGCCGCCGCCCGGTTGGGCGCGCGTACGGCGCTGCTCGCGCGGGTCGGGGACGACGCGAACGGGCGGCTGCTGCTGGAGTCGCAGCAGGGCGCCGGGGTCGACACGGTGGGCGTGCTGGTGGGCGGGGCGCCGACCGGCGTCGCGCTGATCACCGTCGACCCGTCGGGCGACAACAGCATCGTGGTGTCGCCCGGCGCGAACGGGCGGCTCACGCCGGAGGACGTCCGGGCCGCCGGGTCGCTGTTCCACGCGTCGCGGGTCGTCTCCGCGCAGTTGGAGATCCCGCTGGAGTCGGTCGTGGAGGTCGTCCGCCAACTGCCGTCCGGCACACGGTTCGTGCTGAACCCCTCTCCTCCGCAGGCGTTGCCCGCCGAGGTGTTGGCGGCGTGCGATCCGCTGATCGTCAACGAGCACGAGGCTCGGGTGATCCTGGGGGGCGGTTCCCTCGGCGACGATCCCACCGAGTGGGTGCGGGAGTTGCTCGCGAGTGGTCCCAAGTCGGTTGTGGTGACGCTGGGTTCGGAGGGGGCGCTGGTGGCCTCCGCCTCGTCGGGAGAGGTCGTGCGGGTGCCGTCCGTGAAGGTCGACGCCGTCGACACGACCGGGGCCGGGGACTCCTTCACGGCAGCGCTGGCCTGGAAGTTGGGGGCGGGGTCGTCCCTCGCGGAGGCCGCTGCCTACGCGGCTCGCGTCGGTGCGGTCGCTGTCACACGTCGAGGTGCGCAGGAGTCGTTCCCCACCGCCGAGGAGGTCGACGCGCTGTGAAGAAGGGCGGGATTCTGAATCGCCATCTCGCCGGGGCCATCGCCGAGTTGGGGCACGGGGACGGGGTGCTCGTGTGCGACGCGGGGATGCCGATCCCGGACGGGCCCCGGGTGGTGGACCTCGCGTTCCGGGCGGGGGTGCCGTCGTTCGAGGACGTACTCGCCGGGCTGCTCGACGAGTTGGTGGTCGAGGGGGCGGTCGCGGCGGAGGAGGTGAAGGTCGCGAACCCCGCTGCGGACGGGTTGCTGGCCGGGTCGTTCGCCGAGCTGTCGTACGTGTCGCACGAGAAGCTGAAGGAACTGTCCGCCGGGGCGCGGCTGGTGGTGCGGACGGGGGAGGCCCGGCCGTACGCGAACGTGCTGCTGCGGTGCGGGGTGTTCTTCTAGCCACCTGTGCCGGAGATGCTTCGAGGGGCCCCGTCCGTCGACCGGGCCCCTCGGCGTTTCCCCCTCCGTGCCGGAACCCTCGTGATCCCCCCAGATCCCCCTCCAAGGTTCCGACGCACAGTACGACCGGCGATGGTGGGAAAGGGTTGTACGGCTTCTTGAAGATTTTTTCAGAGCCGCACGGCGTCCCCTTCGCGCACCCGGCCACCCCTCACGACCTTCGCGTACACCCCGACACACGGCTCCGCCGCTCTCCCCGGCAGCGCGGGAACCCGGTTGTGCCGGGCCGGAACGCGCAACGCGTCCGGGTCGCGCGGAAGCCGCCCGTGCGCCAGGGTCGGTACGGCACACCGGGGCGTCGAGGCGACGATGTGCAGGACGACGTCGTCACCGATGGCCAACTCCCGCCCCACCCAGGCGTGTTCCGGAAACCCCTCGCCCTCCGTGCCGATCACCAGGTTGGCCCGGTAGCGCTCCGCCTCCACCGTGCCGCGCGGGCTCAGGGCGGCCAGGGCGCGCAGGGTCGAGGTGGTGACCAGGTGGACCGGGGCGAAGTCGAAGAAGGTGCCCGGCGGAGCGGCCGAGCCGAACTCGACCAGGTCATGGGCGACTTGAGCCGTGACACCGTGTTCCAGCACCTCTTCGGGGCGGTCCCTGTCGAGGCTCGCGGCCGGCGGGGGCGTGTCGACGAGGGTGACCTCACGCCCGAGGTGGGCGGAGAGCGCGTCGTGGACGCCGGGGTCGTCGACGGCCCAACTCCGGCCGTCCGGCGTACCGATGCTCACCCCGGAGTCGCCGGTGAGTGCCGTACACCGCAGCAACTCCCGCCACAGGCGCGGGGACTTGGCGCTCGCCACCTTCCCGCTCTCCGTGTCGAGCAGGGCGTAGCGGCGGTCGCCGGTGAGCCCTCGGTCGGTGAGGTCGGCGGCGGGGAGACGCTCGCCGAGCATCGACTTGACGGGGTGGCGGTGGAGTTGAGCGACGGAGGCGGGCATGGGGGTATCAGATCACGGGAGGGCACCGCGTCCACGCCCCGCTCTCGCCCACAACCCGCCCCGTCCACGCCCCGCTCCCGCCCCCGATCAGCCCCCCCACCCCCCACAGCCAAAGGGCCCTCCCATCACCAGACGGAAGGACCCTCGGCCCACATTCACCCGCACCCGGCGCAACCGCCGGAGGCGTCAGCGCTCCTCGACCGGGACGAAGTCCCGCTCCACGACGCCCGTGTAGATCTGCCGCGGACGCCCGATCCGCGAACCGGGCTCCTTGATCATCTCGTGCCACTGGGCGATCCACCCGGGAAGGCGCCCCAGCGCGAACAGCACCGTGAACATCTCCGTCGGGAACCCCATCGCCCGGTAGATCAGCCCGGTGTAGAAGTCGACGTTGGGGTAGAGGCTGCGCGAGACGAAGTAGTCGTCCGAGAGCGCGTGCTCCTCCAGCTTCAGCGCGATGTCGAGCAGCTCGTCGGACTTGCCGAGCGCCGAGAGGACATCGTGCGCCGCCGCCTTGATGATCTTCGCGCGCGGGTCGAAGTTCTTGTAGACCCGGTGCCCGAAGCCCATGAGCCGGACGCCGTCCTCCTTGTTCTTCACCTTGCGGATGAAGGAGTCGACGTCACCCCCGCTCGCCTGGATGCCTTCGAGCATCTCCAGCACGGACTGGTTGGCCCCGCCGTGCAGCGGACCCCACAGCGCGTTGATGCCGGCGGAGATGGAGGCGAACATGTTCGCCTGCGACGACCCGACCAGCCGGACCGTCGAGGTCGAACAGTTCTGCTCGTGGTCGGCGTGCAGGATGAGCAGCTTGTCCAGCGCCGCGACGACGACCGGGTCGAGGTCGTAGTCCTGCGCGGGGACGGAGAACGTCATCCGCAGGAAGTTCTCGACGTACCCGAGGTCGTTGCGCGGGTAGACGAACGGATGCCCGACGGACTTCTTGTACGCGTACGCGGCGATCGTCGGAAGCTTCGCGAGCAGCCGGATCGTCGAGAGGTTGCGCTGCTTCTCGTCGAAGGGATTGTGGCTGTCCTGGTAGAACGTCGACAGCGCGGAGACGACCGACGACAGCATCGCCATCGGGTGGGCGTCGCGCGGGAACCCCTTGTAGAAGTTCTTGACGTCCTCGTGCAGCAGGGTGTGCTGCGTGATGTCGCTCTTGAACACGGCGAGCTCGTCGACGGTCGGCAGCTCCCCGTTGATCAGCAGGTAGGCCACCTCCAGGAACGTGGAGCGCTCGGCCAACTGCTCGATCGGGTAGCCCCGGTAGCGAAGAATGCCCGCTTCGCCGTCGAGGTAGGTGATCGCGGATTTATAGGCGGCGGTGTTGCCGTAGCCGCTGTCGAGCGTTACGAGACCGGTCTGGGCGCGGAGCTTCCCGATGTCGAAGCCCTTGTCACCGACGGTGCTGTCGATCACCGGGTAGGTGTACTCGCCGTCGCCGTACCGCAGTACTACTGAGTTGTCGCTCACGTCTTCCCTCACCGACGTTGTGCCTCATCTTCGAGGTTGCCCTGACTGTCTCTACCATCCCCCATTTGGCGCAGGAGAGTGCACTCGGGGTCGGCCATCGGGCGTGTCGGCGGCACTCAGTGCCGCCAACTTGCTCATCCTGCCGCCTTTGTTCCGCTTCCGGAAGTGCTCTGTGACCTTCGTGACTCATTTGATCGATCATTTTTTCCCACGACTTCACAGGGCAGGAGAACAAGGAGCTCTGCCCGGTGCCGGGACCGGCCCCCGGCCGGCCGGGGGATCACCCTTGGGCCAGTCTGAAGTCCAGCGCCGTGCACCGCCTCCCCGCGGAGACCGTCCGCACGGCCTGCCCGATCGCCTTGCGCGACCCCACGAGCACCACCAGGCGCTTCGCGCGGGTGACGGCCGTATACAGCAGGTTCCGCTGGAGCATCATCCATGCTCCCGTCGTGACGGGGATCACCACGGCGGGATATTCACTGCCCTGGGAGCGGTGGATGGTGACGGCGTAGGCGTGCGCCAGCTCGTCCAGCTCGTCGAAGTCGTACGGCACCTCCTCGTCCTCGTCCGTCAGCACGGTGAGGCACTGTTCCACCGGGTCGAGTGAGGTGATGACGCCGACCGTGCCGTTGAAGACGCCGTTCGCCCCCTTGTCGTAGTTGTTGCGGATCTGCGTGACCTTGTCGCCGACCCGGAACACCCGCCCGCCGAACCGCCGCTCGGGCACGTCGGGCCGCCCGGGCGTGATGACCTGCTGGAGCAGCCCGTTGAGGTTCCCGGCCCCGGCCGGCCCCCGGTGCATCGGCGCCAGGACCTGTACGTCGCGCCGCGGATCGAGCCCGAACCTGGCCGGGAGGCGCCGCGCGGCCACGTCCACCGCGAGCTTCCCCGCCTCCTCCGTGTCGTCCTCGACGAACAGGAAGAAGTCCTGCATCCCGTCGGTCACCGGATGCTGCCCGGCGTTGATCCGGTGCGCGTTCGTCACCACCCCAGACTGCTGGGCCTGCCGGAACACGCGCGTCAGCCGCACCGCCGGCACCGGCCCGCCCTCGGCGAGCAGATCCCGCAGCACCTCACCGGCACCCACGCTCGGCAACTGGTCGACGTCCCCCACGAACAGCAGATGCGCGCCCGGCGGGACCGCCTTCACCAGCTTGTTCGCGAGCAGCAGGTCCAGCATCGACGCCTCGTCGACGACGACCAGGTCCGCGTCCAGCGGCCGGTCCCGGTCGTAGGCCGCGTCCCCGCCGGGCTTCAGCTCCAGCAGCCGGTGGACCGTGGACGCCTCGGCGCCGGTCAGCTCCGCGAGCCGCTTCGCCGCGCGCCCGGTCGGCGCGGCCAGCAGCACCTTGGCCCGCTTCGCGCGCGCCAGCTCCACGATCGACCGCACGGTGAACGACTTCCCGCACCCCGGCCCGCCCGTCAGCACCGCGACCTTCTCGCTCAGCGCGAGCCGTACGGCCGCCTCCTGCTCGGGCGCGAGCTCCACCCCCGTACGCCCCTTGAGCCAGCCGAGCGCCTTCTCCCAGACGACGTCCCGGAACCCCGGCATCCGGTCCTCGCCGGTGCGCAGCAGCCGCAGCAGCTGCCCGGAGAGCGACAGCTCCGCGCGGTGGAACGGGACCAGATAGACGGCCGTCACCGGCTCGCCGTCGGGCCCGGGGACCTTCTCGCGGACGACGCCGGGGTCCTCGCCGTCCTCGGGGGGTGCCGCCAGTTCCGCCAGGCACTCGATGACGAGCCCGGTGTCGACCTGGAGGAGCTTCACCGCGTCCGCGATGAGGCGCTCCTCCGGGAGGTAGCAGTGGCCCTGGTCGGCCGACTGGGAGAGCGCGTACTGGAGGCCCGCCTTCACGCGCTCCGGGCTGTCGTGCGGGATGCCGACGGACTGGGCGATCTTGTCGGCGGTGAGGAAGCCGATGCCCCAGACGTCGGCCGCGAGGCGGTAGGGCTGGTTCTTGACGACGGAGATCGAGGCGTCGCCGTACTTCTTGTAGATCCGCACCGCGATGGACGTCGACACCTCGACGGTCTGGAGGAAGAGCATGACCTCCTTGATCGCCTTCTGCTCCTCCCAGGCGTCGGCGATCTTGCGCGTGCGCTTGGGGCCGAGGCCGGGGACCTCGATCAGGCGCTTCGGCTCCTCCTCGATGATCCGCAGGGTGTCGACGCCGAAGTGCTGGGTGATGCGGTCGGCGAAGACCGGGCCGATGCCCTTGACCAGGCCGGAGCCGAGATAGCGCCGGATGCCCTGGACGGTCGCGGGCAGGACCGTCGTGTAGTTCTCCACGGTGAACTGCTTGCCGTACTGCGGGTGCGAGCCCCAGCGGCCCTCCATCCGCAGCGACTCCCCGACCTGCGCCCCGAGGAGCGCCCCGACGACCGTGAGAAGATCACCGGCGCCTCTTCCGGTGTCTACGCGGGCGATCGTGTAGCCGTTCTCCTCGTTCGCGTACGTGATGCGCTCCAGCACGCCTTCGAGGGTCGTCGACCGCCGTTCACCCGAGGGGTTCCCCGCCTGACTGGACATGATCCGAAGGTACCGCCCGGGTCTGACAACGAGGTGTGAACGGCCGATTCCGGGCCGTCCGGAAAAGCGACCGGTCAGTATCGGAACGACGCTCACTTTTCACCATGAATTCACAAACGAGATCGAAGCTTTACACTTCAAGCAACCCGGCGGACTATTTCCCCGAACTGCCGCGTGAGAGGATCGAACTGGTAATCGCGAGGGCGCGGGCGATTTCCCCGTCGCCGCGCGATATCCGGCTCCTGGAGACCCCCCACCGATCCACGCCCGGAGACGCCGACATGCCGTCGCACCCGTACAGAGCCACTCTCCTCGGCTCATGCGCCGCCGCCTCGCTGTTACTCGGCGCGCTCGCGCTGGTGTTCCCGACAGGTCACCCCACCGTGACCCATCGCAATTCCCCGCCGAATGCGAGCCCTCTCGGAGTTCCCCCCGAACACCGCCTTCCACCCCCGGATACCCGCCCGTATCCGAGCCCGGGCCCGGGCTGACCGAGCCTCAATTCCCTGCCAGGCACCGCAGTACCGCATTCCCCAAGAAAGAATTGCGAACTTCCCCTATGCCGCCCACCCCCCTGCCCCTGCCGGCCCGTGGCCCCCTGCCGCCCGAGGTGCGCGCCCCCGCCCCGCCGCCGCGCCTGGACCCCTGGAACGCCCGCCCGCGCCCGACCCGCCTGTACCGGGCGGCCCGCGCGGCCCGCTTCCCGCTCGCCGTGTACGGCGTCGCGCTGGTCCTGCACCTCGTCCTGCTCGTCCTGCTGAACCCGCCGGGCGACCAGAGCGTGCACGACCGGCTGATCTCCTGGGACGGGCAGTGGTTCCTGGACATCGCCCGCAACGGCTACCCCCACGACTTCGCGATCACCCAGAACGGCCTCCAGGGCGGCACCCTGGCCTTCTTCCCGGCCTACCCCTTCCTGGTCCGCACGGTCCACACGCTGACCTTCCTGGACTACGACACCGCCGGGCTCGTCACCGCGCACCTCGCGCTCATAGCCGCGCTGATATGCCTGCACCGCCTCCTGCTGGACCTCTACGACCGCCGCACCGCGCACATCGCGACGTTCCTCGTCGCCTGCGCCCAGCCCATGGCGCTCGTCTTCCTGATGTCCTACAGCGAGTCGCTGTTCCTCGCGTTCGCGGCCGGCGCGCTCCTCGCGATCCACCGCAAGGCGTGGCTGACGGCCGGCACCCTGATCCTCCTCGCGGGCCTCACCCGGCCCGTCGCGGTGGCCCTGATGGCCGCCCTGGGCGTCGCGGTCGCCCTCCACCTCCGCCGGGAGGGCCGCATCGTCTGGCGCCCCGTGGCCGCCCTCCTGGTCTCCTACTGCGGCGTCCCCGGTTACGTCCTGTGGGTCGCGCTGCGCACCGGCGAGCCCGACGCCTGGTTCAAGATCCAGGAGGCCGGCTGGGGCACCCGCTGGGACAACGGCGCCGCCTTCTTCGGCTTCCTCGGCGACACCTTCACCAAGGCCGACGGCTGGGTCCCGGTCAGCACGGCCCTGCTGCTGCTCGCCCTCGTCGCCGCCACCGCAGCCGCCTGGCGCGACCGGGTCTGGCCCCCGCTGGCCGTCTACGGAACGGTCGTCCTTCTCCTGACCCTCGGCCAGAGCAACTTCTACCACTCCAAGCTGCGCCTGCTGATCCCCGCCCTGATCTTCGTGATCCCCGCCGCACGCGCACTCGCGCGCGTACGCGCGAGCACCGCGATCGTCACCCTGGCGGTCGCCGCGCTGTTCGGCTCCTGGTACGGGGCGTACATGGTGACGGTGTGGCATTTCGCGATCTAGGCCGTGTCTTTCGGATCGGCCCTGGGCGCGGGGTGTGGCACGCACATCTGCGGCGTTGTCGTCAGTCGCCGACGCGCCGCGTCGACTCCCTCCTCCGCCTTGCAGCTGCACGCACCACACCCCGCTCACCGGCGTCACCAAGGCACCGCTTCTTGAGGCGGACCGATCCGAAAGACACGGCCTAGGCCGGGGAATACGGCCGCGCGGTGAAATGGAAAAGCTTTTCCGCGCGCGGGGGTGTCGGTGAATATCGCCTTCACGCGCGCGGGGGCGTCGAAAACGTCCCCGGACAGCAGAAGGCGCCCTGGCGCCGGTCCCCCCACGGGCCGACGTCCAGGGCGCCTTCCCATGTCCCGGTGCGGATTCCCCCCACGGGATCCGGCCGGGCGTTTCGGAGGACAGCGCCTGAATCGCTGTGCTGTGTACTGCGTATGCGGTTGTGCGTGAGCGGAACGAGCAAAAGTCGTCGCACCGTCAGGGTTTGCGATCTGCCGGGACGCGCACGCTGGGAGGGCCGCTCAAAGCTTCCCGTTGTACGTGTCCCGGCAACGCATCTCTGAGGAGGTCCCCCAAGACATCCTCAGATGCCAGTCGGCGCCCCCCAAGACGCTTCCTGACACCGTCAACTTAGACCTTCGAACCCCTTCGATGGTTACGTTCACATCACTGTGATCTGTGTCTCTCGCGCATGTCCCGTTTGGTGCGCAAGTGACCGGATACGGCGACCGGGGCTCTTGCGTGGTGAAGATGCGCGAGCCTTGTGAAGAGCTTATGTGAGGTGCTGCCCGGACTCCAGGGGGATTGTCATATCCAGTGGTCTCAAATTGAACCAACTCCCTGTAACCCTAGGTAACTTTCGCCGATCTTCAGCGGAACGTACGCAACCGGAGGCTGTTCGTGACCACGAACACCGAGGAGAAGGCCATCGCCGCCCCCGCGATCATCGGATTGAGCAGCCCGGCGGCGGCCAGCGGCAGCGCGGCGACGTTGTAGCCGAACGCCCACACGAGGTTCCCCTTGATGATCGAGAGGGTCCTCCGGGAGAGCCGGATGGCGTCGGCCGCGACCCGCAGGTCCCCGCGGACGAGCGTGAGGTCGCCCGCCTCGATCGCCGCGTCCGTCCCGGTCCCCATCGCGAGCCCGAGGTCGGCCCGCGCGAGCGCGGCGGCGTCGTTGACCCCGTCCCCGACCATCGCGACGACCCGGCCCTCGGCCTGCAACCGCTCCACGGCCGCCACCTTGTCCTCCGGCAGCACCTCCGCGATCACCTCGTCGATCCCGACCTCGGCCGCGACGGACTCCGCGACGGTCCGGTTGTCCCCGGTGAGCAGCACCGGCGTGAGCCCGAGCGCGCGCAGCTCCCGCACGGCCTGCGCGCTGCCCTCCTTCACCGCGTCCGCGACGGTGAGCACCCCGCGCGCGTGCCCGTCCCAGCCGACGACGACGGCGGTACGCCCCGCCCGCTCGGCCGCCTCCTTCACCCGGGCCAGCTCCCGCGGCACCTCCCCGGCGCCCTCGAAGAGCCGCCCCACGGCGACCTCCAGGCCGTCCACACGGCCGCGTACGCCCCTCCCGGGCACGTTCTCGAACCCGGACACCTCGGGCAGCTCCCCGACCCGTTCAGTGGCGCCTGCGGCGATCGCCCGCGCGACGGGGTGCTCGGACGCGTGCTCCAGCGCTCCCGCGAGCCGCAGCACCTCCTCCTCGCCGGTCCCCTCGGCCGCGTACACCTCCTGGAGCGTCATCCGGCCCGTCGTCACCGTCCCCGTCTTGTCGAGGACGACGGTGTCGACCCGCCGCGTGGACTCCAGCACCTCGGGCCCCTTGATGAGAATCCCGAGCTGGGCCCCCCGCCCGGTCCCCACCAGCAGCGCGGTCGGCGTCGCGAGCCCCAGCGCGCACGGGCAGGCGATGATCAGGACGGCGACGGCGGCGGTGAACGCGGCCACCGTGTCACCGGTCGCCCCCAGCCAGCCCCCGAACGTCGCGGCGGCGATCAGCAGCACGGCCGGCACGAACACCCCGGAGATCCGGTCGGCCAGCCGCTGCACCCGCGCCTTCCCGCTCTGCGCGTTCTCCACGAGCCGCGCCATCCGGGCGAGCTGCGTGTCGGCGCCCACGCGCGTGGCCTCGACGACGAGCCGCCCCCCGGCGTTGACGGTCGCCCCGGTGACGGTGTCCCCGGGCCCGACGTCGACCGGTACGGACTCCCCGGTGAGCATCGAGGCGTCCACGGCGGACGCGCCCTCGACGACCACCCCGTCCGTCGCGACCTTCTCCCCGGGCCGTACGACGAACCGGTCGCCGGCCTTCAGCTCGCCGACCGGGACCCGAGTCTCGCGCCCGTCCCGCAGGACGGCGACGTCCTTGGCGCCCAGCTCCATCAGTGCCCGCATCGCGGCCCCGGAGCGCCGCTTCGCGCGCGCCTCCAGATAGCGGCCGAGCAGCAGGAGCGCGATGACCCCGGCGGCCACTTCGAGGTACAGCGCGGACGACGCGCCCTCGCGCGAGACGGTGAACTCGAAGCCGTGCCGCATCCCGGGCATCCCGGCGTCGCCGAAGAACAGCGCCCACAGGGACCAGCCGAACGCGGCGGACGTCCCGACCGAGACCAGCGTGTCCATCGTGGTGGAGCCGTGCCGCAGGTTCGTCCAGGCGGCCTTGTGGAAGGGCAGGCCGCCCCAGACGACGACCGGGGCGGCGAGCGTCAGCGTCAGCCACTGCCAGTTGTCGAACTGGAACGAGGGGACCATCGACAGGAGGACCACCGGTATCGCGAGGGCGAGGGACACCAGCAGGCGGTGGCGCAGGCCGTCGAGTTCCGGATCGGCCTCCCCGGGGGCGTCGTCGTCCGAGACGGGCTCCACACGCGCGGGTTCCTCGGCGGTGTACCCGGTCTTGACGACCGTCTCGATCAGATCGGTGACAGCTACCCCTGGGGGGTAACTGACCCGGGCTTTCTCGGTCGCGTAGTTGACGGTCGCCTCGACGCCGTCCATCCGGTTGAGCTTCTTCTCGATGCGGACGGCGCAGGTGGCGCAGGTCATGCCGCCGATGATCAGCTCGACCTCGGCTGTCTCCGGGGCCGTCGGTGCGTGCGTGCTGGACATCTCCGTACTCCAGGAAGCGCGACGGGCCGTACCTGACCGGTCGGTCGTACGGCCCGTCGGGGGATGGGTGAACGGGGGGCGGGGTCTCAGACCCGGCCGACCAGCTCGAAGCCGGCCTCGTCGACGGCGGCGCGGACGGCCTCCTCGTCGAGCGCGGCGGCCGAGACGACCGTGACCTCGCCGGTGGAGGCGACGGCCTTGACCGAGCTGACGCCGTCGAGCTGGGAGATCTCGCCGGAGACGGAGCCCTCGCAGTGGCCGCAGCTCATGCCGCTGACCTTGTAGACGGCGGTGACGGTGTCGGTGGAGGCGGTCATGTCGTTACTCCTCGGGAAGGCGTGGGGGAGCAGGGGCCGACTGGGGCCCACGGTGCTCCTTCTGTTCCCGACTCTATACCCCTAGGGGGTATTTCTCCAAGAGGGGTCCCGGCGGGCCAGCGACCGCGCCCACGCCACCCCGAGCAGGGCGACGCAGGCCATCCCGCCGACCGAGAACGCCGTGAACAGGTGGGCCTGCTGCCGGGTCGCGTCCGCCAGGTACCCCACCTCGAACAGGCCGCGCTCCAGGTTCACGCTCGTCAGCCGGGTCACCAGCCAGACCGCGATCCCGTGCGTCGAGTCCCACGCCGCGTGCAGCAGCGACACACCGAGGAACGTCCAGGCGACCGCCCCGGTGATCCGGAACCGCCCGTTGGGCATCCGGTACGACAGGAGTACGCCGCCGGCGATCGACGTCCACAGCCCGTGCCCGAACGGCGCGAGCAGCCCCCTGAGCACCTCCGTCTCCACCAGCGCCCGCAGGTCGATCCCCTCGGTCGACACCGCCGCGTTGAACGCGTACCCGGCGCTCTCCAGCGCCGCGAACCCGAACCCCACGGTCGCCCCGAGCACCAGCCCCGTCCGCATCCCCCGCAGCCGTACCTGCCGCCGCAGCACCAGCATCAGCGCCCCGAGCTTCACGGCCTCCTCGATCAGCCCCACCCCGACGAACATCCAGGCGGAGGGGTGCAGCAGGTACGTCTCCATGACCGACGCCCCCAGCACCCCGAGCGTCCCCCCGGTCAGAAAGCACCCCAGCAGCACACTCACCCCGAGATCCCGCCCGTGCCGCTCATAAGCCCACAGCACGAACGTCACGGGAACGAGGAAACTCCCCAGCAGGATGAGCGTCGGCAGCAACGTCGTGTTCCCGGTCGCGTACGTCACCACCGCCGTCAACACCCACAGCCCCAGCCCACCCCCCAGCGCATGCCTCCACAACCCCGCCCGAATCCGCGGATACCCCGGCGGCGGCTGCTGCGGACCAGGAATACGCGCCCGAGGAGCACCAGGCGGCGGCGAATACGTCACAGGGGCCCCTCGGACGACGGAGAGAGCAACTTTCGTCGCACTTTAGGCGCGTACGAGACACCCCGCAGTCCGGACGAAGCGCACGGGCGACACCCTCCACCCACCCCCCGGCCCTAGCTGCGGCCAGCCGCGCTGCCTCCCTCCCACCCGCACCCACGTTCCTGTCTGCACCTAGCTGCGGGCAGTCGTGCCTCCCCCAGTGCCCGAAGGGCCTGGGAGGTACCCCCATGGGGCGGCACGGGTGGGCTGGGGGTCCCCCCTGTTCGAAGAGCTTGGGGGAGGCACCCCGCACGCGCGGGTGAGCGGCCCTCCGCCCCCAGCCACCCACCGGCCCGATCGAAGCCCACCACCCCGCACCCCCACTACCCACCCACCCCCGACTCCTGCATGATCACCTCACCGAAGGGAGCGCGGCATGCGGGCAGTGGTGTTCGAGCGGTACGGGGAGCGGGCCGAGGTCAGGGAGGTTCCGGACCCGGGTCCCCGGGCGCACGGAGTGGTCGTCCGGGTGGAGTCCACCGGACTGTGCCGGAGCGACTGGCACGCCTGGAAGGGGCACGACCCGGACATCACCCTCCCGCACGTCCCCGGCCACGAACTCGCGGGAGTCGTCGAGGAGACCGGCCCGGACGTCACCCGCTGGCACCCCGGCGACCGCGTCACCGTCCCCTTCGTCTGCGCCTGCGGCCACTGCCCCTCCTGCCAGGCGGGCGACCACCAGGTCTGCGAGAACCAGACGCAGCCCGGCTTCACCCACTGGGGCTCCTTCGCCCAGTACGTCGCCCTGGACCACGCGGACGTCAACCTGGTCGCCCTCCCGGAAGACATCTCGTACGCCACCGCCGCCTCCCTCGGCTGCCGCTTCGCGACCGCCTTCCGCGCGGTGGTCCAGCAGGGCCGCGCCGCCCCGGGCGAGTGGGTCGCTGTACACGGCTGCGGCGGCGTGGGCCTCTCCGCCGTCATGATCGCGGCAGCCGCCGGTGCCCGGGTGATCGCCGTCGACATCTCCCCGCACGCCCTCCGCCTCGCGAGGGAGTTCGGCGCGACGGAGTGCGTCGACGCGAGCACCGTGGACGACACGGCGGCGTACGTCCGTGAGCTGACCGGCGGCGGCGCCCACCTCTCCCTGGACGCCCTCGGCTCCCCGGCGACCTGCGCCGCGTCCGTGAACTCCCTGCGCCGCAGGGGCCGGCACCTCCAGGTCGGCCTGCTCCCCTCGGACACCGGCACGACCCCCGTCCCGATGGCCCGCGCGATCGCCCTGGAACTGCGCATCATCGGCAGCCACGGCATGGCCGCCCACACCTACCCGGAGATGCTGGAGGCGGTCCGCTCCGGCGTCCTGCGCCCCGACCGGCTCGTCACCTCGACGATCGGCCTCGACGCCGTCCCGCGGGCACTGGCCGAGATGGGTACGGCGCCGGGTTCCGGGGTGACGGTCATCGCGCCGTGGACGTGACCCCGGCGGCCTCGGGCCACCCCCGGTGGACGGCCCACTCGCCCTCCAGGACCGCCATGAGCACCTCGTCCACCCACTCCCCGTCCTTCAGCTCGATCTCCCTGCGTATCCCCTCCCGCACGAACCCGACCTTCTCGTAGACCCTCAGGGCGCGAGAATTGAACGCGTACGCCTCCAACCCGATCCGATGCAGTCCGATCCGGTCGAATCCGTACCCGACGATCAGCCGGGTGGCCTCCGTGCCGAGCCCCCGCCCCCGCCCGCGCGGCCCCAGCATCGTGCGGAACGTACAGCTGCGGGCCTCCGGGTCCCACTCGTTGAGGACGACCTCCCCGACCAGTTCCCCACTGGCCCGGTCGGTCACGGCGAGGTCGAGCCGGTCGGCCTGCGCGGCACGCGACCCGTACCAGGACCGCAGGAACTCGGGGCCGAGCGGATTCGGAGAGGCCCCGGTGAACCGGATCACCTCGGGGTCGTCCAGCAGGACGGCCATCCCCTCGGCGTCGGCCTCGGTGAAGGGGCGCAGGACGGTCAGGGGGCCGGTGAGGACGGGTTTCACGGAGAAGTCCATGGACGGCACTGTGCCCCACCCGGGGGCGGGGCACAGTGGAATTTCCGGGGCCTCGGACGGGGCCGTCGACGGGCCCGCCGACGGGGCCGGCGGGGCTGACGGGGCGGCCGGGGGCCGGTCACTCCTCCCGGCGGGTCTGGCTCCGGGGTCTCGACGCGGCCCACGCCCGGACCGTGTCGGCGTACCAGAACGGCTTGCCCCCTTCGACGTGGTCCGGGGGCGGCAGGAGCCCGTGCTTGCGGTAGGAGCGGACGGTGTCCGGCTGGACGCGGATGTGTGCGGCGATGTCCCTGTAGGACCAGAGCTGACGGTCTGTCATGAACTGCTGAACGACGCGGGCCGACCGGGGGGAAGCGTCGGTTGATCACGTGTGACCGAAAGCCCGCGTACACCGGACATGCGTGACACGGGGGTGGTGTTTGTGACACACCTGACAAGAAATGCCCGAAACGCGCCCCTGTGGGGAGCGCGTTTCGGACACGGTGAACAAGAGGGCGTTCAGGCCCCGCAGGACCGCAGGAACGCCCGCGTGCGCTGCGCGATCGGCAGCGGCTTGTCCGGCTCGCACGGGTACATGTCCTGCTCGACGATCGCGAACAGGTCGACGTCCAGCTTCCCGGCCGCCTCCAGGACGGGCCCCAGCTCCGGCACCCCCGTCGGCGGCTCGCACATGACCCCCTGCGCGACGGCCGGCCCGAACGGCGTGCCCTTCGCGCGGACGTCCGCGAGGATCTCGGGGTCGACCTGCTTGAGGTGCAGGTACCCGATCCGCTCCCCGTACGTCTCGATCAGCTTGACGCTGTCGCCGCCGCAGTACGCGTAGTGCCCGGTGTCGAGGCAGAGCGAGACCAGCCCGGAGTCCGTGCCGTCCAGGAACCGGACGACGTTCTCCTCGCTGTCGATGTGGGTGTCGGCGTGCGGGTGGACGACGATCTGGAGCCCGTACTCGTCCCGCACGCGCTCGCCGAGCCGCTCGGTGAGGGTGTTCAGATTGCGCCACTGTTCCGGCGTCAGCGTGTCCGGCTCCAGGACCTCGCCGGTCTTGTCGTCGCGCCAGAAGGACGGGATGACGACGAGGTGCTTCGCGCCCATCGCCTGCGCGAGGACGGCGTTGTCCGCGACGTGCGCCCAGGTCTTCTCCCAGACGGACTCGCCGTGGTGCAGCCCCGTGAAGACCGTCCCGGCCGACACCTTGAGGTTCCGCCTGGCGATCTCCTCCGTGAGGACTGCGGGATCGGTCGGGAGGTACCCGTAGGGGCCCAGCTCGATCCACTCGTACCCGGACGCGGAGACCTCGTCGAGGAACCGCTGCCAGGGCACCTGGGCGGGGTCGTCCGGGAACCAGACGCCCCAGCTGTCGGGGGCCGAACCGATCCGGATACGGGAGAGTGAAGGAGATGAGGACAGCGTCGTCATGGGCGTCAGCGTGCGGTCTTCCCGGGAGAGGTGTCAAGAGCTGGTCCGAATGTCTGGACAAAGTATTGACAGCTCGTGGAGAGCGGGACTAGAAAACCCTTGCAGCCAGCCGCATGCCCTGGAGAGCCGACGTGAAGGGAACCCGATGGCGTACGACCTGATCACCATGGGACGGATCGGAGTGGACCTCTATCCGCTCCAGACGGGCGTCCCACTCCCGCAGGTCACCTCCTTCGGGAAGTTCCTGGGCGGCTCGGCGACGAACGTCGCGGTCGCGGCGGCCCGCCTCGGCCGCAGCGCGGCCGTCATCACCCGCACCGGTGACGACCCCTTCGGCACCTACCTCCACGAGGAGCTGCGCCGCTTCGGCGTCGACGACCGCTGGGTCACCCCGGTGGCCGGCCTGCCGACCCCGGTCACCTTCTGCGAGGTCTTCCCGCCGGACGACTTCCCGCTCTACTTCTACCGCCGCCCGAAGGCGCCGGACCTCGAAATCGCCGCCGACGAACTGGATCTGACGGCCCTTCAGGAGGCCCGCTTGTTCTGGGTCACCGGCACCGGCCTCAGCGAGGAGCCCAGCCGTACGGCGACCCTCGCCGCCCTCGCCCACCGCGCGAAGTCCGGCACGACGGTCTTCGACCTCGACTGGCGCCCCATGTTCTGGTCCGACCCCGAGACCGCCCGCCCGTTCTACACCGAGGCGTTGAAGCACACGACCGTCGCCGTCGGCAACCTCGACGAGGTCGAGGTCGCGACCGGCGTGCGCGAACCCCGGGCCGCCGCACGGGCGTTGCTCGACGCGGGCGTCGAACTCGCCGTCGTCAAGCAGGGACCCAAGGGCGTCCTCGCGGTCAACAGCAAGGGCGAGGAGGCCGAGGTCCCGCCGCTGCCGGTGAGCGTCCTCAACGGCCTCGGCGCGGGCGACGCCTTCGGCGGCTCCCTCTGCCACGGCCTCCTCGAAGGCTGGGACCTGGAGAAGATCATGCGCCACGCCAACGCCGCCGGGGCGATCGTCGCCTCCCGGCTGGAGTGCAGCTCGGCGATGCCGACGACCGCCGAGATCGAGGCGGCCGTCGCGGCGGGCGAGGTCACCCCGGAGATCTCGGGCGCGGCGGGCGCGGTTGTGCAAGCGGTTGCTGAAACGGCCGCCCCCAACGCCGGCCCTGCCGCCACCCCGGGCACCGCACCCACCCCCGAGACCGGAGCCGGCCGATGAGCCCCGTAGCCGTCGACGTCGGCGAGATCGTCCGCCTGCGCACCGAACGCCCCGAGGCGGTCGCCGAAGCCGCCGCGAACCGCGTCCGGCGCCCCCTCGTGAACGACACCGGCCGCCTGATGATCGTCGCGGCCGACCACCCCGCGCGCGGCGCCCTCGGCGTCGGCGGCGACAAGCTTGCCATGGCCAACCGCGCCGACCTCCTCGAACGGCTGTGCCTCGCGCTCAGCCGCCCCGGCGTGGACGGCGTCCTCGCGACCGCCGACATCCTGGACGACCTGCTGCTGCTCGGCGCCCTCGACGGCAAGGTCGTCATGGGCTCGATGAACCGCGGCGGCCTCCAGGGCTCCGTCTTCGAGATGGACGACCGCTTCACCGGCCACCGCGCCGAGGACATCGAGCGGTTGAACTTCGACGCCGGCAAACTCCTCGTCCGCATCGACTACGACGACCCGGGCTCCCTCACCACCCTGGAGACCACGGCCCGCGCCATCGACGACATGGCGGCCCGCCGACTCCCGCTGTTCGTCGAGCCGTTCATCAGCCGCCGGACCCCCGAGGGCAAGGTCGTCAACGACCTCTCCGCCGAGGCCGTCACCCGCTCGATCGCCATCGCCTCGGGCCTGGGCGGCACTTCGGCCTACACCTGGCTGAAGCTCCCCGTCACCGACAACCCCGACGACATGGCCCAGGTCATGGAGACGTCGACGCTGCCCGCCGTGCTGCTGGGCGGCGAGGTCGGCGGCGACCAGGACGGCGCGTACGAGAAGTGGCGCGGCGCGCTCCAACTCCCCACCGTCCGGGGCCTGGTGGTCGGCCGTTCGCTGCTGTACCCGGCGGACGGCGACGTCGCCACCGCCGTGGACACCGCCGTAGGACTGCTGTGAGGGCCGCATGAGTAACGACCTGTATGTACCCAAGGGCGCGTCCGCGCAAGGCGATTACGCGCTCCACATCGACCCGAAGAGCGCGGGCTGGGGCTACAGCGCCCTGCGTATCGTCGAGTTGGGGCCCGACGGCTCCCACACCTTCGACGCGGGGGAGAGCGAGTGGATCGTCCTCCCCCTCGAAGGCGGCTGTACCGTGCAAACGGACGGCGAACAGTTCCAACTCCTGGGCAGGGAAAGCGTTTTCGCGGGGGTCACCGACTTCGCGTACGTTCCCCGGGACGCCCGGGCCACGATCGCCTCCGGTGCGGGAGGCCGCTTCGCCCTGGCAGGAGCGAAGTGCGAGCGACGACTCCCCGCCCGCTACGGCCCCGCACCGGAGGTCCCCGTCGAGGACAGGGGCAGTGAGAACCGACTGCGCCATGTCCGCAACTTCGCCTCGGCCGACGCCTTCGACTGCGACAGGCTGATCGCCGTCGAGGTCATCACGCCGGGCGGCAACTGGTCGTCGTACCCGCCGCACAAGCACGACGAGCACCGGCCGGGCGAGGAGGCCGAGCTGGAGGAGATCTACTACTTCGAGATCGACGGCCCGCACGGCTTCGGCTACCAGCGCGTGTCCCCCTCCCGTGAGGGCGGCGCGGACGTGCTCGCGGAGGTCCGCTCGGGTGACGCCGTCCTCGTCCCCGACGGCTGGCACGGCCCGTCGATCGCACAGCCCGGCCACGACATGTACTACCTGAACGTCATGGCCGGACCGGGTGCCACCCGCGAATGGCGGATCTGCTTCCACCCGGACCACACGGAGGGTTACCGATGACCACCAGGCTCACAGTGGCCCAGGCGCTCGTGCGCTTCCTGGCCGCCCAGTACACCGAGCGCGACGGGCAGCGGCAGCGGTTGATCAGCGCGACCTGGGGCATCTTCGGCCACGGAAACGTGGCCGGCCTCGGCCAGGCACTCCTCGAGTACGACACCCGGATGCCGTACCTCCAGGGTCGCAACGAGCAGTCGATGGTCCACGCGGCCGTCGGCTACGCCCGCCAGTCCAACCGGCTCTCCGCCCACGCGGTGACGACGTCGATCGGCCCCGGCGCCACCAACCTGGTGACGGGCGCGGCCCTCGCGACGGTGAACCACCTCCCGGTCCTCCTCCTCCCGGGTGACATCTTCGCGACCCGCGTCGCCGACCCGGTCCTCCAGCAGCTCGAAGTCCCGTACGCGGGCGACGTGTCGGTGAACGACGCGCTGCGCCCGGTATCGAAGTACTTCGACCGCGTCACCCGCCCCGAGGCCCTGATCCCGGCCGCCCTCCAGGCGATGCGCGTCCTCACCGACCCGGTCGAGACCGGCGCCGTCACCCTCGCCCTCCCGCAGGACGTGCAGGCCGAGGCGTACGACTGGCCGGAGGAGTTCTTCGCGGACCGGGTCTGGACGGTACGCCGCCCCGGCGCCGACCCCGTCGAGCTGACGGCGGCCGTCGAGGCGGTCAAGGCGGCCCGGCGCCCCCTGATCGTCGCGGGCGGCGGCGTCCACCACAGCCGCGCGGAGGAGGCGCTCGCCTCCCTCGTGAGTACTACGGGTATCCCCGTAGCCTCCACCCAGGCCGGCAAGGGCTCCCTCCCGTACGACCACCCTCAGGACGTAGGGGGAGTGGGCCACACCGGCACCGCCACCGCCGACGAACTCGCCCGCACCGCGGACCTGATCATCGGCGTCGGCACCCGCTACACCGACTTCACCACCGCCTCGAACACCCTCTTCGACGCGGACGCCCGCTTCCTCAACCTCAACATCGCGGGGTACGACGCGCACAAGCTGGCCGGCCTCCCGCTGGTCGCGGACGCGCGCAGCGCGCTGGCCGAGCTGTCCGCAGCTCTTGAGGACTACCGCGTCGGTACCGCCTACGTGGACGAGTACACCGAGGACAAGGAGCGCTGGGAGCAGCGCGTCGACGCGGCGTACGAGGCGACCGAGCAGGACGTACGGCCCACTCAGACCCAGGTACTAGGGGTACTGGACGCCCTCTCCGACGAGTCGGACATCGTCATCAACGCGGCCGGCTCCCTCCCGGGCGACCTGCACAAGCTGTGGCGGGCCCGCTCCAAGGACGGGTACCACCTGGAGTACGGGTACTCCTGCATGGGGTACGAGATCCCGGCGGCCATCGGCGTCAAGATCGCCGCCCCCGAGCGCAACGTCTGGGCGCTGGTCGGCGACGGCACGTACCTGATGATGCCGACCGAGATCGTCACCGCCGTACAGGAGGGCATCGCGATCAAGATGCTCCTCATCCAGAACCACGGGTACGCGTCCATCGGCGGCCTCTCCGAGGAGACCGGCGGCGAGCGGTACGGCACCGCCTACCGCTACCGCGCCTCCGACGGCACCTTCTCCGGCGCCCCCCTCCCCGTGGACCTCGCCGCCAACGTCGAGAGCCTCGGGATGCGCGTCCTGCGCGCCAAGACCGTCGGCGGACTGCGCGAGGCCCTCGCCGAGGCGCGCGCCGCCGACACCCCCACTTGTGTCTACGTCGAGACCGAAACGGCAGACACAGTGTCGGGAGCGCCCCCGGCGCAAGCCTGGTGGGATGTTCCCGTGGCCGAGACCGCGACCCGACCGTCCGCGATCAAGGCCCGCGAGCAGTACGAACGGCACGTCGCCACCCGTCGCCGCCACCTCTGAACGACAAAAGGAGCACCTGGTCATGACGAAGATCGTCAACCACTGGATCGGCGGCAAGACCGTCGAAGGCGCGTCGGGCACGTTCGGTCCGGTCACGGACCCGGCGACCGGCGAGGTCACCACGAAGGTCGCGTTCGCGACGGTCGACGAGGTCGACGCCGCGGTCGCCGCCGCGAAGGACGCGTACGTGTCCTGGGGCCAGTCCTCGCTGGCCAAGCGCACCGAGATCCTCTTCAAGTTCCGCGCGCTGCTGGACGCCAACCGCGACGCCATCGCCGAGCTGATCACCGCCGAGCACGGCAAGGTCCACTCCGACGCGCTCGGCGAGGTCGCGCGCGGCCTGGAGATCGTCGACCTGGCCTGCGGGATCAACGTCCAGCTGAAGGGCGAGCTGTCGACGCAGGTCGCCAGCCGCGTGGACGTCGCCTCGATCCGCCAGCCGCTGGGCGTCGTCGCGGGCATCACGCCGTTCAACTTCCCGGCCATGGTGCCGATGTGGATGTTCCCCATCGCCATCGCGACCGGCAACACGTTCGTCCTCAAGCCGAGCGAGAAGGACCCCTCGGCGTCCCTCAAGCTCGCGGAGCTGCTGGCCGAAGCGGGTCTGCCGGACGGCGTCTTCAACGTCGTGCACGGCGACAAGGTGGCCGTCGACCGCCTCCTCGAGCACCCCGACGTCAAGGCCGTCTCCTTCGTCGGCTCGACCCCGATCGCCCGCTACATCCACACCACGGCCTCCGCGAACGGCAAGCGCGTCCAGGCGCTCGGCGGCGCGAAGAACCACATGCTGGTCCTCCCGGACGCGGATCTGGACGCGGCGGCGGATGCCGCTGTCTCGGCCGCCTACGGCTCGGCCGGTGAGCGCTGCATGGCCATCTCCGCGGTGGTGGCGGTCGGTTCGATCGGCGACGAGCTGGTGGAGAAGATCCGCGAGCGCGCCGAGAAGATCAAGATCGGCCCCGGCAACGACCCGACCTCCGAGATGGGCCCCCTGATCACGGCGGCCCACCGCGACAAGGTCGCCTCCTACGTGAAGGGCGCGGCGGCGGAGGGCTCCGAAGTCGTCCTGGACGGCAGCGACTTCCGCGTCGACGGCTTCGAGAACGGCCACTGGATCGGCATCTCGCTCCTGGACAAGGTCCCCACGACCGCCAAGGCGTACCAGGAGGAGATCTTCGGCCCGGTCCTGACGGTCCTGCGCGTAGACACGTACGACGAAGGCATCGCGTTGATCAACGCCTCCCCCTTCGGCAACGGCACCGCGATCTTCACCCGCGACGGCGGCGCCGCCCGCCGCTTCCAACTGGAGGTCGAGGCGGGCATGGTGGGCGTCAACGTCCCCATCCCCGTCCCCGTCGGCTACCACAGCTTCGGCGGCTGGAAGGACTCCCTCTTCGGCGACCACCACATCTACGGCAACGACGGCACCCACTTCTACACCCGCGGCAAGGTGGTCACCACCCGCTGGCCGGACCCCTCCGAGGGCCCCTCGGGCGTGGACCTGGGCTTCCCGCGCAACCACTGACCGGCAGCCGTAGCCCCACCCGGACGACGCCCCGCTCACCCCTCAACAGGGCCTGAGCGGGGCGGAGTTGTTCCCGCCGGCCACCCGCGGCCGGCCTGCCGGAGCACCACACCGACTCTTGACCTCACAACTCATTCACAGCAACCGCCGGTTGCGCTAGCGTCCCCCGCCAGACCACAGGCATGTCCACAGGGGGACCCATGCGAAACCTGCGTACCTTCGCCGCGCTCTGCCTCGCCGCGGCGGCTCTCACCGGAACCTCCGCGGCATCGGCGACGGCCGCTCCGACGGCGGGCAGTTGTGACACGAGGGTGAACCCGGACCGGCACTGGGGCGGTACCAAGTGCTCGGGGTTCAGCGAGAAGTACTACCGGGTCATGCTCCAGGTGTGCTCGGGCTCGGGCCGCTGCGAGATCCGGTACGGCGAGTGGAAGAAGATGGGCAGCGGCGTCTGGTCGGAACGGTCGGACACGGCGACGTGGATCAACAACGCCGGTTACCAGCTCGGGAATTAGCGGCGGGGGAGGGGCACGATGCCGAGCAGAACCCTGCGGACGGCTGCCGCCGCCGCGCTGACCGCCGGCCTGATCCTCACGTTCCCGCAGCCCGCACAGGCCGCCAAGAGGTGCGTGTCGCAGTCGGGTTCGGTCTGGTACGACCTGGCGAGCCCGTACTCGGGCAGCCTGAACGGCGCGTGGGTGACGTTGCAGACCGCGCGTTCCAACGGCGCCGCGCGGGCGATCGTCCACCCGGGCAGCAGCTACCGCTTCCGAAGCGGCGACATCCTGTCCATCGACAGATCCATCCGCGAACTGCCCAAGTACGACCCGCAGACCGGAAAACCCTGGAAGACCCACCGCATCGAGCAGATGGGCGGCTGGGACTACTGCGAATCGACCCTGCACAGCACGGACTCGATCCGCACCGGCCCCATCGACGGCCTCCGCCACGCGACCCGCGTCTGTCTGCGGCGCGGTACGTCGCTCCAGTGCACCAACGACTGGTACGTCGACACCAACGGCTGACGCCCGAGGACCGGTGAGGACCGGTGAGGCCCGTCACAGCGCCGCCCCGGGGCGTACCGCGCCCGCAGTACGCCCCACCACCCCGTACGCCCCGAGGATGGCGCCCACCTCGCCCTCCGGTCGACAGCTCGTTGTCAGACTCACCCCGTACCGTTGACACATGGATCATCGACTGCCGGGACGGCACGCGAACCGGGGCCGCACATGAGGCGCCCCTCCCCACGGCGCCTGCTGGCCGGCGCGGCGGCCGTGGCCGTGCTGGCCGGCGCCGGGACGTGGACGGCGGTCGCGTCGGACGGCGGCGGACCGGCGGTGCGGGAGGCCGCCCGCACGATGGACGTGGACGGCGTGAAGCTGGACACGTCGTACTTCACGACCGAGGGTTCGAAGAAGCGGCCCGCGGTGCTCCTCGCGCACGGATTCGGGGGGAGCAAGGACGACCTCAAGAGCCAGGCCGAGGACCTCGCCCGCGACGGCTACGCCGTCCTCACCTGGTCCGCGCGCGGCTTCGGCAAGTCCACCGGCAAGATCGGCCTGAACGACCCGGACGCCGAGGTCAAGGACGTCTCGAAGCTGATCGACTGGCTCGCGCGACAGCCCCAGGTCGAGCTGGACAAGGACAACGACCCGCGCGTGGGCGTCGCGGGAGGCTCGTACGGCGGGGCCATCTCCCTGCTGGCGGCCGGCTACGACAGCCGGGTCGACGCGATAGCCCCCTCGATCACGTACTGGAACCTCGCCGACGCCCTCTTCCCGGACGGCGTCTTCAAGAAACTCTGGACCGGCGTCTTCTTCAACACGGCGGGCGGCTGCGCGAAGTTCGAGCCGGCGCTGTGCGCGATGTACGACAGGGTCGCGGAGTCCGGCGTCCCGGACGCGCAGGCGAAGCAGCTCCTCGAAGAGCGCTCCCCCTCGGCCGTGGGCGACCGCATCAAGGTCCCCACCCTCCTCCTCCAGGGCCAGACGGACTCCCTCTTCACCCTCGCCCAGTCCGACGCGGCGGCGAAGGCGATCAAGGCGAACGGCGCCCCCGTCGACGTCGACTGGCTCGCCGGCGGCCATGACGGCGGCGACCTGGAATCGGCCCGGGTCCAGTCCCGCGTACAGAACTGGTTCGACCGCTACCTGAAGGACGACAAGTCCGCGGACACGGGCCCGGCGTTCCGCGTCACCCGCACCGGCGGCCTCGACTCCACGGACGGCGCGGCCCGCCTCAGGGGCGCGAGCGCGAACACGTACCCGGGCCTCACCAACGACACCCGGGCGGTCCGGCTCACCGGCACGCAGCAGACGTTCAGCAACCCGCCCGGCGCCAGCCCGCCCGCGATCTCCGCCCTCCCCGGCCTCGGCGCCGGCAGCGGCGGCCTCGCCCAGCTCTCCTCCCTCGGCGTCGGCCTCTCCCTCGACTTCCCCGGGCAATACGCCGCGTTTACCTCGAAACCGGTCACCGACGACCTCCGCGTCACCGGCTCCCCGACGGCCACGATCAGAGTCACCTCCACGACGGACGACGCCGTCCTCTTCGCGAAGGTGTACGACGTCGGCGCGAACGGCCGCAGCCAGGTCCTCCCCTCCCAGCTCGTCACCCCCATCCGGGTGACCGGCGCGAAGGACGGCAAGGACGTCACCCTGACGCTCCCGGCGATCGACCACAAGGTAGAAAAGGGCCACAGCCTCCGCCTGGTCCTCGCCTCCACGGACCTCGGCTACGCCTCCCCGGCCGCAGCCGCCTCGTACACCGTGGCCCTCAAGAGCGACCTCAAGGTCCCGACCGCCCCGGACGTGGAGACCGCCTCCTCCGGCCTCCCCGCCTGGGTCTGGTGGCTCCCCCTCGCGGGCGCGGGCGTGGCGGCGGCCCTCCTGCTGACGGCCCGCCGCCGCACGGCGACCCCCGCCCCGGACCCGGAGAACAGCGACGTCCCCCTGCGGATCACCGGCCTGACGAAGAAGTACAAGGGCGGCGACCGCTACAGCGTCAAGGACCTCAGCTTCACGGTCGAAAAGGGCCAGGTCCTCGGCCTCCTCGGCCCCAACGGCGCGGGCAAGACGACGACCCTGCGCATGCTGATGGGCCTCATCAAGCCCGACGGCGGAGAGATCCGCGTCTTCGGCCACGCGATCCGCCCCGGCGCCCCGGTCCTCTCCCGGGTCGGCTCGTTCGTCGAGGGCGCGGGCTTCCTCCCGCACCTCTCGGGCCGCGAGAACCTGGAGCTGTACTGGCAGGCCACCGGCCGCCCCGCCGAGGACGCGCACATGGAAGAGGCCCTGGAGATCGCCGGCCTCGGCGACGCCCTCGCCCGCGCGGTGCGCACGTACTCGCAGGGCATGCGCCAGCGCCTCGCGATCGCCCAGGCCATGCTCGGCCTGCCGGACCTGCTGATCCTCGACGAACCGACGAACGGCCTCGACCCGCCGCAGATCCGCGAGATGCGCGAGGTGATGATCCGGTACGCCGCCCAGGGCCGCACCGTCATCGTCTCCAGCCACCTCCTGTCCGAGGTCGAGCAGTCCTGCACGCACCTCGTGGTCATGGACCGGGGGCAGCTCGTCCAGGCGGGCCCGGTCGCCGAGATCATCGGCTCCGGCGACACCCTCCTGGTCGGCACGGCCGCCCCCGTCGACGAACCGGTCGTCGAGAAGATCGCGGCCCTGCCGGGCATCGCCTCGGCGGTGGTGACGGACGACGGCATCCTGATCCGCCTCGACGCCGACGGCAGCCCCCGGCGCCTGATCACCGAACTGGTGCGGCTCGACGTCCCGGTCGAGTCCGTCGGCCCGCACCGCCGCCTGGAGGACGCCTTCCTCACCCTGATCGGAGGTTCCGCATGAGCACGCTCACCGAAACGGCCTCCGGCTACCGGGCGTCGAGCACCCTGCCCCTGAAGGTGGAGTTCGCCCGCCAGCTCAAGCGCCGCCGCACGCTGATCATGGGCGGCATCCTCGGCGCCCTGCCGTTCGTCCTGTGGATCGCCTTCATGATCGGCGGCACCCCGGACGGCCGCGACGGCCAGGTCACCCTGATGGACACGGCGACGGCGTCGGGCGCCAACTTCGCCGCCGTGAACCTCTTCGTGTCGGCCGGCTTCCTGCTGGTCATCCCGGTCGCCCTGTTCTGCGGGGACACGGTCGCCTCGGAGGCCAGCTGGTCCTCCCTGCGCTACCTCCTCGCGGCGCCGGTCCCCAGGGCCCGGCTGCTGTGGTCGAAGCTGGTCGTCGGCCTCGGCCTCAGCCTCGCCGCGATGGTCCTGCTCCCGCTGGTCGCCCTCGCGGTCGGCACGGCCGCCTACGGCTGGGGTTCGCTGGAGCTGCCGACGGGCGGCGAGCTCGCGCCGGGGACGGCGGCGCAGCGGCTGCTGATCGTCGTCGGGTACATCTTCGTCTCCCAACTGGTCACCGCCGGGCTCGCGTTCTGGCTCTCCACGAAGACGGACGCCCCGCTCGGCGCGGTCGGCGGCGCGGTCGGCCTGACGATCGTGGGGAACGTCCTGGACGCGGTCACCGCCCTCGGCGACTGGCGCGACTTCCTCCCCGCGCACTGGCAGTTCGCCTGGGCCGACGCCGTCCAGCCCACCCCCGAGTGGGCGGGCATGGCCCAGGGCGCCTCGGTGTCGGTGACGTACGCGGTGATCTTGTTCGCCCTGGCGTTCAGGGGTTTCGCACGCAAGGACGTGGTCTCTTGACCAAACCCTGGCTTCAGAAGGCTACGCGCGAGTAAGTTGCCCTCACTTCCAGCCAGTTGAAGTCAGGGGAGCCGTCATGGGCGTACGCAGGGATCTCAGGAGAGCGAAGGGGCGCACCGACCTCGCGGCCCGTACGGCCCTGGACCTGGTCCGGGACGAGACGGGTACGGTCCGCGAGGCGCACGTCCCGTCCCTCGCCACCCCCCTGACGGCCGGGAGCGTCGCCGACCTCCCGTACAAGAACGCCGCCGAGGCCCCGGACGACGTGGTCCTCAAGCGCCGTGACCCCGACGGGACGTGGCGCCCTGTCACGGCCGCCGAGTTCGCCGCCGAGGTCACCGCCGTCGCGAAGGGGCTCATCGCGGGCGGCGTCGAACCGGGCGGCCGGGTCGCGGTGATGTCCCGGACCCGGCACGAGTGGACGGTCCTCGACTTCGCGATCTGGGCGGCCGGCGGCGTCACCGTCCCGGTCTACGCCACCTCCTCCGCCGAACAGGTCGAGTGGATCGTCCGCGACTCCGGCGCCCGGCACATCATCACCGAGAACCCGGCGGGCACGGCCACCGTCGTCGAGGCCACCGCCGCCCGCGAACCGAAACTCTGGGAGCTGGACGCGGGCGCCCTCGCGGACCTGAAGAACCTCGGCCGGGACCTCGCGGACGACGAGGTCGTCAAGCGCCGCAGAGAACTCACCCCCGACGCCACCGCGACCATCTGCTACACCTCAGGTACTACGGGTCGCCCCAAGGGCTGCGTCCTCACCCACACCAACCTCCACGAGGAGGCGGGCAACGTCCTCGAACTCCTCCACCCCGTCTTCAAGGCCGTCACCGGCCGCACCGCCTCCACCCTCCTCTTCCTCCCGCTCGCCCACATCATGGGCCGCGTCCTCCAGATCGCCTGCCTCACCGGCCGGATCGAGGTCGGCCACTTCCCGAGCGTGAAACCCGACGAACTCCGCCCCGCCCTCAAGGAGTTCAGGCCCACGTTCATCGTCGGCGTGCCCTACCTCTTCGAGCGTATCCACGACACCGGCCGCGCCACCGCCGAGAAGATCGGCCGCGGCGCCTCCTTCGACCGCGCCGAACGCATCGGCGTCCGCTTCGCCGAGACCTACCTCGCCAAGTTCCTGGACCCGAAGGCGAAGGGCCCCGACCTCAAGCTGTACGCCGCCTGGGCCCTGTACGACGTCCTCGTCTACCGCCGTATCCGCAAGGAGCTCGGTGGCCGGCTCAACTACGCGATCAGCGGCGGCAGTCCGCTCGACCGCACCCTGAACCTCTTCTTCCAGGCCGCCGGGATCATCGTCTACGAGGGCTACGGGCTGACCGAGACGACGGCCGCCGCGACCATGATCCCGCCCCTGGAACCCCGCCCCGGCACGGTCGGCCGCCCGGTCCCGGGCACCGCGATCCGCATCGCCGACGACGGCGAGGTCCTCATCAAGGGCGGCGCCGTCTTCCCCGCCTACTGGAACAATCCCGCCGCCACCGAGGCGGTCCTCAGGGACGGCTGGTTCGAGACCGGCGACCTCGGCGCCCTCGACGACGACGGCTATCTCACCATCACCGGCCGCAAGAAGGACATCCTCGTCACCTCCGGCGGCAAGAACGTCTCCCCGGCCGTCCTGGAGGACCGTCTGCGCAGCCGCACCCCCGTCGGGCAGTGCCTCGTCGTCGGCGACAACCGCGCCTTCATCGCCGCCCTGATCACCCTCGACCCGGACGCGATCGCCCACTGGCTCACCGTCCGGGGGCTCCCCGCGGACACCCCGTTCGCCGAACTCGCCGCCGACCCGAGGCTCCGCGAGACCGTCCAGAGCGCCGTCGACTACGCCAACCAGGCCGTCTCCCGCGCCGAGTCGATCCGCGAATTCACCCTCGTGGAAGGCGAGTTCAGCGAAGCCAACGGCATGCTCACGCCGTCCCTGAAGGTCAAGCGCGACATCGTGACCCGCGCCTACGCCGACCACATCGAGGCGATCTACCGCAAGTAGCCCGGCAGCGGCCGGACATGACGGACGGCGGGCCGCCGGAGAACCCGGTGACCCGCCGTCCGGCGGAGCGGTACGGCTCAGCCGTTGGCCGCGCCGTTGCCCGAGAGGGCGGAGATGTCGTCCAGGATGTGCGACAGCGGCTCGTCACCCTTGGCCTGGGTGGAGTTCTCGACACACTGCTGGTTCTGCGGCGCCGACAGGACGTTGATGTCCTGGACGGCGATCGGCACGAGGCCGACGATCGAACCGGCGTTGATCTTGGCCGGCAGACCGACACAGGGCTTGTTCAGCGAACCCTGGACCAGCGAGAGCTGCGGGCTCATGTCGCCGAAGGTGGCGGAGTTGCCGAACTCCTGCGAGGCACCGTTGCCGCTGGCGGAGGTGGTCCCGCTGTCGTCACCGATGGCCAGCGCCTGGGGCGCGGCACCGGCCGCGATACCGGCTACGGACGCGGCTACAGCGGCGGTTGCCCACAGCTTCTTCATGGTTCTGTTCCCTTCGAAAAGCGGACTCCGGGGGAGGAGCTGCATGACCCAGAACGGCCCGCCCCCGCCGGAGGTTGCGCAAGTTGCCCCGTTCGGCCCAGCGCACCCGCGCTACTTGCAGGCGTACGCGCTCCCGCGCACCGGCACCGGCGCACCCAGCGGGCTCGGCGGGTCCTTCGGCCGCGGGTTCGCCCGCCCCACCAGCAGCGGCTGGTCCTTGGCGAGCCTCCCGAACACCGCCCGCGCCTTCCCCCGGTCCCACGCGAGCGTCGAACCGACGTCCCTGCGTACGGGGTTGAAGCCGGCGATCGGCACCGTCGCGAACTCCGTCGACGACGCCGGCACCTTGCGCAACTCGGCGGCCAGCCGCGCGAGTTCGAGGACACCGAAACCCTGCGGCCCCGAACCGAGCAGCGTGCGCGCCAGGTTGGCCGTACGCACCGGGTCGGCGAGCAGCTTCCGGGCCTGGAGCCCGCGCAACGCCTGGACCAGGAACCGCTGTTGACGCTGGATACGGCCGAGGTCGGCGCTGCTGTCGAAGTGCCGGGAGCGTACGTACTGGAGTGCCGGACCGCCGCCGAGCCGGTGCTTGCCGGGCCGCAGGTCCAGCTTCGTCGCGGAGTCCCGCAGCCGCCGGGGCGTGCACACCTCGACGCCGCCGGCCCGGTTCACGGAGTCGATGAAGCGCCGGAAGTCGACCTGGAGGTACTTGTCGATCCGTACCCCCGTCATCGCCGACACGGTCTTCACCGCCAGCTCGGGACCGCCCTCCTGATAGGCCGCGTTGAGCTTCGCGGGATGCGCGCGCCGGGTGCGCCCCGCGTCGTCGCGGTACGCCGGGACCGTCGCGAGGGAGTCCCTCGGCAGGCCGACGACGCTGATCCGGTCCCGGCGGGCCGAGAGGTGCACCAGCATCATCGAGTCGGAGCAGCCGCAGGGCTCCCCGCCCGCGTGGAAACGGCGCTTCTCGGCGGTCGTGATGGTGTCCCGCTCGTCGGTGCCGAGCAGGAGGATGTTCAGCGGGCGGCGGGGCGCGGAGTGCGCGGAGTGCGCGGCCGGCAGGGCGGCACCCGCGAGAAGGGTGCCGGTGGCGGTGAGGACGACGGCGGTGAGGGCGAGGCGGCGCCGGCCCGGCCGTCGTCGAGTGGCGGGCCGTCGTAGTGGCGAAAGGTTTCTGTCGGGGTCGTCTGGTGCTCTGTCGCTCGTCACGCGGCGCAAGGTAAGCGGAACGGGCCGCCGGAAGACCGGCGGCCCGCTGCGGTGGGGCCGGATTCAGCCCCTGGGCTCAGCGAAGTGAACCCGTTCGACGGCTCAGTGGTTGGCCGCGCCGTTGCCGGCGAGGACCGAGATGTCGTCGAGGATGTGCGACAGCGGCTCGTCGCCCTTGGCCTGCGTCGAGTTCTCGACACACTGCTGGTTCTGCGGGGAGGACAGGACGTTGATGTCCTGGACCGCGATCGGCACGAGGCCGACGATCGAACCGGCGTTGACCTTGGCCGGCAGACCGATGCAGGGCTTGTTGAGCGAGCCCTGGATGAGCGCCATCTGCGGGCTCATGTTGCCGTAGGTCGCCGAGTTGCCGAACGCCTGGGAGGCGCCGTTGCCGCTCGCGGAGGTCGTGCCGTGGTCGTTGCCGATGGCGAGGGCCGGGCCGGCGCCCGCGCCGACGACGGACGCGGCGACAGCGGCAGCGGCGAGTACCTTCTTGATCACTTGAATAAGTCCCTTCTGGAGAAACCCCGTCCACCGGAGTGCGCTGAACAACCGACGAAGGCGCCGGTCGGTTTCCCCCATTCACCCGTACGGCCCAAGAGCGGCGTGTCGGCAAACCGATCGGGTGAAGCGCCGCAACCAATTCCCGTGCCCGCTGTTGTGTCGGTGGCAGGCACATGGTCCCGGCTCCACGGCCGGGATCGGGAAAGAGAAGAGAGCGAAATGCTGAAGAAGGCAATGGCCGTGGCGGCGGTAGCCGCGTCCGTCGTCGGCGCGAGCGCGGCGATGGCCCCCCAGGCGCTTGCCATCGGGGACGACAGCGGGACCACCTCGGCCAGCGGCAACGGCGCGCAGTCCGCGTTCGGCAACTCGGTGACCAAGGGCGACATGAGCCCCCAGGCCACGCTGGTCCAGGGCTCCGTCAACAAGCTCTGCGCCGGTGTGCCGCTCAAGGCCAACGTGGGCTCCGTCGTCGGCGTGGTCCCGATCGCCGTCCAGGACATCCCGATCCTGTCGGCGCCGCAGAACCAGCAGTGCGTCGAGAACTCCACCCAGGCCAAGGGCGACGAGCCGCTGTCGCACATCCTGAGCGACATCTCCGCGCTGTCGGGCAACGGCGTCTCCAACGGCTGACGTCCGCCGGGTGTGTCATGTCCGGGCGGTCCGCTTCTGCGTGCGGGCCGTCCGGGCGTTTTTCTGTGACGCGCCGTCAATTCTCCTTGCTTTCTTGCAAAGAATCGTTCTGTCGCTCCAAAGTGCTGATTATATGAATGCGTTCGAGTGAATTCCCGTTCGGCCCATGTTGCTCAGTTTCTTTCGCTGTCTATCTCTCGTTTGCAGCCTGTAGGTCATGGGAGGCATGACCACGGAGAAGGGATAGACATGAAGAAGAGCGCTGCCGTCATCGCGGGTCTGGTACTGGCGCTGGGCGGTGCGGTTCCGGCCTTCGCCGACGCGGGCGCCGAGGGTGCGGCCATCGGTTCGCCGGGTGTCCTCTCCGGCAACGTCGTCCAGATCCCGGTCCACGTCCCGGTCAACGTCTGCGGCAACACGGTCAACGTGATCGCGGGCCTGAACCCGGCGTTCGGCAACACCTGCGTCAACGACTGACGTATCCGTCACACCAGGCTGAACGGCTTGGTCGAAGGCCGGCCTTGGACACCTGCCCAACGTTCCGAGGCCGGCCTTCGGCTCTCTTGTGCCAGTCGTGGCAGTCGTCGAGCGTCCGTTCACGCCGAGTCCAGCATTCATGGCAGTTCGAGCAGGAAGACAACGAGATTGCGACAGACCCTGAGCAGGGGAATGGTCGCGGCGGCTGCCGCGACGAGCATTCTGTCCCTGTGCGGCAGCCCGGCGTTCGCCGACTCGCACACCGCCGGCACGGCGGCCGGTTCGCCCGGCGTCCTGTCCGGCAACAACGTCGGGGTCCCCGTCGACGTACCGGTCAACGCCTGTGGCAACACCGCCGACGCGGCCTCCGGCCTCAACCCGACCTTCGGCAACTCGTGCGCGCATCACTCGGCGAAGCCGGGGGAGCAGCGGGATCACGAGTCGTACGGGTCGGATGAGGACCACTGGTCGTACGGGGGGTCGTACGGGTCCTACGGGTCGTACGGGTCCTACGGGGACGACGATCACGGGTACGGGTCCTCGTACGGCGACCACTCCGACGACGACTCCGGGTACGGCGGGGGTGACACCGGGGGTGGTGACACGCCTGACCAGCCGCCGACGGGGCACGACCAGCCTCCCACCGGCAACGACCAGCCCCCCACGGGCAACGACCAGCCGCCCACCGGCAACGACCAGCCTCCGGGTGGCAACGACCAGCCTCCGGGCGGGGGAGTCTGCGACAACCCCGGGGACGTGATCGGTACGCCGGACTCCAACGGGGAGACGTGCGAGCAGCCGCCGACGGGCAATGACCAGCCGCCCACGGGTAACGACCAGCCGCCGACCGGCAATGACCAGCCCCCTACGGGGAACGACCAGCCGCCTACGGGGAACGATCAGCCCCCTACGGGTAACGACCAGCCGCCCACCGGCAACGACCAGCCGCCGACGGGCAACGATCAACCGCCCACGGGGAACGACCAGCCGCCGACCGGCAACGATCAGCCGCCCACCGGCAATGACCAGCCCCCCACGGGCAACGACCAGCCGCCTACGGGGAACGACCAGCCCCCCGCCGGTCACCACGATCAGCCGCCCGTCCTGGCCCACACCGGCACGAGCGACCTGCTCGCCGCCGCGGGCTTCAGTGCCGCGATGATCGCCGGCGGTGCCGTGCTCTACCGACGTGGCAGGGCCGCGACCCGTCGGTGACACGGACCCTGGTCCGTACCCCTGCGCACACCTGGTGCCGGACGCTCCGAGAAGCGGCCGGCACCCGCGTTTTACGGCCGGTACGGATCGACCGGCCCCGGGATCAACGCCGTACGGCGTCCACCGAACCCCGTTCCCCGCTCCGCCCCGGTGCCGGGACCGCGCCGCCGGGAACGCCCGTGCGCAGCCGGCGCCGTACGCCGCGGACGAGGGTGCCCGCGGTGAAGGTCGCGCCGTGGACGAAGCGCATGGCGGGGCCGAAGCCGGAGGCGGTGACGAGGCCGGCCATGAAGAGGCCCGGCCAGGAGGACTCGAACTCCCGGCCCACGGCCGGAGATCCGTCGGCCACGGCACCGAGCGCCCCGCGCAACTCCGGGGAGAGCAGGGCGAGTCGCTCACGGGTGGCCTTGAAGCCGGTCGCCGCGATGACGTGGTCGGTCTCGATGACACGGGTCCGGCCGGAGGAACCGGCGATCTCCAGACGGAGCTTGTCGACGCCGGGGCGGATGCCGTCGGGAGTGAACCCGCCGCCACCGACGCCGGATACGGCCGACCCGCCACCCCAACGTCCGTCGCCCGCACCCGACTCGCCCCGCCCGGCACCCGAACGCCCGCCGGACGCACCCGACTTGTCCTGGCCGGAGCCGGAGCCGGAGCCGGAGCCGGATCGCCCGCCAGGCGCCGCCGACTCGCCTTGACCAACCCCCTGTTGCCTGCCGTCCGCCCCCAACCCGCCCTGCTCCCCGCCGAACAGCCCCCCGGCAACCCCCGACTCACCCTGCCGCGAGCCCAGTTCGCCACCCCCCGTCGGCTTCCCCTCCGCCGCCGTCACCTCATGCCCCAGCAGCACCTCGACGACCCCCTCCACCCGGTCCCGCACCCACCAGGCGCCGGCCGGGCCGAGGGCGTCGGCGGCGATGCGGGCGCGGGTCTCCTCGGGGAGGCGCCGGTACCAGCCGGCCCGCTCGGAGTAGAACCAGTTCCGCCACCCGCAGCCGAGCCCGCTGTGCGGGGAGCGGAGGGACTGCCACCACGGCCGCTCCCACGGCGGCGGCACGTCGTTCCAGTCGAGCCGGCCCGCGCGGGCCAACACCCGTACCTGCGTGCCCTGTTCGGCCAGCAGTGCGGCCGTCTCCAGGGCCGCCTGGCCGCCCCCGACGACCGTCACGTCCTGCCCCGCGAAGCGGTCCAGGCTGCTGTGGTGGCTGCTGTGGGAGACGAGGCCGGGGGAGACGCCGTGCAGCGCGGAGGGGATCTCGACGAACGGCATGACGCCGACCGCGAGGGCGACCGTACGCGCGTGGACGGTCTCCCCGTCGTCGGTCACCGCCTCGAAGCCGCCGGGGCGCGGGGAGATCCGGACGATCGTCCGCTCGTCCACCTCGGGGACGGCGTTGCGGGCGAACCACAGGCCGTAGTCGGCGAACATCTCCACGGGGATCGGCTCGCCGTGCCGCGCGGAGACGCCCCGCGTCTCGCAGTACGCGTCGAGCCGCCAGCGCGCGGCGGGGTCGGACAGGTTGGACGCCCACGGCTCGGACTTGAGGAACATGCCGCGCGGCATGTGGTCGCGCCAGGACGCCATGGGCCGGCCGAAGACGCGCAGGCTCAGCCCGGCGGATGCGGCGTGAGACGCGATGGACAGGCCGTACGGGCCCGCTCCCACCACCAGCAGGTCGAACATCAGCAACTGCTCGCTTTCTCGTCGTCGGTCGGAGGGGTCGTACCGGAGACCTCCGGGGAGGCCGGGGGAGGACCCGTAGGGGAAGCCGGGGGGAGATCCGGCGGGACGACCGCCGGCCCCGGCGGAGAACCCGCCGGGGAGCCCCCTGGAGAGGCTGTGGGGGAGCCCGTAGGGGACTCCGTGGGGGATACCTGCGGCGGAGATACCTGCGAGGGAGATACCTGAGGGGCAGCCGCCGATCCCGCCGCCCGCGAAGCGCCGGCAGCCGCCGATCCCGCCGCGCCCCCCGCCGCCGCAGAGCCCGCCGCAGCCGAGCCCGCAGCCGCCGCCCCAGACACCCCCGCCCCCGACGTCCCGCCCCCCGCCGGGGCCACCGTCAGGGACGTCGGCCGCAGCAGCCCGGTCCGGGAGACCGCCGGTGCGGCGGCCTGGCGTACGACTCGGGGGCGCGCGCCCGGACCCGGACCGGCCGCCGTGCGGCGTAGGCGTTCCGCGACCCGGGTGGCGACGTGGCGGCACCACAGGCCCCACATCGCACGGCCGGGGCCGGGGTCGTCGACGGCGTGCCAGGCGAGTTCGCGGCCGTGCGGGGCCGGGCGCAGCGCGGCGAGCGGGGCGTAGTTCTCGACGACGAAGGCGCGGCCGGGGCGCGGCGAGCCGGCCGTCGGCGGACGGTGCGTCAGGTCCAGGTGCTGGGCGCGGACGACGTCGAGGCCCGCCGAGTCCGAGAAGAGCCGGAACTGCGCGCCGGGCCTGGGGTTGAAGTCGAGCAGGTGGTAGGCGCCGGTCGCGGCGCAGCGCCGGAAGTCGAGGTCGAGGATGCCCCGGTAGCCGAGGTCGGCCGTCAGCCGCTCGGCGAGGGACGTCACCGTCGCGTTCGGCGCCCACTCCCCGACCGCCGTCAGCCCCGCCCCGCGCGGCCAGGACAGCAGCTTGCGGCCGGGCCCGCCCGCGAGGACGGCGCCCGCGCGGGCCGCGTACCCGTGGAAGAACCAGTCGAGCCCCGTGCCCGGCGCCAGGAACTCCTGGAGCAGCAGCCGGCAACCGGCCTCCTCCGTACGGAGGTACAGCTCGCGCGCCTCCTGCGTGGAGCGCAGGACGACCGTGCTGCGCAGTCCGCTCCCGCCGGGCAGCAGCCACGGCCTGCTCCACTTCGCGACCACCGGCAGTCCGAGCCGCCACGCCGCCTGCGCGGCCTGCTCAGGGCTCTCCGGGACGACCGTCTCGGGATGCGGGACGCCCGCCGCCCGGCACAGCCCGGCCAGCTCCGCCTTGTCCGCGACCCGCTGAGGCAGCTCACCGGGCTGCTGCGGCAGCAGGTACGCGGGCGCCAGCTCCGTACGCAGCCGGCTCACCGCGACCGCGCCCGCGTCGTCCATCGGGATCAGCACGGCGGGCCGCTCGACGCGCGCGGCGACCCGCAGCAGCACGGCCGCGATGTCGGCGTCGGCGGCCCCGGGCGGCGGTGGCGGGTGCAGCTGCCGTACGAACCGGGAGTGGCGTACGGGGCTGCCCGCGACGTCCGCGACGAGGTGGACCTCGACCCCGGCGCGGCCGAGGGAGCGCACGGCACCCAGCGTTCCGTGGTGAAAGGGATTCCGGTCGATCCGCAGGAGCACTGCGGGGACGCGGGTGTCGAGCAGGGGCAAGGTCGATTCCTTCGGTTCGTTCACCGGTGCGGGCGAGTGGACCACTCGAAAGCCGTAACGGCGGTGGCGTACTTCCTTTTCGTATGACTTACATGTGACTGTCTGTCAGGAATTCCTGACGCTGTCATAACGCGCGAATGGTGCGGTCATCACGCGTGAGAGTGGAGAAAGGAGCAGGCATGGCCCCACGAAAGCGACGTGCCCGGTCCCGGCGGCTGGCCGTCGTGGCGACTGCTGTCGTCGTATCGGCCGCCTTGGCCTCCGGTCCTGGTTTCGCCGCGGGTTCGGGGGTGGTGCGGAGCGCCGATCCGCCCGCTCCCGCGTGGTGGGAGAGTGGCCGGTGGACGGACGGGTGGTGGGGGGACGGCGACGAGGCCGCGGCCCCCGCCCAGGAGCCGGCCCCCTCGGCGGTCCCCGCCCCCGTGGACCCCGCGGTACCCGTAGTACCTCCGAAGGACCCGGCGGCCCCCGCCAAGAAGTACCCCGCCTTCGGTGCCTACCTCGACTACGGTCCGCGCGGTGTCGCCCGGATCGCCGAGCTGAGCCGCTGGCTGGGGGGTTCCGAGCTGAGGGTCGGTCACACCTACCTGCCGGGCGACCGGTGGAGCAACATCGAGGGCGCCCCCGGCTTCCTCGACGTGTGGGCGGACTGGCGGCGCGAGAAGGACGACCGGATGTTCGTCCTGAACGTGCCGATGCTGGAGCGCAACGAGGAGGGCGTCCCCGACTCCGAGGTGCGCCGGCTGCTGCGGCAGGGCGCCGCCGGTCAGTTCGACCACCACTACAAGGCCCTCGCCGAGCGGCTCGTCGCCCTGAAGGTGCCGGACACGGTCATCGTGCTCGGCTGGGAGATGAACGGCACGACGTACACCCACCGCTGCGGTCCGGACCCGGAGTCCTGGAAGAAGTACTGGAACAGGATCGTCACCACCATGCGTTCGGTGCCGGGCCAGCAGTTCAAGTTCGACTTCACGCCGAGCCGGGGCCGCGACGCCGTTCCGTGGACGGAGTGCTATCCCGGTGACGACACGGTCGACATCGTCGGAATGGACTCGTACGACCAGCCCACCGGCCGGACGTTCGACGAACAGGTGACAGAGCCCTACGGCCTTCAGAGCCACGTGGATTTCGCGAAATCCCACAACAAGGCCATCTCCTATCCGGAATGGGGACTCTTCCGCAACGGTGACAACCCGGAGTACATGCGGCGCATGCTCGCCTGGATGGACGAGCACAAGCCGCTGTACAACACGGTCACCGACTACTGCCCGCACGGCGTGTGGCAGTGCGGTGCGAACCCGCGCTCCTCCGAGGTGTACCGCTCGCTGCTGTCCGGGCGGGTGGACGAGCCGGTGACCCCGGTCGAGCCTCCGGTGGTGCCGCCCGTCGTACCCCCGGTCGTACCTCCGGTGGTCCCGCCGGTCGTACCGCCGACCGAGCCGCAGCCCGAACCCCAGCCGAACTGCGCGCCGGTGAGCCTCGGCAACTGGGTCGAGTACTGGCTCGGCGGGAAGCTCTGCGTCAAGTTCGACTGGTTCTCCCGCAACCGGTGACCGAGCCGGTGGTGGCGGGACCGCCTCAGGTCCCGCCGCCACCGGACCGCTCCCTGAAGGACTCCCAGCGGTGCAGTAATTCCTTGCCGCGCCGCCGGGCCGCCACGTCGCACAGCGCCGCCGACAGCAGTGGCGCGGTGCGCCGCCGGGCGAGCAACAGCCGCTGGTTGACGACCGGTTCGGGCCGCCAGTGGTGCTTGTACGGCTCGTTCCCGCGCAGCAGGCTCAACGCCCCCCGGGTCCGCTCGCGGGTGTGCTCGGCGCACGCGTCCAGCAGCATCACCGCGACGTCCGCCTTCCGCTCCCGCAGCCGCGGATGCGCCCCGTACAGGTACCCCCCGGCCAACTTCCGGGACAGCAGCGTGAGATCGACGGCGACGACGTCGTCGTCCAGCCGGAACTCGGTCACCACCGCGTCCCCCGACCTGACCATCGGCCCGACCGAGCGCACCAGGTGCTCGCAGAACCGGCGTTGCAGGTGCTCGGAGGTCACCTTCCGCCCCTGCCACTGGAGTTGGTGCAGTTCGAGGAGGCGCCGCAGCGCCCCGTCCACCTCGTCCGGCGCGACGACGCTGCGCTCGACCCCGAGCGAGGTCAGCTTGCGCAGCTTGGCCCGCACCCGCTGGGCCTTCGCCGACGGCAGCCGCGCCACCAGCTCCTCCATCGGCACCGCGGGCAGCTCCAGGCACACCGAGTCGCCGACCCGGCGCCGGGGCCCGCGCCAGTGCTCGTACACCCGCTCGACGGCGCCCCCCGGACGCACCTCGCGGAAGTCGATCAGCGCGGTGCGGGCCGCCGCCGCGAGCCCCTCGGTGAGCGCGGCCACCGCCTCCTCCGCGCGCCCGTCGTCGACCAGGACGTCCCCGTAGTCGGAGATCGCCCCGCCCAGCGGCACGAGCGCGGGGAAGGGGCTGCGGACGGCCATCAGCGGGGCGGCGGCCAGCAGCCGGCCGTCCGCGCCGCGCACCAGCAGCAGGCGCAGTCGGCCGCGCCTGCCGTAGGACAGCCACCAGGAGTGCAGCCAGGCGTGGCTCTGGAACGGGGTCGCCGTCGCGCACCGCCCGTACAGGTCCGCCCAGTCGGTGGCGAGAGCCGCGAACCGGGCCTCGTCCGCGACCAGTTCGGTCTTCATCGTGCCCCGTGGACGTCGGCGGCGAGAGCCGGGCCGGGGACGGGCGCCTTGGTCTCCTCCGGGGACTCCGCGACAACTCCGTGGCCGGCGAGCTGAGTCGCCCTGACCGCCGTGCCCTTCCGCTTCGGGCGCACCAGCAGCACGAGTCCGCCCAGCAGCCCGCCCGCGCTCGCGCCGACCAGGCCGGTGACGGCCGGGGACTGCGAGGACGGGGCGGTCGGCTTCATCGCCCGTGCGAACGACTGGAGTTCGACGTTGGTGGTCTTCTCGCTGCTCTTCGCGTGCTGGGTGAGCGCCCGCGACACCGCGTTGGCCATGTCGGCGGCGAGGTCGGCACGCCCCGAGGCCGCGGTGATCGACACCATCGGGGCGTCCGGCGAGGTCGCCGTCTGGACGCTCTTCTGGAGCGTCGCCACGGGCACCCCGGCCCACACCTGCGCGTCCCCGAGCACCGCGAGCTGGGTGGCGACCCGGCCGTACGCCTGCGCGAAGCCGAGCGCGGAGGACGGGTCGGACTTCTCGGCGGGGACGGCGACGACGTACGCGGTCGCCGTGTAGACGGGCGGCTTCAGCAGGCCGTACGAGCCGCCGGCCAGGCCGCCGACGAGGGCGCCGGCGGCGAGCAGGGTCCACGGCGGGAGCGCCTTGGCGCGGGTGAGCACGGCGGGGCGGCGGGAGGTGTTCTCGGTCATGTGGCGGTGGCTTTCTGGGGTGACGGGACGGAAAGGGTGGTCGTGTAGACGTCCATGAGCCGCGCGGCGCTGCGGGCGATGTCGTAGTGGCGGGCGGCCTCGGGCGGGGTGCGCGGGCCGGAAGTCGTGGGTCTGCGCAGGGACTCGGCGAACGCCTCGGCGCTGCACGGCACTTGGCGGGCGTCCGGCGCCCGGGTCGGCAGGTCCTCGACCGCCGGGCACGACGCGTACCGCACCGGCAGCCCCGAGGCGAGCGCCTCGATCACCGCCAGCCCGAACGCCTCGTCCGGCGAGGGCGACGCGAGGACGTCCATCGCGGACGTCAGCGACGGCAGGTCGGGGCCCGGGGTGCCGTCCGGGACGTACGGGCGCTCGCCGGTGAACAACACCCGGTCGGAGACGCCGACTTCGTGCGCGGTACGCCGCAGCACGCTCTCCTCGGGACCGCCGCCGACCAGCAACAACCAGTGATCGTCCGGGAGTCGACCGAGGGCCTCGATGAGGACGTCGAAACGTTTCCCGGCGCTGAGGCGGCCGATGCCGCCGACGACGTACGCGTCCTCCGGCAGCCCCAGGCGGCGGCGGGTGCGGTGGCGGGCCACCGGGTCGAAGCGGAAACGGGCCAGGTCGATGCCGTTGGGGACCACCTCGATACGGGGTCCGGGCACCCCCCAGCGGCGCAGCCGGTCGGCGACCGTGGGGGAGACGGCGACCGTCGAACGGCCCAGCCGCTCGCTCGCGAGATACAGCGCGCGCACCCCCTTGGTGAGGCTGCGGCCCTCCATCTGCGCGTCGCCCAGGGAGTGTTCGGTCGCGACGATCGCCCGCACCCCAGCGAGCCGGGCCGCGAGCCGCCCGTACACGCAGGCGCGGTAGAGGTGGGTGTGGACGAGGTCGTAGCCGCCCGCCCTGATGTGCCGCACCAGCCGGGGCAGGGCGCCGAGGTCGCGGTTGCCGGCCATCCCGAGGTGCGTGACGGGGACGCCGTCCGCGATCAGGCCGTCGGCGACCGCACCCGGGTTGGTGAGCGTGACGACCTCGCAGTCGACCGGCAAGTGCCGGATCAGCAGCCGCAGTTGCTGCTCGGCACCGCCGGTCCCCAGGCCCGTGATGATGTGCAGCGCCCTCACCGCAGGCCCTCCACCGGACGGCGGCGCAGCCGGTGCAGCCGGTGCTTGAGGAACAGCCGGGCGGCGGTGTCGTTCTGCCCGATGTGCACGCGCGGCAGGGCGTGGACGCCGTTCAGGGCGCCGGGGTCGATCGCGCACGCGTACCCGTACCCGGCGGCGCGGACGGCGGCCACGGCCCGCTCGTCGATCGTCCCGTAGGGGTAGCAGAAGCCGGTGACCTCGCTCTTCAGGAGCTCCTGGAGGCGTTCGCGGCTCTGGGCGGTCTCCGCGGAGAGGGTCTCGTCGTCGGCCTGCGTGAGGTCGACGTGCGTGAGGCCGTGGGAGCCGATCTCCACGCCCTGCGCGGCGGCCTCGCGGATGCCGTCCGCCGTGAGGAGCGGTTTGCGGGGGCCCAGCGGGTCCCAGGCGTTGTCGCCGCCGAGCCGGCCGGGGAGGACGAAGAGGGTCGCGGTCATGCCGTGGGCGCGCAGGACAGGGAGCGCGCTGTCGACGAAGTCGGCGTAACCGTCGTCGAAGGTGAGGCCGATCAGGCCCTTGCGGTCGGGTGCCGCGAGCAGCTCGGCCATGGAGACGCCCCTGAGGCCGCCGCGCGCGAACCAGGCGAGCTGCGCGTCGAGCCGCTCGGGGGTGACCGTGATCCGGTAGGGGTCGTCGGTGCAGTCGCCCACCGAGTGGTACATCGCCACCCAGGGAAGGGAGTTGAGGGAGGGCCGTCTCGGGGCCTCAACGGGAACGGACATGGGCTGCCAGCCTTCTGGTCGCGGAACGGGTGGATCGCAGGACGGGCTCGACGCCTTGGGCGTCCAGCGCCCAGCCGAGGAGGAGGAAGACGACGATCGCGGTCAGCCCCCCGGCCACCGCCCCCGTGAGAGGCCCCCCGCTGACATGGCCGGCCGCGTACGTCCCGAGGACCGTCGCGACCAGCGCGGCCCGCACCGGCCGGCTCAACTCGTGCAGCACGCCCCGGACATGGACCGGCACACTGCGCGGCCCCATCCCGGCGAGCAGCACCAGCGCGGTGACGGTGATGCCGGCCGCGTTCGCGACGGCGATCCCGGTGACGCCGAGCGACCCCACGGTCAGCGCCCCGATCCACGACGTCACCACGATCCCGGCGGCCATCGCCCCCACCGGGTACCAACTCGGGCGCCCCGCCGAGAAGTAGGAGCGCACCAGCACACCGGTGAGGGTCTGCCCGAGCAGGCCCAGCGCGTACACGCGCATCACCTGGGCCGTCGCCGCCGTGTCCTCCGGGGTGAACGCGCCCTTCTGGAACAGGAGTTGGATGATCTGCGGAGCGCAGGCCACCACCGTCGCCGTACCGAGGAGCACCACACAGGTCGCCAGCGCGAGATCGCTCTCCACCCGCTTGCGGGCCCGCTCGGTGTCCCCCTCCGCGAGCGCCCGCGCGACCACCGGGAACGTCACGGTGATCAGCATCATCGACAGCAGCATCGGCATCTGCGCCACTTTCTGGGCGTAGTTGAGATGCGAGATGGCCCCCTCCGGGAGCCGCGAGGCGAGGAACCGCTCGATCAGCACCTGCGACTGCCGGCACAGCGCGAACAGCAGGACCGTCGCCAGCAGCGCCACGTCCAGCGCCTGCGGCTCCCGCTCCCCGCCCTTCCCCTCCGCGGCGGTCCGCGCCGTCAACCGCTTGAGCAGCGACGGCAGTTGGACGACGACCATGAGTGCCCCGCCGACCGCCACCCCGACGGCCGCCGACCGCACCCCCCACTGCCCGCCCAGCACGAACATCCCGGCGATGATCCCGATGTTGTACGCGACGTAGATCGCGGCGGGCGGCCCGAACGTCCGGTGCGCCCTGAGCGCGGCGCTGCAATAGCCGGCGAGCCCGAAGCTGACGACACAGGTCGCCGTCAACCGGGTGCAGTCCACGGCGAGTTCAGGGTTCGGCAGGCCCGGCGCGAGCACCTCGACGACCTGCGGGGCCAGTCCGACGATCAGCGCCCCGACCGCGACGAACGCGAGCGAGAGCTTGGGCAGGGTCCCCGCGACGAGCGCCCGCACCGGGTCGCCCGCACCGCCCTGCGCCCTGCGCGCGAGCGCCATGCTGAACGCCGGGATCAGCGCGAACGCCATCCCGTCCTCGATCAGCAGCGTCGCCGCGAACTCCGGGATCGTCCACGCCACCAGGAACGCGTCCGTCTCCTGCCCGGCCCCGAAGAGCCGCGCGAGCGCCTGGTCCCGCACCAGCCCGAGCAGCGACCCCGCGATGGAGAGGGCCGCGGTGAGGACGGCGGCCTTGGCGAGGAACTTGCCGGTGGGGTGGGAGGGTTCACGGGCGGCGGAGGGCTCGGCGGAGGGTTCGGGAGAAGCGGAGGGCCCGGGAGAAGGGGCGGTCGGCGGATGCGGGATGCCGGGCCCCCCGGATCGGGCGCGCGCCCCCGACGGGCGAGGCCCGCCGCCCGAGGCGTCGCCCCCGAGGCCGACGGATTCGACACCCGCCTCGGCGACGAGCGCGCCCTGAGCCTCGGCCTCCGTATCCGCTGCTCCGCCCCACCGCACGGACGGCACCGGCTCGGTCTCCCGCGCCGTGCCGTCCGTACGAGGTGACCGGGAAGAGGGCACTGTCATCGGGCGGCGGCCCCCTCGGGAGCCGACGGGCCGACCAGCGCCCACCAGGCGATCAGGCCGAGGCAGACGGCCGTGAGGACGGTGGAGGGGCCGCCGATGTCGGCGTACATGAAGTCCGTCAGCTGCCAGACCGACAGGCCGCAGGCGACCAACGCGCAGTCCAGGCCGCCTCGTTGAGTGCCCCGGACGCGGATCAGGTTGCGCAGGGCGCAGGTCAGGAGAGCCAGCCAGCCGCCCGCGAGGGCGAGCAGACCGATGAGGCCCTGCTCGCTGAGGATCAGCAGGTACATGTTGTGCGGGGAGAGCAGGGGCTGCTTGACGTACGCCGACCCCGCGCCCTCCGTGTCGCTCCCGGAGGACAGCGCCAACGACGCGTGCGTGTCCCGGTGTTCGGGGAAGCCCTTCAACCCGACGCCCGTCAGCGGCTGTTCGCGCCACATCCCGATCGCCGCGGCCCACATCGTGTACCGGTCGGTGACGGACTGGTCCGGCGCGTCGGTGACCTGCGTGATGCTGCTGACCCGCTCCTGGAGCATCGCCGAGCCGACCCCGAACCCGCCGACCAGGATGATCCCGAGGGCGGCGACAACCGCCCCCACCTTCAAGGCCCTTCGCAGTCCGGCGAGGACCAGCTGGACCGTGCAGGTGAGGGCCGTGGCGATCCAGGCGCCCCGGCTGAAGGAGAGCGCGAGCGGCACCAGCAGCGCCCCCGCGCAGACCGCCGCGATCAGCCGCTCGCGCGCGACGGACCGGCCGAGCGCGAGCCCGACCGAGCAGATCAGCCCGAAGGACACGACGGTCGCCATCCCCATCACGTCCTGCGGCCCGAACGTCCCCACCGCCCGGATCTCCTCGCCCTGGTAGGACGCCCCGGTGCCGGTGACGAACTGATGGACGCCGACGGCCCCCTGCCACCCGGCGAGCGCGACGAACGCCCAGGCGAGGAGCCGGAAGTCACGGGCGTCCCGGACGAGCAGCAGCACGGCCGCGGGGACCAGCACGAAGATCTGGAGATAACGGCCGAGGCCGGTCGTGCCGGCGCCCGCCGAGGACGCGCCGAGCGCCGCGAGCGTCAGCCCCGCGACCGGCATCCCGAGCAGCACGGCCGCCCGCCGGGACAGCGGCCGGGCCCGCCGCCGCAGCAGCCGTACGGCACAGAAGAGGACGACCAGCGCGGAGAGCGCGTCGGCGGGTCCCGCGCCGCCCTCGCCGCCCGGCGTGACGGGCAGGGCGATGAGGGCGATCACGGCGACCACCGGCAGGACCGGCGACCAGGACCGGGGCGGGGTCAGGGGCAGGGCGAGGGCCATCGGCGTCAGCTCCCGGTCGGACGGACGAAGGCGGCGGCGGTGCGCAGCAGGATGCAGACGTCCTGCCACAGCGACCAGTTGTCGATGTAGGCGTTGTCGTGGCGGGCCCGGTCCTCGATCGAGGTGTCCCCGCGCAGCCCGTTGATCTGGGCCAGCCCGGTGATCCCGACCCGCATCCGGTGCCGGGCCGCGTAACCGGGGTAGGTCTGGCTGAACTGCCCGACGAAATAAGGCCGTTCGGGACGCGGCCCGACGAGGCTCATGTCCCCGCGCAGCACGTTCCACAGCTGGAGCAGCTCGTCCAGCGAGGTCTGCCGCAGGAACCGGCAGAACCGGCTCATCTCCCGCTCCCCGGCGACGCTCCACCGCGTCGCCGCCTCGTGGTCGTCGGCCGGGCGGTAGGTGCGGAACTTCAGCAGCGTGAACGGCCGCCCGTCCTTCCCGATCCGCTCCTGCCGGAAGACGACCCCCGGCCCGTCGGTGAGCCGCAGCACGACCGCGCACATCAGCAGCAGCGGGCTGATCAGCAGCAGCAGCGTCCCGGACACGGCGACGTCCAGCAGCCGCTTCCCGGCGCTGCCCCGCCGCCGCAGCCCGAGGTCCAGCGGCCGGCGCGCGTACCCGGCGAGCTGGTCGCGCGAGCTGTACGACGGCGACTCGGCGTCCACCTCCCACACCGCGCACCCGGACTCCGCGAGCGCCCGCAGCAGTGGCGCTTGCCGGGTCCGGACGGCCGGGTCGACGCACAGGACGTCCCGCACCCCGTTCTGCACGACCGCCATCTGGACGTCCTGACCCGTCGTCAGAACCGGCAACCCGCCGCTCACGCCGCCCTGTTCGGAGACGATCCCGACCGGCTCCACCCCGCAGCGCGCGTCCCGCAGCACGGCGGCGGCGACCCGCTGGGCGGTGGCCGCCGGACCCACGACGAGCGCGGCCCGCGGCATTCGGGCGACCCGCCGCCGGCGCCGGTAGTGCACCAGCGACCGCCCGGCGCACGCGGCGCCCGCCTGCGCGGCGAACCCGAACCCGAGGGTCCCCCAAGTCAGCGCGTCCACCGGCGAGTTGGCGGCGACCAGGGCGGCCAGCGCGAGCCAGGCGACCGCGATCCGCCCGCAGACCGTGGGGAGTTCGTCCAGCACCCCCGCGACGGGCCGGTTCCGCTGGGGCCGCAGGAGTATGGTCGCGGCGACCAGGACCCCGACGAGCAGCGGTCTGCGCTGCGCCTCGGCCAGCGCGGGGACGCCCGCGGCGACGGCCGTGAAGTCGGCCAGCAGCAGCGGCAGCGGCGAGGGCGGCCGGGCCGAGGGCCTGCGGACCGGGAACCGGAACCCCGTACCGCTCTCGCGGCGCGGGATGACGGAGACGGGCGATCCGGGGGAGGGGACGGTGCTTTCGGCGGTCACGAGTGGATGGACTCCCTGCACTCGGTGGACTCGACGCGCGGCGACGGCCGCTGTCCGCCGAGGAGTTCGCGGTAGAGCTCCGCGACCGCCCCGGCGCTGCGCCGCACGTCGTGGGTGGACAGGACGTGCCGGCGGCCCCGGGAGCCGAGGGATTCGCGCAGCAGTGGGTCGAGCAGCAGACCGGTGACCGCACCCGCCAGCGCGGCGGGCTCCCCGGGCGGCACCAGACAGCGGTCGGCGAGGTCGGGCGGCAGGCTCTCGCGGGCGCCGGCCACCTCGGCCAGCACCACGGGCCGGCCGCACGCCATCGCCTCCAGCGGGGCGAGCGCCATGCCCTCCCAGCGGGACGGCAGGACGACCAGATCGGCGGCCTGGTACCAGGGGGCGGTGTCCTCGACGGCCCCGGCGAACGTCACCGACTCCGGTGCGCGCGCGGTGAGTTCGGCCCGGTCCGGACCGTCCCCGACGAGCACCAGCCGGGCTCCGGGCACCTCGCGGACGACCGACTTCCAGGCGGTCAGCAGCAGGTCCTGGCCCTTCTGCCGGCACAGCCGCCCCACGCACACCACGAGCGGTGCGGCGGGGGCGACGTCCGGGAGGAGGGCGGCGCGGACGGTGTCCACGGGCGCCGGGTGGAAGCGTCCGGCGTCGATGCCGTTGGGGATCACCTGGTACCGCCCGGTGATCCCGGCCCGCTCCCCGGCGGCCCGCTCCCCCTCGCTCACGCACACCAGCCGGTGCGCCCAACGCGCCCCGTACCGCTCCCAGTTGAGGGCGAGCGAGGCCATCGCCCCGTCGACCGCCTCGAAGGACCAGGCGTGCGGCTGGAACACCGTCGGCACCCGCCCCCGCACCGCGAGCCGCCCGGCGAGACCCGCCTTCGCGGAGTGCGCGTGCACCAACTCCGGCCGCACGTCCCGCAGGAGGCGCGTGAGCCGCCGTACCTCGGGGACCAGCGAGGGCCCCGGCGCCCGCGCCGCCTCCCAGCGGCGTACGACGGCCCCCAGCGCGGCCAGATCGGCGGCGAGGGGGCTGTCGGGGAGGGCGACCGTGACGCGGTACCCCGCGGCGAGCTGAGCCGTCGTCAGATCCCGGACGACGCGGGCGACTCCGCCGTCCACGGGCTGGGTGAGATGCAGGACCCGGGGGCCGGCTTCGGGCACTGACTGGTGCATTGCGCGGTTTCCTCGCTCACGGACGACGCTCGGGACGGGCGGGAACGCGCCCGACTACTGCCGGGCGTCGACGGCGACGAAGAGCGCGCCGGCCCACGCCGCGTCCCGGGAGGAAACGAGGCGGAAGCCCGCCTGGTCACCACCGCGCCGCAATCCCTCGCTCAGATCGAACACGTCGGAGTCGTAGCCGAGGGTCCTCGCGTACGCCGGTTCACGCGCCGCCGGAGCCTCCCCCGGCTCGCTGATCGTGGAGTTCAGTACGTCGTCGCCCGGATTCGCGGCGTCCGAGAGCGCGGTTTCGCGGCCGACGCCCGTCGAAAACATGAGCGAGTCACCCGTTCGGCCGGGGTCGCCGTTGTAGGCCACGAGCCCGGCGTACCCGCCCGCGTGCGCCTTCAGTGCGCGCCCCTTGAGTGTCACTTCGTGCCCCCGCTTGGCGTTCAGGGTGTCGAAGCCGTCCCAGAGGGAGAGGTGACGGAGGGGTTCGTTCCGATTGTCGTACGCGACCACGAGCGTCCACCCGCCCCAGGCGCCGGCCGCCGACTTGCCCATCGCCACGTTGACTTGTGCGACCGTGTACAGCCCCGAACCGCTCTCCCGGACCAGCTTCGTGACGTCCGCGGACGCCTGGAAGGCGTCGGCGCCGCCCGCGACGCGGTGACCGGTGACGGTGTCGGCGAGGAGCGCCTTGTAGGAGCCGCCGGGTTCGGCGATCAGGACGCGGCCGTTGTCCTTCGGGGGCTTCTGCTCGCCGACGCGCAGGTTGCCGCCCCAGTAGAGGCGGGCGTACGTGACGCGCGAGCCCTCCGGGAGGCGGACCTCGGCGCGGGAGGAGTTGTAGGTGTTGGGGTCGTCGTCGACGTCGACGTAGAACATGTCGAAGTCCCCGTTGGCGGGCGGGAGTTCTGCGGTCCGGCGGCCGGCCCTGGCCTCGGCGCAGCCGGCGGTCTCGGCGCGGCAGCTGATCGAGGTGTTCGCGGCGCGGACGATGCCGCCGTGCTGGGTGGCCTTGTAGCGCTCGGCGAAGGGGAGGGAGGGCGCCTCGGCGGCTGGGGCGGCTGGGGTGGCGGGTGCGGCGGGTGCGACCGGCACCGGGGGCGCGGCGCTCGCCGGGTTCGGGGTCCAGAGGGTGGCGAGGGCGAGGACGCCCACCGTCGCGCGGCGCAGCAGCGGAGCCAGGGAAGTGCGCATGACCGGCGTGGCCCTTTCGAGGAACCTGCGGGGGCGAGTCCGCAGTGCGATTTGCTGGCTTATAGGAGTGCGTCGGATGGGCCGCAACTCTAAACCGTATTCGGACTAATCCGTTGATAGCGGACAAGTGTGTCGGAATGGTGAAAGCGGCCCCGTCGGGAGATCACCCCATTGGCCGCACAACCACTCGGGGCGTCACGCGTTGACACAGCGCCGGGCATCCCCGCCCGCATGTTCGTGTCGAAACCCCAAGGAGCACCTCTCCATGTCGCGTATCGCGAAGGGCCTGGCCCTCACCACCGTTGCCGCGGCGGCCGTCGCCGGCGCTTCCGGCATCGCCGCCGCCGACAGTGGCGCGCAGGGTGTCGCCGAGCACTCCCCGGGTGTGCTGTCGGGCAACGTCGTCCAGGCTCCGATCCACGTGCCGGTCAACGTCTGCGGCAACTCCGTCGACGTCATCGGCCTGCTGAACCCGGCCTTCGGCAACACCTGCGTCAACGACTGACGCATCGCCTCGCAGGACGGCCGCTCCCCAGCCAGGGGGGCGGCCGTTCCGTGTTTCCGGGGGTCTCGCCGGGGTGTGCTCCCCCGAATGGGGGGTGGCGCGGACGGCGCGGAAGGCGGGGCCTGACGGGGCGTCCGACCTGGGGAGATACGGTCGTACGGGTGGTTGCTGAGCGTCATTGATCTGTTGCGGTGAGTGTGTGTCACTCGCACGGTGGGTTCAAGACCTGACGCAATCGAAAGGAACACTCATGCGTGGTCTGCCCGTACGGCGTATCGCGTCCACCGCTCTCTGCGCCTCCCTCGTCCTCGGCGTCGCCGCCCCCACCGCGTTCGCGGCGGACGGCCTCGCCCACGAACGCGGCGCCGCGGCGTCGAAGGCGCCTCTCCCCGACGCCGGCGCGCTGCTCGCCCAGACCAAGAGCCTCGGTGACCTCGGTTCCCTGCTCACCCCGATCACCGACCTCGTCACCGCCGTACTCAAGGCGCCCGACGGCCAGTTGACGCCCGACAAGGCCGCGGCCCTGTCCGACGCGATCAAGGAGGCCGTCGCGAAGATCAACGCGGCGGCCCCGGCCACCCCGACGGCGGCCCTCCCCGCGACCCCGGCCCTCCCCGCGACCCCGGCGCTGCCCGCGACCCCCGCCCTCCCGGCGGCTCCGGCACTCCCGGCCACCCCCGCCCTCCCCGCGACCCCGGCCCTGCCCGCCGCGCCCGCCCTCCCGGCGGCGCCCGCCCTCCCGCTCCCGGCCGCCAAGTCCGGTGCCGAGAACGGCGAACAGGCGGACGACGACGGAAAGCCGGGCGGCCACGAGGAGACCAAGGCCGCGCTCGCCGACGTCAAGGACGACGCGCTCGCCGCGTTGCAGGCCGCCGTCGCCAAGCTGCTCGCGGCGGCGACCTCGCTCGACGTGCCCGGTGTCGCGGCGGGGGCCGTGAACACGGTCCTCGGCCTGGTCAACCTCGTCGCGGCGACCCTGCTCGGCGGGGGCCTGCCCGTGCCGAACCTGCCCGGACTGCCGGCCCTCCCGGTCGACCCCGCGGCCCTCCCGGCGGCCCCGGCGCTCCCCGCGACCCCCGCCCTCCCCGCGACCCCCGCGACCCCCGCCCTCCCGGCGGCACCGGCCGCCCCGGCCCTCCCAGCGGCTCCAGCCCTCCCGGCGGCGCCGCAACTCCCGGTGGCGGCCCCGCAATTGCCGTAATCCGGTAATCGGGCACCTCTGATTTCTGCACCCCGGTTCTCCGACCGGGGTGCAGAAATTTCTGCGTACGGGCTTTCCCGCGCGTTTCCGGCGCGCGAGGGAATCGTTAGGCACGGCGTCGTGATTGCCGACTCCCTCTCAGCCGCCGATGAAAGGAACCCGATGAAGTCCCTCAAGGTCGCCGCTGTCGTTGCCGGAACCGTCGCCCTCGCCGGTGCCGCCGCGCCCGCGTTCGCGCACACCCCCGCCGACCTCACGCCCACGAGCCTCACCGGCGCGGTGAACACGCTCACCTCGGGGGGCCTCACCGCGCAGGACGTGATGCCGCTCCAGCACCAGTCCAACGCGCTGGACACCGAGAACGCCGAGTCCCCGCTGTCCACCGTCAAGGGCGCGGCCGGCGCGCTCAACACGCACAACCCCCTGCTGGGCGGGCTGCCGCTCCAGAGCTGACCGCCGGCCCCGAGGACCGGCCCCGCGCACACCGGGGCCGGTCCTCTTGTACGACCGCGGGAGGCCGGGCGTCGACCCGGGACACCGCCCGTCCCTCGTACGGGTGGCACACCCATCCGGAGTCCTCCGCTCGGGTGAGGACACGACCTGACGGGGCGTCGGCCGCCGCTATGGTCGCGCGGTGACCTCAACTAGCGAAACCCGCCCCTTCCGTGTCGCCGACCTCGGCACCCTGGTCGTGATGCCGTGGAGCGGCGAGGCCCCCGACGGCAGTGACATGCCCTACCTGCTCGCCTACTCCCTCGGTGACGCGGCCGACGGGCCCGAGGTGACCGCGAGCGCCATCGAGCGGCTCCTGGCCGACAACGGCCTGCCGGTCGGCGGCGACCTCGTCGACGGCACCGAGCGGCCGAGCCTGCCGGTCAGCCTGCTGGTCGAGTCGGGCCAGGCGGTGCTGAACATGCCGAGCCTCAACGCGCAGTGCGTGCCGCCGCCGGAGTGGCTGGCCGCCGTCGAGAACCGCGGGTACGCCTACCTCGTCTTCACCACCCGCCCGTGGCCCGAGGCCGAGCCGGGCAAGCCGGTCGAACTGGAGGCGCTGGCCGCGTTCGCCGGAGCCGACGAGACCCTGAACGCGGCGGCGCACATCGTGCTGCCCGCGCGCAGCCTCCGATAACACCTCGATACGTACGGCGCGGCGGTCACCCTTTCGAGTGACCGCCGCGCCGCTTTAGTCGTTCGATTCCCGCGTCCGGGGGAATTGTGAACCGCCCTCGTTTCCAGGGTGCGCGCCCCGCTCGTTACTCGGTACGCAGAGCGCGTCCCCCGCAATCCGAAAGGGCTCGTACCCGAGATGAAGTCGACCACCCGAGGAACCCTCGCCGCCGTGCTGCTGGCCGCCGCTGCCGGCGCCGCCGCCGCGACCCCCGCCGCCGCGGCCGAGACGGTCCCCGTCCCCGTCCCGCTCGACGGCGCCGAGACCGCGCTCGGCATGGAACTGCCCAAGCTCGGCGGCGAGATCCCGCTCCCGATGCCGGGCGCGCCCGACGGCCCGCGCTACGTCGAGGGCCGGCTCCTGCCCGACCGCGCGCTCCCGCAGCTCCCGGTCGGCGCGGCCCTCCCGGGCCTCGGCATGCGTACGCCGCTCCCGCGCGTCCTCGGCGACGACTTCGACCACGTCGGCGTCGACGCTCCCGCCAACGACGTCCGCGCGCTCGGCCCCGGCGCCACCCTCGACCTCCCGCTCACCCCGCCGAACCCCGACAACTTCGGCCTCCCGGACCCGAAGCTCCCCGCGGCCGGCATCGTCACCCCCGTCCTCCAGGCCGTCCCGGCCGCGGACCTGGGGCTGGGCCAGGGGCTGTAACCGGCAGCCGCCTTTCAGTTTTCTCGACTTTTCCGACGACGGCCCGGGGCGATGGGTGCCCCGGGCCGTCGTCCGTACTCTTTTCCGGTTCCGGCGGTGACCCTCCGGGCCTCTTCGCGGTTACCGGGGTGACAGCGGAACCGGAGGAGGAGTCGAGGATGACGGTCGTCGGTGTGGGCGGGGGTTCGGTGGCGGTGGCGAGACCCGGGCGGCGGGCGCTGCTGCGGGGGCTGCTCGGGGTGGGGGCGATCGCCGCCGTGACCCCGCTGCTCGTCGCCTCGCGGGGGTTTCGGAACGTGGACCCCGGGCCGGGGTTCGACGAGATGTACCGGGGCCGCCACCTCCAGGGCATGCCCATGCAGACCGGCCGCTCCGGCGAGCCGTCCTGGCAGGTCACCGTCGACGGCCGCCCGCTGCACCTCATGCGCCGCGCCGACGGCACCTGGCTGAGCATGGTCGACCACTACCGCTCGTACGACACCCCGCTCGCCGCCGCCCGCGCCGCCGTCGACGAACTCAGCCCGGGGGAACAGCTCAAGGAGCGCACGGGGGGACACCATGGCCTACACGCGTAAAGACGTCAGCACCCTCACCGCCGCCGAACGAAAACGCTTCGTGAAGGCGCTCCTGGAGGTCAAACGCCGGGGAGAGTACGACGAGTTCGTCCGCATGCACATCGACTACTACGTCTCCGACGGCGAGGACGGCCTGCGGACGGCCCACATGGCGCCGTCCTTCCTGCCCTGGCACCGGCGCTTCCTGCTGGAGCTGGAGGGGGCGCTGCGCAAGGTCGACGACTCGGTGACGGTGCCGTACTGGGACTGGACGCGCGACCGCACCGCCAAATCGGCGCCCTGGACGGCGGATCTGCTCGGCGGCAACGGCCGGCCGGGCGACCGGCAGGTGACGACGGGGCCGTTCGCGTACGGGTCCGGGAACTGGACGCTGCGCGAGAACATCACCGACGAGGACTTCCTCACCCGCGACCTCGGACGGGCCCGCGAACCCATCGAACTGCCCACGAAGGACGAGCTGGAGTGGGCGATGTCCGACCCCGTCTACGACTCCGCGCCCTGGGACTCGACGGTCACGAAGGGCTTCCGCAACAAGCTGGAGGGGTGGGGGACCGGGCGGGGCACCGTCTCCTGGCGCAACCACAACCGCGTCCACCGGTGGGTCGGCGGGGTGATGCTGGGCGGCGCGTCCGTCAACGACCCGGTGTTCTGGCTGCACCACGCCTTCATCGACCTGGTCTGGTACCGCTGGCAGAAACGGCACGCCGAGCACCGCTATCTCCCGGCGCAGCAGCCCCCGTTGGGCAACCGGCAGCGCGGACGGGTCGTCGCACGCGGGGAGAAGCTGCCGCCGTGGGACGTGACACCGGACCAGCTTGAGGACGCGAGCCGTATCTACCGGTACGCGTAAGGGAGTCGGCGAACTTTTCGTGCACACGGGAAAGCCCCGGCGCTCGGAGGAGCCGGGGCTTTCCCGTGCAGGTACGGGAGGTGACGGAACGTCAGCCGCCGTAACCGCCGCCGTAGCCGCCGCCGTGCTTCGGGCCGTGGTCGCCGCCCTTGTTGACGCAGGTGTTGCCGAAGGCCGGGTTCAGCAGACCGATCACGTTCACGGTGTTGCCGCACAGGTTCACCGGGATGTTGACCGGGACCTGGACGACGTTGCCGGAAGCCACACCGGGCGAGCCGACAGCCGCGCCCTGCGCGCCCGCGTCCGCCATGGCCAGACCGGCGCCGCCGATGACGACGGCGGACGTGCTGAGCACGACGGCCGCGGTCTTCGCGATGCGAGACATCACGTTCTCCTCACTGACTCGGTACGTACGACGGCAGGTTTCGCCGACCGCACTCCCCGTTAACGTCAGCGGAGCGAACGGGTCACGGCGCGTCGGGGTGGATCACCCGAGTGACGAACTCCGCCAGGGTCGCGATCGACTCCAGGCTGTCCAGGCTGAGATCGAGATCGGCGACGTCCACGCCGTACCGCTTCTTGACCGCGGCGAGCAGGGCGACACCGGCGAGGGAGGTCAACGCGATGCGGGGGCCGAAGAGTTCGGTTTCGGCGGGGAGCGCGGCGAGGTACTCCGGGTCGAGGCGGGTGGCCTCGGCGACCATGGCTCGGATCTCGCGCTCGACGTCTGTACGGGGGTCGGTCATGCGTCCGGGGTCTCTCTGACGTGGAGGTAGGCGGGGGGCTGGGGGAGGTCGCCGGTGAGGGAGCGGCCCAGTACGGGCGGATCGGTGTCGCCCGTCCGGCGCAGCCCCGCCTGCCGCAGCAGGACGCGCATCTCCAGGTTGGCGTCCGTGGGACGCAGGGTGACGGAGAAGCGCTGTACGCCGTCGGCGCGGGCCCGCGCCATGAGGCGGAACAGGAACGCCGCCGCCGCGCCGCGTCCGGCGACCCGGCAGGAGAGGGCGAGGAGGGGGACCGACCAGGTGTCCGGCGCGGAGCGGTCGACGAGGGCGGTGCCGATGACGCCGTAGTCGCCGAAGCGGTCGGACATGCGGGCGGTGTGGAGGGTGTGGGCCTTCTCGTCGGCGAGCAGTTCGCGGAGGGTGTCCGGGGTGAGGCCGGAGGAGTTCAACCGGTGCGTGCGAGCGGCGAGTTCGAGGGCCCGGGGGATGTCGTCCGGGGTCGCGGGGCCGATCGTGAGGCGCATGTCGCACCAGGTGAGGAACTCCTCGCGGGAGCCCTCGAAGCGGTCGCCCTCGGCACGGCGGACCGCTTCCGTGCGGTAGCGGTCGACGCGGGCACGGGACTCCGGGGTGACCTCCCGGCCCTCGAACTCCGCGAGCAGGAGAGGGACTTCCTCGGGGGTGAGGGTGCTCACGCCGGGCAACAGGGCCTCGACCTCGGCGCGTTCGTACGGGGAGTCGTCGACGAGGAGGAGGGAGTCCGTCGCGATGCCGAGCTCCTCGGAGATGCGGCGCAGGGCCTCGCTCTTGTCCTGCCAGGAGACTTGGGGCGACAGGAAGCGGTCGTGCAGCGCCGGGAGGCTGCTCGCCATGCGGTCCAGGACCGTGGGGGCGCTGCGGCTCGCGACGCTGCTGAGGACGCCGTGTTCCGCGAGGGTGTCGATCGCGGTGAGCATCTCCGGGCGGGGGGTGGGGAGTTCGTCGGTCGCGGTCTCCACGGCGACGTCGTCCCACAGGGTGCCGTCGAGGTCCCAGACGACGCACTTGACGTGGCCGTAGGTGGTCATCGGGTGGCCTCGGGTTCGGCCGTCGGCAGCTTGAGTTTCATGGTCAGGCTCGTCGGGTCGAAGCCGAACTGGCGGTAGACCGTGCGCATCGGGACGTTGCCGACGTGCACCCGGCCGGTGACCTCCTTGATGCCGTTGGCCAGGCAGAACTCCAGGCCGGCGGTGAGGAGGAGTTCGGCGACGTCCGCGCGGTTGTCGAGCGGGGAGACCGCCAGGGAACGGAAGTTGGCGTAGCGGTCGCCGGTCATCGCGTTGGTGTTGATGCTGATCCAGCACCAGCCGACGGGGGCGCCGTCCGGGGCCGCCGCGACGATCATGCCCTGCCGGTTCTTCTCCATCGCCTTGCCGAGCCGGGCCGACCAGACCGCAGGGTCGTCGATCGCGTCCTCGCCGAAGGAGACGCGGGCGATCTCCGCCTCGAACTCACCGATCGCCGGGAGGTCGGGTTCGGTGGCCTGGCGGGTGAGGTAGGGGGCGGCTCGGTGGGTGAGGGCGGTGCGGGAGTCGGGGGTGGGGGGGTGCCAACCGGGGGTGGTCGTGGGGGAGTTGGCGGGGGTGGCGGGAGTTGGGGGTGCGGTCTTCGGCTCCGGGGTTCGCGGGGGCACCTGCTGCTGGGGGGCGGGCGGTGTCGACGGCGTCGTAGGTGTTGTGGGTGTGGGCGCCGGTGCCGGGGTTGTTTCGGGGACCAACTGGCCCGGGCGGAAAGGGCCCTTGCCGCAGTGGGGGCAGCCGGCTGCGCGGAGGGCGCCTACCGAGGACCAGGCCGCGCCGGGGCCGACCTCGATGCGGGCGGCGCAGGACATGCACTCGTAGCGGCGGGCGCGGGTGCGCTTGTCGCCGGTGTAGAGGGGGCCCGAGAAGTCGCCGGGGTGGGAGGGGGTCGTCGAGCTGGTCGTCAGGAGGTGCTGGAAGAAGCCGACGCCGCCGAGGATGCCGCTGCCCTCGTACTCGTTGAAGTTACGGATGTGGCCGTGGGTGACCAGGCCCAGTTCGATGATCTCGCGCTGGACGGCGAGCATGTCGTCCGGGCTCTTGCCGCCGAAGGAGAAGAAGATGCTGTGCGCGGCGCCGGGCCGCAGCCCCTCGACCGCGCGGGAGAGGAAGAGGCGGGCGCCCTCGGGGGTGTACGGCGGGTCGGTCATGGCCGCGTCGAACCGGCCGTGCAGCCCGGCGGGCAGCGGCTCGCGCAGGTCGTGCTCGACGGTGTCGACGCGGGTGCCGAGCGTGGCCGCGACCTTCTGGACGTACCCCAGGATCTCGGGGGAGATGTCGACGACGGTCACCCGCTCGACGATCGGCCCGCCCAGGACGTCCCCGACGACCGCGATCGCCAGGGAGATCAGGTCGTCGTCCCCGATGAGCAGCAGCGAGCCGCCCGGCAGGACGCCGGCGGTGAGCAGCGCGAGGACGCGGCGGACCTTCGTCTCCGGCGTGCAGTGCGACTGGTCGATCGCGAGATCGGCGGCGGGCCCGTCGGCCATCAGCGCGCGCAGGCGTCGTACGGCCTCGTCGAGGACGTCGGGGATCACCAGTTCGCGGCCGTCGCACGTGGTGCACGTGGCGTTCATCGCGAGGTCCATGCCGAGTTCGGCGAGGAGGTCGCGGCCGGCCGGGGTGAGGCGGGAGGGGCGGTCCGTCGTGACCAGGTCGCGGCGGCGGAGTTCGTTGCCGACGGCGGCGACGATCGGGACCGGGAGGCTGGTGGCCCGGCTCAGCTCCTTCGTCGACGCCGGTTCGAGGCGGCGCAGGGCCCGCAGGACCGCGCGCACTCCGGGCGGGCCTTCTTGGAGCCGGACCGCGGCGGCGACTTCGCTGAGCACTCGATCGGCGGCCGTACTCACCAGGGGGCTCCTGAGCGGGGGAGGGTTTCGGACAGTGCGGCATCCAGTGTAAGGGACGGGAGTTCGAGGTATGCGGGGTAATAGCGGGCGTATTTAAGCCGGGAATTCTCTGCACATCGCCCGGGATTCTCTTGATCCTTTATTGGGGTGGAATTCCATAAGCCGGAACGGATCAAGGTCGGCCGGATTCTTGACGAACTGCACGACAGCGCCGTAGGGGGCGTCTGATGCTACGCTGGCGTCAACGAGCGCCAGTGACTGGCCTCGCGACCTTCCTGTTCGGCCGCGCGGACCAGCGCAGAAACCAAGCGAAAGGAGACGGGGAAGTGATCTCGGTCACGTTCCCCGGTTCCCCATGACGAACGCCGTAAGCCTTGCCACCGAGGGTATAAACGTCGACGACCTGTGCTCGTACGCGGTCGACGTATGGGTGAGCGACAACAGTATTCTGACGGACGAGGAACGCCTTCTCCAGGTGCTCCGTACCGCCGCCGAAAAGGGAAACGCCAAGGTGCTCGGTGAGGCGTCCCATGTATTTCCGAACGGCGCGGTGACCGCCATTCTTCTCCTTTCGGCCTCTCATCTCAGCATCCACACCTGGCCGGAGTTCAACCTCGCCAACGTCGATCTGCTGGCGTACGGGCGGCTGAACGGCGAGCGGATGATGGAGAGCGTGGAGCTGGGGCTCGCGCCCACGCGGATCAATGTGACGCGGATGCTGCGGGCCGTGAACTGACGTTCCCCGATGGAGTTCCGTCAGCTGGTGACGTTCCGCAAGGTCGCCGCGCTGCTCAGTTTCACCCGGGCCGCCGAGGAGCTGAACTACGCGCAGTCCAGCGTGACTTCGCAGATCCGGGCGCTGGAGAACTCGCTCGGGGTGGAGCTGTTCGACCGGCTCGGCGGGCGGATCAGGCTGACGCCCGCGGGGCTGCGGCTCGTCGAACACGCCGAGCGGATACTGGAGTCGGTCGAGGTCGCGCGGGCCGAGGTGACGGGCGGCCCGGCCGGCACCGTCGTCGTGGGCACGATGGAGAGCATCACGTCGTACCGCATGCCCCCGCTCCTGGAGTTCCTGCACCACCGCCACCCCGGGCTGCGGCTCGCCCTGCGGCCCGGCGTGTGCGCCGAGACGCGGCAGGCGCTGCGGCAGGGGACGTACGACATCGGGTTCCTCATGGAACGGGAGACCGAGCATCCGGGGCTGGAGACCGTCGTCCTCACCGAGGAGCCGCTGGTCCTCGTCGCCGCGCCCGGCCACGCTCTCTCGGGTGAACGGCCGCTGACTGTCGACGACTTGAGGACGGTGTCCGTTCTCGCGGCGGAGGCGGGGTGCGCGTACCGGGACCTCTTCGAGGAGGAACTCGGCGATGTCTTCCTGGAGTTCGGGACGATCGAGGCGATCAAACGGGGTGTCTCCACCGGGCTCGGGATCGCGCTGCTGCCCGAGGTGACCGTCGCCGAGGAGCTGGAACGCGGTGAGCTGGTCGTGCTGCCGTGGCGTCCCTCGTTCACCGTCCACACCCAACTCGCCTGGCGCAGCGGGCGGTTGCTCCCGGCGGAACTGCGGCTGCTCATCGACGAGTCGGTGCGGTTGATGCGCGGCGGAGGTTGACGCCGAGGGTCGCCGCCACGATCAGCGGGACGCCGAGCGCCTGGAGCCAGGTGATGTGGTGGCCGTACACCGCCCAGTCGCACAGCAGCGCCGCCGCCGGGTAGACGAACGCCAGTACCGCGATCTTCGACGTCGGGAGTTTCTGGTACGCCGCGTACATCAGGACGTACATCACGCCGGTGTGCAGCACCCCGAGGCCGATCAGCCAGCCCCAGCCGGCGCCGCCCAGTTCCGTGCTCTCCGAGAGGCGGGTGAACGGCAGCAATAGGGGGATGCCGAGGGTGACTTGGACCAGGGCGACGAGGTGGGGGCGGATGCCGGTCACGCGTTTCGTGACGACCGTCGAGAGGCCGTAGAAGAGGGCCGCCAGCAGGGCGTACCCCATGCCGGCCAGGCCCGCTCCGGTCGCTCCGCCGGCTCCGGCGACGCCTCCTCCGGCGCCGGCGACCAGGACCAGGCCGAGGAAGGCGATCCCGAGCCAGCCGGCCTTGCGTGCCGTCAGCCGCTCCTTGAACAGCGCCGCTCCGAGCAGGACGACGATGAACGGCTGCGTGTGGTACACGACCGTCGCCACCGAGATCGACGTCCGCCGGTACGACTCGAAGAGGAACGCCCAGTTGAAGACGATGAACACGCCGCCGAGTGCCGTCAGCCCCAACTTCCTCGCCGTGAAGCCGTGTTGCCTGAAGTAGCCGCGGGCCAGGCAGTACAGCGCGAGGAACAGCGCGCCGAACACGCACCGGTAGAAGACGACCGTGAACGGCGAGGCCCCCGACTCGACGACGAACACCCCGATCGTCCCGGACAGCAGCATGGCGGCGGTGAGCTGGAGGACACCACGCCTCTCCTGACGGGGGCTCACGGCCTGGGCGGCGACCTGTGCCGGGTGTCGTTCCGGCGATGTGCTGGTGGGGTTCATGCGTCGAAGCTACGAGCGGGGTGGGGGTGGGGGCCATGGGCTGCTGGGGGAGGAAATCGATGGGGGGATCGGTGTGGGCGATGGGGCGGGGCGGGGGCCGCTGCTGCGCGCGCATGTGTTGGCTGGATTTCTTCTGCGGCGAGGGTGGTAGTGCTCCACCGGTCGGGGCCGATTCGACCGAGCTTCTCCGGCGGGGTGCCGCTCGGCTTTCGCGTAGCGCGGCTGGAAGGGGTTCGGGGAGGCTGGAGCCGTGCCGTGTCCTCCTGTGAGGCGCGGAGCGTGCTCGTCTTCTGCGGCGGGGTGCGGACGCGGTTGCCGGGTGAGTTCCAGTGCGCCGAGCGCTGGGCCCGGCGGCGTCTCGATGGCGCGGCACCGGGATTCTCGGCGGCTCTTCGCAGTTCGGACGGTCTGTGTGCCCCCGTCGGGAGGCGCAGGGAAGGGCTGGTTGTGGTGCGGCGGGTGTGATCTGCGGGGATTCGCTGGTCGTGACTGCGGCCGGGCAGCTTCCGAAGACGCGGGTCGGTTGATGGGCGGCGGGTGTGGTTCCTCTCGGGTCGACATTGGCTTCGACAGCGGTGCCGGCAACCCACCCGGCGCGGACGGACGGTCCGCGATCGTGTACCTGTGGGAACGCGTCTGGGAGAAACACACCTGGCTGAACATCGTCGGGAGGCTGATGATCGTGCAGACCAAGGAAGAGTGGGGGACGTCGCTACAGGCACCGCGGTGCGGCGTACGAGCATGCTCTTCCCGCGGTCCCACCAGCGGGAGGCTGTCACGGGCATTGTCGAGGCGGTGAAGGAGGAGGGTGTCGGGCAGCGGTACTTGATCGAGCACTCGGCAGGGTCGGGGAAGACGAACACCATCTCCTGGACGGTCCATAGGCTGGCGCGGCTGCATGTCGATGACCGGAAGGTCTTCGACTCGGTCATCGTGGTTGTGGACCGCACTGTCCTTGACTCCCAGCTGCAGGATGCGATTCGGCAGATCGACGGGCACCGGCAAGATCGTCGCGACGATCAACCCTGAGGACGTCCGCAAGGCCGGAGTGAAGTCGAAGTCGGGTCTGCTGGCGCGAGCGTTGAAGAACGGCGAGCTGATCATCGCGGTGACGGTGCAGACGTTTCCGTATGCGCTGGAGGAGATACGTACCGACGTTGGTCTGAGAGGCAGGCGGTTCGCCGTGATCGCCGATGAGGCGCACTCCTCCCAGGCGGGTCAGGTCTCCTCGAAGCTGAAGCAGGTGCTGACAGCCGAGGAGGTCAAAGAGATCGAGGAGGAGGGCGGAGAGGTCGATGTGGAGTCGGTGCCGGCCTCGGAGATGACCGAGCGGGCCGAGTCGGAGAACACCTTCTACTTCGCTTTCACTACGACGCCGGAGAACAAGAGCCTCGAACTGTTCGGTCGGAAGGGGGCCGATGGCAAGCCGCGCGAGTTCCACCTCTACTCGATGAAGCAGGCGATCGAGGAGGGCTGCATCCTCGACGTGCTCAAGGGCTACCAGCACTACGACACTGCTTTGAGGATCGCCGGCAGGGCTGCGAGCGGCGACAGGGGAGAGGCCGAGGAAGCCGCTGCCCGTAAAGGGCTGATGCGGTGGGTGCAGCTCCACCCGACGAACATCAGCCAGAAGGTACAGATCATCGTCGAGTATTTCCACACCAACGTTGTCTACCTCCTCGAAGGCAAGGCGAAGGCAATGATGGTGACCGACTCGCGCAGGTCCGCAGTGAAGTACAAACTGGCTATCGACGCCTACATCGCCAGACGGCGCGCCCAGGATTCCTCGTACAACTACCGCACCCTGGTCGCCTTCTCCGCCGGGGTGACGATGCCGGAGAACGAGACCTGGCACAGTGACTGGGGCCCGAGGCCGTCGAAGGACGACGAGTTCACCGAGGCCAACATGAACCCCGGCTCTGGGGCTGATCTTGCAGCCGCTTTCAAGGGTGAGGCGTACAAGATCATGCTGGTCGCCAACAAGTTCCAGACCGGCTTCGACCAGCCCCTGCTTTCGGCGATGTACGTCGACAAGAAGCTGCCGGGGGTCACTGCGATGCAGACTCTCTCGCGGCTCAACCGCACCCACCGCACCGCCGGTGGTGAGCAGAAGCGCAAGACGTTCGTCATCGACTTCGCCAACAAGCCCGAGGACATCAAGGCGGCCTTTGAGCCGTACTTCAAGAACGCGACCCTGGAGACCGAGAGCGATCCGTACGTGGTCGTCCACCTGGCCAACAAGCTTGCTCAGGCCGGAATCCATGCCGAGGACGTTGTCCGCAAGGTCGCCGAACTGTGGGTGCCCCGGAAGGGCAACAACGCGCTCTCGGCAGCGATCAGCCCGGCGCAACGCGATTTCCGGCGCCGCTACGCGCGGGCGATCGAGGAAGAGGACAAGGCCACGCTCAACGCGCTCGACCTCTTCCGCAAGGACGCCTCCACCTACGTACGCCTCTACGACTTCATGTCCCAGACCGTCGACTATGGCGACCCTTTCGTGGAGACGCTCTCGATCTTCCTACGCCTGCTGGAGAAGGTCATCGTCGAGTCCGCTTGGGCGGCCGACGTCGACCTCTCCGACGTGGTGCTGATCGAGGTCAAGCACAACAAGGCGATCCCGGTCGACATCTCACTCGTGGGTGACGGGCAACTGAAGGGCATCAGCGCCGCCGGCGCGGGCGCGAAGAAGGAACCGAAGTACGTCGCGCTCCAGGTCGTCATAGACAAGATGAACGACCCCTTCGGCGCCGAATCGTTTGCCGAGTCCCAGATTCGAGGGTCCGTTCAAGGCATTGTCCAGCAGTTGCTCGTCGGCACGGATCTGGTCAGACAGACCGAGGTGAACTCCAAGAAGCAGTTCCTGGAGTCACCGGACTTCCAAGCAGCCGTTACAGAGGCGGTCGCAGACAACCAGGACGCCCACAACACGATGGCTGACTACTTCATCACCGACGGGCCGGCTGTCAACTCGATCATCGGGGCTCTTGTAGATGCCTTCTACGAAGCACCGGTGGATCAGCGAGTGGGTTCATAGGAGCGGGTTCTTGGCCGCAAGAAGACGCTTCAAGGGACCGCAGGAAAGGGAGGGAGGAAACGTTAGGGGTAGGCGTGGAGCCGTGCTCTAGAGGCGAACGTTGGAGGCAGTTCGTCTGCCCAGTATGGATTTTGAAGGCAATTTTTCTTTCGAGGGCGAGGTTCAAGGGTGACTTGTCTCGTCCATAAGTGGAATTTGCTATTCCGATGCTTTTTACCTCTACCTTTGCCCCCGCTGTGTTTTGATCATGTCAACGACTGGGGGGTCGGCGAGTGGTGCGCAAGGGCAGACAGCGGGGGGTGGTGCTCGGCCTGGGCGTAGCCCTGACGGCAGGGCTACTGCAATGGGGCGCGTTTCCAGCGGCAGCTGCCGCTGAGGTCGAGTCCTCATCGGCCCAGGTGAGCGACCGTGCCGCCGGTACGGAGAACGCCGCAGCACCTGCGGCCACCGAGGAAGAGGCGCTCGCAGCAGCGGAGCGATCCGGCCAGAGCGTTGAAGTGGCCTCGCTCCGGGGCGAGAGCAGTGACGTTTTCGCCACGCCCGACGGCCACTTGGAGGCGCGCGAGTACCTGCGCCCGGTACGCACCCGGATCAACGGGACTTGGCAACCCATCGACACGGCATTGTCCAAGGCCGACGACGGGATGGTCGTACCCAAGGCCGCCACCGTAGGGCTGGAGTTCTCCGGCGGAGGCGAGGATCGGCCACTGGTCCGCCTGGAGCGTGCGGGCCGGACCCTGGAACTGTCCTGGCCCGGTAGCGTTCCCGCGCCGCGCCTCGACGGGGAGACCGCTGTCTACCCCGACATCCTGCCGGACGTCGATCTGCGCCTCGGTGCGCGTCCTGACGGCTTCACCCAGCTCTTGGTGGTGAAGTCGGCCGAGGCCGCGAAGAGCGAGGAACTCTCGGAGCTGCGGCTGAAGCTGAACGCCGTTGGTATGGCGGTCGGCGAAACGGCCGGGGGCGGTCTCCAGGCCGTGGACAAGGGGGCGGGCGGCGTCGTCTTCGAGGCGCCCACGCCCGTCATGTGGGACTCCAGCACCGCCACTTCGGGTACAGGCTCCGGAACCAGCACGAGTAAGGCCGATCCCGCGAGCACGCGGACGACCGGCGTGCGGACGGCGGCGGTCGCGGCCGACGCCCCCACCGTTGCCGCTGCTGAGCCCACCGCTGCGGAAGCCGCACGTGTGGAACGGGTCGGCGTGGACGTGGCCGACGGCGGGGACGCCCTTGTTCTCACCCCGGACAAGGAGTTGCTCACCGGCTCCGACACCGTCTACCCCGTCTACATCGACCCGCAGTGGTACTCACCCAAGGCCACTTCCTGGACCATGGCGTCCCGCTACTGGGCGAGTTCCCCGCAATGGAAGTTCAACGGGGCCTCGGACGCCGGTCTCGGCTACTGCGGCTGGGACTACTGCGCTCCCCAAGACGTGAAACGGCTCTTCTACCAGATCCCGACCACGAAGTTCGCCGGCCGGACCATCCTGTCCGCGGAGTTCGTCGTCCGGGAGACCCACGCGGCCTCCTGCCAGAAGCGCGAGGTCCAGCTCTGGCGGACGAAGGGCATCTCCTCCGCCACTACGTGGAACAGCCAGAACATTTCAGGTTTCTGGATCGAGCGGCTCAAGACGCTCAGCTTCGCCTACGGCTTCGACGGCTGCGCCGCCGCTGATGCGGAGTTCGACGTGAAGAACGTCATCGCCACCGCAGCCGCCAACAAGTGGTCGTCCATCACCTTCGGGATGAAGGCCAGCGACGAGGACGACCGGTACACGTGGAAGCGGTTCTCCGACGACGCCTATCTGCGGGTGCGTTACAACCGTCCGCCGAACAAGATTGCGGTGTCTCAGCTCAGCATGAGTCCGGGCGGCCCTTGTGTGCCGTCGGCCAAGATGGTGCGTATCCGTTCCACCGCCACGATCCGTGCCAACGGTGTCACCGACCCGGACGGTGATGCGGTCTCCGTGCAGTTCCAGGCGTCCTGGGACGCGGGCGACGGCGGCGGGTGGAAGGCCCGTTGGTCCTCGGCCAGGACCACCAGCAAGAAGAGCGGTTCCGACTTCTCCCTCGTCCTGCCCAGTTCCATCCCCAAGAACCGGAACGTCGCCTGGCACGTCCGTTCCTATGACGGTGCGCAGTGGTCGGCCTGGAGCTATACCGGTGCTCACGGCTGCTACTTCATCTATGACACGAGCGTCCCGGCCGGGCCGGTGATCAGCTCCGCCCAGTACGGCGCCTCGGACGCCGAGAACCCGGACGACCCCTGGTGGGACGGCGTCGGACGGTACGGTACTTTCTCGATCGATTCGGCCTCATCGGACGTCACCAAGTACTGGTTCGGTGTCAACTCAGCTCCCACCAGCGCCAATACTCTGACCACGTCGGGCGGTGGCGCCAAGACGATCAAGTTCATGCCGACCAGACCAGGCATCAACTTCATCACCTCGCAGGCTTTTGACGCCGCGGGCAACGGCTCCGAGCCGACCACCTACACCTTCCGGGTGAGGTCCGGCCAGCCCGACCGTCTCTCCTGGCAACTGGACGAGAAGTCCGGTGCGACCAGCGTGGCGGGCGAGGGCAGCGACTGGCCGGCCACGCTGTACGGAGCCACACCCGGGACGGACGGAGTCTCCGGCAAGAGCCTGACCTTCGACGGAACCGACGACTACGCCACCACCGACTCACCCGTCCTGAACACCAGCAAGAGCTTCTCGGTGTCCCTGTGGGCCAAGCTTCCCGGCACCGCAGGCCGTTCACCTGTCGCCCTCGCCCAGGCCGGCCAGAACCACAGCGGCTTCGAGATCTACTACTCCACGGCGCTCGGCGGCTGGGTGTTCCTGCGGCACACGAACGACGCCCCCGCAGCCGCGGATGCCTCGCGTGCTGCGCAGCCCGCCTGTGCCGCCGGTGACACCGCCTGCGTCACCGCCCGGCTGAGCGACTGGACCCATCTGGTCGGAGTCTTCGACAGCCCGAACCAGGTGATCAAGCTGTACGTCGGCGGCAAACTCGTCGGCTCCGCCCCCTTCACCACCCCATGGGATGCCCGGGGCGGCACCATCCTCGGCGCGGACCGCCTCTACGGAGCACTCAGCAACTACTTCCCCGGGTCACTCGACGAGATCCAGCTCTTCGACTACCAACTCACCGACGCCCAGGTGACGAAGCTCTCCACCAGCAAGCCGGTGGACACGGGGCGCCCGGCCAAACTGGTGTGGCCACTGGACGAAGCCGCCGGCGCCACTGCGGTGACCGGCCGGGGCCAGCGTGCTGACGCCGTACTCAAGGGCGGTGCCACGGCCGGCACTCCGGGAGTCAGCGGCCGAGCCGTCTCCTTCGACGGTGTCGACGACTACGCCACCACCGGCCGGCCCACTCTGGACACCTTCCAGAGCTTCGCGGTCTCGACATGGGTGCGACTGCCCAAGAACAAAGAGGCCAGGGCCATGATCGCGGTGTCCCAACTCGGGTCTACGCGCCGCAGCTTCGAGATCTACCACTCCTCCGCGCTCGGCGGCTGGGTCTTCACCCGTCCCGAGGCCGATACCGCGAGCGCACCCCTGGTCCGTGCCGCGCAGAGCGTCTGTCCCGAGAACACCAATTGCGCGGCGGGCCGGTTCGGTGAGTGGAACCACGTGGTCGGTGTCTACGACGCCGACGCGGGCCGCTTGCTGCTCTACGTCAACGGAACCCTTCAAGCCAGCACGGCCTACACCTTCCGTTGGGCCTCCGAGGGGCCGGTGACCATCGGCAGCGGCCTCGTACCGCCTGAGGCGGTCAGTTTCCCGCTCAAGGGAGACATGGATGACGTCCGGCTGTACGACCGCGCCGTCTCCGACGACGAGGTCCGGCAACTCTTCAAGCAACGCCCTCTGGTAGGCGCCCGCTGGAAGTTCCAGAACGCGACCGGCACCCCACCCGTCACCCCGGACGCTTCCACGACCGGCGCCGGCCTCACCCTCCACAACGGTGCCGAGACCGGCTCCGGATGGGTCGACGGCGGCCTCATCCTGGACGGTGTCGACGACTACGCGGCCACCACGAACGGCGTACCGACGATCGACACCAGCGCCAGCTTCACCGCCACCGCTTGGGCACAGGCCGCGGCCCAACCCAAGGGAAACGTCACCCTTCTCAGTGCGCCCGGCACCAACAAGAGTTCCTTCGCGGTCCGGTATCTGCCCGGCACCACGGACGCCGACCCTGGACGCTGGCGTATCGAGACCGCCGAGGCGGACGCCACGACCGCCGGCACGACCCAGGTGGAGAACGGTCAGTTCTTCAGCGTCCGGGACTGGACCCACCTCGCGGTCGTCTACGACGGCTTCGCCCGCGACCTGAAGCTCTACGTCAATGGCGAACTCCAGGACGTCGCCTGCGTCGACGCCGACGAGAACGGTGAGCCGGACGTCGCGGGCTGCGCGGACATCAACTCCTCCGGCGAGAACGTCGTGACCTTCAAGGCCACGCAGAACCTCCAACTCGGCCGGACTCAGACCGGTACGAACACCGGGAGCGAGTACTTCCCCGGCACGGTGTCGGACCTCTGGACCTTCCAGGGCGCGCTCACCGACGCCCAGATCAGCCTCCTCGCCGTCGGCATGCCCGGCCTGGAGACGGTCGTACCCAGCATCGACTGACCCGGCCCGGCCGACTCAGCTCTTTCCACCCGCTCCACCGGGTGCCGCCCCGTTCGCGGCACCCGGTGGAGCGCACAGGGGATCACAAGGGATGACCATGAGACCTGTAGCACGCAGGCTTCTGCGCAAACTCCGTTCACCGTCACGCACCATCGCTCTGACCACCGCCACGGTGCTGACCGCCACCCTGCTCCAGGGGGCTACCGTCCCGGCGCTCGCCCAAGGCTGGAAGCCGCCCGCGCTGCCCAAGGCGGAATCGCCGGTCGACGGCGGCCCCGCGGGCCCCGCACGGGCACGCACCCTCGCGAAGGGACCGCGTACCCCCGCCGCGAAACCGGCCGCCGCCTGGCCGAAGGCCGGCTCGGCGAAAGTGGCCCTGGGCCAGCGGACCAGTAGAGCCGACGGACTCCCGCTCACCCTGGCCAAGCCGACTGCCCGGTCGGCGCGCCCAGCCACCGGTACCGTCGAGGCCCGCATGCTCGACCGTTCCTTCTCAGCGAAGGCCGGCCTCGACGGGCCCGTCTTCACCCTGCGTGCCGACCGCCCCGCAGATGCCGGCCAGGTCCGTGCCGGCCTCGACTACTCCTCCTTCGCGGATGCCTACGGCGGCGGTTACGCCGACCGGCTCCGGCTCGTCGAACTGCCCTCCTGCGCACTGACCACTCCGCAAGAGGCCCGGTGCCGCACCACCGAACCGGTGTCCGCGGTCAACGACCCGGAGAAGAAGACCCTCACCGCGAACGCGGTCACCCTCAGCGCCACCACATCCACCGTGCTCGCCGCCGTCGCAGATTCCGGCAGTGGCCTCGGTGACTACAAGGCCACCTCCCTGTCCGCGTCCGCCACCTGGAACACCGACCTGAACAGCGGCTCGTTCGCCTGGTCGTACCCCATGGCGGTGCCCCAGGTGCCCGGCGGGCTCGTCCCCGAACTCTCCCTGTCGTATTCCTCCGGCGCGATCGACGGACGTACGGGCAACACCAACAACCAGTCCTCGTGGGTCGGCGACGGCTTCGACCTCTCCCCTGGCTACATCGAACGCCGCTACAAGGGCTGCTCCGACGACGACGTCAAGAACGCCGACGGCAACGAACCCGGAGACCTGTGCTGGGGCTACGACAACGCCGTACTGCAACTCAACGGCGCCGGCGGTGAGCTGGTCCAGAGCGGCACCAACTCCTGGAAGCTGAAGGACGACGACGGCACCAAGATCGACCGGATCTACGGTTCCTCCACCGACGTCCGCTCCAACGGCGCCCTCAAGGACGAGTACTGGAAAGTCACCACTCCGGAAGGTATCCAGTACTACTTCGGCTACAACCGACTGCCCGGCTGGGCGAGCGGGAGCGAGACCACCGACTCTGCCTGGACCGTCCCTGTCTATGGGGACGACACCGATGAGCCCTGCCACGCGGCTGCCTTCGCGGATTCCTGGTGCCAGCAGGGATGGCGATGGAACCTGGACTACGTCGTGGACACGCACGGCAACGCCGTCGCGTACTACTACGACAAGGAAGCCAACTCCTACGGCCGCAACCTCAAGCCCGCCGACGACACCCCCTACGTCCGCGGCGGCACCCTGGACCGCATCGAGTACGGCCTGAGGTCCACGGCCGTGTACTCGGCGAAGCCGCTCGCCAAGGTCGACTTCACCGGCTCCGAACGCTGCATCGCGGACAGCGCCACCGACTGCTCGTCGATCACCAAGGACGCTTTCTACTGGTACGACACACCGTGGGACCTGAACTGCGAGGCGGGCACCGACTGTGACAAGGGCCGGGTCTCGCCGGTGTTCTTCACCCGCAAGCGGCTGACCGGCGTCACCACCGAGGTCCTCGTCTCCGGCGCCTACAACAAGGTCGACGACTGGAAGCTCGCCCACCGCTGGGAGAAGGCCGACACCGACTACCAGCTCCTCCTCGACTCGGTCCAGCGCACCGGACACGACGCCACCAGTACCATCGCTCTGCCCAAGACCACCTTCGCCTACAGCCAGCTCGCCAACCGGCTCGACAAGACCAACGACGGTTGGGCCCCCTTCATCAAGGCCCGTCTGTCCACCGTCGCCGACGAGTCCGGCGGCCAGATCGACGTCGGCTACTCGGCTCCGGTCTGTGACTTCGGCGCGTTGCCCACCCCGGAGACCAACACCACCCGCTGCTTCCCGCAGTACATCGGCGGCACCTCCACCACCGACCCCGAGCGGCAGTGGTTCAACAAGTACGTCGTCGACACGGTCACCTCGACAGACCGCACCGGCGGCTCCCCCGACCAGGTCACCATGTACGACTACCTGGACGGCGCCGCCTGGCACTACGACGACACCGACGGCATGACCAAGGACAAGTTCAAGACCTGGTCCGACTGGCGCGGATACGGTCACGTCCGTGTCCGCACCGGTGGTCAGGGCGGCGCACCGGCCATGAAGTCGCAGACCGACACCTACTTCCTGCGCGGCATGGACGGCGACCGCAAGAACACCTCCGGCGGAACGAAGGACGTCAGCGTCACCCTGGGCTCGGGTGAGGGTGACCCGCTCGTCGACCACGCCTCGGCGGCAGGCTTCGCCTACAAGACCGTCGGCTACTCGGGTCCCGGCGGCAAGATCCTCACCAAAACCGTGAGCAGGCCCTGGCACAAGGAGACGGCGAAGAAGGTCCGCGACTGGGGCACCGTCACGGCCGACTTCAGCGGCACCGAGAACACCAGGACCTGGACCTCGCTGGACGACGGAGCGGGCGCCAAGTGGCGCACCACCTCCGCGACCAACACATTCGACCCCGCGACCGGCCTGATCACCCAGGCCGACAACGCCGGGGACACCGCCGTCACCACCGACGACCAGTGCGTGCGCACTACTTACATGGCCAACAGCGTCGTCCTCAACGCTCCGGCACGCGTCGAGACCGTGGCCAAGGGATGCGCCACCACTCCCAGCCGTCCCGCAGATGTCATCTCCGACGTCCGCACCGCCTATGACGGCGGCGCCTACGGCGTTGCGGCCACCAAGGGTGACCCCACCCGGTTCGCCAAGCTGAAGAAGTACGACGGCACCACCGCCGTCTACCTGGAGTCGGGCTCCACCTACGACACCTACGGCCGCCAGCTCACCGCCACCGACCTGAGCGCCGACGTCACTGTCACCTCCGGCGGAACCCTCACCCGCACCGCTCGCGCGGACGGCCGCACAAGCACCACGGCCCACACCCCTGCCACGGGCTTCCCCATCGGCTCCACTCTCACCGCTCCACCTGTCACTCTTGGCGACAACGCCACCGCGACAACCACCTCACAGACCTTCGACCCGATCCGCGGCCAGAAACTGACCGAGACCGACACCAACGGCAAGGTCACCACGTACGCGTACGACGCACTCGGCCGCAACACGAAGGTCTGGCTCCCCGACCGCACCACGAGCCAGACCCCGAGCTACGAGTTCACCTACACCATCACCGACGGCAAACCCGTCGCGGTCGGCACCAAGACCATCGGCAACAACGGTGCTCAGGACACCTCGTACGTCCTCTACGACGGCTTCCTGCGTCCCCGCCAGACCCAGGCCCCCGGACCGAAGGGCGGCACGCTCCTCACCGACACGTTCTACGACGAACGCGGCCTGACCTCCAAGGAGTTCGCCTCCTACTACACCGACAAAGTCGCCCCTTCCGCGAAACTGTTCACACTCGACAACGCGTTGAGTGTGGAGAGCCAGAACTGGTACGCCTACGACGGTCTCGGCCGGCAGACGGAGCTGAAGCAGGTCGCCGGCAACGGTGATGGCGGAGCAGTCCTCGGAGTCACGAAGACTCTCTACGGCGGCGACCGCACCACCGTCATCCCACCGGTCGGCGGCACCGCCACCGCTACCCTCAAGGATGTACGCGACCGAACCACCGAGGTCCGTCAGCTCCGTGCACGGGCCGCCGAGGCCGCCTACGACACCACGTCGTACGAGTACTCGCCGCGTGGTGACCTGACCAAGGTCACCGATTCGGCGGGCAACGCCTGGACGTGGAAGTTCGACCTCCTCGGCCGCACCACTGACACCACCGACCCCGACCGGGGCGCCACCCACACCGACTACGACGACCGGGGTCTGGCGATCACCACCGAAGACGCGCGTGGTGTCCTCGCGCACGTCTACGACGGCCAGAGCCGCCCGACCGAACTGCGCGAGAAGTCGGTCACCGGCACCCTGCGCGCCAAGTGGATCTACGACACCGTCAGCGGCGCCAAGGGACATGTCGCCGAATCCATCCGCTACAGCGGCGGCCAGGCATACAGCACCAAGGTGCTCGCCTACGACCGTCTATACCGCCCTCTGCGCACCCAGGTGACGATCCCCTCGAACGAGGGCAAGCTCCAGGGCACCTACCTGTCTGCGACCACCTACAACGCCTCGGGCGCAGTGCAGGGCGTCGGCTACCCCGCAGCCGGCTCCCTGGCGGCCACAACCGTGGCCCACACCTACGAGGACGGCACCCTGCGGCTCACCGGGATCACCGGCCCGAAGAGCCTGACCGGTTCGACCAGCTACAGCTACACGGGCAAGCCGCTCCAGTACTCCTTCGCCGCGAACAGCGGCAAAGCGACGTACGAGACCAACACCTACGAGTGGGGCACCCAGCGGCTGTCCACCTCCCGGGTGGACCGCCAGGACATCGCGGGCGTCGACCAGCAGAACACCTACAAGTACGACGAGGCAGGCAATGTCCTGTCCGTCTCCGACACCTCCCGCGCCGGCACCGACAACCAGTGCTTCACCTACGACCACCTGGGCCGAACGACCGAGGCATGGACACAGTCCACCATAGCCTGCGCAAGCGCCCCCACCACTGAAGTGCTCGGCGGCCCGGCCCCCTACTGGGACTCCTACACCTACGACGTCGTCGGCAACCGGCTCACCGAAACCCAGCACGGCACCACGTCCGGAGCCTCGGACACGTCACGCGTCTACCACTACCCGAAGCCGGGCTCCCACCAGCTGGCCACGGTGGACACCACCACCGGCACGGTCAAATCCACGGACAGCTTCACCTACAACGCCCTCGGAGACACCCGCACCCGACTGCTCGGCAACGGCACCTCCCAGACCCTGGACTGGGACGCCGAAGGCCACCTGGCGAAGGTGACCCAACCCGTGGAAGGCGGCGCCGACAAGGTCACCGAGTACCTGTACGACGCCGACGGCAACCGACTCATCGGCCGCACCCCCACCGAGACCACGCTCTACCTCGGCGCCACCGAGATCACCCTGCCCAAGGGCGCCACCACCACCCAGGGCACCCGCTACTTCGACATCGGCGGCGGCCACCGCGCCGTCCAGAAGGACAACGGGACGATCTCCTTCACCCTGGCCGACCACCACGGAACCGCCCAACTCGCCGTCGACTCCACCACCCAGTCCCTCACCCAACGCCGCACCAAACCCTTCGGCGCATCACGAGGCACCGAACCCGCCAACTGGCCCGGCACCAAAGGCTTCGTCGGCGGCACCACGGACACCGCCACCGGCCTGACCCACCTCGGCGCCCGCGAGTACGACCCGGCCACAGGCCGCTTCCTCTCGGTCGACCCGCTCTTCGCCGCCGACGACCCGCAGCAGATGCACGGCTACGCCTACGCCGAGAACAACCCGGTCACCTACAGCGACCCGACAGGCCGCAGCAAGTGCGACGTCGACCCCTCGCTGTGCAACAACAAGAAGGACACCAACAGCCAGCAGCAAACCGATGCAGGGTATGCGAGACAGGCAAATGTGGTAAAGCAGAATACTCCAGTCACCAACGACACGGGGAAACTGTCCGACTACTACTCCCGAAGTTCGAACGGAGAGTTCTCGGACGATTTCTGGGACAACCCGGTCTATGAGAGCAAAGAAAAGGGAAGCGCCTGCTTCGGCCGGGAAGGATGCCGTCAGGCAAACCTGTACCTCCTGCATCACGGAGACGACGCCGACGCCGCTGCCATCTCCAAGGTGATCGCAGCAACCTACTGCGTCTACAACGCGGACGAATGCAACGATATAGCCAAAGAAGTCGCCCGCGGAAAAATAATCAAGGAGTTCGTCGACACAGCGGCCCTGGCCTATCTCGGCGGAGTAGCCGGCGCGGAGAACCCCCTGGCCCGCTCCTGCAACAGCTTCGTACCCGGTACCGAAGTCCTCATGGCCGACGGCACCACCAAGCCGATCGAAGACGTGAAGACGGGGGACAAGGTCCTCGCCACCGATCCGAAGACCGGCCGCACAGAGGCCAAGACAGTCACTGCGGAAATACTGGGCAGCGGCCTGAAGCAACTCGTCACCGTCACCCTGGCAATAGAGACGAGCGAAGGGCGACAGGCCGTCTCGGTCACCGCAACAGCAGGACACCCCTTCTGGGTGCCGGAGTTGAACCGTTGGATAGACGCCGCTGACCTGCTCAAGGGTGAGCTCCTCACTACCGCCACTCGCGGCAAGGTGAAGATCGCCGAGATCCGCAAGTGGACAGCTCTGGCCAATGTGTACAACCTGACCGTTGCTGACCTGCACGCGTACTATGTGCTCGCAGGTGAGACCCCGATACTTGTTCACAACTCAAGCTGCTTCAGGGCGCCTGAGAGCTATGTGAATCGTCATGGGGAGCTGACGAACGGCACGTACACTGTCAGCTACCCGGCAATGCTGAAACATCTTCCGGGTTCGGCAGGTCCGACAAAGAGTGTCTTTCTCAAAGGCGTGGATGCGGAAAAGGCCACTCTGGACGCTGCTGCCTATGCCGACGCCTATGGGCTGTGGGTCGGGAACAAAGCCAAGGTGTACGTCGAGAACGGGCCTGTTGGGGTCATCGGGAGGACTGGGGAGTTGACTCACTACATAAATGTCTACCGGAACGCTCGGGGTGCCATTCATGGGAGTCCCGGGGGTGCACCGTGATCGATGTCTCAGATGTGTTTGCACGTTTGGGTGATCCGCCGGTCACCTGGCGTGAAGAGGTTGCCATTGAGGTAGCCGACTACCTGGCTCGATCGGCTGGCGGGGTTATTGACTGGGACAAAGAAGCCGACGAGGAATGGCTGAGCGTCCTGGTTCGGGACGCTCGCGTAGCGATGGTCTCCACAACGCTTCGACTGATCATTGCCGAGGAACGCACTTCAGGAGATTCACAGGTCCTCGCCCACGACAGTACGGTGATTCTTGTTCCGTCGTTTGACGCCCCAGTCATGCGCTGTGATATCGCCGTGCTCGGGCGGGCGTTTGGTGGGGAGGACAAGTTCCGAGAGCTGGAAATGGAAACCTTCTCAGCAAACGATCTGTGGTTCGCCACGGTGTGAGCCCTTCCGTTGCCAACGCTCACGGACTCCGGTTGCGACTCAGTCGGAGTCCGTGGAGCAGACGGCCACACGGTCCAGCCCACCACGTTTTCGACCTTCCTCATGCCGGACGGAAGTGACTACAGGCGCTGAGTACTGGTAGTTCGTTAAGCCTGGCGGTAGACATCAAGGGGTCTGCCTGTGGTGACCGCGTCGATCAGGGCCTGGATCTCGGCAGGCGGATCCTTGTCCGTCTCTCCGCCTTGCGACCGCCCTGACCAAGCGTCAGCCCTCTCTACTGCCGGGTTTAACGAACTACCGGTAGAATTTGATACACAGCATCGAGCCCTGCTGTGTACTGATCCCGCCGCCTTCCCCGCCGACCCACACGATCCGGCTGCCATCGCGGCCCACAACTGGGCACCGTTCAGCACGCTCGGCGAGCTGAACGACCACTGGTCACGCCCTGGCTGGACGGACGGCGGCCCGCGCGTACTACTGGATGCTCGCTTTCCCGGACGACCGGCTCCTCGCGGCTCTCGCCGAGCGCTGCCAGGAAGAACTGGCGCTGCTCGGTCTCGACCCCGTCCCCCTTGACGGACTGCACATCACCCTTGCCCGCGAAGCGCTCCTGCTTGCCGCGTTCTCCGTACGTGCCATGCCGCTGACCGGCTCCCGAGGCGCCGTACGCCTGTCCCTCGGACCCTGGGAACCCCTGCTCCGGCTCCACCACGCGCTCGTCGAAACGGAGAGAGCCGCCGGCCTGGCCTTCGAGAAGCCGACGTCCGCTTTCCGCTCCCATCTGAGCCTCGCCTACAACAACCGCCGCCGCCCCGCCGCCCCCGTCATCCCGTCGGTGTCACGGCTTCGCGCGCTCCCGGCCGTAGAACTCGCCGTACCCGCCGTCCAGTTGGTCGAACTCCGTCGAGAGGGACGGGCGTACCGCCGGGAGGTACGGAAGAACCTCCCCCTCGGGTAACCCACCCGCGTCCAGAGGAAGAACCACGACGACCTCCTTGCCGATCGCGGTCGACCGGACCAGCCAACCGGCGGTCAGCTCCTCGATGGGGAACAACCCGAGCCCGCTGTCCGTCAGTTCATCCAACGACGGCGTTGCCTGCCGGGACCGTACTGCTGACACGTCCCGTCCCGAGTCGTGGACCCACGGCACTGCCGCGTTCCGGGGGGGGCGTCGAGGTGCTGTACCCGGTTCTGTCCGAGCAGGGGAGCGGCTTGCGCATCGTGCATGAGAAGCCGTATCTCAACCGATCATGGAACGTGCGGGGCGGACAGGTTTCCCGCCGAGGTGATCTTCCCGTTGTGCGCGCATGAAGACAGGGCCTCTCGGTAGCTCGGGGATGCGAATCTGACCGAGCAGCGCCGGGAGGCCCTAGTGTCGTTGTTGTACGCGTCCGAACCCGTTCAGTTCAACTCGGCTGCTCCATCGTGTGATTGCCTCGCGCACGTGTACGGCAATGCGGCCGATCATCCTGATCGGGTGGCCCGGTATCCGTCGGACATGACGAACGTTGAGTGGGCGGCCGTGCGGCCGTGCGGCCGTTGCTGCCAGTGCCGGCCTGGCTTCAGAGGCGGGGCGGCCGGCCCGAGGGCTATTGCCATCGCCAGATGCTGGACGCGATCCGCTATCTGGTCGTGGGCGGCATCTTGTGGCGGGCCATGCCCGCGGACTTCCCTGCATGGGGCTGGGTCTACGCTTTCTTCCGCCGCTGGCGTGAGCAGGGGCTGATCGCCGAGTTCCACGACCGGCTGCGCGGGAAGGTGCGTGAACGCGAGGGCCGTGAGGCCGAGCCCACGGCGGGGATCATCGACGCGCAGTCGGTGCGGGCCGCCGCGACGGTGCCTGCCGCTTCACGCGGCTACGACGGCGGGAAGAAGGTGCCGGGCCGCGAAAGGCACATCGTGGCCGACACCCTCGGTCTGTTTCTGGCCGTCTGCGTCACCGCGGCGAGCATCGGCGACCGGGACGCAGCGGCGGGCCTGCTGAGGCGGCTGCGCCGCCTGCACCGCGACATCACCCTGGTCTGGGCCGACGGCGGCTACACCGGCGGCCTTGTCGGCTGGTGCCGGGACAAACTCGCCCTGACCTTGGAGATCGTCAAGCGCACGGACGACATGCAGGGGTTCGTGGTGCTGCCGAGGCGGTGGGTGGCAGAGCGCACGTTCGCGTGGCTGATGAACTCCCGCCGTCTGGCCCGGGACTGCGATCACGAGGCTCTGGTCGACCTGGAGACGTTCGTCCAGGCCCAGGGCATCGCCAGACACCGCGAACGTTCCCGCAGCGCGCACGGCGTCAGTTCTCACCCGCAGGCGCACCGGGTCTACCGGCTGCGTAGTTTCATCCTGTGCGAGCAGTGCGGCCGTCGCTTCTACGGGAAACCCAGCAAGGGGGTCAACTACTACGTCGGCGCCCCGAAGAAGTCGTACCGGGCCGTCGACCATCCGCCGAGCATCTGGGTCCCGGAGACGGGCGTCCTGGAAGGGCTCGGAACCTTCTTGTCCGACCGGGTGTTCGGCGCCTACCGGGAAGAGCTGCTGGCCGAGAACCAAGGGCAGGTGGACGTCGAGGCCGAGCGAGCACGGGAGGCGCGCATGTCCTCGCTCCGCCGGGCCATCGCCGAGGCGCAGACCAAGGGCAAGAGGCTCCTGCGCAGCCTGGAACTCGTCGACGCCCCGGACCGCTCCTTCCTCCAGGACCTCAACGAGCGCCGAGCCGAACTCCACGGCGAGCAACTGGACCTGGAACGGCAACTCGCGGACCTTGAGGCCGAAGTGCAGGAGGCTCCGAACCCGGACCTCCTGACCACGCTTCCGGTCACCGCGCTCGACCTCACCACCCTGCCGGATGACCTGTCACGCCGCCTGTTCGAGCTGCTGCGGCTGGAGATCCGCTACGACCACAGGACTGAACTGGCCCTCTGTCGGGTGACGCTGACCGGTGGCAGCATGGGAGATATCACTGATTTGGCGGGGAGCCTCCCCGGCGGACAGTCCGAGGCGACGCCTCGGAGAAACAAGGAGAAGATGATGGCGGCGGAGACGGTGTGGCCGCCAACCTTCTGTGAGGCGCCCCCGGCAGGACTCGAACCTGCGGCCAAGCGCTTAGAAGGCAACGTGACTAGCCAAGACTCTAGCCTGCGGAAACGTCACCGAGCCAGCCCCCTACGGGAGTTCAGGCACCTTGCGTAGGACTCCCTAGTGAAGTTGCCTCCCTGCCTACCCGGTGTCGGCTGGCACCGTGGCCAGCCGTACGGATCACCACCGATCACAGAATGAGGCTCTGTACGCCTGCCTGACGGCCTATCCCGGACGTCCTGCATGGGCCCGGGAGGGGTGTGAGGCCGGTAGAGAGGCGTACAGGGGCATCAAGTGGGGGCAAGGGCTGAGCGGGGGATGAGTCCAGGGAGGCGGGCAATATTGCCCTGCCCATATATCAATGCAGGCAGGCATTCATTGAGAATGGAGAAGTGATTGGCCTGGCTTTCCTCTCCCCTCCCCGCCGCATTCCTGGTGAATTCAATGCCGAATGCGGCCCAGTTATCTCAAGTCGCTCAACGGGGCAGGCTATATCGGCACAAGGCACCCGGGGGTGTTTAAAACGGGCCGACGCTGTGTGTGTGAGACCCAAGAAAAATGTGACATAAAACTTGACTTACAGGGTCCCATCTGTGGGTACCTGGGGATGGTTAGAGCCCACCCCTGACTGGGTGCAGGCTGTAGTCCCTAACGCTCCGTACCATAAAACTTTGCAGGGTAAGCGGGAACTGTCCGCGTCTAGCCTTGCGATGCTCTGCACTACGCTCTACTTTCCCCGCTACGCAGAGAAGGGCCGGGGCATTCCCGGACCCTATCCATGGTTCTACCGTCCTACAGGAACACCCCTGGACCACAGTTCCTCCGCATGCTCAGAGAACCGAGAGAACATTCCTCCATCCCCGATGCGTCGCAGGTGAAGTAGGGGTGAGTCGTGACCGACAAGCCTGGCCAGGTGTGGGGTAACCAATGCCTCATTGTCGAACCGGAATACCGACAGAGAGACGTGATTCACTGCATCGGGAGCAGAGGAAAAACGCGTCTCAATACCCTCTACTTCTCTCAGCTTCTCCGCGTTCTCCAGGGTGATTCTGATTCGCGTGGAGACGGTAAGGGCTACGTTCTCGATGGTTTCCCTTTGCCTGGTTACCTCTCCGTTTGGGTCGCCGAGTAGGAACCTGACTCGGCACCCCTCCTGAGCTTTCCTGCGAATGGTTCCGAGGAAGTCGGGAATCTGAGTCCACAGGAAGTAATTCGTGTAGCCAGCGAAGAACATTTCTCCTGTGGCTTTCTCTGTGAGTTCTGCCCAAACTGTCGAGGGGCAGGCGGACCGATATGGGTAGCTGTGAAGGATCTCCCTATCTCCGCCCATCTTGATCCGCTCCTTAACCACCTTGGGCCAGATCATCTCTTCGTCAACTCCCAATGCCTTACAGGCGTCTTCGCGGTTCCTGGCGTGAGGGATCAGTTCGGAGTCGCTGACCCACCGCTCCACCGTCTTCCCTGAGACACCCACCCTCAGAGCCAGTTGCCGGGGTGACAGACCAGCGGACTCCATAGCTGATCGTAGGGCAGTGTTCAAGGCTCCCCCTAGGGACGTTTGGGCGTTCTTCCAAGCTACCGCCGAAACTGCCCAACTGTCCCTGCCCATGGCCCAATACGCCCCTTGCGGGTGGCCACGATGCGAGGCATGGCAGAAGAGACAGCACCGCCCCCGGGGTCCTTGAGCATCGAGGTGTACCGGGTGAACGTCGAGACGGGGAAGAGAACGGTGATCAAGCCCGCCCGAGTGATCGAAGCGGGTGAGGTGCTCGTTACGGCTGAGTACCCGCCCTGCTCCTGCTACCGATGCAGAGAGAAGCGAAGCAAGTAGAAGATCCAGAGGAAACGGGCCGGGAACGAACCCGGCCCTTTCCCTTGTGATGAGGCAAGAAGTGTTGCCATACTCCCCGAGTTCATGACGGATGAGAGAGGTGGTATTTGGTGGGGAAGTGGTTGATATTTCTATGGGGTGTGGTTGTCCCATTCGGTATGGCTGTCGACGGTGAGGTTAGGCCAGAGTCTTGGACTGATGGTCTGGTGATGGCGTTCGGGTTTCTGGTGATCTTGGGAATCGTCATGCTGTTCGCTCCCCGATTCACCGGTATGTGGGCAATGGGCTTCGCTGCTGGCTCAGCTCTTGCGCTCATCATTTCCCCGATCAAGGGGTACCCCATGCTGGACATTGGATTTGGTGTTCAGGCACTCGGTGGGTGGGGCCTTGCGGCCCTGTCTGCCGTCGTGTGGGAGCGGAAGAAGGAACGGGATTGGCTCAAAGATCCAAAGAACCGGAAGCTTAGAGCATCGTTTGATGAGATAGGAAGGGAAATCGAGAGGGGCGCATTGATTGCCGCTGGTGAAGCTCACTCGATGATGGTTAATTCTTCAGGTATGGCTGGTCGTGGTGTAGCGAGACTGGAACCTGATGGTGGTCCTCTGAAGTTCATTCTTACTCCTTCAGGGCGTTGCCATACGATTGACCGAAGGTTCATTAAAAACGTGGATCTAGTGGAGGATGAAGAAACACCTGCGGGCACGTTGATGATTCAGTTCACGCCCACAGTGTCTCTTCTCGGGATCTCCATCACCCCTACCGATGGGGATCGTGAGAAGTGGCTAGCGCTAGCGCCGAAGGAGGAGTCTTCCTCTTGAAGTGGATTGGGAACGGGCGGGGTTCATTCCCCGCCCTTTCTCATGCAGCCATCTCTAGCTCAGCCTTAATCTTCCGGTACTGACCAGATACGTATGAGCCACTGACTCCAATCTCTCTGGCTACCTCTGCTGCCTTCCTCTCTGTCAGAAATCCATCCCTGATTGCCTTCTGGTTGTCGGTGAGCTGAACCTCTTCAGGAATATCTGAACCCCGATCAGGCTCGGACCCTGAATTCTGAAATGAACTCTGAACCTGAACCATGCTCTGAACTGAACTCTTCCGGCTCACAGTCTTGGTCACAGTGAACTCTTTCACTTGTTCAGTGAGGTTCAGCTCAACCTCTCGAAACTTTCTCCGGTAGATAGGGGAGACCTCGGCAGCACAGATCAGGATGACGGGTGCAATGGAGTGGATGGCTACTCCTACCCAATCCCCGTGAGCCACGGAACTCCAGGTGTTCAGGAACAGAGAAGCTATCCCCGTGGCCCAGCGAAATACCGCTGGCCACCTCCCTCCAATGAGGCCATGTCTAGACAGGACAGCGTCAGCAGATATGGACAGGATGAATGCAGCATCCGTGAGTAAACCTAGAGCCCATCCTGACCACTGCCATTCAGAGTGGGCAGAGACTAGCGGGGTGGAAGTCATAAGGGAGTAGAAAACTGCTCCAGCAACAATGAACCAGAGCATGAGGTTCACAACCTTCCGGGTTCTCTTCACTGAGTTCAGTTCACTTGCAATGTCGAAGTTCATGGTTCAGGTCTCCTTAGTTCAGTTCACGAGAATCTGAGATGGTTCCCGGTGCTGGTTCACTTCAGGGGTTCAGGTTTTCGGGGTCTAACCATTAGCGCCATGGTCGATAGGAGGGACAGGCGCCCCTGATCGGGGCTCCACCTGTCCACATTCGAATGAGGCGCCATAAGCGGGGAGAGTCCTGGAGCGGGGAAGAAGAGATGCACACTCTTCGGATGCAATGCCAGGGGCCCCGCCAAGGGGAAGGCATTGAGCTGCCGTCTATGGGTGCCTCAGTGTGAGGGCATTCGCTAGACGCTCAGCCCTTCAGCGGGGAGAGAGCGGAGGCGTTGAGAAACAACACGCCTTAATGAATCTCAACCAGTATGGCAGGACCGGGGTTATCCTCCGGCCTGCCTATCCTGTAGCCACTCGTATCTACAGGAGTACGAGGCTTCGGCTATGGCCTACGCCTCTACCTTGTTTCCCCCGCTGATTGGGTGCCGAAGGGTCTTTGCCCGTAGGCGCCCTACTCCGGGAACCCTTTAAGCACAAGTGGGAAGGAGGAAGGGGCTCGGCTAGGGCCTCACCCTTCGTTCCCCGCCAGTCTTCTTCTCCCCGCCTCTAGCGCAGCGCTGTCCCGACCCTAGGAGGGCAAGCGGAGCTAACTGGTTAACTTTCTCTATCTAGGTCCGCCTACTTCGGCAGCAGGCATCAGGTTCGAGACTCCCGGCTAGGGCCGTCGTCTCGGTATGCTCCGTGCCGCACTAGCGGATAAGGCATAGCTCTTACTTAGGGCCATAAGTCGTGAGATACCAATCGGGCTACAGGTTCCTATCCTTAGGGCCATAAGTTCGGGTGTCTGGGCTGACGGTTGCTCTACTCTTAGGGCCATAAGTCAGAGAGTGGGTTCGCCGTCGTAGAAGTCTTCGTCACGCATCCATGTCCGGTCGGTGAAGTCACCCACTTGAAGACTGAACGTGGTTTTGGCTCCTCGCTTGCTTCCGATGGTCTCGACTGTCAGCCAGCCACTTTCGACTAGGGCCTGTACTCCTCGCTCCGTGTAGGACCGGAGATTCCCTGCCCGGTTCTTCCTGCCGACCGCGTCAGCTAGAGAGCGCCAAGGGATAGTCACCTGGGAGTTGTCCCCGCACAGCCGGGCTATCTGCTTAGCTGCCAGCATTCCGCTGAGTGGCACGTACTGAATCACGTCCCGATACCAGAGGTAAGCCTGTCCGGTCGGGGGCATGTTCTCTGCGGCGAGGGGCTGTCCTCGCTTGGCCAGCAGTCGACTGTGTTCCTTGATACGGCCGGCGTATCGAGCGAGGAAGCCTGTGCTCTTCACTTTGAACGGGACTCCGCCAGGTATCAGCGCAATAATGGATGCCTGGCCAGGAATTCCCTTCGGCCACTCCTTCGTAGCCTGAACCGTACCGGCCCATGTGCCCTGCGTGAACTGTTGGGAAATCTTGCTGAGATCTCCCCTATAGAGGTCTTCGTAGCGGTAGCTCATGCTCGTATCTCCATCTGTTGTGGTGGCGTGTTTCGGTCGCATGATCCATAGCCTTCATCCAATCCGTGTCAGTGTTATTGGGAGGCTTGGTTCTGAATGCCTGAGCATCCATGACAGAGGGCCGGTAATCTCCGGCCCCTCACCGAGAATAATCAGTCGGTCATTCTGAAAGGGGCAGCCGACTCGGGCTTCCTATTTTCATCTGACAATCCCTGTGATAACGGTTTAGTTCCTCGACCAGAACGGCCCCGGACACTGCTTCAGCTTGGGGTCGTGGTGTTTATGCATCTCAATCCGGAAGCTGAACCCCTCACCGCAGTCGGAACAGATGAGCTTGTGTTCCCCTCTCTTGATTCCCTCGGAGTACATACCCTCTCCTCTCAGTAGCTGAGGAACCGTTGAAGCTCGGCTATGTCATCTCCCGTTAGCTGCTCCCACGTCTCATCAATCAGCAGCTTCAGCAGGGGGAGTGCTTCACCACCACTCTCCAGGTAGTCACTCCACAGTTCTTGGATCTGGTCACGCATTCTCGTTCCCCTCCAGCTTCTCCAGCAGGTACAGGGCATTGCCTTGCCCCATGTGGTCCAGCGTCGCGATATCGGCGGGGGTGAAGGTGCCACGGTCCATAGCCACCATGAGCACCGCACCGAAGAACAGTGCTGTCTTACGTAGACCTATAGGCCGCACTCGCTCGATGTTCTGCCGTATCTCTTCTCGCAGCTCCTCGTCTCCGTCATGGGCTATGAGCCTGTCGGGAGTAACCCACGCCCGGACGCCCAGGGATTCCAGTACGGTCAGGATTCCCGGGAACAGGTTGTACTTACGTCGTCTCACTTCTCCCCGCCTCTCAGTTGTCTTCGAATAGGTTTCGTGTCAGTCGTTCGTACCGCTCTGCCGAGATCAGTACTGCTACCGGCTTGTGATATCGGGTGAGTGTGATGGTCTCTCCCCCCTCTGCCCTACGGATTAGGTCGGGGATGATGTGTCGTGCGTCGTTACTGGCTACTCGCATTGCTGTGTCCTCTCCTCTTTCGTTGTCTCGATTGGATGGGGCCGAGCCGTCGCGAGGGCCCCTACTGCTGGTCACCAGGAATCTGCTATGCCCTGCTTGATGAGTGCCTGAATCTCCCTGGCTTCTTCACTGGTGACTGCGCCTCGGTTGTGCTTAGCCACTAGCCAGTCTTCGAGGTCATCCACTTCCGGAGTAATGCCCTGCTGTTCGGCCCATTGGAGAAGGGAAGGGTCAGCATGGAACTGCTCCATCCGTCCCTCTACTCGAAGGTGACTCCATTGCCCGTGAATCAGAGCCTCAAGAGATTCACCACCCTTGATGACTGCCAGCACGTGAACCGGCACCCCCTGGTTATCCCGAGAGGTGATGTCCTTCATCCGCTTCATGCTCGGGTTGGCGGTGGTCCCGATCTTCACGCTCCCGTCAGTCAGCCTGATGACGTAGACATAGCCCGAGGTGTGAGTCATGTCTGGGTCGGCTTCATGGATAGCGGTAGCCATCTCTCGTGCTTCTCGCTTCCGGTCCCAGAAGAAGTCCCAGTAATGCTCAGTGCACAGGGTGAATGACGGCTTGCCGGGTATCTCCTTCAGGGTCACGGTCTTGCCGGTCTCATTGCAGTTATCGATTACGCAGATGGTCATGGTGTTGGTCTCCTGTGTGGTGTGTGGGGGCCACTATGCGTGGCCCATAGCCAGGGCTGCATAGTGTCCATGTGGCTCTGTGCTGGCCCGCCTCTATAGCCCTGATGGATTGGTCGTACTCGATATCGGAGGCTCTGAGAATGACTCTCAGGCGGTCTGCTGGTAGCACTCAGGTTTGGTGCTGGTCCAGTGGCGCGGGGAGACGTCCAGGTCTATGTGCATCCCCAGAGTTAGGGGCTTCCGGCAGACACCGTTCCGACCGCAGTGCTTGGCGAACTCCTGGCTGGACGAGAACTCCTCACGGCACGAGCAGCACTTAAAGCCGGTAAGGGTTCGGATGTAGTGACGATGCATGGTGGTGCTCCTTCTGTGATGTGTGGTTACGGCCTCTCGGCCTTGATGCGGGGGGAATGTCGTGGCGCCATCAGGTATGGGTGTGCCACGTGGCCTAGCGAGGATGGGGGGCTGCATTCATGTCTACCGGCATCGACTGACAATGAGCCGTGCATGCCTGCCGGGATCGGAGTATGGATGACTCCTTGGCGTGGGTGGTCAGTCGGGAATGTCGTGGCGCCATGAGGGCATAAAGAAGCCCCCGACCAACCGAAGCTAGCCGGGGGCTTTCACCACACACCGACGGAGACCAACCGTCTTGAGATAAGAAACCGTGAGCCCTGTACCCCAGGGAGCCCACCGACTAGCGATGAGCCCTCTCGGTCACAGGGTCTGCGTTTCACCCTCCATCTATAGAGAGGACCCCCACAAGGCTTCCTAGACAAGCAGGATCATGGATCGTTACCATCCTGTGATCTGACTGCCTGGCACCCTCGGGAGAACCCTCTATCTATTGAGTGACCTCCCTCAAGGGCCTCCAGGCAAGCAAGATCATTGAACGTTACCAATTCGTTATCTAGCATCAATGGGAAAGGGCCCACTGGCAGCGTTGCCAGGGGCCCTCTCTCGGTCTCTCGGTCAGGCGGTGCTAGTACCTGTCACCCATCTTCTTGGCAGCCTTCACAGCCCTACTGGTGGCCATGTCTGCCGCGTACCTACGAAGCATGGTGGAGTCCTTCCATCCAGCCAGAGTCATGACGTCCTCTCCGGCTACTCCTGCACTCAGCATGTCGTCTGTCCACGTGTGCCGGAACTGATGGGGAGACGCGGCGTCGTACCCAGCATCCTTGGCCCTGCGATTCAGCATCCGATACAGACCCGAGTAAGTCAGCTTGCTCCTGTTCCTGGTCCCGAGCCACAGCCACTCAGACCCACTCAGCTTGTGGCTCTCCCTGGCCCTGATGTACCGAGTCAGGGCAATGACTGTCTTGGGCTGAAGGGGAATCACCCTGCCTTCACCACTGGCCCTTGCGTCCTTCAGTGGAACCACCTGGGCCAACCCCTGTTCCAGGTCGAGGGAATCCAGGCGGAGAGACAGCAACTCCTCTGCTCGTACACCCTCGGTCAGGACCCTGATGATTGCGTGGTCCCGAACCTTCTCGAACTCCCTGACCCTGGGATGGCCGTTGCCTGTCACCTTCAGCAGATCCACCACGAACTCAGCACTCAGGGTCTTGGGCTTCACTCCGGTCGGTGCTGCGTACCTCTGGAGCTTCTTGTCTCGGTAGGGATTGGCCGTGTCGTACTCGTCCTCCAGCCACGTGAAGAACGTACGCAGGTTCCTTTGAACGGTGTTGGTCCCGCCCTGCTCGTGCTCCTGGTGGTACGCCCTGAAGAACAGATTCAGCGTGGCTGTGCCGACCGACAGGAAATCCTCGTCCATGCCCTGCTCGGTCATCCAGGAATCCAGGGCCCTGACTGCCTTGGTGTACGCGGTGACTGTCTTCTCCTGGTAGGGCCGACCGTGCTTGTTGTTGCTGGCCCTGAGATGCGTGGCGTAGTCGGAGAGGAACGCTGCCCTGACCTCTGACTGGTCTGGCTCGGTGGGGATGGCTCGGAGTGCTGGCCTGGCGGTGGTCCTGCTGGCGCTGCGGAGAGGTGACTTCCTGGCCTGTGCCGACACGGGATGCTCCCTGGTGTCTGGGCTGGGCAAGGTGGAGTCCGCTAGGCGCCTTACCCAACCGAGTCTGGTAGGTAAGTCACGCGGTCTTCAGTGATCGTTCTTCCCTGTAGTCCCAGGTCAGAGCATCTGTGGCGCCCCCGGCAGGACTCGAACCTGCGGCCAAGCGCTTAGAAGGCGCCTGCTCTATCCACTGAGCTACGGGGGCCGGGTGGTCGGCGGTGTGCCGGGACCGGGTGGGGCCGTCGGGACGGTGCCGGGGACAAGGATAGGGCTCAGGGCTCCTTGTCCTGGTTGCTTCCCCTCCGTGGCTCGATGTGGAGGTTCGGTGAAGCGGTCCTGATAATCGCAGGCAGGTGCGAATCGTGCACCGCTTTTGGCGGTCGGAGCCCCGGGTGTTGTGCACTCGTTATGCCTGGGGTGTGCTCTTGTCCCGGTCGCACCTTCCGTCCCTTGTGTCCAGTCGGCGCGCAGACATCCCTATGTGCTTCAGAAATCGCCTTAAATTGGGCATTCTTCGCATGTGGTGACCTTGGACGTACGGCCTCAACTGCTCGACGCACTCTCCGCCCTGCGCGACCGTGTCGCCGCCGCACGCTTCCCGCTGCCCCTGGCGGGGGCGCCACGCGCGCGTGCCAACCGCGACGAACTGCTCGCCCAGCTCGACGACTATCTGGTGCCCCGGCTGAGAGCCCCCGAAGCGCCGCTCCTCGCGGTCGTCGGCGGCTCCACCGGCGCCGGCAAGTCCACCCTCGTCAACTCCCTCGTCGGGCACCGCGTCAGCGAGGCGGGGGTGCTGCGCCCGACCACGCGCACCCCGGTACTCGTCTGCCACCCGGAGGACCATCACTGGTTCAGCGGCATGCGCGTCCTGCCGGGCCTCACGCGCGCGTGGGTGCCCCATCAGGACCCCGCCGACGACCTCGTCCCCGGCGAGGACGGCCGGCACGTCCTGCGCGTCGAGACCGCCGACACCCTCCCGGCGGGCCTCGCCCTCCTCGACGCCCCGGACATCGACTCCCTCGTCGCCGACAACCGCACCCTCGCCGCGCAGCTCATCTGCGCCGCCGACGTCTGGATCATGGTCACCACCGCGGCCCGCTACGCCGACGCCGTCCCCTGGCACCTGCTGCGCACCGCCAAGGAGTACGACGCGACCCTGGTGACCGTCCTCGACCGCGTCCCCCACCAGGTCGTCTCCGAGGTCTCCCGCCAGTACGGCGCCCTCCTCGCCAAAGCCGGCCTCGGCGAGGTGCCCCGCTTCACCGTCCCCGAACTCCCCGAGTCGGCCTGGGGCGGCGGACTGCTCCCCGCCACCGCCGTCGCCCCCCTGCGCACCTGGCTCGTCCACCACGCCCAGGACCCCGGCGCCCGCCACCGCGCGATGGCCCGCACCGCCCACGGCGTCCTCGACTCCCTCAAGTCCCGCATGCCGGAACTCGCCGGCGCAGCCGCCGCCCAGTACGCCGCCGCCCTGCGCCTCACCGCAGCCGTCGACACCGCGTACGACAGCGAGTACGCGCGCGTACGCGGTCGCCTCCAGAGCGGCGCCGTGCTCGCTGGAGACGCCCTGAAGCGCTGGCGGGCCTTCCCCCTCGACTGCACCGCCGGAGAGCTCCTGGACGCCCTTGTGGAGTCCCTGGCGGCCCTCCTGCTGTGCGCCGTCACCGCCGCCGACGAACGCGTCGACGACACCTGGCGCCGCGAACCCGCAGCCGGACACCTCGACGACCGCGACCCCGACCTGGAGAGCGCCGAACACCGCATCGGCCTCGCCGTACGACGCTGGCGGCGCGAACTGGAGGAGTACGCGGAGGACGAGGTCCGCGACCTCGACCGGGGCTCCGCGCCCGACCCCGAGTCGGTCGCCGCGCTCGTCGCCACCGCCCTCCTCGGCGGCCGGCGGGCCCGCTCCGCCGGTGAGGGCCTCGCCGAACGCCTCGGCGCCCACGGCGCGCTGCGCCTGCGCGACCGCGGCGGACGGCTCCTCACCGCGTACCTCGACAAGGTCGTCGGCACCGAACGCGAGCGCCGCCTCGCCCCCCTCGACGGACTCGACGTCCACGCCGAACCACAGGCCGAACTGATCGCCGCGCTGTCCGTACTTCAGAAGGAGAGGTGACAGGTGACCGCCGTCACGGACCATCAGGAACACGAGCAGGGACCCACGGACGAGCCTCCTGAGGAGGACGCCCGCGAGCACGGCCTCCCCGGGGACGACGAAAACGCCAATTCCGATCACGCGCAGAACGCGCAGAGCGAGACAAGGGCGAAAAGCGTCACGGAGAACGCCGAGGATATCGCTTCGGACGACGCCGCCGACCCGGACCCCACCCCCTGGGGCGACGGCCTCATCGCCCGCCGCGTCACCGCACCCGGCACCGAAACACCCGCCCCGGAACCCAGCTCCCCCCACGCCCCCCTCGCCTACGACGGCCCCCTGAGGTCCCGCCTGGACGCCCTCCGGGAACTCGTCGGCCTCTCCCGTACCCGCCTCGACAACCGGACCCTCGCCGAGGCGGGCCGGGTCCTCGACGAGGCCGCCGCCCGCCGCAGACTCTCCGGCCGGCACACCGTCGTCGCCATCGCCGGCGCCACCGGCAGCGGGAAGTCCCAGCTCTTCAACGCCCTGGCCGGCGTCACGATCTCCGAGACCGGCGTCCGCCGCCCCACCACCGCCGCGCCCATCGCGTGCAGCTGGAGCGACGGCGCCGCCGGCCTCATCGACCGCCTCGGCATCCCGGGACGCCTGCGCAGACGCCCCGTACAGAGCCCCGAGGCCGAGGCGCAGCTGCGCGGACTCGTCCTCGTCGACCTCCCCGACCACGACTCGGCCGCCCTGCCGCACCGGGAGCACGTCGACCGCGTCCTCGCCCTGGTGGACGCCGTCATCTGGGTCGTCGACCCCGAGAAGTACGCCGACGCCGTCATCCACGAGCGCTATCTGCGCCCCATGGCGGGCCACGCCGAGGTCATGTTCGTCGTCCTCAACCAGACCGACCGGCTGCCCGGGGAGGCCGCCGAACTCGTCCTCGACGACCTGCGCAGGCTCCTCGACGAGGACGGCATCGCCCTCGGCGAGTACGGCGAACCCGGCGCGACCGTCCTCGGGCTGTCCGCGCTCACCGGGGACGGCGTTCCGGAACTGCGCGAACTGCTCGGACAGTTCGTCGCCGAGCGGCAGGCACCGGCCCGCCGGGTCGCCGCCGACGTCGACGCGGCAGCCGCCCGGCTGCGGTCCGTCTACGCGCCCGCGCGCCGCTCGGGGCTCACCGAGGAGGCGCGCGACGAGTTCGCCGCCCGGCTCGCGGACGCCGTCGGCGCGGTCGCCGCCGGGGACGCCGCCGAGCGCGCGTGGCTGCGCAACGCGAACCGCGCGTGCGGGACGCCGTGGCTGCGGCTGTGGCGCTGGTACCAGGACCGGCGCGACCCCCCGACCGGGCGGCTCCCGGTGCGCGCGCAGATGGACGAGGAGGCCACCGCGCGCCAGCGCGTCGAGCAAGCCGTCCGTACGGTCGCCGACCGGGCGTCCTCGGGGCTGCCCGCGCCGTGGGCCCTCGCGGTGCGGGAGGCCGCCGTACGGGGCGCGCAGGGGCTTCCGGAGGCGCTCGACGACCTCGCCGCGCGCGCGGGGCTGCCGCCGGGACGTCCGCCCCGGCCCGGGTGGTGGCCCGTCGCGGTGTTCGCCCAGGCGTCCATGACGGTTCTTCAGATCGTCGGGGGGCTCTGGCTGGTCGCGCAGATCGCGGGTGTCATGGCGCCCAATCTCGGGGTTCCGGTGCTGCTGATGGTCGTCGGGATCGTCGGGGGGCCGCTCGTCGAGTGGAGCTGCCGGATGGCCGCGCGGGGGCCGGCCCGGAGGTACGGGCAGGACGCGGAGCGCCGGTTGCGGGAGGCCGCGGCCGGGTGTGGGCGGGCGCGTGTGCTCGATCCGGTGGCCGCGGAGTTGTTGCGGTACCGGGAGGTGCGGGAGCAGTACGGGAGGGTTGTGGGGGTGGGGGGTCGGTAGGTCGGTGGGGCGGTAGGTCGGTGGGTTCGTGGGGCAGGGGTGCGCGGCGGTGTCGAGGCCGGAGGGGGACGGTGTCGGCGCCGCCGCGTTCTGTCGGGAGGGGGCCGGGAGGGGGTCGGGGGGAGGGGTGTTGTCATGCTCCTGCCTCGATGGCCGCTCACGGAGTGTGATCCGGCCAGGTGATCCACAGGCGGCCTGACGGGGGTTCACTCGATGGGGTGACGGGGTTTTCCACAGGCTGTGGGTCGTCCACAGGGCCGGACGGGGGTCTCGTGGCCGGCGCAGTCTGGTTCCGCGGCGATCGCGAAGGGCGTGGTCGCCTCGGAGGGGAGACACGATGAACGAGGTCACGATGTGCGCGGTGGGGAACGTCGCGACGCAGCCCGTCTACCGGGAGCTCGCGGCCGGGGGCTCGGCGCGGTTCAGGCTGGCGGCGACCGCGAGGTACTGGGACCGCGAGAAGAACGAGTGGGTCGACGGTCACACCAACTTCTTCACGGTCTGGGCCAACCGGCAGCTCGCCGTGAACGTGGCGGCGTCGCTGTCGGTCGGGGACCCGGTGATCGTGCAGGGGAGGCTGAAAGTGCGGGCGGACCTGCGCGACGGGCAGAACTGGATGTCGGCCGACATCGACGCGGTGGCGATCGGACACGATCTGGCGCGGGGCACCTCGGCGTTCGTCCGCGTGGCCAGGGCGGAGCCGGCGGGCGGGAGGTCCGAGCCGGAGCCGGAGTGGGAGACGCAGGGGGACCGGGAGCCGGCGAGCGTGGCGTGATGTCAGGAGGCGCCTGAAAAAGCCGGGTTGAGGCTTATCGGCGGGTCGCATCGCCTACGGGATGGATCAACTGCCTTAAAGGGTGGTGGATTTGTCGATAAGCCCGGCTCTCGCGCCGACCGGAGTGATCTTGGGATAACGATTCCGATTCGGATCGGTTGCCCGACGATCTGACTGGGAAAGGGGCCGCGCCGCCTCTCTAGGATGCGCGACATAGCCCTCGTGGCTTCCGATTCTGCTGGCGGGACCCCGTCCCCCACGTCAACGGGTCCCGCTCGAAGGGGAATTGCGTGCTTTCTTCGATCACCGTGCCGTTCGCCCGAGGGCGCGGAGCCGTCCGTGCCGCCGCCGCGACCCTGGTGTCCGGCCTGGCCGCCGCCACGATCCTGGCCGGCGCCGGCCAGGCCGCCGCCGACACGGCCACGCAGGGCCAGGGCGGGGCGACCGCGACCATAGGCGGACTGAAGGTCTTCGGCAGCGCGGTGCTCCACGAGGAGAGCGGCGACCAGGAGATCCCGGCGGGACTGTTCGAGATGTCCGTCGACGGCGGGGGCACGCTCCAGACGTACTGCGTCGACGTCTACAACCCGACGCAGAAGGACGCGAAGTACCACGAGACGTCGTGGAGCGGGACCTCGCTGGCCGCCAACAAGCAGGCCGGGCGGATCGGCTGGATTCTCCAGCACTCCTATCCGCAGGTGAACGACCTGGCGTCGCTCGCGAAGAAGGCCGGGATCACGGGCGGGCTCACCGAGCAGGACGCGGCGGCGGGGACGCAGGTCGCGATCTGGCGGTACTCGGACGGGGCGGACGTCGACGCGGTCGATCCGCAGGCCCGGCAGCTCGCGGACTATCTGGAGAAGGCGGCCGGTGAGGCCGTGGAGCCGCCCGCCTCCCTGACCGTCGACAGTCCGGCGGTCTCCGGGAAGCCGGGGGGACTGCTCGGGCCGGTGACCGTGCACACCGACGCGGGCGCGGTGTCCGTGGCGCCGCCGCCGGACGCCGCGATCACCGGGGTCAAGGTGGTCGACGAGGACGGGGCGGAGGTGACCGGCGCTGTCGACGGGAGCCGGCTGTACTTCCAGGTGCCGGTGGGGGCGCCGGCGGGGTCGGCGCAGGTGACGCTCCAGGCGTCGACGACGGTGCCCGTGGGGCGGGCGTTCGTCTCCGAGGGGCGTAGTCAGACGCAGATCCTCGCCGGGTCCAGCGAGTCCACGGTGTCCGCGACGGCCGTCGCGAGCTGGGCGGCGACCGGGGCCGTTCCGGCGCTCTCCGCCGAGCGGGACTGCCTCAAGAGCGGCCTGGACATCACCGCGGCGAACAAGGGCGACCAGCCGTACACGTTCTCCCTGCTCACCGCCGAGTACACGATCGGGGCGGGCGAGACACGTACGGTCACGGTTCCCCTCCAGGAGGACCAGCCGTACGACTTCGCACTGACGACGCCGCAGGGCACGTCCCCCCGTTTCACCGGCGTCCTCGACTGCAAGACCCAGTCCCGCACCGTCTCCAACCTCACCACCCAGACCTAGAGCGACCCCAGCCCCGCCACCGTCCTCCCCACCACCCCCACCAACCTCGCCGCCACCGGCACCGACAGCACAACCCCCCTCATCGCCGGCACCGCCATCGGCCTCGTCCTCATCGGGGGGACGGCGCTGGTCCTGACGGCCAGGAAGAACCAGGGGGCGGGGGAGTAGAGGAGCCCGGACGAGGGCCCCACGCGCCGGAGAAGCGGACCCGGACGCCTTGGGCGGCTTTGGTGATCGCCGCGCTGCGGGTCGGGATGCGGCGGGATGTGGGCGCGCGATCCGGCACTGCGCTCAGCCCGGACACGGCAGGTGGCAGCTAGCTCGGCCGGTCGTGTTCATGCGATGGGCGTGTGGGTGGGGTCGGCGGCGGGGGGCAGTTCTCGGAGTGGGCGGATGGGGGAGTGGAAGACCGGGAGGAAGGCGCCGGTCAGGCAGGCCGCGCCTGTCCACAGGGCCGTGCGGACGTTCGTGAGCTCGCCGATGAGGCCGCCCAGGGCGGAGCCGATGGCGAGGGCGCCGGTGAGAAGGAAGCGGAAGGTGGCGTTCATGCGGCCGAGGAGCGGGTCCGGGGTCAGGTGCTGGCGGAGGGTGACGCCGAGGACGTTGTCGATGCCCGTCTTGGTCATGGCGGCGAGCCAGCCGGTGGCGGCCAACCACAGCCATGGGCCGGAGTCGATCAGTGCGACGGTGAGTGCGGCGGGTGCGGACCACAGCCCGGCCAGGGCCAGGGTGCGGCCGTGGCCGAAGCGGGCGGCGAGGGGGCGGGCGAGGCGGGCGCCGAGGAGGATGCCCAGGCCGCCGGCCGCCCAGTACAGGCCGAGCGCCCCGGCGGACAGGCGCAGTTCGCGGGTGAACAGCACCGGCAGCATGGCGTTGATCATCTGCGCGCCGAGGTTGGTGAGGGTCGCGGTGAGCGCCAGGGCCCGCAGCTCGCGGGTGCCGAGGACGTGGCGCAGCCCGTCCGCGATCTCGGTCCGCAGCCGTCGCCCGGCGGCCGAGGGCGTCGTACGGGTGCGCCGGCCGGCCAGACCGGTGAGGCCGCAGGCGGAGGCGAGGTAGGCGAGGGCCCCGCCGAGAATCGCCAGGGGCGCCGTGAGGAGCTGAACCATGAAGCCGCCCGCGCCGCGGCCCGCGATGTTGGCGCCGGCCATCAGGCTGACGACGGCCGCGTTCGCCCGTACCAGGTGCTCGCGGCCGACCAGTTCGGGCAGGACGCTCTGCGAGCCGACGTCGAAGAACACCGTGGCACAGCCGGTCAGCAGCACCACCGCGTACAGCTGCGGCAGCGAGAGCACGCCCAGCCACCAGGCGAGCGGAACCGAGGCGAGCAGCGCCGCGCGAGCGGCGTCGGCGGCGACCAGCAGGCGGCGTCCGGACAGCCGGTCCACCCACGCGCCCGCGGGCAGCCCGATGAGCAGGAAGGCGGCGGTGGACAGCGCGGCCAGCGCACCGGCCTGGCCGGGGCCGGCGTCGAGCGTGGTGACGGCGAGCAGCGGTATCGCCACATAGCCGACGTTGCTGCCGAGATGGCTGAGGGCGCTCGCGGCGAAGAGCGTGCGGAAGGCGCCCACGCGCCACGGGGAATCCGGGGCTTCGGTCATACGGCGTACGGTGCGGGACGCCGCGCGGCTCCCCCCAGAGATTTACGCTGAGCTAAATGATCGAGATCGAGTTCACCATGGCGGACGTGGCCCGCACCCGCTTCGCGATCTCCCCGCTGTGGGAAGTGGTGGCAAGCGTCCGCGTGCTCAAGGGCGCGGACGAACACGGCCTGCACCGCACCTGGACGGACCGGGTACGCCCCCGGCTGGCGGCGGCCGGCCTCGACCTGAGCCCGCTGTTCGACCTCGTCCCGATGCCCGCGCGTTCGCCCTGGGCCGGCCGCGTCCCGGGTTTCATCTGTCCGGCGCCCACGACGCCGCTGCCGTCGCTGGAGGTGGAACTCGCCACGGTGCGGGCCATGCCGCCGGCGCTTCTGCACACCACGGCCGAGGTGCCGGAAGCGCGGATGGCGGCGCTGCGCGGCGATCCGGCCACCGAGCTCGCACGGCTGGCGGACACGATCGAGGCGTACTGGGAGCTGGCCCTGGCCCCGTACTGGGCCGGCATCCTCACCCTGCTGGAAGGCGACATCCGCTACCGCGCCGGCCGCCTCGTCGACGGCGGCGCGCAGCACCTGTTCGCCGACCTCGACCCGCAGGTCACCTGGGCCCGAGGCACCCTGCACCTCGATCATCGCACCGCGCGCGGAGCACGCCGGCTCGACGGCCGGGGCCTGCTGCTGGTGCCCTCCGTCTTCGTCTGGCCACGCGTCTTCTCCGTGCTCGACGAACCGTGGCAGCCCTCGCTGCGCTATCCGCCCCGCGCCGTCGGCACGCTCTGGCACACCCGGCCCACGCCCGTCCCCGACGCCCTGGCGGGGGTGCTGGGCCGCTCCCGCGCGATGATCCTCACCGAGCTGACCGCCCCCGCGTCCACCACCGAACTCGCCCGCCGTACCGGCCTGACCCCCGGCGGCGTCTCCCAGCACCTCACCGCCCTGCGGAACGCCGGCCTGGTCGGCGCCCACCGCGCGGGCAGGCAGGTCCTGTACGCGCGCACCCGGGCCGGCCAGACGCTGACAGAGGCCGCGGAGCCGGGCTCACCCCCGTCCGCCCCGGACGAGTGAGAGCGGCGCCGCTGTGGAAAGCGCAGGTCACCGGGGTGCTGGACAACAGGTTTCCGCCCGGGGATGGACGTACGGCAAGATGGGGTGTTACTTACCGCGAAAGGGCATGAAAGCCCCTCACTGGCGGTTTCATCGCCGATGAGGGGCCGTGTCAGGCGGCGTGGGCCGTCTCTGGGCCGTCAGCCGTACCAAGGGCCGTCGCGAGCGTGTCCGGCGGCTCGGTGCATGCCCGAGATGGCGTTCCGGGTCTGGGTCTCGCTGGACGGCATCAGATGCGTGTACACGCGGAGGGTGAACCCCGGATCGCTGTGCCCGAGGTAGAGGCTCAGGGCCTTGATGTTCTCCTCAGAGTCCAGCAGCACGGAGGCGGAGAAGTGACGTAGGGCGTGCATTCCGTGTTCGCGGGTGGCCGCGTACCGCTGCCCTGCTTGGGGAACGGGATGATGCCGGTGGAGGCCAATGCGGGCTTCCAGGCCTGATCGTTGAAGGCCTGGCTCCAGATGGCAGCACCGATGCCGCTCGCGAAGACGAGGCGATGCGTGATCTTGGGCCCGGTCGGAGTCAGCCAGGGCAGGGTCACGTCGACGGGCGGAAAGCGTTCCATGTGGTCGCGGAGCGCGGCCGACACCTCGGGGTCGAGGGGGACGTCATGGAGCCTGTCGCGCTTGGGCGGGGCGAAGACGAGCGTGCCGCGTACCTTCTTCACCTGCTGCCGGACGTAGATCCAGCCGAGATCCCCGATGTTGTCGACGGCCAAGCCGAAGATCTCACCCTGTCCTAGGCCGCCAGCGCCGATGTCGACCATGGCCCGATAGCGCCCAGGTAGTCCGGCCCGGACGCCGAAGACCTGGTCTGCGGACCACGGACGCACACGTGTCGGCGTAGGACGAGGCGCCTTGACCGGGATCGCACCCGGCAGGGATTCGAGGCCAGCAGACGGTCATTTACGGCCGCGTTGAGGACGGAGGAGACCGCATCGAAGGTGAGACGCCGATATTGGGCCGAGGACACGGCTTCTTCGAGCTGGCGGTTCCACTCCCGGATGTGCTCAGGTTGGAAGGAGCCGATAGGGCGGGTGCCGAGGTAGGGAAGGGCGTGGAACCGCAACCGTCCCTCCACGGCGGCCCGACTGGTGAGGTCCGTCGTGAGTGCGGCGAGCCAGTGTTCCGCGTACTCCCGGAACGTCGTCCGGGCCGCTCGCGGGTCGATGTACTGGCCGCGGGCCATGTCAGCCTCGATGTTGATCAACCAGGTGTCGGCCAAGCGCTTCTGCTTGTCGGGGAAACTCTTGCTCTTCTCTGTGCCGTCCGGGCCGAGGGGTCGAAGCGCAGATGTCGGCCGACGCGGAAGCCACGAGGGCCGGTGCGCTTACGGCGCCACTGGTAGACCGTCTCGACACTGGGCAACTCGAACAGCTCCACCAGGTCTTCGGGGGTGAGGTAGCGGGCGGGCAGCGGCCGGGGTTCGGTGGCCACGTCGGCCAGGACGAGGCGCCGGTTAGCCACGGGTGGATTCTCCTTCGGTTCCGGGGGCGGTCGAGAGCTCCCGGCGCGGTTTCGGCGCCCTTGGTGGCGTACTTGGCGATGTACGCGGCTACAGCCCGCTCGGTCAGCTCCTGGCCGTCGTTGAAGTCGGCGGAGCGGATGGTGCGGAATAGTCGTAGGTGTCCGGGTCCAGCGGGGTCCCGACGGTCTCGTCCTCTTGGTCGTGGTGCATGCCGCAGGGACAGGGGCGCCCGTCGGCGCGGCGGTTGTGGACGAGGCCGAAGCCGGGGGCGGTGAAGGTGGCGAAGACGCGGGGGTGGGCGGCGACGTGTGCGGGGGTGCCCTTGCCGCCGCGCAGTCCGGCGGTGATCAGTTGGAAGGTGTCGCGGCGGTTGTTGCATCGGACGAGGAGTTGGTCGGCCGGGAGGGTGGTGGAGTCGAGGTGCTGGAAGATGCGGCCGATCTCGCCGGTGGCAGTGTCGATGTCGTACTCGGTGCGGTGGCCGTCGAGGCGGATCGGGTGGGTGCAGCCGCCGAAGCTTGAGAGTTGGCGGAGGATACCGGGCAGGGTGCCGTCTGAGGCGAGCTTGCTGAGTTCGGAGAGTGGGGGTGGGGTGGGGTGGGGTGGGCGAAGATTGGGCGCGAGCGCGATCCTCCACACCGCCAGCGGCCGGGACCAGGGCAGCTCTCACCTGCCCGTCGCGGTGTCCGCCCAGGTAGTTGCCGTCTCGGTGACGGACGGCGGAGGCACGGGCACGGCCCCGAAGATCGAGCACCAGGACCAGGACGCCGAAGGCGGCCGCGGACTCGGCATGGTCAGCATCGCCCACCGGGTCGTTGTCCACGACAGCGAGGCCGGCCATACGGTCACCGCGGAACTCTTCACGGACGTACGACGCGGAGGGCACCTGTGCTGAGGATGACGATCAACCCCGGCTTCTGATGCGAGTGCTGGACACAGATCCTGGACGGGCAGTAGGCGCCGACGCTCTTCGGGTCCTAGGACGCGTACGACGTGGTGGAGACGAACAACTAGGTGGCCACGATCCTGCGCACCATCTCACCGGCACTGGATACGGCAGCCTGCGCGGAGGCGTGGGAGAGGCTCTAAGACCACCGCATCGACACCCGGTGAGCGCTCTTACGACGCGAGCCCTGGACCGTGTCCATCACCCACATCATTACGTGCATCACATGGACAGTCCGACCAGTGCTCTTCCTGCCACTCGTGCACCGCCAGGGCATCGAACTCCCGCTGTGTGCATTCGACTTCAGGCCCGTACACCCAGGGCGATGATCAACTGCGTTACAACCTTCTTTACGGGTTTCAAGTGCGGCTCGCTCGCGGCCCTGCGCCCGGCCGGGCCTGCGCTCCTGCCTTCATCCCGCTCCAGCCCGGTCGGCGCCCGCGCCAGGATCAGGCCAATAAGCAGCGCAGGAACCTTGCTTGCATCTGGGGCGATTCCGCGAGCCTACATTGTTAGAGATTCCGCCATGTATCGCACTGCGGTCGGAAGATCGAGTTCGTCGACCTCATAGCCAGACCTAAATAGGACCGGCTTTCTCTCCAATGGGCGAAGGACGATCTCGTCCGGAAAGGTTCCCCCCGGTTGAAATGGCTTGTAAGGATGGATACTGCTTGGATCATCGTCGCGGATGGAAGTAAAGATGGACGGGTAATGGATCTCCTCGCCGCTAAGATCCAGCATTCTTTGGCTTGCGAACCCGTACCAAAGAAGCCAGCGCGGGACTCGATCCTCGTCGATAACCTTCGCAAACCAAGAATTTCCTTCCGAATCCCTATCTTCCAAGAGTGCAAACGAACCTAGATCTGGATATCCCTGGAGCAGCAGGGACCAGCCTCGACTTTTTAGCTCATTAGAAAGTGCATTAAAGTATCTCTCCGGTTGCGCTTTCCATAATCCGTATCTGTTCTGAGATGTAGTAAGAAGCCTATCTTTGATAATGTCCCGCACATAGTCCGGCTTGGACATAATCCGCACGGTTCTATTCAGAACGCTCACGAAGAGGTCATACAGTGGAAGAAGGTCACCCTCGTCACTTTCCGCTAGGGCGTCATAGTATTGACCTCGATCGACCCTGGACTGGATCAGCAAGGGTGGGAATCCATTGCGAGCCAAAGCCAGATTGGCCAGGAGTCTCGCCATCCTGCCGTTGCCATCTTCGAATGGATGAATATGAGTGAGCCAAGCATGAATAATCGTGGCTTCAAGTGCGGGATCCACCGAGCACTCCTGCCACCAATCAGAAAGCTCACTCATTTTCAATGCTACGTCCCACGGGCCAGCTGTCAGAAGCTCTGTCCCGCCAATTTCGTTTTCTTTCGTCTTGTATCTTCCAGCGTAAGACTCGCCACTGGCGATCAAAGAGTGCAGCGATCGGATTTCATATTCGCGAGGGCGGGCCGATGCCCGTGCCCATTCATCTGCAACTTCATGCGCCTTATATAGACCCAAGGCCTGATACACCCGCGGGTCCTGTCGCACTGCTTGCATTAGAGAACCAACAGGGGCTTGCAGAAGCTCTTTGTACATCAGAGCTACTTCAGTAACTTGACTGTATGACCACTCGTAACCCTCAATTCTGTTACTCTCGGCCACGAGTCGACTTCTAATCGCTCGAACATAAGGCTCAAATAGTTCCTGGCCTTCAGTTGCGATTCTTGCTTGAACGGTAATGGATCTTTCCCGCGAGCGTGTCGATTTTGCCTGAACGGCCGAGAAACGTGCGATTGAGTCAGGGTCCGTAGCGATCAGATACGGCGTCCCTGAAAATTCTTCTTCGATGTGCCTCATGGGTAGTCATCCTAGCGGCTGCCTCGGCCTTTTCCCTCCACTTTCATCAAAATGGATGTTAGGCGCGAGGAATGGGCATGCCCATGCAGGCAGCATGAGTCTAATTGCCGACTTCAGCGGCGGCAGCCACGTCGATTTCGGCATCGTCGGTGGTCGGGTTCCAGAGCTCCCGTGGCGCCGTGACATGAGTTATCCCGACAGTCTCCCCGTACGGGAACGCTCGATCTCGGGATACGAAGTAGTCAGCCTTCATTCGAACGGCAGTTGCAAGATGAGTTGCGTCAGGGCCGCGTAGTCCATATTGATCCGCCAATTGGCGCACTTCACGCGCAATTAGTAGATCAACCTCAACCCACTGTATCTCTAGCCGTTCCAAGTATTCGTCTACGATGCGGTCACGTTCATCCGCGTCGACGTCTCCCTTTCGACCATTTAGCTCAACCAGTAAGAGTGTAGAAGCAACGAGCTGTATATCGCCCCTATGTGCAGCTCGCAGGATCTTGTAGGAGTTAGGCCACAAGCCATTTTCCTTCTTTATGACGTTGAAGAAAATATCTGCATCAACGTACACCAAGGGCTCAGGCACTTCTCACCTGCTTCAAATACTCGGCTGTGCTTAGGTCGCCTGTTATGTTCGGATTGATTCCGAGGATCTCGCTAGGATCCATAGGGCTGCGGTAATCGGGCAGGATTTCTAGGTCCGTCATCTGTAGTGAGACGGCCTGACCTTCGGAGTTCCGTTGCAGTGAGCCTGAAGCTATAACTCGTCGCCCCCATGCATTCCGCAAGACTTCGCTATGGTCGGCCAAGGCCGCCACGCGTACAGCGTGTCGAGTCCTCGGATCCCGAATCAATGCCCGCGGTGCACTTCCCCGGCTATGGCTGAGGACATCTAGGGTTCCAGTGATGCTAGAGAATGCGCTTCTAGCAGGAAGTACGGCGCGCGTGGCATTGCTGACAGTTCCCTCATCAACTACGGCGGTGCGGTGATCTCCGTTTAGAGCCGTGACCGCGACTTTCTCGATTCCGCCTGGCCCGATATGCTTCCCGATGTGACCTACGCGAGCAACCGTCTTCTCGCTAAAATAAGGCGGGATCTTTGGCGTCTCGGCAAGCAACTCAACGCCGTCGACAAAGCCATGCAAAGGTGCCGTGATGGACTCTGGTGAGCGTTTGGCTGGCACCAAAGCCGGGACGAGGATGATCCGGACTTCCCGGTCCATCGCCATATCTTGGATAGCCCACCGTAGTCGTGGGCTACGCACGGGCAAGGCTGTGCGATCAACTTCTTCGAGAGAAAGTCGGACTTCGCCTAGGATCTGTGTATACGTTTTCAGATCCAGACGGGAAGTAGTTGGGGCGATGCGTACCTCAAGCGCACTATCGTCGCGGACAGTAGTGATGGTCACGGCTGCACCCCTCTCGAGCTCCTGGTGCCATCGTCGCACCGAGGTGTGACAGAGGGCTCGTGCTCCAAGTGCCAGAAGATGACGCTACGTACCTTGGCTCCAAAGTACTCCTGCTTCGATCAGTGAAGTGATCCGATCGTTACACGATCAGTTACTACCCTGAGTGGAGCCCACCACGCGTTGAACCCTCTAGATTCCCAGTTGAGGGCTAAGAACGAGTCCTCACGGGCCGGTTATGGCGGCTTGCTCCGATCGACGACACAAGCCGATGGCCTGGCGGAGGCTGGTGGGGGGTGCGGCGAGGCACACGCGTGCGTGGTCGGTCGGCGCACCCGCCCTCGTGGCTAACTTTCGTCGGCTGAGGTTTCAGGCGGCCCACATCGAAGGTCCGCCGTTAGCCAGGCGGCTTGTCCGCGATGATCAATGCTAGGCCGTCCCTGGGCCGTCCAACGTTCCCCGAGGCCACTCGACAGTGACCGACAACGACAGATGAGCCGCAGCCGTCAACCCCGAACTCCCAGGTCAGAGCTCCCCGGCCGAACGGGTTTCCGCCCGGGGATGGACGTACGGCAAGATGGGGTGTATCTGCCCACTGCCAAATTCACGCTGCCGGACGGTTTCTCTTGGCTGAGTACATCTACACCATGCGCAAGACGCGCAAGGCCATCGGCGACAAGGTCATCCTTGATGACGTGTCGCTGAACTTCCTGCCCGGCGCGAAGATCGGTGTGGTCGGGCCGAACGGGGCGGGCAAGTCGACGATCCTGAAGATCATGGCGGGGCTGGACCAGCCGTCGAACGGGGACGCGTTCCTGTCTCCGGGGTACACCGTCGGCATCCTGTTGCAGGAGCCGCCGCTGAGCGAGGACAAGACGGTCCTGGAGAACGTCCAGGAGGGCGTCTCCGAGATCAAGGGCAAGCTCGACCGGTTCAACGAGATCGCCGAGCTGATGGCGACGGACTACTCCGACGCCCTGCTCGACGAGATGGGCAAGCTCCAGGAGGAGCTGGACCACGCGAACGCCTGGGACCTCGACGCCCAGCTGGAGCAGGCCATGGACGCGCTGGGCTGCCCCCCCGGCGACTGGCAGGTCACGAACCTGTCCGGTGGCGAGCGGCGCCGCGTCGCGCTCTGCAAGCTCCTCCTTGAGGCCCCCGACCTGCTGCTTCTCGACGAGCCCACCAACCACCTCGACGCCGAGTCGGTGAACTGGCTGGAGCAGCACCTCGCGAAGTACGACGGCACCATCGTGGCCGTCACCCACGACCGGTACTTCCTCGACAACGTCGCGGGCTGGATCTGCGAGGTCGACCGCGGCCGGCTGCACGGCTACGAGGGCAACTACTCCAAGTACCTGGAGACCAAGACCACCCGCCTCAAGGTCGAGGGCCAGAAGGACGCCAAGCGGCAGAAGCGGCTCAAGGAAGAGCTGGAGTGGGTCCGCTCCAACGCCAAGGGCCGCCAGGCCAAGTCCAAGGCGCGGCTCGCCCGCTACGAGGAGATGGCGGCCGAGGCCGACAAGATGCGGAAGCTGGACTTCGAGGAGATCCAGATCCCGCCGGGCCCGCGCCTGGGCTCCATCGTCGTCGAGGTCACCAACCTCTCCAAGTCGTTCGGTGACAAGGTCCTCGTCGACGACCTCAGCTTCACCCTCCCGCGCAACGGCATCGTCGGCATCATCGGCCCGAACGGCGCCGGCAAGACGACCCTGTTCAAGATGATCCAGGGCCTGGAGACCCCCGACTCCGGCACGATCAAGGTCGGCGAGACCGTCAAGATCTCGTACGTCGACCAGAGCCGCGAGAACATCGACCCCAAGAAGTCGCTGTGGGCGGTCGTCTCCGACGAGCTGGACTACATCAACGTCGGCCAGGTCGAGATGCCGAGCCGCGCGTACGTCAGCGCCTTCGGCTTCAAGGGCCCCGACCAGCAGAAGGCCGCCGGCGTCCTGTCCGGCGGTGAGCGCAACCGCCTCAACCTCGCGCTCACCCTCAAGCAGGGCGGCAACCTGCTCCTGCTCGACGAGCCGACGAACGACCTGGACGTCGAGACGCTCTCCTCGCTGGAGAACGCCCTCCTGGAGTTCCCGGGCGCGGCCGTGGTCGTCTCCCACGACCGCTGGTTCCTCGACCGGGTCGCGACGCACATCCTCGCCTACGAGGGTGAGTCCAAGTGGTTCTGGTTCGAGGGCAACTTCGAGTCCTACGAGAAGAACAAGATCGAGCGGCTCGGCGCCGACGCGGCCCGCCCGCACCGCGCCACCTACAAGAAGCTGACCCGGGGCTGACCTTGCGGCACATCTACCACTGCCCCCTGCGCTGGGCGGACATGGACGCGTACGGCCACGTCAACAACGTGGTCTTCCTCCGCTACCTGGAGGAGGCGCGTATCGATTTCCTGTTCCGTCCGGACAAGGACTTCAAGCAGGGGTCGGTGGTGTCGCGCCACGAGATCGAGTACAAACGGCAGTTGGTCCACCGGCACGCGCCGGTCACCATCGAGCTGTGGGTCACCGAGATACGGGCCGCGTCCTTCACCGTCACCTACGAGGTGAAGGACGAGGACGTCGTGTACGTCAAGGCGGCCACCGTCATCGTCCCGTTCGACTTCTCCGTGGAGCGGCCCCGCCGGCTCACCGCGGAGGAACGGGAGTTCCTGGAGGAGTACCGGGACGACCCGCAGGGGGCCGTCGCCGCATGACGGTGCTCCATCTCGCCGACGAGGGGGAGGCGGCCGACCTCGCCGCCTTCCTCTCCCGGCTGCTGCATTACGACCGCGGCGCCGCCGTCCGTCTCCAGGCGGCCGGCACCGCGCTGGCCGTCTTCGGGCGGCCACCGTCCTTCGAGGTGCTCGCGGTGCGCGCGGTACGGCTCGCGAAACCGTACGAGGACGGGCTGGCGGCGAGCCTCGATGTCACCGTCTCCGCCGGGGAGTTGCTGGAGGCGGTCGACGAGGCCGCCGGGACCGTCGGCGTGCCGGGCGCAGTAACCGGCCCTCCCTGGGCCGGAGTTCTGCCTCCCAAGGGGGGCTGGCGGGCCGAGGGCGGGTTGCCGTCCGCCGAGGAGCTGCGGGCGCTGGTCGCCGGGGTCGTCGGTGAATTCCGGCGCCGTACCGAGGAGTTGGCGACCGAGCGGCGTACGCGGGCGGAGCTGGACCGGATCGGGCGGGAGGTGTGGTCCCGGGCCGTGGGGTCGACGGGGCTTCCCGTGCGGGCCGTTCACGCCGCTCAGGCGCTCGGGTTCCTGCGGCCCTCCACCCGGGAGGTGAGCCTGTTCTCCTCCGGGGCGTGGCTGCGGCTGCGGACCGCGTACGGGTCGATCGCCGTACGGCGGGCGGGACTTGGGGACTTCGGGCTCAGCGTGAAGTGAAGTGCCGTACCGGTCAGGGGCGTTGACTAGTCCGGGGTGTTGATCATCGACGCCGCCGCGTACGTCAGGTACTTCCACAGGGTCGCGTCGTGTTCCTCGGGGAGGTCCAGGGAGTCGACCGCGTCCCGCATGTGCTTCAGCCAGGCGTCGTGGGCCGCGCGGTCGACGGCGAAGGGGGCGTGGCGCATGCGGAGGCGGGGGTGGCCGCGGTTGTCGCTGTACGTCGTCGGGCCGCCCCAGTACTGCATCAGGAACAGCGCGAAGCGCTCCTCCGCCGGGCCGAGGTCCTCCTCCGGGTACATCGGCCTCAGCAGGGGGTCCTCGGCGACGCCCTCGTAGAAACGGCGGACGAGCCGGCGGAACGTCTCCTCACCGCCGACCTGCTCGTAGAAGGTCTGCTGCTGGAGTGTGCCGCGCCGAATCTCATTCACCTCCCCATGGTCTCAGATCGGGGGGACGAGGACTTGGGGCTTAGGACCTGTCCTGCTCGCCGGGGGGCCGCTTCGGGGGCACAGTGGGGGCATGGGTGTCCGGGAGCTGGTGCGGGTCATTGAGGAGCGTGGGGGGTTCGCGGGGGCGGCGGGCTGGCGGGAGGCGTTTCTGGCTGTGCCTCGGCATCTGTTCGTGCCGTACTACTACGTCGCCGGGGCGGGTGGGTATCGGCGGTTGTGGGCGGAAGATCCTGATCCCGCGGTGCGGGAGCGGTGGGCTCGGGGGGTGTACGAGGATGTGCCGCTCGCGATTCGGGTGCGGGACGGGGAACTGGTCTCGTCCAGCAGTCAGCCGTCCCTGATGGCGCTCATGCTGGGGGCGCTGGGGGTGCGGGAGGGGGAGCGGGTGCTGGAGATCGGGGCCGGGAGCGGGTACAACGCGGGGCTGCTCGCGTATCGGCTGGGGGATCGGGGGGTCGTGAGCGTCGATCTCGAACCGGAGATCGTCGAGTCCGCGCGGCGGCATCTCGCGGGGGCGGGGTTTCGGCCGCGGGTGGTGGTGGGGGACGGGGCTCGGGGGGTGCCGGAGGGGGCTCCTTACGATCGTGTCGTCGCGACGTGTGGGGTGGGGAGCGTGCCTGAGGCCTGGGTGCGGCAGTGCCGGGTCGGGGGGAGGGTGTTGGTGCCGGTCGCCACGGGGCTGGTGTTGTTGCGGGTGGTGGGGGAGGGGTGGGCCGAGGGGAGGTTTCTGCGTACGCCGGCCTATTTCGTGCCGTTGCGGGGGCGGAACACTCCGTGGGAGGGGCGGGGGGAGGGACGCGGGGAGGAGGACGGGGTGCGGTTTCTGGTCTCGTTGAGTCAGGGGGTGCTGGGGGTCGAGGAGGCGGGGGAGGTGTGGGAGCGGGAAGGGAGGCCGGGGAGGGAGAGGTTCGGGGTGAGTGTGGGGGAGGGGAGGGTGTGGGCCTGGCTGGATTCGCCGGAGGGGGCGTATGTGTGGGGGTTGCGGTGAGCGCCTGATCGTCTGCCGGGGGTGGTTGTGTGGCGGGTGCGGCTCCGTTGTGGCCGTTCGCGCAGTTCCCCGCGCCCCTGAAAGATGCGCCGTTCCCCGCGCCCCCAATGCGCAGTTCCCCGCGCCCCCGAAAGGATGCGCAGTTCCGCGCGCCCCTGATGCGCAGTTCCCCGCGCCCCTGGAAAGACGAACGGGGCCGGCGCCTGGTCTCAGCCGCCTGCCCCGTTCTTGTTGCTGTGTGTTGGTCGTGCGGAGTCTCAGCCGCGTCTGATCGTGATCGTCGTCCAGGCGCCCACGTGGACCTTGTCGCCGTTCTGCAAGGGGATCGGGACGAAGGGCTGGATGGGTTCCTCGCCGTTGTTGACCGTGGTGCCGTTGGTGGAGTTCTGGTCGACGACGGCCCAGGTGCCGTCGGGTTGCTGGACGAGGACGGCGTGCTGGTGGGAGACGCCGGGGTCCTCAGGGGGGACCGAGAGGTCGATGTCGGGGGTCTCGCCGGTGGAGTGGCGGCGGCGGCCGATGGTGACCTGGTTGCCGGTGAGGGTGCGCTGCTGCTCGGGGGAGTAGGCCGGGAGGTTGAGGCCGGTCGCCTCGGGGCCCGAGCGCTGCATCATCGCCATGAAGTACTCGCGGTCGGGGCCGACCGTCGCCGTCCAGGTGCCGCCGGACTGCTGGGGATAGCCGTAGCCGCCGGCGGGTGCGCCGGAGGTGGGCGGGGAGATCACCCAGTCGTCCTCGGCGCCGCCGAACGCGGGGGCGCTGCCCGGCGGGGTGCCGGGCTGGTTGCCCTGAGGGAAGCGGGGCGGGGCGGTGGCGCCGGCCTGCTGGAAGCCCTGGGGGGAGTTGGGTGCGCCGGGGGCACCGGGGCGGGAGGGGTCGCCGAAGCCGGGACCGCCCTGCCCGCCGGGTCCACCCGGACCACCGGGACCATTGGGGCCGCCCTGTCCGCCAGGGCCGCCGGGTCCGCCGAAGGGTCCGCCCGAGGTCGCCCCCGGACCCCCTTCACGTCCGCCGAACCCGCCCGCCCCCGGGCTCGTCGTGTCCCGTCCGCCGAAGAGGCCGGCCGGGGCGCCGGAACCGCCGCCGCGCCCGCCGAAGTCACCGCCGGCACCCTCACGGCCGCCGAACGGCCCACCGGGCCCGCCCGGGCCGGACGCCTCACGCCCGCCGAACCCACCGGCACCCTCGGGCCCGCCGAAGCCGACCGCACCAGGGCCGGAACCCTCACGACCGCCGAACCCACCGGGACCGCCCGGCGCCGGGCTCGCCGGCGGCGTACCGGCGTCGCGGCCGAAGCCGCCGCCCGACGTCGGCGGGGGACCGCCCGGACGGCCGCCGAAGGGCGGTGCGCCGGGGGTGCCCGAGGGCTCGCCGCCGAAGGGAATCGGTTCGGCGGGACGGTTCACGCGGGACGGGCTGGAGCCCTGGTAGTCGAAGGGGTCGCTGTTGCCGAAGGAGGGCGGGGAGGGGTAGCGGGCACCGCCGGGGCCTTCGGGGCCGCCGGACGTGCCGGGTCCGCCCGGGCCGCCGGGACCACCCTGGCCGCCGAAGTTCCCCGGTCCGCCGGTCGTCGGGGGGCCGCTGTAGCCGCCGCCCTGTCCGCCGGGCCCCTCGGACCCGCCGAAGCCGCGCCCCGCACCGGGGCCGCCCGGCCCGCCGGAGCCGCCGGGACCGCCGAAGTCACCGGCACCACCCCGTCGTCCGGAGTCCCCGAACGCGCCGGCCGCACCGCCTGCGCCTTGGCCGCCAGGACCGCCCGGACCACCGGGCGCACCGGGACCGCCGGGGCCACCTGAACCGCCGGGTCCGCCGAAGCCTCCGCGTCCGCCCTGGTCACCGAAGCCACCGGGACCGCCGGAACCCCCGCGTCCGCCCTGCTCGCCGAAGCCGCCGGCCCCACCGGGAGCACCGAAGCCCCCCGGAGCGCCGGACCCGCCGAAGCCCCCGGGGCCTCCGGGACCGCCAGGCGCATCGGGGCCGCCGGGGCCGCCGGGGCCGCTAGATCCTCCGGGTCCGCCGAAGCCCCCGCCGAACCCTCCGCCCGTCTGGTTCGACGGTCGGGGGGCGGTGGGGGTGTACGACGTGGCCGTGTTCGTCAGGAAGTTCCACCGGCACTCCTCGCAGAACGGCGCGCCGCCTTCGCGGGGCGTGCGGCACTGCGGGCAGAGCTCGGGTTCGCCGCCGGGGCGACCGGGGGGCGGCGGGAAGCCGTAACCGCTGGTCGGAGGGGGCGGGGGCGGGGGAGGAGGTACGGCACCGGCCATGCGGTGACCGCAGACCTCGCACCAGTCGTCGGAACCCGACTGGTGTCCGTTCGGGCAGGTCGGCATGTCGGCGCGTCCCCCTTTCCTTACGTGTCCCGGTAAGTCGCTCTACGTCACTTCTTTACACGAACAGTCTTTGTGGACCGCGTTTCGAGAGTCATCTCGTCCGCCTCCGCGACCTTCGCCTTCAACCGCACAGTACCTGTCGTGGCATCGACCACGTCCACCACCTTCGCAAGCAGTTTCGCAGTATCCGCGTTCCCCGAGACACTCGCGAGCTGGACGGCCCGGCCCAGTTTGGCCGTTGCTCCATCCATATCGCCCGCTTTGCGCAAGTCCAGCCCTTGTTGGATGACTTGAGCCAGTTCGGCCTGTCCGGTGTAGTGGGCGACCTGGGGGTTGATGGAGGTGGAGGCCGCCATGTCGTCGGTCCACACCGCCCTCACCAGCCCCTGCGCGCCGAGGCTTTGGGCCGAGCCGTCCGGCTGCGGGACGACGAGGGAGACCCGCGCCGCGAGCATCTCCTGCCCGAGTCCGGCACTCGGCACCTCGACGCAGACGTGGTAGTCGCGGGACTCGTCCCCCCACGACCCGGTCGGGTAATCCCCGGACCGGGGACCGGACTCGGTCCGACGCAAGGTCAACTCCGCGACGGTCGGCGCGACTTGCTTGACGAACTTCACGGTCGTGCCGACCGGCGTCCACAGCCGCAGCGCGACGTCCGCGACCTCCTTGCCCATCGCCTTCTCCATCATCCCGGTGAAGTCGGCGGCGAGCCCGGCCGGATCGGCGACGATGTCGACGCTGCCGAGCAGCGCGGAGGCGATCCCTGTGACTTCTTTCACTTCCCAGTCGGTGCCGACGCCCCGGGCGTCACACGTGAACCGGCCCGCGCAGTGCTCCAGCGTCGCCTTCAGCGCCTCGGGCTCCTCGTGCTCGTTGCGCCCGTCGGTCAGCACGATGCCGTGCCGGATCGCGACGTCCGCCGAGGACAGCAGCCGCTCCGCGAGCCGCAGCCAGGTCCCGATCGCCGTCCCGCCCCCGGCGCTGAGCCCCCGCAGCGCCTGCTTCGCCTGCTCCCGGGTGGTCGCGTCGGCGACGGCGAGCCGTCCGGCGCCGGGGTACACCTCTTTCGCGACGTGCGTTCCGGCGATCACCGCGAAGTGCACGCCGTCGCGCACGGCGTCGATCGCCGCGCCCGTCGCCTCCCGGGCGCCGCGCATCTTCGCCGGCGGGTAGTCCATCGACCCCGAGCAGTCGACCATGATCGCGACGGCGGCGGACGGCCCGTTCGCCGCCGAGTACTGGTGCGGCGAGGTGACCGCGCTGCCGACGGTGCCGCCGCCGGTCGAGGTGACCGTGACGATCGCGTTCACCTCGCGCCCGCCCTCGGGCAGGTACTCGTTCTGGTAGACGTCCACCGCGAACTGCGGCACGTTCGACTTGAAGAAGTTAGCCATTTCGGTCAATTCCCCCTGTGAGCCCAGCACATGACCGAGACGGACCCGGCCCCCACCGGGTACCCGCCTCAGAGCGATCCTGCCCCCGCCGCCGGTGCGGGGAACGGTACGACGGCCACTGTTACGTTGTCGTGGCCCCCGCCGTCCAGCGCGTGCCCCACCAGCACCCGGGCGCTGTGCAGCGGACGCAGCGCCGCGTCGGGCGGCAGCACCCGCGCCAACTCCTCGGCGGCCTCCGCGTAGTTCCACAGCCCGTCCGTGCACACGATGACCACACCCGGCCGGTCCGGCTTGAACGACGCGGTGTGCGGCTCCAGTTCGTACGCGTCGGCGCCGAGCCAGCCGGTGATCGCGTGGGCCCGCTCGTCGGCGTACGCCTCGGCCTCGTTCATCAGGCCGGCGGAGACCATCTGCGCGGCCCACGAGTCGTCCTCGGTGAGCCGGGCGGCCGGTGTCGAGCGGTCGGCCGGGACCCAGTAGGCGCGGCTGTCGCCGACCCAGCCGACCACCAGCAGCCCGCTCGTCACGACCGTCCCGACGATCGTGCAGGCCGGGGCGTTCTGGTGCGGGGAGTGCTCGCGGGCCCCGCCCGGCTCGTCGGCCAGCGCGTTCACGGCGCGCGCGGCGGCGACGATCCCGTCGTGCAGCGCCTGCTGCGGGTGCGTGCCCTGCGGGAGCGCGGCGAGGACCGCGTCGTGCGCGGCGCGGGCGGCGGCCTCGGAGGCTTCGTCCGGACGGGTCGCCGAGGAGACGCCGTCGCACACGATCGCGACGCTCGCGCGGGCGCCGTCCGGCAGGGCCGCCGTACCGACCGCGAACGAGTCCTCGTTGCGGTGGTGGCGCAGACCCCGGTCGCTGACGGCCGCCAGCGGGCCGAACTCCCGTTCCATGTGGTCGCGTTCACGCGGCTGGGCGTGCCCGCAGTGCTCGCAGTAGCCGTCGCGGTCCACCCGGCCGGCCCGGCAGGCGACACAGACCGGCTGGGCCGCGGCCTCGGCCGCCGCTCTCGGGTCCGGGGCCTGGAGCGGGTACTCCTCGGGCTCGGGGGAGGCGGGGCGGTCGAAGCGCACGCCCGCCTGCGCCGACCCGTTGAGGGTCAGCGTCGGCTGGTCGTCCGGGCGCGGGGGCACGGCCGACAGGTCGTACCCGCAGGCGCCGCAGTAGCGGTCGCCCGGCTCCAGGGGCTCCGCGCAGCTCGGGCATGTCGGCGGTGCGGCCTGCGGGGGCGTGTGCGGCGGGGGCACTTGCGACGGAGGCACTTGCGGCGGGGGCACGTGCGACGGGGGCATTTGCGACATCAACTACACCCATGTCCGGGGGCGGTAACGGTTGGCACGTTCCACCAGGTCGATCCTCTCCTCACCGGCGGTGGCCAGCCGGGCCAGCGCGCGGTACGAGCGCTCCAGGCCGAAGCGCAGGCCCCGCTCGTCGAGGTCGCTGCCGAGCAGCGTCCGCGCGGGCGCCGGGTCGCTGCCCCGGCCCCCGGAGAGTACCCAGTCGAGGGCGCTGCCGAGGACTTCGGCCGACAGCCGCTCCCGCCGCTTCGGGTCCAGACCGTACGCGTCCAGCGCCTCGACCTGCGCCGCCGCGGCGGTGAGGTCCTCCTGGAAGGGTACGTCCGCCGCACCGGCCGTCCGCTGTCTCAGCCTCGCCCGCACGGCCGCGACCCGCGCCGCCGTGTAGTGGATCGAGGACTCCGGCACGGACTCCAGGGTGCGGACGGCGCCGGCCCGGTCGCCCGTCGCGAGCTGGACGCGGGCCAGGCCGAACGCCGCGCTCACATAGCTCGGGTCCGTCGTCCACACCAGCCGGTAGTACTCGGCCGCGTTGTCCAGCTGGCCCAGCACCTCCGCGCACAGGCCGAGCGCGAGCTTCGGCGCGGGTTCGCCGGGGAAGGCGTCGTAGATCGCGTCGAAGGCCAGCGCCGCGCTCTCGTGGTCACCGGTGACGAGGGAGACGAGGCCCCGGTACCAGACGACCCGCCAGTCGTCCCCCCGCTCACCCTCCAGCTCCCGCAGGGAGGTCGACGCCAGTTCCCGGTCGCCGGTCTCCAACCGGGCGCGCACCTGCCGCAGTTGCGTCTCCACCGAGGGGCTCGGTACGGCCTCCAGCGCGACCAGCAGCTCGCCGGACGCCGTCGCGGAAAGCCCCGCGAGGAAACCGGCGTTGGGGTCGGCGGGGTCGACCAGCGGGGTGGGCAGGGCGAGGGAGGCGACGGGGGCGTCGGCCGGTTTGACCAGGGGGGTGGAGTAGGGGTGGGGGGAGGTGAGGGGGATGGGGGCGGAGACGGCGCTCGGGTAAGGGGCGGGCGGGGCCGGGGAGTTGGCGGTGCTCGCCGCTCGGCTGCCGACCGCGCGGGTGGGGTCGCTGGAGAGGGGCGCGGGGGCGTGGAGGGGGGTGCTGGGGAGGGCGGGGGCGACCGGGGCCGTCGCGTGCCCGATGCCGGGCGCCAACAGGCCGACAGTCGACGGCGACTTGGCCGCGACGGATGCCGAACTCGCCGTCACGGCCACCGACTTCGGCGTCAGCAGCCGTGTGAAACGGCCCGCCTTCACCGTACGCGCCCCCGACCGCGAGACCTCGCCGTCCAGTTGGGGGAAGAGTTCGGTGTCGGTGACGCGGATCTCGGGGCCGAAGAGGGTGGAGAGGGCGGGGCGGGCGCGGCCCGTCTGGAGGGAGACGACCTCGCGCAGGACGCCCGTCAGCTGCTCGGCCATCTCCTGCGCGGAGGCGAAGCGGCGGGCCGGGTCGGGGTCGGTGGCGCGCACCAGGAGACGGTAGAAGGACTCGTACGTCCGGAAGACCTCGATGTGGTCGGGGTCGGGCAGGGAGTCCGCGAAGACGGTCGTGTAGCCCTGGAAGTCGAAGCTGAGGACGGCGAGCGTACGGCCCACCGTGTACAGGTCGCTGGCCACCGACGGGCCGACCTCCGGCACCTCCGGCGCCTGGTAGCCGACCGTGCCGTAGATCGCCGACTCGTCGTCGTCCATCCGGCGGACCGCGCCCATGTCGATCAGCTTGAGCTGGTCCTCGGTCTGGATCGCGTTGTCGACCTTGAAATCGCAGTACAGGAGGTTGCGGCTGTGCAGGTGCCCGAGCGCCTCCAGCGCCTCGATGCCGTACGCGCACGCCTGCTCCACCGGCAGCGGATCGCGCCGCCCGTCCGAGGCCCGCCGCGAATTCGCTATCTCCTTCAGGGACTTGCCGCCGACGTACTCCATGACGATGTACCCGTCGAGGGAGCCGGTGCGCTGGTCGAGGTGCTCGACGAAGTTGTAGATACGGACGATGTTGGCGTGCTCGATCTCCGCGAGGAACCGCCGCTCGGAGATCGCCGCCTCCATCGCGTCCTGGTCCCCGGTGTCGAGGAGACCCTTCAGGACGACCCACCGGTCGGCCACCGCCCGGTCCACCGCGAGGTAGATCCAGCCCAGCCCGCCGTGCGCCAGGCAGCCGGCCACCTCGTACTGACCGTGCACCACGTCACCGGACTTGAGCTTCGGCACGAAGGAATAGGGGTGCCCGCACTTCGTGCAGAACCCCTCGGTCCGCCCCGTCCGCTCGCCGCGCGAACGCCCCACCGGGGCACCGCAGTCGGAGCGCGAGCAGAACCTCTTGCGCTCCGGCACCTCGGGGTTGTCCAGCACCATCGCGCGCGGATCGGGCTTCGGCACCTGCGGCACCGCCACCAGCCCGGCCCCGAGCCGCGACCGGCCCGACGACCCCGCCGACGCGCCCGAACTGCGCACCGACACCGACCGGTTGGCGGTCCGCCCGGACAGCGAGCGCGACAGCCGGCCCGACACGGAGCGCCGGGACCGGGAGGACTGCGAGCTCTGGGAACCCGAACTCGTCGACGGCGCGGGCGAGATGCCGCTCGTCGCGGGCGAGCCGACCATCCCCGTCGCCGACACCACGGGCGCCAACCCACAGGTGTCGCAGTACAGTTCACCGCCGCCGACGTCCTCGTACGAACCCTCGCACCCCGGCCGCTGGCAGCTCTGCCCCGCCTGACTCATGCCGTCCCCCCAGTCTGCCCCGGCTGCCGGTCACGGGGACCGGCGAGCAGTTCCGCGGCCATCCGCTGATAACGCAGGACGGCCTGTTCCGCGACCCGCAGATCACAGGGCGCGCTCCACAGCATGCGGCGCGCGGCGTCGTACCGCTCGACGAGGAACGGGTCCTCGGCGAGCCCGAGCCGGGCCACCTTCGCCTTGTACGCGTCGAGCCGGCCGCGCAGCTCCGCCCGGATCGCGAGCGGGGCCGTCACCGCGCCCAACTGCTCGCGGGCGCGCTCCAGTTCGTCGTCCGCCTTCTGCTCCAGCGACTCCAGCAGCGGGGAGAGGCGGTGCCACAGGCCCTGTCTGCGGTACTCGGCCGCCGCCGCCAGCTGCTCCTGGAGGACCGTCGGCGGGCCGTTCACCACCGGTACCTCCGTCGCCGCTATCTTCGCCAGCACCTCGCCGCGCGCGGACCGGGCCTCGGAGAGCGTGCGGTCGGCCCGCGAGAGGACGTCCCGCAGCCGCACCAGCCGCTGTTCGGCGTCCTGACGGACCGTCAGCACCGCGTCGATCTCCCGGCGTACGTCCTCCAGGGCGCGTGCCTCACGGTCGTACACCGTGGTGTCCGGACGGCCGCCGCCCGGGGCCGAGCTGCCCTTCGTGGGCACCCAGTGGGCCAGCGGGTCCGAGACGACCTGGGCGCGCAGGTCCGTCAGCGTGCGGGTGATCCGCTCCAGGTCGTCGCCCGAGGGGTGCTCGCCGGGGCGGACACCCACCGAGTGGGCGAGGCGCCGGGTGCGCTGCAACTCCGCGGCGAGTAAATCGATCCGGGCGGGGAGGGCGGACCAGACCGCGTCGGCCGCGACGACCATGTCCAGGGAGGAGGCGTACAGCTCGTTCATCCGGTCCACCAGGGCGGCCAGCGAGAAGTGTTCCGCCAGAACTCCCTTGCCGGCGGCGGCGATCGGCTCGCCGCGCAGCAGTTCCGTCAGCTCGACCAGGTCCTCCCGGGAGGACCAGCGGCGCCGGGAGCGGATCTCGCGGGCCGCGCGCAGGGCGTCCGTGTACGCGTCGAAGTACGTCCACAGCAGGGATATCGCCGTGTCCGCCGTGGCCCAGCGCTCGCGGGTCACCCCGGTCAGCTCGGCGCCCTCCAGGAGGCGCCGGCCCGCGTGGTCCTGGAGCGCGAGCAGGGAGGTCTCGATCGCCTCGTGCTCCTGGCCGAGCCGCGCCAGCGCACGGTCCACCTCGTCCCGGTCCATCACCGGACCAGGGGGTCCCGCGACGCCCATCGATCACCTCTTGTCGTTGCTCGCGTCTTGCCGTGTCTGTGGATGCCCGTGCGGTCGATCTTCCCTGTCTGCGGGGTGGTCTAACTGGTGCGGAGGTAGCGGGGCGTCGGCGGCAGGTACGGCGCCGAGTTCGAACCCATCGTCGGGGAGAGCCACTTGTCGTACGCCGCCTGCCAGCCGTCCGAACGGTACTGCGAGAGCACCTGGTTGACGCGGCTCACCAGATCGTTCGCGTCCTTCTTCATCGCCACGCCGTAGAACTCGGTCGTGAACGCCTTGCCCTTCAGCTCGACCGTCGGGTCCTGGGCGGCCTGGCTCGCCGCGAGGGCGCCGTCCGTGATCACCGCGTCCGCCTCGCCGAGCTGGAGCCGTACCAGGCAGTCGAGTTGGTTCGGGACGACGAGGAGTTTCGCGCCCTGGTTGTTCTCGTCCAGCTTCGTCTTGGCGGTCGAACCCGCCGCCACGCAGACCTTCTTGCCCGCGAGGCTCTTGTCGAACCCGGTGATCTCCAGGGCCTCCTTGGGGGCCAGGACCTGCTGGCCGGTCTTGAAGTAGGGCGCGGAGAACGCGACTTGCTCGATCCGGTCGCAGGTGATCGTCATCGTCCGGACGACCATGTCGACCTCGCCCCGCTGGATCGCCGGGATGCGCTCGTTCGTCGGGATCGCCCTGAACTGCACGGCGTTCTCGTCACCGAGGATGTCCTTGGCGATCCGGTGCACCAGGTCGATGTCGAAACCCTCCAGCGCCGCGCCCTTGTTGTTCGGGTTGCGGTAGCCCCAGCGGTAGCTGTTCTGGTCGACGCCGACGATCAGCTTGCGCTTCTCGCCGGTGCGCGCCTTGATCGCCGTGATCGTGGCGCCGTCGGCCGTCGCGGGTCGCAGCGTCTGGGCCTCCGGGGACGGGCAGTCGTCGGCAGCGGCCTGCGTCACCCGCGCGGCCTGGCCTCCGGGGGCGACCGTGCCGTCCCGGTGCTGCCTGGCCAGCGGCAGCAGCAGTGCCACGGCCAGCGCCAGGACGCCGACGAGGGCCGCCATCGCGCCGACACCGCCCCAGCCCTTGACGCTCTTGCCCCGGACCCGCATGGCTCCTCCCCTGCTCATCGGAACTCCGACAGTCTGCGGCCTATGCCGAGCACGGCACCGGCGGCACCGAGGACGGCGAGGGTGCCGGCGCCGAGGGGGAGCCCGGTGAAGGCGTCCCGCCCGTCGGTCGCGGCCAGTTTGAACTCGCTCTGTTCATGGGCGAGGGCGGTCTGGAGGCTCTTGTCGACGGCGTCGAAGGACTGGCCCGTGGTGTTCGTGGGGCCGACGACGAGGTTCAGCGCCTGCTCGTAGTTGCCGTTCTCGTCCTGGGAGCGGGCGGCGGAGTGGCGGCTCTGCCACTCGTCCATGCTCTTGCGCGCGGAGCGGACCGGGGTCTCGCCGGTGCTGTCGTCGGCGTAGCGGTCCGCCAGCGTCAGGCCCGTACCGAGGTTCGTCATCTCCTTCAGATACGCCTCGTTGTACTTGTCCTTGCCGTCGACCGTCTCCGCGCCCCGGGAGACCAGCGTGAGGTTCTCGTTGCCGCGTGCCTTCAGGGCGGCGATCCGCGCGTTGTGCAGGACCTTCAGCGAACGCACGCCGTGGTCGTACGACTTGTTCAACTCCGCGCGGGCGACGCCGTGTCCGACGACCAGCCAGAGGAGGACGACGGCGGTGGCGCCGGCCGCCGCGACCAGGCCGTGGTTCAACACGCGGTTCGTGCGCCGGTATTCACGCACCTGCGCCGCCGCGAGGGCGGCGAGGGCGAGGGCCCCGAGGGCGATCGCCGCCCACGGGAAGGGTTTCGCGGCGTCGTAGTCGGCGTCGAGGCGGTTGTTCTCCTGCGTGTAGAGGTTCTGCGCCGCCACCAGCATCTCGTCCTGCATCTTCTGGTTGGCGTAGCGGAGGTAGGCGCCGCCGACGGGGAAGCCCATACGGTTGTAGGTGCGGGCGCGCTCCACGAGACCCTTGTAGACGGGCAGGGCCGTGTTGAGGGTGGTGAGCGCCTTCGCCGAAGGGGAGCCCGGTTCCGCGCTGTTGGCCGCGGTGACGAGTTTCTCGGCGGCGACCGTGATGTTCTCCTCGTACCGCTTCCTCGACTCCGGGGTCTCCTGCCCGCCGGACAGGAACGCGCTCGACGCGGCCGTGTTCGCCTCCGCGAGCGCGCGGTAGATGTCCGCGGCGTCCGAGGTCAGCGGCTGGCTCTTGTGGAGAACGTCCTCGGCGGCGTCCGAGCGGTCCGTCATCTGCCAGGCGGTGACGGCGCCGAACGCGACGACGAGCAGCGCGAGGAGGGCGCCGATGATCCGCAGCCGGCCCGGCTCGGTCGTCGCCGCGCGCTTCAGGCGTTCGCTGTTCTCCGCCCAGGCCGTTCTTCGGCCGACGCTGTTGTCATCGCCGCCGATGCCGCTGACGCCGTTGCTGCTGACGCTGCCGCTGCCGCCGATGCTGCTGACGCCGACGCCGCCCGCCTTCGGCCGATTCCCCACTGCCGACCTCCCCCGTACTCCCGTCCGCGCCGCAAGTATCACCGCCCCGGCACCCCCCGCGCACCGGGCTTCACTGGATCTTGATCGGTTCGTGTCACCACCTGCGTCTGAACCTTCTGCCCATGAATACGCGGGGAGCGTGTGTTCGGTTCCTTATGCGGGCTCCTAGGCTCCCTGGTCATGACCCGACGCCCCGCCACCGACCTGCCCGCCGATCCTCGCGGGCTCACCTTGGAGTACCGGCAGGTGCGGGGGGTGGGCCGGGAGCGGGGTGGGGTGGACGAGTGGACGGTGACCGTGCGGGTCGGGCGGTACCGGGGGCGGACGGGGGGTGGGGAGATCGGGGAGCTGAAGCTGCTCCGGGCGCGGAGGGCGGACTCCTCCGACCGGCATCCCGAGGACTTCACGGAACCCGGTGTCCGCGACGCGCTCCTCGGGATCTTCGACATGGGCCACGGCGGCTACCGCGCCCCGTTCCAGGACCACATCACCACCACCGACGGCGACCTCCTTGTCCTCCACTCCGTCCGACTCGACCCCGCCTGGCGGGGGTTCGGCCTCGGCGCGATCCTCGTCACCGAGGCGATCCGGACACTGGCGGACGGGTGCAGCGCGGTCGCCGCCACGACGTCCCGCTGGGAAACGGTGGGCTTCCGTCTCCGCCCCGCGCCCCTCGGGTATCTCCTGGACACCCGGGACGAGGGGGCGCGTGCGCTGGGGGAGGCGCGGAGGCGGGAGTTCGGGGAGCTGTGCGATGCGTACCGCGCCGCGTTTTCGACGGGGCGGGGGATGGGCTGACGTGCCGCGGTGCTGTTCGTCACCACCGGGGTGCAGAGCGGCGACGACCAGATCCTGAGCGGTTCCGCGGAGTCGGCCGGACGTCGTCTCGAAACCGGGGACCACGTGGTCTGCCGGTGGAGCGTCATACGGCGAGTTGTCCGTACCGAGTCGTACCGAGCCGTCGATTGCAGGCAGGCCGATACCGGCCTCCGGAACGCCTCCGGGTCAGTACCCACTCGGTTCGTCGCCGCAGCACGGGCAGAGCGTGTCTTCGTCGGACCGACTGGGCTCTCCGAAGGCGTACTCACCGTCATCGGAGTCGGCGGTCTCCCGCTCGGAGTCGGTCTCGGAGCGGCTTCCAGCGGCGGACGTCATTGCTGTCCCCTTCCTTCCACGGTGGTCGTACGTACCCCCCTGGGCCCGACGCGGCGGCATCCTTCCGAAGTCACCCCACGCCGACGTTCTCCTTGGCCGGGGCGGGAGCAACTGGGGTGGGGGCGACGGGCGTCGGCCTGCCGATGTCCTTCAGACGGAGCGCGGGCTGTTCGACGAAGTGCCAGGAGGCGGCGGCCAGGGCGACGGTGAGCGCCATGGTCAGCGCGAAGTAGACGGGCAGTCCGAAGCGTGGGACGTCGAGGACGGCGAGGGTCTGCTGGACGAGGAAGCCGTAGATGTAGATGCCGTAGGAGTAGTCGTTGCGGGCGCCGATGCGGCGGAAGGGCGCGGGCAGGCGGATGGCGAGCCAGAGGAGGGCGTAGGCGAACGCCGGGACGCCGACGACGAAGAAGTAGCCGTAGTGCAGGCTGCCGAGCATGACGACGAGGGCGACGACGCCGAGCACGTCACTGACCGGGATGCGCTCCTTGTACAGCTCGATCAGCATCCCGAGGGAGAAGGCGAAGCCCAGGTAGATCATCCAGACCGGCGTGACGAAGCCGATGCCGGGCAGGTCGACGGCGTGGAAGTAGCGGGCGTCGTAGGCGCCGGCCCAGAACCGCTCGTCGACCGCCTGCCGGATGACGAGCCAGCCGAGGAAGGCCGTGAGCAGGAGTACGGCGCGCCGGGCGCGCGTGAGGACGCCGGTGACCGCGAGGACGGCCACGACGACGTAGCACAGGGCCTCGTGACGCAGCGTCCACAGGGAGCCGTTGAAGGCGGCGTTGTGGGTGACACCGGCGACACGCTGATGCTGCATCAGCCCCGCGATGTCGTACTGCCGGGTGGCGATCAGCCAGTTGGCCTTCACGTGCGCGACCAGGCCGCCGGGGCCGTTCAGCCCGGCGAAGGTGGAGTGGACCTTCCAGTACAGCAACGGCGCCACGACGAGCACCGTCACCGCCAGGCACACCCAGAATCCCGGCAGAATCCGCAGGGCGCGGTGCCACAGGAACCGGCCGACCGGAAGCCGGGCGCCACTGCGCGCGACCAGGATTCCGGAGAGGACGAAGAAGCCGTACACGGACATTTTACCCAGGTCGGTCTGGCCGCCCGTGAAGGTGTGCCCGAATTCCTTCCCGCCGTATCCGAGAACCCGGGCATGGGATGCCACCACCGCGGTGGCCAGCACCAGCCTGAGCAGCCCCAGGCTGTTGTTACGCCCCCTGAGCAGTTCGGCGACAGTGCCGTGCGACCAGCGTGGTGTGAATGTGAATGTACGGGTCCCGACCTGGACCTGACGGGTGGATATGTCTGGCAGGTCGGTTCCGGATATCACGAAGAGTTCCCCACGGGTCGCGGACTACACACAACGGAGCGGGACCGGAGAGCGGGCAGGGAAAAGCACGCGCAACCGCGCGTGACGAAAAGAATGCTCCCCCTGGGTCCCCGCCCTCACCAGCAGCCGACTCGGCTGCTCCCCCTTACAGAGAGAAGGACCCTAGCAAAACACAAAGCAAAATCAAAGCCACCGCATGACTCACTCCAAGCATACCTTCGACATTATGGGACATAGCTCAATAATTTGCACCCTCTTCGTTGGGTAGATCACGTACACCCGCTTCAGGGCGAAATGCGCGACGAGCCTTCCGCTTTGCAGCCCCTTCATTCCCTCCGTGGTCTTTATTGCTTCCTGCACGGAGGGATTCTTCGTGATTTCCCGACCCCTGGGACTGCTCAGCACCTCATCCACCGGCCGGCTCACGCCGTCCGCGCCGAGTTGGCTGCCGAGGGCAAGAGCCGGACCGTCGACGTCGCCAAGGGCGAGTTCAAGGGTGTCGGCGAGGGAGTCGGCGGTACGCCGACCGTCCTGTCGATCCAGCGCCTTCCCGGCGGACATCACAGAAGGTTTCCCTCGGCACCAGCACCCAGGCCACAGCACTCGACGGGGACTCGCTGACAGCGTCGTCGTACGCGTTCACCGCGAAGCTCGTCATCGGCGACACCTTCCGCTCGTGCACCGGCACCCTGGTCAACGCGTAGTGGATTCTCACCGTGAGCAACTGCTTCGCCGCCGGCCCTTCGGCTGGTTTCAAGGTCGCGCCGGCGTCCCCGGACGGCCAGGTCGTCGAGTATCTGCGGACGGGCCTGAAGCGGGCCGAGGGACAGGACGAGCGCGGCAGGGTACTCCAGTTGGCCTCCGACGCGGAGTCCGCCGCCGTCCGTACCGCGGCAGAGACCGCGCTGGACGGCGACGCCGCCGCGATCCGGGCCTTCCTGGCCACGGGCCAGCACACGGTGGCCGCCCACGAGTACCGCATCGAGATCACCAGGCTCGTCGACGGTGCCGGTCCGGGAGTGACCGAGGCCGGGCGCGCCGTGCTCGACTCCAACTCCACCGACCGCATGCGCCAGTTCCTCACCACCGGCTACTTCACCGCTCGCACCGACGACGAGCGGGTGCGAGCCGTGCAGTTGATGGAGAGCGGCGGTGCCGAACTGTCGGCCGCCGCCAAGGTCGCCCTGGCCGGGCCGCCGGACGTGCTGCACTCGTTCATCGCCGTCGGCCAGTACGCCGCCCAGCGCGCCGACTCCCTGACGGCCACCCATGTGGCCCGCGTCCAGCGGCTGATCTCCGGCGCGGCCCGGGTCGCGGCGACGGCCCAGCAGAACGCGGCCCTCGCCCAGAAGGTCGCCGCCGAGGCCCGCAAGGCGGCTTCGGAAGCGGCCGGGTACGCCCAGCAGGCGTCCGCGTCGGCCAAGCAGGCGGACGAGTACGCGGCCCAGGCCCGGGCGTCGGCGACCGCCGCCGAGAAGTCGGCCGCACAGGCGGCGACCTCCGCCCGCACCGCCCGTACGGCCGAGGCGAACGCCCACGCGGCGGCCCGCCAGGCGGCCAACTCCGCCGCCCGGGCCACGGCTTCGGCCACCGCCGCCCAGGGCTCCGCCGGAGCGGCCTGGCAAGCCTCGAACGAGGCACGCGCCTCGGCGAACGCCGCGGACAAGTCGTCCGAGGAGGCGGGCAAGGCCGCGGACGACGCGATCCTGGCCGTCACGACCAAGCTCCTCCAGGAGGCCCAGGAAGCTCTGCGGAACGCCGAGTACCGGCGGGACGTCGCGGAAGCCCAAGCCTTCGAGGACGCGTTGGCCGATCTGGCGGCCGGGGACGAGAGCAGCTGGTGGGACTACGTCTCGACCGGCGGCCACCTCCTCTGGTACGGAGCCGAGGGCGACGCCTTCAACTCCGGCCTCTCCTGCGCCGCCGCGATTCCCGTCATCGGGTGGGGCGCGACGGGCGGGAAGTGGGGCAAGAACGGCTTCTCGGCGATCGAGGCGTTCGGCAAGTCGATGCGGGCTGATGGGAAGGTTCCGCATGTTTGGTCGCAGAACCCCAGACAGGGCCGGAATTACGTCCAGAACGCCGCGCACCACTGGAACAAACACAGGGCAGAATTCCCTGAGCTGACCTCGATGTCAGAATATGTGGAGCTTGCCCACCGGTACAGTGCGCTCGGTCGAGATGTCGTCAAGAAGGGGCAACCAGTTTCCGGATATCGGATCTACGATCAAGGGTCCGGAAGGGTCGGCATCTACGACAAGAATACAAATACGTGGACAGGGATCAACGAGGACGGCGTTCCTCAAACCATGTACAAGCCGGGCCCGTACGATCCGGTTAACAATCCGATTGGCTATCGGACTACGCTGGAGGATTGGCTCAGTGAAAGAGGGCGAGGAGTCGAGGTAAATTAAATGGAAACTAATGGAGAGGGCCTCTGCGAAACCGCTTGCCGGGTCTGTGGTCTGGACGATGGGACCGTACTGTGGAACCAACGCGGCCAGCCGGAGTACATCATCTGCGAATGCTGCGGGATTGAGTCCGGACTGGGCGACGACCATCTGTCGAAGGTTCGCCAGACCCGTGGGTACTGGGTTGCGGCCGGCGCCAAATGGGACTGCCCGGAACGCAAACCGGAGGGGTGGGATCTTCAGGAGCAGTTGTCTCACATCCCGCCCGAGTGGCGCTGACTGATGCTGACGGGTCCGCACGCTGTTTTGGTGTGCGGACCGGCCGGACCGTAACCGGCCCGGCCGTGACATCAGAGCGGCCTTGGAATCTGTGCTGGGTGGATTGAATTTATCCCCCGAGATGTACGCGAGATGTCGATCGACTGTACATTCGAGCCTCACCCGGAGGGGCATGCTGGCTGAGTCGTTCCGGCTCTCCGAAGCCTCCCGCTGTCCTTCCGGGAATACCGAGCCCCACTCCCTACTTCCCCGCAGCCCGCCCCTGCCCCGCGATCGGCGTAGTAGCCACCGACTGAGGCGAGTCGGAGTTGGAGAAGACGGACGGGGCCGCGACGGTGGCGGAGGAGTCGGCCGGGAGGTCTTCGGGGGGGATCGCCGCCCCGCCGACCATCTGGATGTTCGCGGCGTCGAAGGCGCGCTTGATGCGCCAGCGCAACTCCCGTTCGACGGCGATCTTCTTGCCGGGCATCGTGCGGGCGGTGAGGTGGATGACCATGGAATCCAGGAGGACGGAGTCCAGGCCGACTACGTCGATCGAGCTCCAGAGGAGTTCGTTCCAGGGCTCTTCCTTGGACATGCGCTCGGCGACCTCGGTGAGGGTCGTCTTGACGCGGTCGAGATCCTCTGTGGGCTTGACCGTGACGTCGACGCCCGCCGTGGCCCAGCCCTGCGAGAGGTTGCCGATGCGCTTGACCTCGCCGTTGCGGACGTACCAGATCTCGCCGTCGGCGCCGCGGAGCTTGGTGACGCGGAGGCCGACCTCGATGACCTCGCCGGTGGCGACGCCCGCGTCGATCTGGTCGCCGACGCCGTACTGGTCCTCAAGGATCATGAAGACGCCGGAGAGGAAGTCGGTGACGAGGTTGCGCGCGCCGAAACCGATGGCGACGCCCGCGACACCGGCGGAGGCGAGGAGGGGGGCGAGGTTGATCTGGAAGGTGGAGAGGACCATCAGGGCGGCCGTGCCGAGGATCATGAAGGAGGCGACGGAGCGCAGGACCGAACCGATGGCCTGCGAGCGCTGGTGACGGCGTTCCGCGTTGGCCAGGAGGCCGCCGAGGGCCGTTCCGTCCACTGATTCGACCGTGCGGTTCATCCGGTCTATGAGTTTGGTGATCGCGCGGAGGACCACCTTCCGCAACACCACCGCGATGACGACGATCAGCAGCACCCGCAGCCCGATCGCGAGCCACGTCGACCAGTTCTGCTCGACCCAGCTCGCGGCGTTGGTCGCGCTCTCCTGTGCGTCCTGGAGCGTCGGGACGGTCACTGTGGGTGACTCCGACGGGGACGGGGAAGGGGACGCGTCGGCCAGTAGGGCGGCGGACAGGGACACAGCGGATACCTCCAAGTACGGCGGCCCGAGGTCACGAAAAGGTCACCGTCCGGGCAGACACACCACACTAACGGGGCATTGTGTGGAGCTCTGTCCGAACGAGCCGACAGAGACCTGTCTCACCCGCGCTTGAAGGGCTCCGGCGGGGGACAGACATCGGATGTGGTCGAAAACACTCCCAGCCCGTTACCGGGACATGGTGGCGCGTTCACCAGGCAAGAGGAGAGACTGCTAGCAGATCGTCCCGGCGCGAGCCACGCGCCGCCGACGCCCAAGGAGGCATCCGTGCCGCATGTCCTGGTCCTCAACGCGTCGTACGAGCCCCTCGGCGTCGTACCGCTCCGCCGCGCGCTCGTCCTCGTCCTGGAGAACAAGGCAGTCTCCCTGGAGGATTCGGGCGCCTTTCTGCACAGCGCGACCGTCACGGTCTCCGCGCCCAGCGTGGTCCGGCTCAAGCGATTCGTCAGAGTCCCTTACCGGGGTCCCGTCCCCCTCACCCGCCGTGCGCTGTTCGCGCGTGACGGAGGCCGGTGCATGTACTGCGGTGGCGTCGCAACCAGCGTCGACCACGTCATCCCGCGCAGCCGCGGGGGGCAGCACGCGTGGGACAACGTCGTGGCGTCCTGCCGGCGCTGCAACCATACGAAGGCCGATCGGCACCTCACCGAGATCGGCTGGCGCCTGCGCCACAAACCCGCACCACCCACCGGCCTGGCCTGGCGCATCATCGGGACCGGCCATAGGGACCCGCGCTGGCTGCCCTACCTGCGGCCATACGGCGCGGACGACGCACTCGCCCGGATCGACGGCATATCGGCCTGAGATCCGGGCTTTCGCATACCTGCCCCGGGAATCCCCTCGCGCTCCCGGGGCAGGGGGCTGGTGTGCGACCCCTACCCCTCAGGTACGTCCCCCTCAGGTATGCCGCAGCTCCCCCGGCCGTACCGCCCGCCCCAGCAACGGCAACGACGTCGCCGCGGCCAGCAGACACGCCCCGTACACCCCGAGAGGTACGAGCAGCGAGGCGTAGGGGACGGAGACGTTCGTGAGAGCCCCGTACCAGGCGCCGATCACCACCCCGCCCCCGCCCGCGAACAGCACCGCCGGGGCCAGCGGCAGGGCCGTCTCCAGTAGCAGCGCCCGCGCCAGCACCGTACGCGGCACCCCCGCCGCGACCTGCGCGGCGAGGCTCCGGCGCCGGTTCGCGAGGGACTCGGCGGCGCCGACGGCCAGCCCGGAGAGGGCGATGAGGAGGCCGAGCCCGATCGCGGCGGCGGTGAGGTCGAGGCCCGCGAGGTAGAAGTCAGGGCTCTCGGCGAACTGCCTGCCGTCGAGGTCGTCCACGAGGACGGCGCGCACCCCGACGTACCCCGTCCCGATCACGGTCGTCAGCAGCACCGCCGCATGCGTACGCGCCGCCGCCCACGGATCGTCCCGCAGGCGTTCCGCCGCGATGAGGACGGCGGCGGTGCGGGCGCGGCGCGCGAGCGTCCGTCCCGCGAACCGGGCCAGCGTTCCGGCCAGCCCCACGGCGCCGAGCCCGACGGCCGCGACGAACAGGACCACGAACACCGGGAGCAGACTGCCGCGGATGTCCCTGGTCAGGAGGGTGAAGGCCATGAAGACGACCACGCACACCGCGCCCAGCGGCACGGCCCACGCCCTGATCCCGCCCGCGGGCCGCACCCGCCGCACCCACCCCAGCGGCGAGGCCACGACATGCCGCAGCGCGAACACCCCCGCACCGGTACCGAGCACCGGCACGGCGACGGCGACCAGCGCCATCCCGGCCCAGGTGAACCCCGTCGCCCCCGACCACAGACTCGCCAGCACGGATACGCATACGACGCCGGCGACACCGGCCCCGAGCAGGCACGCCGGTCCCGTCTCCAACGCGGCGATCCTGCGCACCTGCGCCGTACCGGCCCCCGCGAGCCGCAGCCCCGCGAGCCGCCGGTCCCGGTGCACGGCGCCGATCCGCGCGCACTGTGCGAGGAACGCGAGGACGGGGATCAGGAGCAGCCCCAGGACGAAGACGGCGCCCCGCCGTTCCCCGGGGTTGTCGAACAGCCCTGCCGCGTACGGAACTTGGTGGTGCCCTCGGAGCGAGTACAGCGCGGCGGCGAGCTGCCCGAGCGCAGTGGCGACACCGGCGCCGAGCGCGGTGAGCCCGATCCGCCACCACTCGCGGCGGTCGGAACCGCGCAGGAGGGTCCAGGCGAGCCGGAGATCGACGGCGAGGGCGCCGGCGTAACCGGCCCCGCGGGCAACGGAGTTGTCGTGAGTACCGCTCACGCCGCCACCCCCGTCGGCTCGGTCGCCCCGTCCGCCATCCGGACCTCGCGGTCGGCGTACGCGGCGACCTGGGCGTCGTGAGTGACGAGGAGGACCGCCGTGCCGGTGTCGCGGGCGGTGTGGGTGAGGGTGGTCATGACCTGTTCGGTGGTGAGGGAGTCGAGCGCGCCGGTGGGTTCGTCGGCGAACAGGACGCGCGGTGAGGTGATCAACGCGCGGGCGAGGGCGACGCGTTGGCTCTGGCCGCCGCTCATCTCGCCGGGCCGCAGGGGCTCTTGGGCGAGGACGCCGAACCGCTCCAGCCACCGCCGGGCCTCGTCCCAGGCGTCCTCCCGGCGCCGCCCGGCCAGCAGCAGGGGCAGCGCGACGTTGTCCAGCGCGGTCAACTCCGGTATCAGCTGGCCGAATTGGAAGACGACGCCGAAGTCGCTGCGCCGCAGTTCGCTGAGCCGCTTCTCGGAGACGCCGTCGAGCGCGGTCCCGGCGTACCGGACCGTCCCCTTCTCCGGCCGCACGATGCCCGAAAGGCAGTGCAGAAGCGTCGACTTGCCGCTTCCGCTGGCCCCCGTGACCGCGAGGATCTCTCCCGCGGCCAGCTCCAGCGAGGCGTCCCGCAGGGCGGGTGTCGGACCGTACGTCTTGTGCAGTCCGAGCCCCGACAGGAGCGCGGTGTCCTTCATCTGGCGTCTACCTCCGAGGTGAGTGTGGTCAGCCGGGACCCCGTGGTGGTCATCCAACGGAGGTCGGCGTCAAGGTGGTTGAGGGCGTAGTCCGCGGACAGGACGGTCGCGAGGTCCGCGCCTGGGCCCGTCTTCACGGCGGTGAGTTCGCGCATCCGGGCCATGTGGGCGGTCCGTTGGGCCGCGAGGTAGCCCGCCGCGTCGCCGCCGCTGAGGATCGAGACGACGACCTTGGCGAAGATCTCGTTCGTCACGAAGGGGGCCGGTGGGGCGATCTCCCTTGCCCACGTGGTGAGTTCGCGGGTGCCCTCCTCGGTCGACCGGTACGTCGTCCGCTCCGGCCCCCCGTCCGAATCGGTCCCCTCCACCTCCGCGAGCCCGTCCCGCACGAGCCGCTGCAACGTCGTGTACACCTGCCCGTACGCCAGCGGCCGGGCCTGCGGGAACCGTTCGTCATGCCGCCGTTTGAGGTCGTAGCCGTGGCTGGGACCGGTGGCGAGCAGGCCGAGGAGGATGTGGCGGGTGCTCATGTCGGCCAGTATGCACCACATATATGTACTGAGTGAATAGTCGGGCGTGGATCAGCCCCCCCCGAGAGGGGGGCTGGGCCGGTCAGGCGGGGGTGGTGCCGACGAGGATGAACTCGTTGTACGGGAAGACCTTGCCGACCGGGCGGGGGAAGGGGAACGAGTACGTGCGGGCTATGGCCACGCCCGCCTTCTCCGCGTGCGCGCGCTGGCCGGCGAAGTCGACGAAGCGGACGTGGGTGGCGTCGGTCTTGTAGCCCGCCTCCTGCGGCGTGATGAGGACCACCGATCCGCCCGGCTTCACCAGGGGGAGGTACTGGTCGAGGATCTTGACGCCGAGGTCCTCGTCCATGTGCTCCAGGACGTGCGCGCACAGCAGGCTGTCGAACGAGCCGGGGCCGCAGTCGGGGGCCTTCGCCAGCTCGTCGGGGACGTACGCGGTCAGTCCTCGCTCGCGGCAGGTGGCCACCGAGTGCGGGTTGTGATCGACCCCGACGCTCTCCGGGGAACAGTTCAGGAGGTTCCGGCCGAGGCCGCAGCCGACGTCCAGTACCCTCCCGAGACGGAGGCGGCGGAGATTCCAGCGGTACGGGGCCTGGGTGGGCAGGAAACGCTTGATGCCGGATGTCTCCAGGCGGGTGAGGCGGCTGGTGTAGTCGGAGGAGCGCGTGTCGGGCATGGGCGACCGTCGTTCTCTCGCGGAGGCCGTGCGGGGGTGCGACCAGGCCACCGGGTGATTGGATGGCTGAAAATAAGTAGGTGAATCATAAGATCTTCTCGCCGAAAGGGAAGGGGGTCGTCCGGACGGTTTTGGTGAGAAAGCGGTGACTGAGAGGCATGGAAGCGCCGTATCCGGAGGTCAGGAGAATCCGAGTGGACGTTCCGCCGGACGGGTGAGCCATGAAATGAGGGCCGGTCTTCTGTCACACGGGTGTGCCTGTGTCACAGGAAAGTGCCCTCTTCCGGGGGTGGGGGTGGCTACCGATGATGGGGGCAGTTACAGATCGTGAGCCAAGGGGGAGCGTGTCGTGGGTGTTCGTGCGCTGGTTGTTGATCCGGCTGTGCCGGGTGCGGTTCGGCTCGGGGAGGTGGGGGAACCGCGGGTGGGGGAGGGGGAGGTGGTGGTTCAGGTGTCTCATGTGTCGTTGAACTATGGGGACTTGAACGATGCCCGGTCGGGGCGGGTGCCGGTGGGGGGTGTGCTCGGGTCGGATCTTGTGGGGGTGGTGGTGCGGGGTGCCGAGGGTGGGGGTGGGCCTGGGGTGGGGGAGCGGGTGGTGGCGTTGACGTCGGGGGCGTTTGCCGAGCGGGTTGCTGTGGGGGTGGGGGAACTGGCTGTTGTGCCGGGGGAGTTGGAGTCGGGGCGGGCCGTGGGGTTGCCGGTCGCCGGGGTGGCGGCGCTGCGGTCGTTGCGGGCTGGTGGGGCGGGGCCGGGGAAGCGGGTGCTGGTGACCGGGGCGTCCGGGGGAGTCGGGCGGTTCGCTGTGCAGCTTGCCGCGCGGAGTGGGGCGTATGTGATCGCTTCCGTGGGGTCGGTGGCTCGGGGGGAGGGGTTGGTCGGGGCCGATGAGGTGGTCGTCGGGGTGGAGGGGATCGAAGGGGCCGTCGATGTCGTCGTCGACAGTGTCGGCGGGTCCCAACTCGTCGCCGTCTGGGGTTTGTTGGCGCCTGGTGGGAGTGTGCAGAGCGTCGGGTGGACCTCTGGCGAGCCCGCCGTCTTTCCGCCCTACGCGACCGTCGGGCCCGCGAAGTCCCTGTCCTCGTTCGTCATCGACAGTCCGGCCGGTCAAGATCTCGCCGTTCTCGCCGGGCTCGCGGCCGAGGGGGAGTTGGGCGTCGAGGTGGGGTGGCGGGGGTCCTGGGAACGGTTCGGGGAGGCGGCCGAGGCGCTGCGGGGGCGGCGGGTTTCGGGGAAGGCGGTGCTGGAGGTGGCGGGGTAGGGGAGGGGCCTCGCACATGTACGGACGGGGTGGGGGGCCTCGTACACGTACGTGGCTGGGGCCCCGTACCGAAAGGGAGGCGTAACTCAGCGGTACGGGGCCCCTGTTGGCGTCCGGCGTCGCTCAGTAGATGGTGATCTGCTCGATCTTGTGCACCTTCTTGCTGGGCGCCCCCGACGCCAGCCCCAGATCGAACGCCGTCCACTTCGCGAGGCGCCCCGAGTCCCACAACGGCCCACCCAGAACCGTCCGGTACTTGATGCTGACCTCGTTGTTGCCGGTGCTCATCCAGCCGATGCCGTAGATCGCGACGTCGATCGTCCCGGCGTTCGCGAAGCACGGGTTCGCGCCGTCCACCTCGAAGTACAGGAAGTCGCTCCGGTCGCCACAGTCCACCCGGTTGATCGCGTGAGCGGGCAACGCGGTCGCGAGGGTCGTCGCGAGCGCGGCGATGGTCACTCCGGCGAGCCGGCGCATACGGGAACTCATCAAGGGGCCTCTGTCTCTCGCGTGGGCCGCGGGGTGCGGTTCGTGGGGGAGACGAGGGGGAGGTGGGGCGGGTTGTAAAGGAGTGGCAAAGTCGCGCAAGAAGTGCCGTGTGGGGAAAGGTGATTGCGTCCAGGCGTGGGCCGGATGTCCACTACCGCAGGTGATCGATGCGCAACATAATGTGCGTACAGGAGGTGGGAGTGAGCGAGACGGCGGTGCCCTGGGGCGTGACCCGGATGAGGCCCTACCCCGAGACGGTGGTTCTCCCTGCGGCAGAGGTCGTCCTCGACCCTGTGACGCAGACCGGTCGATGGATCGATCCGGATGGCGTCGACAGGCTTCTCGTGAACAAGCACAAGAAGTCGGAGACCAGCAAGGAGACCCAGACGAAGACCAGTCTGGACGGCGCGCCGGATCAGGGCAGCGACCAAGAGGGCGATACGGATTGACCTCGCCCGACCCCGTTCTGGTGGTCTCGCGGGTCGACGACGCGACCGCCGACGTGGTGATTGAGGAGCTGAACCGGCGGCAGGTCCCGGTGGTCCGTCTGGACCCGGGGGACTTCCCCGTGGACGTCTCCGTCGTCGCCCGCCTGGGAGTCCCCGGACTGCGTGGGAGTCTACGGACGCCGACGCGGACGGCGTTCCTCGACGAGGTGCGCTCCGTGTACTGGCGGCGTCCTCGTCCGTACACGGCGTCACCGGGAATGTCCGAGCAGGACGCCCACTGGTGCCGTGAGGAGGCCCGGTACGGTCTCGGCGGCGTCCTCGCGTCACTCCCCGGCGCGCACTACGTCAACCACCCCTGGCGCAACCGCGACGCCGAGTACAAGCCCGCACAACTCGCCGTCGCGGCTCGCTGTGGCTTCGATGTCCCGCCCACCCTGCTCACCAACGAGCAGTCCGCCGCACGGGAGTTCGCGAGCGAGCACGGGCCGGTGGTCTACAAGCCGCTGCGCGGTACGGACTACCAGGACGCAGCCGGCCGGGCCCTGACCGTATGGGTCGAGGAGGTCGACCCCGCCGGTCTGGATTCCGGAGTCGGACACACCGCACACCTCTTTCAGAAGCGCGTGCCGTCGGTGGCGGACCTTCGGGTGACGGCCGTGGGGGAGGAGATCTTCACCGTCCGGATCAGCGGGTCCCCCGGAACGGATTGGCGGCGGCACTACGACGCCCTGTCCTACTCGCTCGTCGACACCCCTGCCCACCTGGCCACATGTGTTCGCCGGTATCTGGACGCCTTCGGCCTGGTCTTCGGCGCCTTCGACTTCGGCGTCGACCGCGACGGCCGCGTGTGGTGGTACGAATGCAACCCGAACGGACAGTTCGCGTGGTTCCCGGAGCCGATTACCGGCAGGATGGTCCGTGCCGTCGCAGACCGGCTCCAGCACGGAGGAGGTCGCCTTGACCACTGATCCGGCCGCCCTGAGGGCCGCACTCGCCGCGAGCATCCCCGCCGAGCCGGAGTGGAGGGCGGCGGTCGCGGCTGTGCCGCGGGAGCGGTTCCTCGGAGACGCCGTCTTCAGCGCCACGGGCGGCGGGTGGGTGCCGGTGCGGCGGGTGGAGACCGCCGAGGACGAGTGGCTGCGGATGGTCCACGCCGACCGGACCTGGGTCACCCAGGTCGACGGCGTCGAGGCCGGCGATGCGCGCGGTCCGATCACCGGGAGCCCCACCTCCTCGGCCACCCTCCCCTCCCTCGTCGTGCGCACCGCACAGGTCGCCGGGCTGCGGCCGGGGCAGAAGGTCCTGGAGATCGGTACGGGGACCGGCTACTCCACGGCCCTGCTCTGCCATCGTCTGGGCGCGGAGAACGTCGTCAGCATCGAGTACGACGCACAGATCGCCGCCCGCGCCGCCGGGCATCTGCGTGACGCGGGGTACGAACCCTCCCTCGCCGTCGGGGACGGGCTCAACGGGTGCAAGGAACACGCCGATTACGACGCGATCGTCGCCACGTGCTCCGTGCGGACGGTGCCGCCCTCCTGGTTCTGGCAGTTGAACGAGGGCGGGACGATCACCACGACGATCAGCGGATGGGCGCTCGCAGCCGGGCTGATCCGCCTCACTCTCGACGACGAGGGCGTCGCCCAGGGCCGTTTCACCGCCGACGCCATCAGCTACATGCTGGCCCGCCCTCACGAACGTCCCCCGTCGGCGGTCTACTTCCGTCAGGACGGCGACACTCGGCCGTTTCACCTGGACCCCGGTCTTCTGGAGAGCTGGGCGGGCCGGTTCGTCGCGCAACTCTCCGCTCCCTCCGCCGAGTTGATGGAGACAGGTACCGGTGTCGTCCTTCGGGACGTGGCCACCGGTTCTCAGGCATGGACCGAGGGCCGGGTCGTCCACCAGCACGGGCCGCTTCGTCTGTGGGACCAGGTGGAGGAGGGGTTGCACGCCTGGCAGCGTGAAGGGGGTCCGGATCTCGCGGGGTTCGGGATGACGGCGACGCCGTGGGAGCAAGTCGTATGGATCGGTTCCCCTGACGGGCCGAACTGGCGGCTCCCGGTCTAGGTACGGCTCTTTCAGCCGGGAAGTTTCCACTCCGCCCACACGGTCTTGCCGATGCCGTCGCGCGGGCCGTAGCCCCAGTCGTGGCACAGCGCGCTGACGAGGGTGAGGCCGCGGCCGAACTGTTCGGTGGGGGTCGCTTCGCGGGGGTGGGGGACGCGTTCGGCTCGGGGGTCGCTGACTTCCAGGCGGAGCGTGGTGTCGGTGGTGGCGAGGCGGATGTGGATGAGGCGGTCGCGGAGGCTGCCGTGGAGGATCGCGTTGGTGGTGAGTTCGCTGGTGACGAGAGCGACGTCGCCCGCGAGGGTGGGGTGGCCCCAGGTGGTGGTGAGTTCGGCGGCGCGGGTTCGGGCGCGGGTGACGTTGTGGGCGGTGGGGGTGTAGGTGCGTTCGTCTTCGTGGTGGGTGGGCATTGTTCCGGCCTCCCTTGTGCGGTGGGTTGGCCCGACGGTAGGGGGGTTCGATTCTTGGGCGCAAGCGGATCGGAGATTATTGTCTCCAACGGGTGACGGAGTGTGGTTCATGAGACACACTGGGTCGGTGACTCGTACGACACCACTGGGCAACCGGACCTCAACTGTCCTGGCGCGCAAGCTGGGTGGGGAGCTGCTGCGCCTGCGTGACGCCGCCGGCAAGACCCAGCGCCAGGCCGCCGAGGCGATCAACGCCACCAACTCGAAGATCGTGAAGATGGAGCAGGGCTGGGTGCCGATGCGGGACCCGGACATCCGGATTCTCTGCGAGGCGTACGGACTTGAGGATCACGAGGTGCTGGCCCGGCTGCTCGACCTGGCGAAGCTGGACCGTGAGCGGCGCAAGGCGAGGGGGTGGTGGCGCGGTTCTGTGGGGGACGGGGCGATGGCCGAGTTCATCTCCATGGAGGACGTCGCCAGCCGCATCCGCAGCTGGGAACTGGCGCTCATTCCGGGTCTGCTCCAGACCGCCGGGTACACGCGTGCGCTGTGCGTGGCCCATCCCGCGTGGGAGGACCCCGACGAGATCGAGGCCGAAGTCGAGGTCAAGCAGAAGCGCCAGGGGCGCCTCCTGGGGGACAACCCCGTCCACTACTACGCCGTGATCTGGGAAGCGGCGCTGCGGCAGCAGATCGGCGGACCCGGTGTCATGCGGGGGCAGTTGGAGCGGCTGCTCGACCTCTCGGCGCTGACCAACGTCCGACTCCAGGTGCTCCCGTTCTGGACCGGGGCGCATCCCGCGAACACCGCCTCGTTCAGCATCCTCTCCTTCGCGGAGGACGGGGCGCTCGACGTCGTCCAGAGCGATACCCACACCGGCATGACATGGATGGAGGACGCGGAGGAGAGCGGCTACTTTAACGAGGTGTTCGATCGGGTCGTTCGGCTTAGTCTCGCTCCACGAGACTCGATCGCGCTCATCGACAGCCTCCGCAAGGAAAGTTAGCCCCGTGCCTCCTCAGTTCCAGTTCGCGAAGTCCAGTTACAGCAACCCCGGTGCCAACTGCGTCGAGGTCGCCCGGAACGTCCCCCGCACCGTTGCCGTTCGCGACTCCAAGATCTCCAGCGGCCCGGTACTCCTCCTCACTCCCACCACCTGGCACACCTTCACCACCTCCCTCCGCTGACCCCTACCCCCCGTCCAGCGCAGCCAACGCCTCCGCCGCCTCCGCCTGCCTAGGGCTCCGCATCGCCGCCAACGCGTCATGCGCCGTCAACAGGGCCTCCCGTGCCTCGGGATGCCCCGTCGCGCCCAGGACCCGGCCCAGGTCGAGGCGGGCCGGTTCGGACCAGGACGGCATCTGGGCCGTGTCGAACAGGGCCAGCGCCTGCCGTAGCGGAGCCTCCGCCTCGGACCAACGGCCCAGCGCCGCGAGGTCGTTGCCGATGTGCTGGCGGGCGACGGCGTGGTACATCGCCATGAGATCGGCCGTACGACCGGGCACACCGGCGAGACAGATCCGCTCGCAGCGGCGGTGGATGCCGAGTGCTTCGGCCGCGCGGCCGGTCTGGCGCAGGAGTGTGCCGAGGGTGTTGAGGACGGTCAGCTCGGCCAGCCGGGCCTGCGGGGAGTCCAGCGCGGCGAGGCGGCGGGTAGCCTCCCGCAGGCGCTCCTCCGCCTCGCCGCCCCGGCCCAGCCGTTGCAGCGCGCCCGCCGCGTACCCGAGGGACCAGCCCTCCTGGAGCCCGTCCCCGCACTCGCGGGCCGCCGTCCGTGCGGCGTCGGCGGTGGTGAGGGCCGCGCGCGGGTCGTGCACGCACAAGTTGTAGGCCCAGGCGAGGTAGTTGAGGTGGACGGCCTCTTCCTGTCTGCTGCCCAGCAGCCGGGCGGAGTCGGCGGAGAGCCGGAAGACGTCCACCCACTGCTCCCAGTGCTGGTTCACGTCGGAGAACCAGTGCATGGCCCGCGCCGTGTCCAGAACCTGCCGGTACCGGCCCGCCGCATGCGCCCGGTGCAGCGCCGCGAGCCACTGCGCCCGCTCCGCCTCCAGCCAGGCCCGCGCCTCCTCACGGCCGTTGGGGGCGCCGTCCGGATCGGGGTCGTCCCGCGAGGTCGGCTCGTGGTCGACGTCGAAGTGCAGCGCGGCTGCGGTCGCCCGGCGCAGCATCCAGTCCGCCGTCCGGTCCAACGCCTCGGCCCGGACCCCGGGTTCGTCCTCGGCCTCGGTCAACTCGGCGGCGTACAAACGGAGAAGGTCGTGGAAGCGGTACCGCTCGGCGACGGGGTCGCTCTGGAGGAGCCCGGCGTCGGTCAACTCCTCCGCGCGGTCGACGACATCGTCGTACGGCAGCCCCGCCAGCAGCGCGCCGGTCTCGGGGCTGAAGTCCCCACCGGCGGCCAGCGCCGCACGCCGCAGCAACGTCCTTGAGTCGGACGGGAGTTGGCGGTACGAGAGCGCGAACGCGGCCCGTACGCGCAGGCTTCCGGCCTGGAGCCCGTCCAACCGGCGTCCCTCGGCGGCGAGTCGGGCGACGAGCTTGGCGAGGCGTTCGCCCGGCCGGCTCAGCAGCCGCTGCCCCGCGATCCGCACCGCCAGCGGCAGACACCCGCACAGGTCCGCGAGGTCGCGGGCGGCCTGGGCCTCGGCGCGTACCCGGTCCGGGCCGATGATGCGGGTCAGCAGCTCCACCGCCTCCTCGCGGCGCAGGAGGGCCAAGTCCGTACGGTGCACCGCCTCCAGGCCCGCCAGACTGTGGCGGCTGGTGACGATCGTCATCGACGGGCCGGTGCCCGGCAGCAGCGGGACGACCTGTGCGTCGTCGGCGGCGTTGTCCAGCAGCAGGAGCAGGCGCCGCTCGCCGGAGATGGACCGCCACAGGCCCGCACGGTCCTCGGTGGCGGCCGGGATCGCCGCGTCCGCGACACCCACCGCGCCCAGCAGCCGGGCCAGCGCGTCCCTCGGGGTCGTCGGCTCGGGGTCCATCCCGTGCAGATCCAGGGCGAGTTGACCGTCCGCGAAGTGCGGGGCGAGGAGATGGGCGGCGTGCACCGCGAACGCCGTTTTGCCGAGGCCGGGTTGGCCCGAGACGACGGTCACCGAGGGGCGGGCGTCCAGGAGTTGGGTCAGGGCGGGACCGCGCGCGGTGAAGTCCTGGATGTCCCGGGGGAGCGACAGGGTGCCCGTCGGGGCCGTCGCTCTGGGGCGTGGGCGACCGGCGGCGGCTGCCTCCTCCAGGCTCGCCTCGCCGGCGTCGTCCAGATTCAGCGCCTCGGCCAGCGCCCGCACGGTCAGCCGCTGCGGGCCGCGTGTCCGGCCGCGCTCCATGTCGGCCAGCGCCCGCACGCTCACCCCGGCCGCGTGCGCCAACGCCTCCTGGCTCAGGCCGGCTTGGGCCCTGAGCCCCCGCAACCGCTGCCCGAAATCCCCCGCGGAAGGGGTGCCGACCCGCACCGTCGATGTCTCCGATCATCCGGCTCGTCCGGACGAGAGCCACCGGCAGAAGTATGACGGACGTACTTCTGCCGGGAGAACTGCCTGGTCGGAGGGGGTGCCGGGTGGTCGACTGAAGGCGGACGCGCAAGCACCGCCGTCCCCTGCCGTTTCCACCCCGTGCGAACGAGGCCCCCCACATGAACGACGACAGCAACGCCCCCGGGCTCTCCCGGCGCGGCGTCCTCACGGCCGGTGTGCTGACCGCCGCCGCCGTCGCCTTCCCGGCGCACGCGGCGTCGGCCGCCGCCAAGCCGGCCATCTTCTACGCCCCGCACCAGGACGACGACGCGCTCGGCCTCGCCGGGTCGATCCTGGAGCACAAGGCGGCGGGCCGGCCCGTCTACCTCGTCCTCGTGACCGACGGCCGTAACCCCGATCTGGCCGTCCGCATGAACATGGACCCCTGCGCCATCACGCAGTGGCCCACCCCGCATCCGTGCGCGGCGGGCGGCCGGCACGGTCTCGACTGGCCAACTGACGGCGTCAGCAAGGTCGTTGCCGCCCGGACCGCCGAGTTCATGGCCTCCGCGAAGGCCCTCGGCGTGGACAAGGTCATCAACTTCAAGGTGCCGGACGACGGCAGCAGCGACTCCGCCTACAACAAGATGGTCGACCGGATCGAGGCGAAGGTCAGGGCCCTCGCCGAGCAATACCCCGGCGCCTCCCACAAGTTCACCGCGGGCTGGCTGGAGCGCACGGAGGCGCACAAGGCGGGCAGCGACGTCGCCTACCGCCTGCTCAACGACGGCACGATCAGCGACGTCCGCTTCAACCACGTCTACGCGTACGACCGTCCCGAGGGCGACCGCGCGGACGGCGCCGCCCTCGTCCTGAACATTCCCAGCGCGCACATGAAGCTCAAGCGCAACGCGATGTACGCGTACAACACCTGGGACCCGGGCCGGAATCTGTACGCCCTCGGCTACCACAGCGTGCCGGAGAAGCTGGAGGCCGCGCACGCCGATCCGCGCGAGTTCGTCCACACGCTGCCCTCCGACTACCGGCCCGGGCGCTTCAAGTAGCCCTCGCCGTACCACCGTTGACCACTTCTACCGCTCTCTCACCTACGGGGAACCTCACCATGAACACCGCATCGCACCGCTCCGCTCTGCTCGCCCTCGCGGGGACCGCCCTCGCTCTGTCCCTCACCGCCTGCCAGAGCGGGACGGGTACGCAGACCTCGGGGGCGGCGTCGCCCGAGGCGACGGTGGCTTCGGCTCCGGTGGCGGCTACGTCGGCGGCCGACAAGACGGCGGCTGACGGCACGGGGACGTCCGGTACTACGGGTACTACGGGGGGTGCTGCGGGTACTACGGGTACTACGGGTACTACGGGTACGGCCGGCGCCAAGGCGTCCGCCTCCACTCCGGTCTGCGCCGCCGGCGACGTACGTATCACCGCCGCCCTCCAGGACGGCCCGCCCTACACCCACCTCGTCCTCACCGTGAAGAACACCACCCGGCACTCCTGCCGGCTGACCGGCTTCCCGCGTATCCAGTTCCTGGAGAGCCACAAGCAGGACGTCCCGGCCGTCGCCAAGAGCAAGCCCGCCACCCCGGTCGTCCTGGCCGCCGGCGCCCCCGCCTACGCCCTCGTGAAGCTCTCGGACGGCGGCGTCGACGAGGACAACGAACCCGTCTCGGCGTTCCAGGTCGTCCTGGAGGGCGACTCCACCGTCATCACCGTCTCCGCCCCCGGCACGGACGGCATCGCCGTCGACCCGGCGAAGGCGCTCACCGGGTACTGGACGTACGAACTGCGCAACGGGGCCGACGACTTCTAGGCCCTGCTTGTCTCCAGGCTTGTCTCCAGGCGGACGACGACGCCCTCGTGGAAGCGGTTGACCGCGTCGTCCACGCTGCGGATGAACCCCGACTCCGCGTTTCCCCGGCTGCTGCCCATCCCCTTGAACAGGGAGAGGCGGAAGCCGGTGATGCGGGTGTCGGGGTTCTTCGGGAGGAGGTCCGCCGGTTCGGGGCGGAGACGTTCGAGGGTGCCACGCGGGCCGCCGGGCTCCCCCTCGACGAGCGTTTCGACGTGGAGGTCGGCGGGGGCGTCCGCGAGGCGGCGGACCAGGCGTTTGGCCCAGGTGAGGGGGTAGCCCTGCGCGGGCGCCGGGATGTCGATCGACGTCCGCAGCTTCGCCGTGCGGAGATCCGCGTTCACCGCCAGGACACCGGGCGCCCCCTCGATCCGGAGTTCCGCCGACAGGCGCCCGTCCAGGCAGAGTTGGTCGGCGAGGCGGCTGCGGCGCTCCTTGGGGTCGGCGCCGCGCTTCGCGCGCTGGACGGGCAGGACCTTCTGGCCCAGTTCGCCGCCGAGGCTCAGGCAGATCTGCCGGACCAGCCGCTCCCAGCTCTCCACGACGTCCAACGCCCTTGGATCGCCCGCGCACAGGGTCTCGTCGTCGATGCCGTTGCGCACGGGGACCCAGGCCGCGCCCATGTTCTGGAAGCCGTGGCAGCCGGAGTTGTCGTGCCGGAGGTAGTGCAGGAGCTCCAGGAGCAGCCAGGCGTGCGCCTTGTCGCCGACGCCCTCGTGACGGATCAACATCTGTGCCTGGTGGGCGACTTCGGCCCAGGAGAGGTGCCAGAGGGCGACCTTGTGCTTACGGCGTCCGTCGACCTTGACGTCCACCAGGGGGCTGCCGTCGAGGGCCACGTCGTTCGACAGGGTGATGACAGCCTCGTACCCGCGTCGCGCGGCGATGTCCATGTACGCCTGCACCTGTTCGGACTTGAGGGCGTTGCCGTTGGTCTTCGTCTCGACCAGCGCGGTCCACAGCTTGCCCGCCCGTTCGACGCGGATGACTCCGTCCGGGCGCCTCGGGGTGTCGCCCTGCGGCAACGACACCTCGGTGAACGTCTCCATCCGGCCGGCCGGGGCGCCGAACGCGGCGGTGAGCCTGCGGCCGAACTCCGGGACCTGTGCCATCACCGACAGCAGGACCGAGGTCGCGCGCGTCTCCCGGTCCCGGTCGCTCTTCAGGGCCGATGCGGGGAAGAGCCTCGCCTGCCGCCAACTGTCGTTCTCCGCGAGGGATTTCTTCGGCGCCTTGGGGACGGTGACCTTCTTCTTCGCGGTCCGGGGGCGCAGGGGTTTCTTCGGCACCGTCTCGCCGACAGGCACCGTTTCGCCGACGGGCGTCGCTTCGTCGGCGGGTGGCCGGGGGGTGGGGACCAGCCCCGGTACGGGACGCTCCACGGGTACGACGGTGTCGTCGGCGTTCGTGCCGTTCGCGTCCGCGTCGTCCGTCCCGGCGTCGTCGGTTGCCGCGTCGTCCTCGATGTCCACGCCGAAGTCCGTTGCCAGTCCGGCGAGTCCGGTGTCGTACCCCTGGCCGACCGCCCGGAACTTCCACTCCTCGCCCCGGCGGTACAGCTCCCCGAAGATGATCGCGCTGACCGCGCCCGCGTCCTCGATGGCGAACCCGACGAGAGCCTCCCCGCTCCCGTCGGCCAGCGTCACCTTCAGATCCTCCAACTCCCCGAACCCGGCGCCCCCGTAGCGGCTCGCGGCCACGACGATGCGGTCGATCCTCTCGGGGACCACGGTCAGATCGAAGCTGATCCGGTCCTCGTCGCCGCTCTCGGTCGGAGTCTTCCCGAGCATCTGCACGCTGCCGTCGGCCGCGACGGGGTTGTTGTAGAAGTAGAAGTCCCCGTCACCGCGCACCTTTCCGTTCCCGTCGAGCAGCAGTACCGACACATCCGCGTCCCCCTCGCCCGTCGGACTCACCCAACTCAGGCTCACGATCACCGAACCGGCGTTCTCGCTCAACGCCGCCAGCGCCACGTTCGAGCCCTTGGTCATCTCCCGCATGTAACCCCCCAGGTGTGACGTACGGCACAACTAGAGACTGTAGTGGGCGATGTGTGGAGTTGTGGGGGCGTCTGTGAAGTACGCATGGGGTAGTGCTGAGGTAGCGCTGGGGTACTGCTGGGGTGACCCCCGTCCCGCCCTTCCGAGGAGGTTGCCGTGGCCGATGAGGAGTTGGTGGAGCTCGCCGAGTCGTACGGGGTCGTGCCGGCGTTCAGTCCAGGGGCGGGGCGGACGGTGGAGGCGTCGGAGACCGCGCTGGTGCGGGTGCTCGCGGCGTTGGGGGTGGCGGCGGGGAGTCCGGAGGCGGTGCGGGAGGCGCTGGGGGAGCGGCGGAGGGTGTTGGGGGAGCGGGTGGTGGCGCCGACGCTCGTGCAGTGGGAGGGCGGGGCGGCGCCGGTGTTTCCCGTGGGGAGTGTGGTGCGGGTGGTCACCGAGGAGGGGGAGGTGCGGCAGGGGGTCGAGGGACTTCCCCTCGGGGTGCATGAGTTGAGTGTCACTCTGGCCGACGGGCGGACCGGGGGCGGTCATCTCGTCGTCGCGCCGGACCGGTTGCCCACGCCTGCCTCTCGGTCGTACGGGATTCTCGTGCAGCTCTACTCGCTGCTGTCCCGGCGGTCCTGGGGGATGGGGGACCTCGGGGATCTGCGGGAGTTGGCGGAGTGGGCGGGGCGGGGGCTCGGGGCGGGGTTCGTGCAGGTGAATCCGTTGCACGCGGGGGTGCCGGGGCCGCCGGTCGACCCTTCGCCGTACCGGCCGTCCTCCAGGAGGTTTCCCGATCCGGTGTATCTCCGGATCGAGGAGATTCCCGAGTTCGCCTATGCCGAAGGGGCTTCGGGCTATCGCGAGTCGGGTGCGCGGTTGCGGCAAGACGTGCTGGAAAAAGGGGAGTTGATCGACCGGGACGCCGTGTGGGCCGCCAAGCGGGCCGCGTTGGAGGCGGTCGTCGCCGTTCCGCTGGGGCCGGGGCGGCGGGCCGCGTACTGCGACTTCCTCGCGGAGCAGGGGGAGGCGTTGGAGGACCACGCGACGTGGTGCGCGCTGGCGGAGGTACACGGGACGGAGTGGACGCGGTGGCCGGAGGGGCTGCGAGATCCCCGGTCGGAGGAAACCGCGCGTGCACGGCGGGAGTTGCTGGACCGGGTCGACTTCCACTGCCGGCTCGCCTGGTACACCGACGCCCAACTCCGTGCCGTGCAGCGGGAGTCGGGGATGAGCCTCGGGGTCGTCCACGATCTGGCCGTGGGCGTGCATCCCGGTGGGGCCGACGCCTGGGCCCAACAGGACTTCTTCGCCTCGGGGATGTCCGTGGGGGCGCCGCCCGACGCCTTCAACTCCCTCGGCCAGGACTGGGGGTTGCCGCCCTGGCGGCCGGACCGGCTCGCGGCGGCGGGGTACGCGCCGTTCCGGGAGCTGCTGCGGGGGCTGTTCCGGTACGCGGGCGCGCTGCGCATCGACCACGTCATGGGGCTGTTCCGGCTGTGGTGGGTCCCTGAGGGGGAGGCGCCCGTCGACGGGGCGTACGTGCGGTACGACGCGGAGGCGATGCTCGCGGTGCTCGTGCTGGAGGCGGCCCGGGCGGGGGCCGTGGTGATCGGGGAGGACCTCGGGACCGTCGAGCCCGGGGTGCGGGAGGCGTTGCGGGAGCGGGGGGTGCTCGGGACGTCCGTCCTGTGGTTCGAGCGGGACTGGGAGGGGGACGGGCGGCCGGTCGCGGCGGAGCGGTGGCGGGCGGACTGCCTCGCCACGGCGACCACGCACGATCTGCCGTCCACCGCGGCCCGGTTGAGCGGTGAGCACGTCGAACTCCGCGAGCGCTTGGGGTTGTTGACGGAACCGTTGGATCGGGAGCGGGCCGCCGCCGCTGCCGATGTGCGTGAGTGGCTGGGGGTGCTCGGCGCGGGGGGCGGGGACGAGGAGGCTCAAGTGCAGGCCGTCTACCGGTACTTGACTCGGACGCCGGCTTCGCTGGTGGGGCTCTGGCTGCCGGACGCGATCGGTGACCGGCGGCCACAGAATCTGCCGGGGACGTGGGACCAGTATCCGAACTGGCGGCTGCCGATCGCGGACGGGGAGGGGAGGGCGGTGAGCCTGGAGGAACTGGCGGCTTCGCCTCGGCTGCACGCGTTGGTGGAGGTGCTGCGGTCCGTTCGCTGAGGGCGGGGTGGGGAGGGGTGGGGAGGGGCGAGGGGGCGGAGCGCAGGCGGGTGGCTGGTCGCGTTCGGCTCGCGCGGTGATCGGCCAGTCCCGGCGCGATCCGGGGAGGGAGTCCCGATCCCCTAGGGGTCGGGTAGGGCCCTGATAAGGGACCCCGGACGAGCGGTCGTCCCCGGCGTTCGCTACTTTTGCACCGTGGACAAGAAGAACGCCTTGCGCGCCGGCACCCTGGCGGCCGGTACGACGCTGATGCTGCTGCTGATGTCGTCCCCCGCGCTCGCGCTCACGCGCGACGACGGTGACGACCCGGGTCCGGGCCTGAGTGTCGTCGACACGCTGGGTCTGTTCGTCGTCGCCCCCCTCGCCATCTTCCTGGCGATCGCGGGCCTCGTCTGGGTCCTCGACAAGTCCAAGGACCGCGAGCCCAAGCCGTCCAAAGCCTGACGTCCGCCCGAATCGCACGGACGCCGCCTTCACCGTCGTACGGAGAGTCATTCGTACGGTGGTGAAGGCGGCGTCCGTCGTGTTTTCCGGCGGGCTACCCCCTGAGAGGTACCTCTCAGGTCCGGGGCTACTCCTGGGTCGCCCCCGGCATCAGCTCCCGCAAGAGGTCGGCCAACTGGCCGACCTTTTCCTTGTCCAGGGCGGAGACGACGCCCTGCTGGACGGCGAGTCCGGCGGTCACCGCCTGGTCGACGACCCGGAGGCCGTCCTCCGTAAGGGTGACTTTCAGGGCCCGGCGGTCGGTGGGGTCGGGGGAGCGGCGCAGCAGGCCGGCGCGTTCGAGTTTGTCGAGGCGCCCTGTCATACCTCCGGTGGTCAGCATCAGGGTCGAGGAGAGTTCGCGGGGCGAGAGGGAGTAGGGGTCGCCGGAGCGGCGGAGGGTCGCGAGGACGTCGAACTCGCCGCGTGAGATGCCGAAGGGGGCGTAGGCGCGCTCGGCGCGGTCGCCCATCGCGCGGGCGATGCGGGAGATACGGCCGAACACCTCCATCGCGGCGGTGTCGAGGTCGGGGCGGGCGGCGGCCCACTGGTCGACGATCGCGTCCACGGGGTCCTTGGGGGGCGTGCTCATGGGGTGAGTATCCCCGGTCAGCCGCTTACTCGCAGCTAAGTAGCTTGACTCTAATTTGCTTAGCGCTAAGCTAATCACTATCAAGCTGTCTAGCCGGGGTGTGCCATGAAGTCCACGACCGTCCTCCTCACCGCCCTCGCCCCCGTCTCCTGGGGCACCACCTACGCCGTGACCTCGGAGTTCCTCCCGCCGGACCGCCCCCTCTTCACCGGCCTGATGCGCGCACTCCCCGCCGGACTGCTCCTCCTCGCCCTCACGCGCACGCTCCCGCGCGGTGCCTGGTGGTGGAAGGCGGGTGTCCTGGGCGCGCTCAACATCGGCGTCTTCTTCCCCCTCCTCTTCCTCGCCGCCTACCGCCTCCCCGGCGGTCTCGCGGCGGCCGTCTCCTCGGCGGGCCCCCTCTTCGTCCTGGGCCTCTCAGCGCTGCTGCTCCGCGAACGGGCGACGCTCCGCTCCCTCCTCACCGCCATCGCGGCGGCCCTCGGCGTCACCCTCGTAGTACTCAAGGCCGCAGGCGCCCTGGACCTCCTGGGTATGACGGCCGCGGTCGCCTCCACGGCCTCCATGTCCGCCGGGACCGTCCTCACGAAGCGGTGGGGCCGCCCCGAAGGCGCCGGCCCCCTCGCCCTCGCGGGCTGGCAGCTCACCGCCGGCGGCCTGCTGATAGCCCCGATCGCCCTCCTGGCCGAGGGCGCACCCCCCGCCCTCGACACCCACGCCGTCGCCGGCTACCTCTACCTCGCCCTCGCCAACACCGCCCTCGCCTACTGGCTCTGGTTCCGCGGCATCACCCGCCTCTCCGTCACCCAGGTCTCCCTCCTCGGCTCCCTCTCGCCCCTCACCGCGGCGATCGTCGGCTGGGCGGCGCTGGGGCAGTCCCTCACCGCGCTCCAACTCGTCGGGATGGGGGTGGCGTTGGGAGCCACCGTCATCGGTCAGCTGAGGCCCGCCGCTCGCGCCACCACGTCCGTGCCCAGAGAGCGTGAACTCCACCGAGTGTGACGACGACGGCCACCGCGTCCAGCCGCTCACCCACGGAGGAGCCGGACGTCAGATCCGTGAGCGCGCCGGCGAAGAGGGCCGCGTCGGCGGGGAGAGTGACGAAGGCGAGAGCGCTCAGACACAGCGCCGTACCGATGACGAGTACGGCGCTGTAGAGCCGTACCGAGCGGCGCTCGCGAGCCGGCAGCGCACGGCTGGGGTCGTCCTCGGGGGTGGCGCGGGCCAGCAGGCGGCGGGGGAGATGGCGGGCGTACGCCAGGCCGTCGCCGTACAAGTCCCGGCAGCGCAGCAGGTCCTGGAGGACGAAGTAGAGGTCGGTACGGGTGAAGACCATCAGCTGGAACGGGACCGGGAGCAGGGAGAGCAGGGCAAGAGCGGCGAGGACGCGGCGGGGGGTGCCGTCGACCGCGTGTGTGGCCAGAGCGAGTACGGAAGCGGCGGTGAGGTTGACCGCGATACCGGAGAGGTAGGCGGTGAGGCGGTGGCGGCGGGGGGCCAGTTCGATGCCGCTGATATCGGTCTGCACGACCAGGAACTGGAGACGGGTGCCCAGTCGGATACGGCCGTTCACGCCGGTCGCCCGCGCTGTCAGGAGGTGCGCGTACTCGTGCAGCATGATCAGGGCCCAGCCGAAGCAGGCGCCGGACGCGAGGACGGCGCTGCCGTGGTCGCTCCAGAGGAGGGTGCGATGGGTCAAGGGGACCGGTGGACGACTCAGGACGGCTGCCGCCGCCAACGCCGCCACGAGGAACGGAAGTACCGGGTTCAGCAGCCAACGGACGTGCCGAGGACGGATCTTGGCCAACGGAGGTGGCCGGCGGCGCGGTTCAGCGGCCTTCTCGCCGTTCAGCTCCGCCACGAAACCCAGAGCGACCAGCGCTTCCACGAAGTCCGGTACGTCGATGTCCTCGCCGGTCTCGGCCCGCAGCCGAGCCGCCACCTGCGACGCGGTGAGGCCCTCGGCGAGGAGGTCCAGAGCCCGTTTCCCCGTCTCCGGGAGTGCGACCGTCCGGCCCGTGGAGAGGCGGCCGACGATCCACTCCTCACCGTCAGGACGTGAGCGGACGTCGGAATGCAGACGAATTCGGGTCATCGCGGGGTGAGATGGCCGCAGGCCGGACAGTCGTCGAGCCTGGGGAACCGTTCCAGGACCGGGTCACCCGGCACCATGAGGTTCACGCCGAACCGGAAACCGGGAGCCAGCACGGGGACACCGGTGAGGAGGGCTGTCGCCGCGTGCGCCAGAAGTGCCCCCGACAGAGCGGCGGTCACCGAGGTCGCCGGGTTCCACGCCATTCTCGGTGAGGCGATCTCCTCGTCCTGCCCATCGGCGATCCGCAGGTCCCGGCGCGCGAACTCGCCCTCGCGCAGGCACTCCCAGCAGGCGCCGGTGCCGGGGACGTAGACGCCCGCCGTCGCCAGAGGGCCGCGGTAGCCGGCGTCCACCCACGGGAGTCCGGCGGCTATGCAGACGCGGTTGGCCCAGCGCCAGATGTCGACGGGGCGGTCGGCGGCGACGACGAGAAGGTCGTACGAGCCCCTGCCGATCAGGTCGGCGAGATCTTCGGGGCCTTGGATCTCGCGGCGTTCGCCGCTGATCTCCACATCGGAGTTGAGGGCGCGCAGGGTGGCCAGCGCGGCATCCAGTTTGGGGCGGCCGATGTCTGATTCCCGGTACAGGGGCTGGCGGTTGAGGTTGGACAGCTCGACGGTGTCCGGCTCCACGCAGTGCAGGTGACCGACACCGGAGGCCACCAGATTCTGCGCGGCGTGACCTCCCGTGCCCCCGAGACCCACCAGGAGAACTCGGGCCTCGCGCAGGCGCAGTTGGGCATCCCAGGGGGTGAGGCGGGGACCGCGGTCCATCCAGCGCAGGAGCGGGACGCCTCGGCTGTGGCGTTCGCGCTCATGGGGTGGAAGGGGGTTGGGTGCGCCGATGTCCTCGACGAAACCGGCGCCGTAGAGATCCGCCAGGGCTTGGGAGACGTCTTCGGGAGTCAAGTCCGGATGTTGCCGTCCACGGTTCGGTACGGGCGGTGCTCGGGTTTGACGCGCGGAAGGGCGAGCATCTCGACCACGTCCACCATGCCTCCGTCGCTGGGACATCACGTGGCCCCGTGGGGGCGCACTTGACAGCAAGTACCCGCGGAGATCCCATGGAACACCTGAACATCCTTACAGAGAACGGGAGTTGGCATGGCGACGAAGATCGTGATCCGCCCGCTGGAGAAGAAGGAAACCACGGCGCCCAGTAACTCCCAGGGCTCCTGAGCCGGGGGATCGGCGTGCGGACACCGTCCCTTTCGTCGCCCTGCCCGAGCGTCGGCGATCTTGAGCGACGGGCCCGCGCGCTGGTCGCCTCGGCGCCGCGCGAACTCCGCCTGAGGGAGGTCGGCGAGAGCCGCGCCGGACGACCGCTGTGGCTGCTCTCCGCCGGGCACGGGACCCGGCAGATCCTCGCTGTCGCCGGGGCGCACGCGGATGAACCGGTGGGCGGAGCGTCGGTGCTGAGGCTCGCGAGGGTGCTGGCGCGCCGGCCGAAGCGGTTCGAAGTCCTCGACTGCACCTGGCACTTCCTGCTCTGCCTGGACCCGGACGGGGCGGCGCTCGCCGAGGGGTGGCGGCCGGAGGGGGCCGAACCCTCGCTGGCGGACGCCTACCGGTGGTTCTATCGGCCGCAGTTCGGGTGGCAGCCGGAGTCGATGCCGGTGGGTGGTGGACTGCTTCCCGAGTCCGCCGCGCTCGTGAGACTGCTCGACGAACTCCGTCCCGACGTCCAATTCTCCCTGCACGGCATCGAGTTCGGCGGCGCGTTCGTCATGCTGACACGCGAGACCCCCGGTGTCGCCGCCGCCTTCCGCCGGATCGCCGCCCGGCTGGGCGTCCCCCTCACCCACCACCCCCTCGATGGCATCGACTGGCGCCCGCAGCCGCCCGGTGTCCTCGTCCTTCCCGACGGTGCGGGTGTGGACGAGCGTGACCAGAGCGGTTATGTCGCGGAGAGCACCTGGTTGCACCCGCGCAGGTACGGCACGCTGACGACCGTCATCGAGTCGCCCGCGCGGGCGGTGACCGGTGTGGACGACCCCGCCCCCGCCCTCGACCCGTACGGCGAGACGGCCCGCGTCAACGAACTCCTCCTGGACCGCACGCGTCAACTCGCCGCCGCCGTACCCGAAGCGGCCCTCGCCAAGGTCTCCGACGCCCTGATCCCCCTCCGTACGGCCGCCCTCGAACTCCTCGACGTCGCCCCGTCCATCGTCGAGACCTGGGCCACCGAGGAACCCCCCGGCCACCGGGGCCACTCCGTCGCCCTCGGTATCTCGGCCCGCCGGGTCCCGATCCGCGCGGCGGCGATGCTCCGCAGGGCCCTCGCGGACACGGAGACCGCGGACGTCCTCGACGCCCTCCTCCACGACTGGCTCCAGGAACTGGAGAAGTCCTTCGAGGTGAGGTGGCTCCCGTTAGCCGCCCAGACGGGACTGCACGTGCGGACGATGATCGAGACGGTCCGCCGCACGGCGTGAACCCCACGGCGGGAAATCCCGCGACGCCCTCCCAGGGGCCGTGCCAGGGTGGGCGCGTGGAGATGTACACGTACCGCATACGCGGGGTCGGCCGAAGTGGTGTGGTGTTGTGGGCCGGTGGCCGGGACGACGGGCCCGATCGGGTCGTGGCGGCGGCTGATGTGGTGCCGGTGTTCGGGACGGTGCGGCGGGCGCGGGTGTTCGCGGGCCGGCGGGGGTGGAGACTGGCGGCGTCCGAGACCGCCACGCTCGAACTGGACCGTCTGCGGCGCTGGTTGGACGAACCGGTGAGGCGGCGCGTCCCCGAGGGAGTGGTACTGGACGCGTGGAACTTCTTCGAGGACCTGTCCCGAGGACTCGGCAAGCCCCAAGGCCACGCCCCGCATGAGCCCCGGCACGAGCCCCCGCATGAGCCCCGGCGCGGCCCCCTGCGCGAGCCCCCGCACGAGCCCCGCCATCAGCCCCAACTCCTGCCCCGGCAAGGCCCCTTGCACAACAGCGCCTACGACAAACTCTTCGACGCCACCCCCCGAACCCCCTGGACCCCCGAAGAACACGACGCCGTACGTCAACTCCTCTCCGCCGGACTGGAGTTGTGGAACACCTGCCCGACAGCCCGCAACCCCCGCTGACAGCGAAAGGCGCCCGGCGAAGAGATCGAAGAGATCGCCGGGCGCCTCGCACCGCACGTGCTACGCGTCAGCCGCCTGTGCCCGGAGCGCCCGCTCCACCCCCGACCGGGACTCCGAGACCAACCGCCGCAGCGCGGCGTTCGGGTCGGCGGTGGAGAGCCAGGTGTCCGTGGCGTCCAGGGTGGCCTGGGAGACCTGGATGGACGGGTAGAGGCCGACCGCGACCTGCTGGGCGATCTCGTGGGAGCGGGACTCCCAGATGCCCTTGACCACGGAGAAGTACTTCTCCGAGTAGGGCGCCAGCAGCTCACGCTGGTCGGTCTGGACGAACCCGCCGATCACCGCTTCCTGGAGCGCGTTGGGCAGGTCCGAGGACTCGATGACCGAGGACCAGGCGGCGGCCTTGGCCGCGGGAGTGGGCCGGGAGGCGCGCGCCGTGAGGGCGTGCCGCTCTCCCGCCGCCGTCTTGTCGCGCGCGTACTCCGCGTCGATCTCCGCCTCGTCGAACCGCCCGACAGCGGCGAGCCGTTGGACGAACGCCCAGCGCAGCTCGGTGTCGACGGCGAGCCCGTCCACGGTGGCCGAACCGTCCAACAGGCCCTCAAGCAGGGCCAGTTCCGACTCCGTCCGGGCCGTCGCCGCGAACGCCCGTGCCCACGCGAGCTGGTGGTCGCTGCCGGGGGCAGCCGCACGCAGGTGCTCTAGCGTCGCCTCGGTCCAACGCGTCAGCAGGGAGGGCCGCTTGGCCGGTGCCGCGTACAGCTCCAGCGCCAGCTTCACCTGCCGCTGGAGGGACTGGACGACGCCGATGTCCGACTCCTTGCCGATCCCGGAGAGGACCAGCGAGAGGTAGTCGCTCGTGGCGAGTTCGGCGTCACGGGTCATGTCCCAGGCGGAGGCCCAGCACAGGGCGCGCGGCAGGGAGGACTCGAAGTCGCCGAGGTGCTCGGTGACGAACGCCAGGGACTCCGCGTCGAGCCGGACCTTCGCGTACGAGAGGTCGTCGTCGTTCAGCAGGATCACCGAGGGGCGGCGCTTGCCGACGAGCGCCGGGACGGCCGTCGACTCGCCGTCGATGTCCAGCTCGATGCGCTCGTCACGCACCAACTTGCCGGTCTCGTCGTCGAGTTCGTACAGGCCGACGGCGATGCGGTGCGGACGCAGGGTCGGTGAACCCTTCGCGCCGGCCGGCAGGGCGGGCGCCTCCTGGCGGACCGCGAACGACGTGACGACCCCGTCCGAGTCGACGGAGATCTCCGGCCGCAGGATGTTGATCCCGGCCGTCTCCAGCCACGCCTTCGACCAGGACTTGAGGTCACGCCCGGAGGTCTCCTCCAGCGCGCCGAGCAGGTCCGACAGGCGCGTGTTGCCGAACGCGTGCGCCTTGAAATACGCCTGGACGCCCTGGAAGAACGCGTCCATGCCGACGTACGCGACGAGCTGCTTGAGGACGGACGCGCCCTTCGCGTACGTGATCCCGTCGAAGTTGACGAGGACGTCGTCGAGGTCGTTGATCTCCGCCATGATCGGGTGCGTCGACGGGAGCTGGTCCTGGCGGTAGGCCCACGTCTTCATCGAGTTGGCGAACGTCGTCCAGGAGTGCGGCCAGCGGGAGTTCGGCGCGTACGCCTGGCAGGCGATCGACGTGTACGTCGCGAACGACTCGTTCAGCCAGAGGTCGTTCCACCACTCCATGGTGACGAGGTCGCCGAACCACATGTGCGCCAGTTCGTGGAGGATCGTCTCCGCGCGCGTCTCGTACGCGGCGTCCGTCACCTTCGAGCGGAACACGTACTGGTCGCGGATCGTCACCGCGCCCGCGTTCTCCATCGCGCCCGCGTTGAACTCGGGGACGAAGAGCTGGTCGTACTTCTCGAACGGGTACGCGTAGTCGAACTTCTCCTGGAACCAGTCGAAGCCCTGCCGGGTGACCTCGAAGATGGCGTCGGAGTCGAGGAACTCGGCGAGCGAGGGGCGGCAGTAGATGCCGAGCGGCACCGACTGGCCGTCCTTCTCGTACACGCTGTGCACGGAGTGGTACGGGCCGACGATCAACGCCGTGATGTACGTCGAGATGCGCGGGGTCGGCGCGAACTCCCAGACGTCGTCCTTGGGTTCGGGCGTCGGGGAGTTGGAGATCACCGTCCAGCCGGTCGGCGCCTTCACCGTGAACCTGAACGTCGCCTTCAGGTCCGGCTGCTCGAAGGAGGCGAAGACGCGGCGGGCGTCCGGGACCTCGAACTGCGTGTACAGGTACGCCTGCTGGTCGACCGGGTCGACGAAGCGGTGCAGGCCCTCGCCGGTGTTGGTGTAGGCGCAGTCCGCGACGACCCGCAGGACGTTCGGGCCCGCGAGCAGTCCCGGCAGCGCGATCCGGGAGTCCGCGAACACCTCGGCGGGGTCCAGGGCGTCCCCGTTCAGCGTCACCTCCGAGACGGCCGGGGCGACCAGGTCGATGAACGACTCGGCGCCGCCCTCGGTGACATCGAAGCGCACCGTGGTCACGGACCTGTAGGTGCCGCCCTCCTGCGCTCCGGAGAGGTCCAGATCGATCTCGTACGAGTCAACGGTGAGCAGCTTCGCCCGCTGCTGCGCCTCTTCGCGAGTCAGGTTTGTGCCAGGCACGCGGTCATCTCCTCGTTATGCGTGGGTTGTGGTCATCTTTCCACGGGGAAGGTGCCGTGGGCGACGTTCGTCCAGACCACAGGGCCTCCCCGCAAGACCATCGGGAAAACCCCATGTCGCGAACCCGCCAGCATCCCCCGACACCGGGCACGAACCTGAAGCCATGAACCCCGCAGAGACCCCGTACACCCCGTACACCGTCAGTCCGATCCCTCCGGCCGTCCTGGAGTCTCTCCGCACCACGGACGACGCCGGCCGCCCCGTACACCCCTACCCCGACCCCGAGGGCGACGCCCCCCTCCGCTGCTGCCTCCGCGACAGCGGGAAGGGCGAGCGGATCGCCCTGATCACCTACGCGCCCCTGCGCCGCTGGGCCCGCGACCCCGGCGCGTACGACGAACAGGGCCCCGTCTTCATCCACGCGACGACATGCGAGGGCCCCGCCGACCCGTCCCCCGCCTTCACCGGCAACCACCGTGTCCTGCGCCGCTATTCGGCGGCCGGACACATCATCGGCGGCGAACTGGTGGGGGAGGACTTCGACGGGGCCCTGCGACGAGCCTTCACCGACCCGGACGTGGCACAGGTCCACGTCCGGTCGGTGGTGTACGGCTGCTTTCTGTACGCGGTGGAAAGGGCTTAGCCCTTCAGCTCCTCCGCCACCAGCTCCGCGATCTGCACCGCGTTCAACGCCGCCCCCTTACGGAGGTTGTCGTTGGAGACGAACAGCGCGAGCCCGTTGTCGACGGTCTCGTCCCGCCGCACCCGGCCCACGAACGACGGGTCCTGCCCAGCCGCCTGGAGAGGCGTGGGGATGTCCGTCACAACCACCCCCGGCGCCGTCGACAGCAGCTCGACCGCCCGCTCGGGGCTCAGCGGACGCGCGAAGCGGGCGTTGAGCTGGAGGGAGTGGCCGGTGAAGACGGGGACGCGGACGCAGGTGCCGGAGACCTTCAGGTCGGGGATCTCCAGGATCTTCCGCGACTCGTTGCGCAGCTTCTTCTCCTCGTCCGTCTCACCGAGCCCGTCGTCGACGAGGTTCCCGGCGAGGGGCAGGACGTTGAAGGCGATGGGCCGCTTGTAGACCCCGGGCTCGGGGAAGTCCACGGCGTCACCGGCGTGCGTCAGCTTCTCGGCGTCGTCGACGACCTTCCGCACCTGCCCGGCCAGCTCCGCGACCCCGGAGAGCCCGGACCCGGAGACCGCCTGGTAGGTCGTGGCGACGAGGGCTTCCAGGCCCGCCTCGGCGTGCAGCACCTTCAGCACCGGCATCGCGGCCATGGTCGTGCAGTTCGGGTTCGCGATGATCCCCTTCGGCCGCGAGGCGATCGCGTGCGGGTTCACCTCGGAGACCACGAGCGGGACGTCCGGGTCCATCCGCCACGCGGACGAGTTGTCGATGACGACGGCCCCCTGCGAGGCGACCTTCTCGGCCAGCGCCTTGGACGTCGCGCCCCCGGCGGAGAACAGCACGATGTCCAACCCGGAGTAGTCGGCGGTCGCCGCGTCCTCCACGGTCACCCCGTCCAGCTCGGACCCCGCCGACCGCGCCGACGCGAACAGCCGCAGCTCGGTCACGGGGAACGCGCGCTCCTTGAGAATCCTGCGCATGACCGTCCCGACCTGCCCGGTTGCTCCGACGATTCCGACCCTCACGGCGACTCCCTGTAGCTGTACTGATGTGTCTGCGGCGTTTCCATCATGCGGCCCACCCCGGTCCGCCTGTCCAATTCTTTGCCCCCGACATCACCCGACATCACCCGACGCCCGCGGACACGGCTCCAGAACTCCGGCCGTACCCCCACTGAGCTGGAGATATTGCCCCCACGGCCCCTTCATGCCGCAAGCCGTCGCGTCCCGCCCGCGGATGTGACGTACGCCCCACCCGGCGATTCCGAACGTTTCCGCGCCCTCCCGCGTCGTAGAGGAAACGCGGCAAGGGGAGGGGTGTCTGTGCTGCGCAGATCGACGCGCCGCGCGCAGCGGGGTCAGGACGACCCGCTGGACGCGGCTCAAGAACGCCGGGTCAGAGCGGTCCTCGCGCTCGGCGGAGTACCGCAGGCGGACCTGCCGGACGGGGTGCAGCAGGTCCGCCTACGGCTCCTGGAACGCGCGGCGAAGGGGTACGACGCACCGCGTGACGTCTCCGCGTGGGCGGCGGTCGTCGCCTCCAACCTCGCGATGGACTGGCACCGGGCGAAGCGCCGCCAGGAACGCCTCGGTGAACGCCTCGCCGCCCTCCGCCAGTCCGCCCAGCCGTCCGGCGAGGAGACGAGCGTGCTGTCCCTGGCCGTCGCCCAAGGGCTCGACCAACTCCCCGACGCCCAGCGCCAGGTGGTGATCCTCCGCTTCTACGCCGACCTCCCCGTCGCGTCCATCGCGGACGAACTCGGCGTTCCCGAGGGCACGGTGAAGAGCCGGCTGCACACGGCGGTCAGGGCGCTGCGCACCCGGCTGCACGAGGACGAGGTGGTGTGAGATGACGGACGACGACGCGCTCATGTACGCGATCACCGGGGAGCCGGCGCCCGACGACACCCCCGAACTCCGCGCGGCACGCGACGACATCGCCGTACTGCGCGCCCAACTCGCGCTCATCGCCGATGAGTTGGACGACCCACCGGTCGTCGTCCCACTGCGCCGACGCCCGTTGAACGGCCGGCTCGTCCTCGTCGGCGTCGCGGCGGCCGGTGTCCTCGGGCTGCTCGGCGGCGGGCTGGCGCTCCTCCCGAACACCGCCGGCGACGCGAGCAGCGCCTCGGACAAGGCGGTCTCCTCGGCGGCGGAGGACGGCACGATGACCCCGGCCCCGCAAAGCCCCCTCACCGACCCCGAGTACCTGGCCTGCGCCGCGACGGTCGTCGAGGGCACCGTCAGCGCCGTACGCCCCCTGGCGAGCGGGGAGACGGCGGTGACCCTGAAGGTGACGCACGCCTACAAGCCGACGCCCGGACCGGCGGACGTCACCTTCACCTTCGGCCTCAAGGTCACGATCGTCCGGGGCACCCCCGTCCTCGTCGCCCTGCGCCCGGACACCGCCTCCCCGGACGACCTGTTCGTGGGCACCCCCGACATCACCGCCCAACGCCCCGCCCTCACCCGCGCGTTGGCGGACTCCCGCGCCCTCACCTGCCCGGACTGACGCACGCGAAAGGGCGGGCACCCTTCCCCAGGTGCCCGCCCTCGTCTCGTCGGTACCGCCTACTCCTGGTCGTCCCAGACCCAGCTGCCCTTGTCGTCGCCGTTGGGGTCCGTCGGCTTGCGGAGAGCGTCGAGGGGGTCGGCCGCGACGGCCTGCCGGCTCTGCTCGGGCGCGCTCTGCTGGGCGACGGCCAGCGGGAGCGCGAGGGTCGCGGTGACGGCCAGGGCGGCCAGGGCGGTGCGGACGGCTCGGCCGGTGATTCGTCTCATTCTCTGCCTCTGCAATTCTTCGTTCCGGGTGGGGCGGCGAGTGCCGGCGCCCCCGGGCGGCGAGCGTGTGCCTGACACGATCATCGTGGGACGACCGTGCCCCTGTCATGTGCGTTCACTGGCCTCAGCAGGCCATGGCAGTCACATGCCAAACACGTCATGCGTGATCACGCGACCCGGCCGCCCCGCGGTTCCCCGTACAGATAACGGTCCGGACGGCAGTCGCCCAGCTCCCAGTCCGGCAGCAGCCCCGGCACGCTCAGCCAGTCCGCCCAGCCGTCCCGTGCCCGGTCCAGGGCCTCGTCCAGGCTGCCCGCCTCCACGAACGTCATGCCGACCAGCCGTCTGCCCCAGCGCGCCATCGAGACGTGCGCGATGCCCGGCCGGGGGTCCGCCCTCGTCCGTTCGGCGACAGCGTCCAGCCGCCGGTCGCTGGGCATCGCGACGGGCGCCGAGGGGAGGAGAACGACCTTGACTGCGTACACGGGCCGACCTTAGGCACGGGCTGTGCATATATCGGCGGCGCCAAGGTGTCAGCCCCCGGTCATGGCAGGGAGCGGCCAGGAAGTTGATCCTTCACTCACAACCGGCCTCTCCGCCACGCACCACCGGCCTCGGCGCCACGCGCCACCGGCCCCGCCGCCCCTCACAGCCACCCCCTCCGCACCGCCTCCGCCCCCGCCTGGAACCGGCTCTGCACCCCCAACCGACGTTGCAGCTCAGCGGTGTTGCGCCGGACCGTCCGCAGCGAGACGCCCATCTTCCGGGCGATCCCCTCGTCCGTCAGCCCCGCCGCGAGCATCTTCAGCAGCGCCGCCTCCCGGTCCGTCGGCGCCTCCTCGGGAAGGTCCGCCGGCGCCGAGCCGAGCGGGACGGCGTTCTCCCAGACCATGTCGAACAGCTCCTCCAGGGCCCGCACCATCCCGGGATAGCGGATGAGCAGTGCCCCCTTGCGGCTGTCGTCGATGTCGATCGGGATCACGGCGGTCGTGTGGTCGGAGAGGATCATCCGCATCGGCAGCGCCGGCACCGTACGCGTCTCGCCCCCGCGCGACGCCAGCCAGTTCGCGTACTCGACGGTCGGCTGGTCGTTGCGGACGCTGTCGAGATACACCGTCCGCATCCGCACCCCGCGCGAGAGATGCTGCTCGTCGAGAGGCCGGCCGGCCTCCAGCGCGGCGGCGCTCAGCGCACCGCCGGGTACGAATGTCCGGACATCGATGCGTGCCTGATGAGCCAACTCCATCAGCCGCACGCGCACCGCGTCGACCCCTTCGAGCCGCTCCACCCCGCTGTCCACCCGGTGCGCCGCCATGTTGGCGTAGTCCGAGGTCAGCGCGGCGAGGGTGGCCCGCTCCCGGGACAGCCGCGCGCGCTGTTCGTCCAGTTCCGCCTCCCTGCGCTGGAGCAGCGGCGAGAGGACGATTTCCGGACTCACGGGAACGAACTGGTGGCCCGCGGCCTCATGCAGCAGGGAGAGTTGCGTCAGACGGTCGAGCGCGCCGCGTACGTCCGCCTCCGTGAGGCCCGTCTCGCGGGCGAGGTCCTCCAGGGTCCAGGAGGGGTGCAGCAGCAAAGACCGGTAGACGTCGTGGGTCGACTGGTCGATGCCGATGGTCTCCAGCATGGCTCCCCCTGCGCGGGCCGGTCTGCGGCCGAGATCTGTCGGTGGCGTGGAACTGCCGCTGACGGTATCCGATCCTCGATTTCGCCGTACCTGCGTTCGAGTCACCCGGCGTGACCTCTTGGCATCTCCCGGCCATGGCCACGGGGTGCCACAACCAGAATCCCCATTCGGTACTCCGCCCCGCCTAATGTCATTGATCGCCGGGCGGTGCTCCCTCGGGGGAGGGCACCGCCCGACACTCAGACTCCGGCCGGCGCCTCACGGGGGTGGGCGTCGGCCGGAAACGACGGGGGGAAGGCAAGAGGCGGGCGTTCTTGGGGGAACGCCCGCCTCTTCAACTCAGGTCGTTGCTGACTAACCCACGACCTTCTCGATGACGACGGTCCCAACCCCCGCGGCCGTCCCCCGCGCATTCACCAGCCGAACCTCCCCGAAGAACTCCCGCCCCTCAGGCCCGGCGGCCTTGACGAGCACGTTCCCCGAGATGGTCGCCGACGCGCCGCTCGCGATGGAGACGGTGGCCCCCGTGTCCACGGAGACCGTCCCCAGCGCGGACGAGAAGTACACGTCCTTGTACTGGAACGTCGTGGTCCCGGCAGGCACGCTGTACCCGTCCACCACGATCGTGTACGTCCCGGCGGCCGGCGACACGATGCTCACCGACTCCTCGGAGTCACCGTCGGCGGACTGGGCGACCTGCACCCCGTCCCGGTACACGGTCAGATCGAGGTCGGCGGCGGCATCGGAAACAGACCCGATGGACACGTCGAACCGCTCAACTCCGGCCGGCACCACAACGGTCGACGTCTGAGACGCACCGTGCGCGATCGTCGGCGTCCCCATCTTCACCGACCCCAACGACCCACCCTCCAGCTTCGCCGAGAGCGGCGCGAACCCGTTCGTCACCTTCCAGTCCGCGACGACCGGCGTACCGACCTTCGCCTCGGGCAGCGTCCGCACGGCCGGCGCGAACTCGGTCCCGAGCACGGCCACATCGAGCGTGTACGGGTTGTCCAGGTACGGAGACGTACGCCGCGACTCGACCTCGATCTCCCACACCCCCGGCGTCGGGTTCGGGTAGGTCCGAAGGTCCGGGCGGCAGTTGTTGGGCACATCGGGGTTGGAGTAGTCGCTGTAGCAGTACACGGTCGACGAGTCCTCGACCGGCACCCCGAACGGGTGCAGCGAGATGAACCGCGTCTGGCTCTTGTCCTTCAGCCCGCCGAGCGCGACCTCAAGCGTCTTCGCCCCCTGCGGCACCGTCACGAAGTACGAGTGGCTGCTGTTGCGCTGCACGCTCGTCGCCTTGGAGAACGTGTACGACGGCGACGCGAGCGCCTTCGACACGACGACGGTGGAGAGGATCTGCCGGTCCACGCCGACGGTCGCCCTGTCGTCCAGTTCGACGATCGCGCTGTGAATCCCGGCCGACTTGGCCTGCGCCTGCACCTTGAGGGTGACCGGCGTGTTCAGCGGCAGCTTGACCCGCTTGCCACTGAGCAGCTTGAACGTCCCGTCGTTCGTGACGAGGGAGACGCTGTGCTCAACGGCCTTGGCGGGACCGGAGGTCCGGGTGACGACGACGTCGTACGTCCGCTTCTCGCCGGTCTTCAGGCCGCCCTCGCGGTCGTAGATGCCGGTACCGAAACCGGGCTCCTTCAGCGAGCCCGAGAGGGCCGTGCTGACCGGCGCCTTGACGGTGTAGTCGTGCGCGGTGGCGCCCTTCTTGATGGCGTCCCACGCCTGCACGATCCGGATCAGCCCCGCGCCCTGCACGTGCGCGGGGACGTCCTTGATCTCACGAGCGGTGCTGGTGAGGGCGGTTCGCAGTGTCAGCGGCGACAGCGCGATCTTCCGCTGCTTGGCGGCGGACAGCAGCAGCGCGCTCGCGCCCGCGGCCTGCGGCGACGCCATCGACGTACCCTGCAACATCGCGTAGCCGGGCGGCAGTTGGTAGCCCGCCTCGGCGACCGGCGAGCCCGGAGACCAGGTCTGCATCGTGTTCACGGCGGCGCCCGGCGCGACGAGCGTCGGCACGAAGCCGCCGTCCTCGCGCGGACCGGCCGAGGAGAACGGCAGCATGGCGTACTTCTTGCTCACCTGGGAGCCGTAGTTGGCCGCCCAGGTCTCCTTGGAGATGGACGCGCCGACGCTGATGACCTTGTCGGCGAGGCCGGGGTCACCGATCGTGTTGGTGCCGGGGCCCTCGTTGCCGGCGGCGATGACGAGCTGCACGCCGTACTGGTCGATGAGGCGCGTGTAGAGCTGCGCGCGGGCGTTGTTGCCGTCGTTCAGCGGGGGCAGGCCGCCGATGGACATGTTGACGATGTCGACGCCGCGCTTGGTGACGAGGTCGATCATGCCCTCGGTGAGCGCGACGTTCGTGCAGCCGCCGGTCCAGGTGCAGGCGCGGGACGACACGATCTTCGCGCCCGGCGCGGCGCCGTTCATCTTGCCGCCGAACAGGGAGTTGGCGGCGGTGATCCCGGCGACGTGCGTGCCGTGACGGGACTCGACGACGCCGATGTTGACGTAGTCGGACTTGCTGCCTGCGCCGTTGAAGACGACGTCCTTGCGGACCTCGACGACGAACGGGATGCGCTCGGCGATCTCCGTCTTCGGGTCGTCGGTGCCGAAGTACCCGATCTGGAAACCGTCCTTGTACGGCTTCAGCGCGGTCTCGTCGGTGAAGTCGCCGTCGTTGTCGAGGTCGACGCGGACCGTGCCGGCGGCGGCGTCGTAAAGGACGCCCCACACATCGGTCTTGTCGCCGTCGCGGTTCAAGTCCCCTGCCATGTCGCCGCCAGTGGTGACGGACTCGGCGAAGGTCTGGAACCGGAAGTTCCCGGCGGGCGCCTTCCAGGAGCGGCCTGCGGCGGTGAACGTGGGCCCGGCGACAGGGGAGTTCATCCGCAGCCAGGTGCCGTCGCGGTCGACCACCGGGTCGGTCGCGGTGACCCAGTCGACGATCTTCCGCTCACCGGTCGTCGTCTTCTGGAGCGCCGGGTGGCCGAGGTCGACGCCGGAGTCGAGGACGCCGATGGTGACGCCGCGGCCGTCGTACGTCGGGTGGTCCTCGACGAAGGAGACGGCGCCGGTCTCGAAGGAGGGGTTGTACGGGTTCGTCGCCGGGGTCTTCTTGCCCGGCGCGGCGTAACTGCCCGTCTGGGACGGGGACTTGTCCTTGGAGGCGCCCGGCGTCGGGTCGTCCAGCGCGATCTCCTGGCGGAGGTCGATCGCCTGCACGGACGTGAGCTTGGACGCGGCGGCGATCGCGGCGTCGGCCTTGCCGGTGGGGACCGTGGCGCGGACGTACCCGAGGGCGTCGTCCTTGCGGCCGACGAACCCGCCGTCCAGACCGTCGAGCTGCTTCGCGACCTGGGAGGTCTCGCCCGGGGTGGTGGCGACCATCATGGTGACGGTCTTGTCCCCCTCGGCCTTGGCGTCCACGAGGGCCGCCGCGTCGTCCGCGCCGAGCTTGTCGCCCTTGTCGTCCTTCTCGGGAGCGGTCTTGGGGGCGACGGTGGAGTGCTGGTCGGCGGCGAACGCCAGCGGTACGGGGCCGGCGGCCGACAGCGCGGCGACGAGCCCCGCCGCCACGGCTATTCGGGCCGTACGTCTGTGGGGGGTGTGGGTCATGGGCATCCCTAGGTGATGTTTTGGAACAGAAGTGATCCCAAGTGATCGCCCAGCTTTACTCACGAGACGATTGTTTGGGGAGGGTTGACCGGGAGGTGGTGGATGTATGGGGAAAACCCGCGATGGACTTTAGGGAGTTGACCGCTACTTCCGGACAAATAGCCCAACAAGACAAGGAGCTGTGAACAGCCTGTGAGGAAAACCCGAAGGACGGCGGCCTACGCCGTGGTCGTCGAGAACGACCGCATCCTCCTCGCCCGCTTCCGCAACCCCGACGGCACGGGCGTCTGGGTCATGCCCGGCGGGGGAGTGGAGCACGGCGAGGACCCGTACGACGCGGTGATCCGCGAACTGCGGGAGGAGACGGGGTACGAGGTGGAGGTCACCGCCCTCCTCGGCGTCCACTCCCGCCGTATCTCCGTCCCCCGCGACGGCCTGCGCGGCCCCGCCGACCACCACGGCATGGCGGTCGTCTACGAGGCGAAGGTGGTCGGCGGCGACCTGCGCCCCGAGGAGAACGGCTCCACGGACCTTGCGGCCTGGCACGACCTCGCGGACCTGTCGTCGGTGGAGACGGGCAGCATGGTCGAGAAGGCCCTCGCCCTGTGGCGCGACCGCCCCGTCACCGGCCATCTAGCCCCGCCGAAACCCGCCGCGCTCCTGGCACTTGAGGCCGCCCTCACCTCCTGCGGCGTCCCGGACGCCGAGTTCACGGTCCGCTGGGACCCCGCCGTACCGGGCGCCTGGACCGCCGAACGCGAGGGCCCGCTCTGGTACGCGATGGGCTCGACGCTCACGCCGGACACCCTGCGCGTCCTCCACGACGACGTCACCCACGACGGGGTCCGCGTACCCGAACTCCCCGAGCTGGTCCGGCGTCTGACCTCAGGTTGACCACTTTTCGCTCAACCGATCCCGAAGGATCAACTCCCCCCGACCCGGGGGCGTCCCTCCCCCCGACCGTGTGATCACGAGCAGGGGGAACACATGAAGACACTCCGCACGACGACACTGCGTACGACGGTCCTGGCGGCGACGGCCCTCACGGCGACGGCGGCCCTCGCGGCCCCCGCGCTGGCCGCCCCGCCGGGGCACGAGGCGACTCGGCGGGCGGTCGAGGGCGTCGTCAAGGAAGGCGTCCCCGGCGTCACGCTGACGGCCCGCACGGACGGCAAGGCGTGGTCGACGACGGCCGGCGTCGGCAACCTCCGTACCGGAAAGCCGCGTTCGGCCGGGGACCACTACCGGGTCGGCTCGATCACCAAGACGTTCGTGGCGACCGTGCTGCTGCAACTGGAGGCGGAGCGGAAGCTGTCGCTGGACGACACGGTGGAGAAGTGGCTGCCGGGGGTGGTGCACGGGAACGGCCACGACGGCAGTCGCATCACTCTCCGCCAACTCCTCAACCACACCAGCGGGATCTACAACTACACGGCGGACGAACAGTTCGGCCGCGACTACTTCCTGAAGGACGGCTTCTTCAAGAACCGATTCACGACTCACCCCCCGTCCTACGCGGTGGGCATCGCCATGTCCCACGCACCGGAGTTCGAACCGGGCACCGACTGGAAGTACTCCAACACGAATTACATCCTGGCGGGAATGGTCATCGAAAAGGCGACCGGCCACCCCTACGGCCAGGAAGTCCGCACCCGCATCCTCAACCCCCTCCACCTCAAGGACACCTCCGTCCCCGGCAACTCCGTCACCCTCCCGCGCCCCGCCTCCCGCGCCTACGGCAAGCTCGCGGAGACGGCCGACGGACCGACCTACGACGTCACGGAACTGAACCCCTCACTCGCGGGTTCGGCGGGCGAGATGATCTCCACCTCCGCCGACCTGACCCGCTTCTACAGCGCGCTTCTGCAAGGCAAGCTGCTCCCGGCCGCCCAGCTCAAGGAGATGAAGACGGTCGACTCCACCTCCGGGTACGGCCTCGGCATCGCCGAAGGCACCCTCTCCTGCGGCGTCACCGTCTGGGGCCACGACGGCGGCATCCACGGCTCCAGTTCCGTCGCCCTCACGACCGCCGACGGCAAGCACTCGGTCGCCTTCAACCTGAACGCGGACTGGACGGGTGACGTTGTGCCGGTCATCGAAGCGGAATTCTGTGGAAACCCCGCCCCGAGCGCAAGCCGTTCGAGTGAATCCGACCTCGCCGTCATCCAGGATCTGGCGAAATAAAACATCCAGTTCATCCGCCGGAAATATCCGTACCGCCTGATATCGGCTAACCCGCACTTACACGGGGATGGCTTGATACATGTGCAAGGCGGGTGAGCGCGAATGCTCCGTGTGCTGTCTGTCTACGAGGGCTTCTTCTCCGGAGGCGCCCGGATCGTCCACAGCGACGTGGTGCTGGGTCTCCGCGAGGGGGGCCAGCACCATCGCGTGCTCAGCATGCACGCGGAGGTCCATCGCGAGGCGACGCGGCAGCGCATGGAGAACGACACGTGCTATCGCCGGCTGACGGCGGCGGGGGTCCCGGTGACGGCGCTGGGCCGCGCGTACGGGGGGACCGATCCGGCCACCTTCACGGGCGACGAGCTGGCCGATACGGCGCGGGCGATGGCCGAAGCGGACGTCATCCTGTCCCTGAAGGAGCAACCGCTGGCGCTCCTCAACCAGGCCGGCCTCCCGCGCCGCCCCGTCGTCGTCGGCCTCCACCGCTCCGACCCCGAGAACCAGTCCCTGGACGAGCTGCTGACCGGCATCGCTGACGGGAAGGTCGCGGCGGCGGTCTGCTGCGCGGAGTCGACACGCTCGGCGTACGAGGCGGCGGGCGTACCGGGCGAGCTGCTCGCCGTCATCCCCAACGGCGTCGACCTGATCCGCTTCCGCCCCGACGCGGCCCGCCGCCTGGCGGTCCGCACGGAGCTGGGCATCTCCGACGCCGCTCCCGTCGTCATCTTCGCGGCTCGTTACGACGGCATGAAGAACGTCCCGCTGTTCCTGCGGGCGGCGGCGGAGTGGCTGTCGCGGGAGCCCGAGGGGCATGTGCTGATGTGCGGGGCGGGGATGAGCGGGGAGAACGGGGCGCTGCTGGCGGAGATGGCGGAGGCGGGCCTGGGTGACGCCGGAGTCCATCTGCTTGGCGTGCGCCGGGACATGGAGATGCTGTACGCGGCGTCGGACGTGGTGGCGTTGACGTCTGCCTGGGGCGAAGCGGCCCCGTTGTGCTTGATCGAAGGCATGATGTGCGGCGCGATTCCGGTGACGACGGACGTCGGCGACAGCGCGTCGATCGTCGCGGGCCACGGCCTGGTCACCCCCTTCGACGCGGGGGCGATTGCCTCGGCGTGGTCGGAGGCGGTGTCGGCGAGGACAGAGCTGGGCTCCGCCCTCGCCGCGAGCCGTGAACGGTTCAGCCGGACGCGGATGATCGCGTCTTACGCTGCGCTGTTGGACCGGGTGAGTGGTCGCGCTACGCGGAGGTCTCGCGCAGGTGCGTGAGGAAGGGGGTCCAGGAGGAGGGGGGGAGGAGGAGGGCGGGGCCGTGGGGGTGCTTGGAGTCGCGGATGCCGATGTTGGGGGCGAGGTTGGCGACTTCAAGGCAGTTCTGACCGGCATCGCTGTAAGACGACTTGAACCAGGCTTGGTCGGCGGCGAGTTCTGGCGCGGTGTATCGCTTGTGCATGGACTACAGCTCTCGTTCTAGTCGGTGCAGGAAGGCGGGGGTGTCCTCAGGAGGCAGTGCCGATGCTGTCATGGCGCTGAACCTCCTTGCGAACCGGTTGACTTCACGAGGCTTGTCGGACGTGGAGATGGCACCCCACGCGGTGTCCACCTGGACGCGCGGCGGGAAGTTGTTGCCGAAGTCGAGGATCGAGAAGTCGTTGGTCGATCGGTAGCTCGGCCGGAACGGCAGCACCTGGATCGTGACGTGGTCCCATGCGGCCATCTCCCCGACCTGCCCGTACTGCTCACGCATGACGTCGGCGCCCCCGATCGGGTACCGGAGGGCGGCCTCCCCGAGGATGACGTGAAGTTCGACAGGGTTCTCACGGGTCAGCACCTCTTGGCGTCGCATCCGCAACTCCACGCTCTGGCTGATGAACTCAGAGGTGTACTCCTCGACCGGCTTCTGCACCTCGTGCACGGCGGTCGCGTACCGCTCGGTCTGCAACAGCCCATAGATCAGCGAGGGGTGATAGGCCCTCATGGAGTGGGCCTCGGGCTCCAGTCCCACGAAGCCGGGCATCCCGGTGGGCATCAGGCCCCGGTACTGCGTGAGCCAATCCTGCTGGTTGGACTCTTTGTTGAGGCTGATGAGCCCGTCGATGATGTCGGGATCGGTGACCCCGTACTTGTCCAGCAGCTTGCGCAGGTCGCCGACGTTGCGGAAGTTGAGGGAGCCGGATTCGATCCGCTGCAAGGACGCCTCGGAGATCTTCAGTCCCACGACGGCGGCCTTCCGGGAGAGCACCCCACCCCGGTCACCGAGCCCGCAGTTCTCCCGCAAATGACGCATCTGAAGGCCGAGTTCGAGTCGTTGGGCGGTGCGCCCGCGCTTGGCTGCCATGTGCACCTCTCTGTGCGGTTGTGCGTACGGCTAGTCACCGTGTGCGGAGTGTGGCACCCCGTGTGCGACCTCCGCAGGCGAATGCGCAGATTCGGGCATAGTCCACTTTCCCCTTCACTGATGATTCAGCGGACTTTCGATTGCAGTCGAACGGCCCGCCCCGCCACCGTGATCCCACAACCACAACGGAAAGGGGCCGCCCCCACATGAACACCCCCACCTCCCTCCCCACCACCCCCCTCGCCCCGGACTGGAACATGAGCTACCCAATGACGATGAGGAGCGTCCCCCTGGCCCGCCACCAAACCCTCCGCCGCCTCACCCTCTGGTCCTGGCCGGGCAACACCTACGACGCCACCCTCGTCGTCTCCGAACTGGTAGCCAACGCCATCCGCCACGCCCGCCGCCCCGGCCACGAACTCTGGCTCCACCTGGCCCTGCTGTCGGACGAACCCCCCACCCTCCTCATCGAAGTCTCCGACCCCACCCCCGACTTCCCCACCCTCCACCCCACCCCCACCCCCGAAGCCGGCCGCGGCCTCCAGGTGATCAACTCCCTCACCACCCACCTCGACTGGCACCTCCGGAGGGAGATCGGCAAGACGGTGACTGCGCATCTGCCCTGTAACTAGGGGATGCTTCGGGGTCGTTGAGCGAGCATCCCCGCGTGCGCGGGGACCACGGGCCGATCGCGAGGTCCGCGAGGAGCTGAGCGGGAACACCCCCGCGTGCGCGGGGACCACTCCGGATGGAGTCGGGGGCGGACGCGAGTACCGGGAACACCCCCGCGTGCGGGAGGACCGAAAAAGATACTCCCCGCGTGGAAAACTCCCCCCACCTTGGTTCCACTCCCGCCCTCACCTGGATTGGAATAAGGAGGGCCCCTCCATGAAGCGAACCCTCATATTTCGCTGGCGGATTCCCCGTACCCCCATCGTGAGCGACGTCTGAATCAAGCCCCACCCACCCCCGAACCACGCCCGCCTCACCCCTCCTAGAGCTGACCAACCCGACCCAACACAGGTTCACTTGGACAGAAGGAACCGGCCGCCGAGGGAGCCGCGGAGCGCGGAAAGCCTCGTACTCACTCGCCGACGACCCGACCCACGTTCACCGAATACACCACGCCCTCCCCACAGCCCCCGACCTCACCGACACCCTCACAGCAGCCCTGAACAAGGACGCCCCGGCATCCAAGAACACCGCACAACTCCTCACCGAACCCGCCGAACACCCCGGCGAGATCCTGCTCTTCGCACAGAACGGCCACGTGTGACGACACGGAAGTGACGAACCACCCCGACACCGCCCCCACACGGAGGAGGGACCACCCGACCCAACGGCCAGGCAGCCCCTCCCCTCCCCCCGGATGCCACCCCGATTCCCCTCCTGCAACTACCGGGGCAGCACCACGACATAGGCGGACGGCGGCCGATCCGCGGACGCGAGCAGGGCTGTGCGAACGACCACCGCCTGCTGCTCCATCGACTCCCGCAACTTGCGCGGCGTGATGTGGACGACCGTGATCCCGAGCCGCTCCAACGTCTCCCGCTTACGCGCGTACTCCGCCCACAGCACGTCGTCCTCCTGCCGAGGCGACCGGACGTCCAGCTCCAACGCCACCGCGTGGTCGGGCCAGTACGCGTCGAGCCCGCCGAGATGAGGCCCGCCGGGAAGACGGAGGTCGACGTTCCAGAGGGGGTCGGGGAGAGCGTGGTCGCGGACGAGCCGGTAGAGCCGGCTCTCGGCCAGCGCCCGCCCCTCCGCGAGCAACGTATCGACGGCGTCCACGACGTACGGCCGCCCCAACAGCTTCGCCCGGTTCAACTCCCGCACGGCGACGCCCGGTTCACAGTGCCCGTCCCGAACGGCCTCCGCCATGAGAAGCCGTACGACGCCGGCGTCGTCGATCTCCGCGACCGCGTCGGCGAGGGCGCGGGCGACGGGGGCGACGGGAACGCCCATGAGGAGGACGGGAGTCGGCGGCGCCGCCGCGCGGACGATGCGGGCGTACCCGGTGGAGCGCAGCCGCCGCAGGCGGGGGACGAGGACGTCGACGTACTCCTGCTCGGCGAGGGAGGGCGCGGAGTGGAAGCCATGCAGCCACAGGGCGGCGAGCCCGGTGACCATCGCCTCCGCCCCGGCGACCCCGGCCACCCCCTGCGACGGCACCGCCGAACCCCGCCCGCCGCCCCCCTTCCCGTCCCGCGCCGCGTACAGCAACGCCCCTTTCACCCGCTCCTCCCCCGTCAGCCGCGACGAGTGCAACGCGTAGACCCCGGGCAGCAGTTGCTGCCAAGGACCACCGGGCCGGCATCGCATGTTCGTCTCGGCCCGGGAGACCCCGAGGGCACGGAGCTGAGCCGCCGTCAGAACGCGGCCCCGCTCGGCGGGGAGAGGGGAGAGGGGGCACTGGGTGAGGGGTGTGTCCGGGTTCATGCGATCGGAATTCCCGCACCCCGACCACCCTTTAACCGGTGTTACACGCCTGTCGACAAATGCGGACAACGTCGCACTAAAGGACGGGTGTTCGGTTGCCGATAAGCGCCGAAAACCCCTGGTCCCAGGGGAAGGGGCCAGGGGTTACGGGGCCGATTGACCGGATTTCGTAACGCTCACCGAACGCCGAATCCTTGGCCAAAGGGCCAAAGCTAAACCTTCAGAACGGCTCCAATCCGCTCCAAAAACAAAAGCCCTAGCCCCCCGAAATCACCCCCTGCGCCCGCAACGCCCGAGCCAGATCGTCCCGCCCCTCCAACACCAGCCTCCGCAACGCCGGAGCCGCCCCCTCATGCCCCGCCAACCACGCGTCGGCAGCCTCCAGCACAGACAGCTCGCCCCCGGCGACCGGGTACGCCGGGAACAGCCCCGACACCACATCCACCCCGATCTGGATCGACCGAGAGGCCCACACCCCCTCGATCGCGGCGAAGTACCGAGACACGTACGGCGCCGTCAACTCCCGCTGGGACGACCGCGCGAACCCGGCGATCGTCGCCCCGACGAGCGCGTTGGACAGGGCGTCCCCCTCGACCACCTGAGCCCACGCCTGCGCCTTGACGGCGGCGGAGGGGCGGGCGGCGAGACAGCGGACGTGGTGCCGCTTGCCGGACGCCGTGTCGTCACGGACGAGCTCCGCGGCCAACTCGGCCTCCCCGACGGCACCATGAGAGGCGAGCGCGTCCAGCAGCACCCACCGCAGCTCCTGGTCGATCTCCAGCCCGGCGACCTTCTCCGTCCCGTCCAGCAGCCCCCGCAGCAGCCCCAGATCCTCCGCCGAGGACGCCGTCGACGCGAAGAACCGCGCCCACGCGAGCTGAGGCTCGCTCCCGGGCTCGGCGGCCCGCAGATCCCGCTGCGCCACCTCCGCGAGCAACGCCTCCCCGGCCGCACGCCGCTCCGCCGGCACATAGTTGACCAGCGCGGACCCGGCCCACGCCAGCACCATCTGAAGCACCCCGATATCGGACTCCCGATGCGCGAACCGCGTCACCAGCTCCACGAAGTCCGCCGCCGGCAGCAACGCGTCCCGCGTCAGATTCCACAGCGCCGACCAGCACAGCGCCCGCGCGAGGGGATCGGAGATGTCCCCCAGCGACTCCCGCAACGTCCCCAACGACCGCTCGTCGAACCGGATCTTGCAGTACGTCAGGTCGTCGTCGTTGACCAGCACCAGATCCGGCACCTCGGCCCCCGCCAGCTCCGGGACGACCGTCCGCTCCCCGGTGACGTCCACCTCGGCCCGCGCGTACCGCACCACCCCCTCGGACGTCCGGCGGTACAACCCCACCGCCACCCGGTGCGGCCGAGCCGGCGAACCCTCCTGCACCACCGCCAACTCGGAGACCCGACCCTCCACCACCCCCACCTCGGGCGTCAACGAGTTCAGCCCGGCGGTCTGGAGCCAGGACCGCGTCCACGCCCCCATGTCCCGCCCACTCGTCTCCTCCAGCACGGACAGCAGATCCCCGAGCCGCGTGTTCCCGTACGCGTGCCGCTTGAAGTACCGCCGCGCCCCCTCCAGGAACGCGTCCTGGCCGACGTACGCGACGAGCTGCTTCAGCACCGAAGCCCCCTTCGCGTACGTGATCCCGTCGAAGTTGAGCTTCGCGTCCTGGAGGTCGCGGATGTCGGCGGTCACCGGATGCGTCGAGGGGAGCTGGTCCGCGCGGTACGCCCAGGACTTGCGGCGGTTGGCGAACGTGATCCACCCGTCGGTGAAACGCGTCGCGCCGACGAGGGAGAACGCGCCCATGAAGTCCGCGAAGGACTCCTTCAGCCACAGGTCGTCCCACCACTCCATGGTGACGAGGTCGCCGAACCACATGTGCGCCATCTCGTGCAGGATGACGTTCGCCCGCGCCTCGTACGACGCGCGCGTCACCTTCCCCCGGAAGATGTACTCCTCCCGGAACGTCACGAGCCCCGGGTTCTCCATCGCGCCGAGGTTGTACTCGGGGACGAACGCCTGGTCGTACTTCCCGAAGGGGTACGGGTAGTCGAAGTGGTCGTGGAAGAAGTCCAGGCCCTGCTTGGTGATCAGGAAGACGTCGTCCGCGTCGAAGTGCGGCGCCAGACCCTTGCGGCACATCGCGCCGAGGGGGATCTCCAGCCGGCTGCCGTCCTCCAGGACCCGCTCATATGAATCCGTCACGTAGTGGTACGGCCCCGCCACCACGCACGTGATGTACGTCGAGATCGGCTTCGTCTCCGCGAACCGCCACACCCCGTCCGTCTGCGTCCCCACGCCGTTGCTCCACACCGTCCACCCCTCGGGCGCGCGGACCTCGAAGCGGAAGGGCGCTTTGAGGTCGGGCTGCTCGAAGTTGGCGAAGACGCGGCGGGAGTCGGCCGGTTCGTACTGCGTGTAGAGGTAGACCTCGCCGTCCTCCGGGTCCACGAAGCGGTGCAGGCCCTCACCCGTACGGGAGTAGGCGCACCGCGCGTCCACGATCAGCTCGTTCTCCGCGGCCAGGTCCTCCAGGGCGATCCGCGCGCCGTCGAACACCTCGCCCGGGTCGAGGTCCCGCCCGTTCAGGGAGACCGCCGTGACACTCGGGGCGATCAGGTCCGCGAAGCTCGCGGCGCCCGGCTCGCTGCACCGGAACCTGATCGTCGTCACCGAGCGGAACGTCCGGTCGCCGACCGGGTCGCCCACCGCCGAGCGCAGGTCGAGCGCGACCTCGTACGCGTCGACCGACAGCAGCGCGGCCCTCTCCCTGGCCTCGTCGCGGGACAGATTCTCACCGGGCACGGGCGGCACTCCCTCATGGCATCGTGGAACTCGGCGCGCCCCGAGAAACCCCCTGGCCATCGCGGTGCGCCTGGACAGCACCGATCCTGCCATGCGCCCCTGACCGGGCACATCGGGGAAGACCCCGGACGCGCCCCTGCGGCCGAACGGGTGAGCGAACCCCGAGACGTCCCCCATCCCGACCCTGATCCTTCCGGAACCGGGAATGGTGGGGCCCGGCCCGGACGTTGCCCCGGCGATACCCGAATATTCCCGCGTCCCGTTTTCGAGGAGAAGCCGTGTCGGAGACCAGCACCGAGAAAACCCCTGTCGACTTCTGGTTCGACCCCCTGTGCCCCTGGGCCTGGATGACCTCCCGCTGGGTCCTGGAGGTCCAGAAGCAGCGCGACATCGACATCCGCTGGCACCCCTTCAGCCTCGCCGTGCTCAACGAGGACAAGCTCGACGAGCTGCCGGAGGAGTACCGCGAACTGCTCGCGACGAAGGCGTGGAAGCCGATCCGCGTCGTCGCCGCCGCCTGGCAGAAGCACGGCGACGAGGTCGTCGGCCCCCTCTACACCGCGCTCGGCACCCGCTTCCACAACAACGGCGAGGGCCCGACCCTCGAAGCCATCGCCGGCGCCCTCGCCGAGGTCGGCCTCCCCGCCGACCTCATCGACTACGCCGACCAGGAGGACTTCGAGTTCGACGCCGAGCTGCGCGCCTCCCACAAGGAGGGCATCGACAAGGTCGGCCAGGACGTCGGGACGCCGATCATCGCGGTCCCCGGCCCCGAGGGTAAGGAAGTCGCCTTCTTCGGCCCGGTCGTCACCCCGGCCCCCAAGGGCGACGCCGCCCTGCGCCTCTGGGACGGCACGATCGCGGTCGCCTCCGTCCCCGGCTTCTACGAGATCAAGCGGACCCGGACCCAGGGCCCGAGCTTCGAGTGACCCCGCGCGGGATCTCCATCTCCTCCGGCAGATTCCCGCCCACCTGCCAGTTGTCCTTCCGCTGGATGCGCCGGCATCCCACGCCGGTGCACCGGTGGTAGGCAGACGGCCGGAAACGCTCTCCCCGCTCGCTCGCGAGCCGGCTCATCACCTCGGCCGCCGCGGCGATCTCGGCACCCACCAGGTCCCGGAACCGCCGCAGCGGCCCCGCCTTACAGGTCGGATTCGGGCATCGGACGTCGGACACGCATACCTCCTCGCACCGGGAGAAGGAGCATAAAGCGCCCGGCGCCCGCGCGGGAGCCCCGGAACCGGACTCTCCGGCCGCCAACGCGAAGCGCTCGCGCACCAGTTCACCCAGAGGGCACCATGGACCGCATGACGAAGATCGACAGCACGGTGCCGCACTCGGCCCGGATCTGGAACTACTGGCTCGGCGGCAAGGACAACTACCCGGTGGACGAGGAGGCCGGCGACGCCTACACGGCCGTCTTCCCCGGCATCGTCACCATCGCCCGCAGCAGCCGCGCCTTCCTCGGCCGCTCCATCCGCTACCTCGTCGAGGAAGCGGGCGTCCGCCAGTTCCTGGACGTCGGCACCGGCCTCCCCACCGCCGACAACACCCACGAGGTCGCCCAGCGCCTCGCCCCCGAGTCGAAGATCGTGTACGTCGACAACGACCCGCTGATCCTCGCCCACGCCCGCACGCTGCTCTACTCCTCCCCGGAGGGCAAGACGGCGTACGAGCACCTCGACCTGTACGACCCGGAGCGCATCGTCGAGGCGGCGGGCAAGACCCTCGACCTCGACCAGCCGGTCGCCCTGATCCTCAGCGGCATCCTCGGCCACGTCGACGGCTACGACCGCGCCCGCGACCTGGTCCGCGCCTTCCTCGCGCGGCTCCCCTCGGGCAGCTACCTCTGCCTCAACGAGGGCTCGCGCGGCACCGACCCGGCGTACGAGCACGCCCAGGACGGCTACAACGAGACCGGCGCCGTCCCCTACTTCCTGCGCCCGATCCCCGAGATCGAGGGCTACTTCGACGGCCTGGAGCTGGTCGAGCCCGGCGTCGTATCGGTCCCCCTGTGGCGCCCCGAACCCGGCGCGGCCACCACCCCGATCGGCCAGCACGGCGGCGTGGGCCGCAAGCCGTAGACGCCCCGGGCGCATACAGGAAGGCCCTGAGAGTCACGTCCTCTCAGGGCCTTCCCTCAATCCGCCCGCCCCAGGTGAAAGTTGAGAAGACGATCACGAGGCAGGACGCCCAGAAACCTCAGAAACCCCAGGAACCTCAGGAACCGAGCAGCAGCACATCCGCCCGCGACTTCGCCGCCGCGTAACGCCGCGCCACGTCCTGCCAGTTGACGACGGCCCACATCGCGTCGATGAAGTCGACCTTCTGGTTCCGGTACTGGAGGTAGAAGGCGTGCTCCCACGCGTCGAAGACGAGGACCGGCACCGCCCCCTGCCCCACGTTCCCCTGGTGGTCGTAGACCTGCTCGACGACCAGCCGCCCGCTGAGCGGCTCGTACGCGAGCACCCCCCACCCGGACCCCTGCGTGGTCGCGGCGGCCTTCGTGAGCTGCCCCTTGAACCCGGCGAACGACCCGAACGACTCGGCGATGGCGTCGGCCAGTTCACCGACCCCGTCGGCGGCCAGCGGCTCGCCGCCGCCGTCCTTCGGGCCGGTCATGTTCTGCCAGTAGACGGAGTGCAGGATGTGCCCGGAGAGATGGAACGCGAGGTTCTTCTCCAGCCCGTTGATCGACCCCCACGCTTCCTTGTCCCGCGCCTCCGCGAGCTGCTCCAGCGTGTCGTTCGCGCCCTTCACGTACGCCGCGTGGTGCTTGTCGTGGTGCAGCTCGATGATCTCCGGGCTGATCACGGGCGCGAGCGCGGAGTAGTCGTACGGGAGTTCAGGCAGCGTGTAGACAGGCATGGGGGGTCCTCTCAGGGCCTTTCCTGCGCACTACTTCTTATTGCGAATGGCTTGCAGGTAGACCCTAGCAACAAAAAGCCCGTCAGTCCCGGCGCGCCCGCTGCCACCCGTACCCGACCCCGGCCAGCACCGCGGTCATCGCCCCGGTCCACAGCAACTGCGTCCGCGTGTCCCCCTCCCGCGCCATCAGCACGAACACCGCGACCATCCCCGCCAGCGCCACCCACGTCAGCCACGGGAACGCCCACATCCGCACGGTCAGCCGCGCCGGGTCCGTACGCCGCCGCAGCAGCAGCTGCGAGACCGCGATGAAGATCCAGACGACGAGGATGACCGCGCCGATCATGTTCAGCAGCCACATGAAGACGTCGTCCGGCCGCCAGTAGCTCAGCAGCACGCACCCGAACCCGACGACCGACGAGACGAGGACGGCGACCCGGGGCACCCCGCCCGACACGGCGCCCAGCGCGCGCGGCGCCTGGCCCCGGTCCACCAGCGAGTACGCCATGCGCGAGGCGCCGTAGATGTTCGCGTTCATCGCCGAGAGCAGCGCCACCAGCACGATCACGTTCATCAGCTGGCCCGCGCCCGGGATGCCGAGGTGGTCGAGGGCGGCGACGTACGGGCCCTTCGCGGTGACCTCCTTCGAGTCCCAGGGGACCAGCGTCACGATGACGGCCATCGAGCCGACGTAGAACAGCGCGATGCGCCACATCGCCGTACGGACCGCGCTCGCCACGCCCCGCACCGGGTCCTCCGACTCGGCCGCCGCGATCGTCACCGTCTCCAGACCGCCGTACGCGAACACGGTCGCCAGCAGGCCGATGACGAAGCCCTCGCCGCCGTTCGGGAGGAGATCCGTCAGGTTGGACGTGCCCGGCGCGTCCGTGCCGGGCAGGAGGCCCGCGATCGCGAGCACGCCGAGGACCAGGAACAGGGAGATCGCCCCGACCTTCAGCGCGGCGAACCAGAACTCGAACTCGCCGAAGTTCTTCACGGCCGTCAGGTTCATGACGCAGAACACGACCATGAACAGCGCGACCCACGCCCACTCCGGCGTCCCCGGCAGCCACCCCGTCACGATCTTCGCGGCGCCGATGCCCTCCAGGCCCACGACCGTGCAGAGCAGAATCCAGAACGCCCAGCCGACCGTGAACCCGGCCCACGGACCGATCGCCCGCTCGGCGTGCGCCGAGAACGAGCCCGACGACGGGTACGCCGCCGACATCTCGCCCAGCATCCGCATCACCAGCATGACCAGCAGACCGGAGAGGGCGTAGGCGAGGACGATGGAGGGGCCGGCGGCGGCGATGCCGGAACCGGAACCGACGAAGAGGCCGGCGCCGATGACCCCGCCGAGGGCGATCATCGACAGGTGGCGCTGTTTGAGGGCGTGTGTGAGACCGGGCGCGGCCGTGGGGGACGCGGGGGTCTCGGTGGTACGGAGGGGCATGGGCGCGGCTCGTCCAATGCGGTGAGGTGGGCAAAGGGTCCAGCGTACCGACGCGGGTCACGTTCGCTCCGTGACCGGAATCACGGTGTGGGGGGACGGTTTGTGTAGAGCCCACCAATGCGCTGACCTGCCGTTTGTCGACGCCTGACGGTTCGCGGCGGGGGTGCCCTGGGATAGCGTCCTTAGGTCCCCCTTATTCGCCGTTCTCGTCCCCGCGGAGTTCCGTATGAGCACCCTCGCCGCACCGTCCGCCCCCGGGCGCGTCCTCGCCGATCTCATCCCCGCCGGCCGCGTCCGTGACATCGCGCTCGTCGTCGGGGGCGCGGCCCTCACCGGCCTCGCCGCGCAGATCGCCGTCCCGGTCCCCGGTTCGCCCGTGCCGGTCACCGGCCAGACCTTCGCCGCGCTGCTCGTCGGGACATCGCTGGGGGCCGGGCGCGGGTTCCTCGCGCTCGCGCTGTACGCCGTCGCCGGGGTCGCGGGCGTGCCGTGGTTCGCGGAGGGGGCGTCCGGGGCCGGCATGGTGTCGTTCGGCTACATCCTCGGGCTGCTGCTGGCCTCCACGGTTGTCGGCGCGCTGGCTCGGCGGGGGGCTGACCGGAACGTGTGGCGGATGGCGGGGGCGGTGGTGTTGGGCGAGGCGTTGATCTACGCGATCGGCGTGCCGTACCTCGCGTACGCCGCCGACATGTCCGCGTCCCAGGCGGTTGCCGCGGGCCTTACGCCGTACCTGCTCGGCGATGCGCTGAAGGCGGCGCTGGCGATGGGGTTGGTGCCGGGGGTGTGGAAGCTGCTCGAACGGCGGTAGTTGGTCGGGTGCGGGTGCGTTGTGGCTGGTCGCGCAGTTCCCCGCGCCCCTAAAAGACCTTCGGTTGCCCGGCGTTGAGAGGCTCGCGAGCTCGTGCTCGCGAGCCTCTCCGGCGTTCTCCTACCGGAGTTGCGTCTCGCGGCGGCGTTGCGACCACCACAAGCCCGTTGCTCCCGCCGCCAAGAGCGCCGCCCCCGCCGCTCCCAGCGGCAGCAACGCGTCCGTCGGGCCCGTGTTGGGGAGTTGGTCCGTGCCCGGGGTCACCGGTTTGTTGTCGGTGCCGAGGAGGAGGGGGGTGGCGGGGGCGTTGGGGGAGGGGTTGGAGGAGCCGAAGGGGACGGGGCCCTGTTGCCAGTACGTCTTCTTGCCGTCCGGGGTCTGGACGGGGAGGCAGATCTTGCCCTGTTTTTTGAGGTCGTAGGTCGCGGATACCGCGTACGACTTCGTCGCGCCCGCCGCCAAATTGTCGATCGGGCAATTGAAACCGCTGTTCGAGCCCTCGGGGAGGTTTTCCTTCGGGATCTGCGTGCAGCCTTCGACGTTGTTGATCGAAAGGCCGTCGAATCCGACGACCCAGAGCCTGATCTTTCCGCTGTCCTTCGTGCCCTCGTTTTTCACGGTGGCGGTGAGCGAGGTTTTCCTGGTGCTGTTGTCGACCGAGATGCGTTCGGGAAGTGTCGTGGTCAGTTTGACGCCGGCCGGCGCGGGGTCGACGGCCTTGCCGCCCTTTCCGCTGCCGGGCCCCTCGTCCGCGCCCGCCTGCGGCGCCATGACCAGCAACGTCGCCCAGCCGACCGCGACCAGCGCACCGGTGATGGCCGTGCCGTGTCGAGAACTCATGTCCGTCCCCCTCTTTCGCTCCCCCTGATACCGCGCGTGAATTCGCGGTACTTGAAGAGGTACCACAAGATTTCTCGCCACTATGCTGGTACGGCCTGAAGTGTGACCATTGTGTTTTCGGTGGTACGGCCGGTGAAAGGGAGCGGTGGATTGCCGAGGAACAGCAGCAGCGGCGGTGTTCCCGGGCTTTTGGTGGCCGGGCGTTATCGGTTGGACGCCAGCATCGGACAGGGGGGAATGGGGCGGGTGTGGCGGGCCGCCGACGAAATACTCGACCGTCTCGTCGCGGTGAAGGAGATCCGCATCGACGGCACGGACGCCGAGGACGCCAGGACCCGCCGCGAACGCACCCTCCGCGAGGCCCGCGCGACCGCCCGCATCGACCACCCCAACGTGGTCCGCGTGTACGACGTCGTCGACGAGGGCGAACTCCTGTGGATCATCATGGAGTTGGTGCGCGGCCGGTCCCTGGAGCGGCTCACCGCCGAGGACGGCCCCCTCGGCCCCGCGCACGCCGCGCGGATCGGCCTCGGACTCGTCGCCGCGCTCCAGCAGGTGCACGCGCGCGGGGTCCTGCACCGGGACATCAAACCCGGGAACGTCCTGGTGGAGGGCGCCGAGCGGATCGTCCTCACGGACTTCGGGATCGCCGCGATCCAGGACGCCAAGGCGCTCACGATGGTCGGCATGCTCGTCGGCTCCCCCGATTACATGGCGCCCGAGCGGATCTCCGGCCGCCCGCAAGGCCCGCCGTCCGACATCTGGTCGGTGGGGGCGACGCTGTGCGCCGCCCTCGCCGGCCACTCACCCTTCGCCCGCGAGACGACCCTCGCGACCCTGCACGCCGTCCTGTACGAGGAGCCGCAGCTGCCGGGCGGCGCCGGGGAGTTGGGCGGGGTGCTGGCGCGACTGCTGGCCAAGGAGCCCGAAGTCCGGCCCGACCTCGCCGAGTTGGAGACGGAGCTGCGCCGGGTGGCGTTCCCGGAACCGACACCGACGGTCAGGGTGGGGGCGGGGGAGACGCCGCAGACCCACGAGACGCCGCAGACGTACGAGGCGACGCGAGCCGAAGTCGGCAGCCCCCGGCGCGAGTTGGCCCCCACCCCGACCCCCACCCCCGCCCCGCCCTCCGCCCCGGAAACACCCCCACCCGACCCCACCACCGCCCACCTCACCCGCCCGCCCACGACACCCCCGTCCCCCTACCCCACACCACCCCGCACCCCCCAAGACCCGCCACGCCACCGCCGCACAACAGCCTTCGCAGCGGCCGGAGTCGCCGCCGTGGCCGCGATCGTGGTCACCGCGATCCTCCTCACCTCCGGCGGCGGAAAACCCGACCCCGAAGCGGGCGGCACGACAACTCCCGCCCCCTCGGCCACGGTCGAGGGCACCGCCCGCCCCCGCACCCCACCCCCCGGCACCCACGAGGAGGCCGGCGGCTACGCCTGGAAGACCCCCGCAGGCTGGCGGCGGGACGTGAAGACCGGCGCCGAGGTGCACTACACCTCACCCGACGGCACCCAGGAACTCCTCGCCAAGTCCTCCCTCGCCCGAGGCACGTTGATCGACTCGTGGCGCAAGTCCGAGCTGGACGCGCACCGTGGCCAGGACTACCGCAAACTCCGCCTGGAGGAGACGGAGTTCAGGGGACGGCCGGCGGTCGTCTGGGAGTACACGTTCACCCTCAAGGGCACCTCCTGGCACGCCCGGCTGCTCGGGTTCGACCAGGACGGGAAGTCGTTCCAGGTGAACACGTGGTACCAGCCGGACGTGGCGGAGAGCGCCCTCAAGGTCTACGAGGAGGTCAAGGACAGCTTCACGGTGCTGTGACGTCCGCCGAACGGCCCTTGCGGACCTTGTCCTTGAGCAGCGACACGGCCAGCACGGCACCCGCGACCGCCAACGACAGCAGCACCGTCGTACGGCCGCTGCTCTCCCCTTCCGTGTCGGTCAGCATGTAACCGAGGACGAAGACGATCAGGCCGGCCGTCGCCCAGGTCAGGTACGGGTACAGCCACATCTTCACGACGAGCTTCTCCGGGGACTCCGCCTGGATGATCTTCCGCATCCGCAGCTGCGAGAAACAGATCACCAGCCACACGAACAGGGCGACCGCGCCGGAGGAGTTGACCAGGAAGAGGAACACCGAGTCCGGATAGGCGTAGTTGAAGAACACCGCGACGAACCCGAAGACCACGGACGACAGGATCGCCGCCAGCGGCACACCCCGCGAGGTGGTCCGCGCGAACGACTTCGGCGCGTCCCCGCGCTGCCCGAGCGAGAACGCCATCCGGGAGGCCGTGTACAGACCGGAGTTGAGACAGGACAGCACCGACGTCAGCACGATGAAGTTCATGATCTGCCCGGCGTGCGCGATGCCGAGCGAGTCCAGGGCCGCGACGTACGAGCCCTCCTCCTTGATCGACGGGTCGTTCCACGGCAGCAGGGTGACGACCACGAAGATCGAGCCCAGGTAGAACACCGCGATCCGCCAGATCACACTGTTCGTCGACTTCGTCACGGCCCGCTGAGGGTTCTCCGACTCACCCGCCGCGAGGGTGGCGATCTCACTGCCCATGAAGGAGAAGACGACGAGGAGTACGCCGGTGAGGATCGCGCCGGCGCCGTTCGGCAGGAAGCCGCCGTGGTCCGTGAGGTTCCCGAGCCCGGCCTTGTCGGTGTCCGCACCCGGCAGCACCCCGAACACCGCGAGCCCGCCGATCACGATGAACGCGCCGATCGCGACGACCTTGATCCCCGCGAACCAGAACTCGAACTCGCCGTAGGAGCCGACGGAGACCAGGTTGGTGGCCGTCAGCACCACCATCACGATCAGCGCCCACCCCCACTGCGGGACGGCCGGAATCCACGACTCCAGGATCTTCGCCCCGGCCGTCGCCTCCACCGCGAGCACCACGACCCAGAAGAACCAGTACAGCCAGCCGATCGTGAACCCGGCCCACGGGCCGAGCGCGCGGTCGGCGTGCGCCGAGAACGAACCCGAGGTGGGGTTGGCCGCCGACATCTCGCCCAGCATCCGCATCACCAGCACCACGAGCGTGCCGACGAGGAAGTACGAGAGGAGGATGCCGGGGCCGGCGGTCGCGATGCCCGAGCTGGAGCCGACGAACAGACCGGCGCCGATCACGCCGCCGATCGCGATCATGGACAGGTGCCGGTTCTTCAGTCCGGCCTGGAGGCCGGGGCCGGGTTCCTGGGGGTTGTCCGGTTCGGCTTTGGAGAGGGTCGGGGGCGAGGTCATGGGGGACGTCCTTTGCGCGGTGTGGGGGAGGGGAGGTGGGGGTGCGAGTGCTGGCGGTTAGTGAAACGGAGGCCAAGAGATTCGTGTACCAGCCATTAAGGATCGGTGACGTAGGTTTTCTCGACATTTCGTCGAGGTACTGGCTTCACACCCCAGGCCGTCTGCCCCCGACCCGCGTGACACACTCGTCCCATGCGCGTGTATCTCGGCTCGGACCATGCCGGCTTCGAACTCAAGAACCACCTCGTCGACTGGCTGAAGGCGGCCGGCCACGACCCCGTCGACTGCGGCCCCCACATCTACGACGCCCAGGACGACTACCCGCCCTTCTGCCTCCGCGCCGCCGAGCGCACCGCCGCCGACCCCGACGCCCTCGGCATCGTCATTGGCGGCTCCGGCAACGGCGAGCAGATCGCCGCGAACAAGGTGAAGGGCGTCCGAGCGGCCCTCGCCTGGAGCGAGGAGACCGCGTCCCTCGGCCGCCAGCACAACAACGCCAACGTCGTCGCCGTCGGCGCCCGCATGCACACCCAGGACGAGGCGACCAAGTTCGTCGAAACCTTCCTCGCGACCCCTTTCTCCGGTGACGAACGCCACATCCGCCGCATCGACATGCTGAGCGCCTACGAGACGACAGGCGACCTCCCGGAAATCCCGGCCCACCACCCGAAGCAGTAGCAAAACTTCCTGGCGCCGCCTGAGGCAGTGCCTGCGGCCAGGGGCGCCTTCGGCTGGGGGCCACTTTCTGAATTCAGGGTCCGTCAACTCCAGCCCGTCCGGCGTTTGAGGACGAGGCCCTTCGGGCCGATGGGGGTCCAGGGGCGCAGCCCCGGCTGGGGTCGAAGGGGCGGAGCCCCTTCAGGATGGGAAGGGTAGGGGCGGCGGGGGCGAGAAAACCCCCGCCCCGACGAGAGGAGCACCGTGCCGGAGGGGCACACGATCCACCGCCTGGCCCAGGACTACGCGTCCCGCTTCCAGGGCGGCACACCCCCCGAGGTGACCAGCCCCCAGGGCAAGTTCTCGGACTCCGCGGCCCTCCTCACGCACACGGAACTCACCACCACCGAGGCCCACGGCAAACACCTCTTCCTCGGCTTCCGCGACACCGACTGGGTCCACATCCACCTCGGCCTCTTCGGCAAGGTCACCTTCGGCACCCCACCCGTCCCCCCACCCACCGACACCACCCGCCTCCGCCTCACCAACCCCACGGCCTACGTCGACCTCAAGGGCCCCACCACCTGCGCCCTCATCACCCCGCAGGAGAAGCAGGCGATACACGCCCGCCTCGGCCCCGACCCCCTCCGCGACGACGCCGACCCCACAGCCGCCTACGCCCGCGTCCACCGCAGCCGCACCACCATCGCCGCCCTCCTCCTCGACCAGAAGATCATCGCCGGCGTCGGCAACGTCTACCGCGCGGAAGTCCTCTTCCGCCACCACATCGACCCCTACCGCCCCGGCAAGGACATCACCCCGGCGGAATGGGACGCGATCTGGACCGACCTGGTGGCCCTGATGCGCGAGGGCGTCCGCAACAACCGCATCGACACGGTCCGCCCCGAACACACCCCCGAGGCGATGAACCGCCCACCCCGCGTGGACGACCACGGCGGCGAGGTCTACGTCTACCGCCGCACCTCCCAGCCCTGCCACCTCTGCACCACCCCCATCCGCACGGCAGACCTCTCCTCCCGCAACCTCTTCTGGTGCCCCACCTGCCAACCGGCCTAGCCCACCCCACTCAGCCGCCACACACAGGCCGGCCCCTCTACCCCGCCAGGACCCGCGCGGAGTCCAGGCAGCCACCCCGCCCAGCCCCCGCACGGCAAGCCACGGCACCACCCCGCCCGGACTCCGTACGACCGCCGAGCCACCACCCTGCCCGGACCCCACACACCGGCCGGCCCCCCACCCCGCTCAGCCGCCTCCCGGCACCCAGCCCACCACCCCGACCGGGGCCCCGCGCGCCGGACACGCTGCCATCCTGCTCAGCCCCTGCACGGCAGCCACGCCCCGGCGCCACCCCGCCCGGCCGCCGAGCCACCACCCCGCACAGCGCCCCGCGCGCGCCGGCCGGCCCCCCCACCCCGCAGAGAACCCATGGGCCGGCCAGTCCCCCACCCCCTCAGAACCCATGCGGCAACCAAGGCGCCACCCCACCCCCGAACCCCACAGCCGCCGTCCCCAACGCCCCGCCCCGCAACTCCCGCACGCGCCCCGCCCCCGCGAGCGCCCCCAGTGACACGCCGCCCAGATACACGGCTCCCAACTCCCGCACGGACAGCGCGAGATCGGCCGCGTCGCCGGTCCGCTCACACCGCGCCCCCGCCCCGTCCCCGCTCAACCGCCACCGCCCCGAGTTCCACGGGCAGAACGGATCGTCCACATCGAGGACGACGTCCACGGGAGCGGCGTACGTACGGGCCGCCAGCGCGACCCCCACGTCCACGAGCCGCACGTACAGCGCGTCCCGCGTCCGCAGGAGACAGCGCCGCAGGTCGGAGACGAGGTGCAGCAGCGGATCGTCCACCGGCCGCGACCGCACCACCAGCGTGGACGTGAGGTCGATCGAGAAGAGATACCGCCACAGCGCCCCGCAGGCCGCCGGATCGAGCGCGTACAGATCCTGGAGGAGTACGACGCCGTCGTGCCCGGCGTCGGACCAGCGCGGACGCACCCGGTACCGGGCGTACCCCACGGTCTCCCCGGCCGCGTTCTCGGCCAGCACGCACTGGAGCCGCGACGCCCCGTCCCGCCCGCTCTCCGGGTCGAGCACCCCGAGTCGCTCCCACCCGGGCCGCCGCGCCAGCATCCCGGCCCGCCGGGGCACGGCCCGCGCGTACACGGCCTCGCAGGCGTTCAAACCATCCCCGGGTGTGACATATCTCAGCCGCACGGAATCGGCGCCGTCCGGCACCGCCACCCGCACCCGCGCCGTGTCGATCTCCGCGCTCACCCCGAAGGTCGCGGCGGCGTACCCGAACCGCCCGTAGATCTCCGGCTCGGACGCGGTGAGCACGGCGAGCGCCTCGCCGTCCGCCCGGAAACCGTCCAGTTGGCGCCGCATCATGGCCGTGAGCAGCCCGCGCCGCCGGTGCGTGGGGGCGACCCCGGCCATGGTGATCCCGGCGGCCGGTACGGACGCCCCGCCGGGCACGGTCAGCCGGAAGTCGAACGCCCCCGCCGTCCCGACGCACTCCCCGCCGTCCCAGACGCCCACACACCGGTCGTACGGAGTGAGCGCGCGCCAGAGTTCGCGCTCCTCGGGTGCCTTCGTGGGTGCCTCGTCCGTCATGTACTCATCCTTTTCGGGGCATTGTCGGACGAGCGAGCGAATTTCTTCCTCCCTGCCCGGAGATGGCTTTCCATGAAGTTCACTGTGAAGTCGAGCCTCGGACGGGGGACAAGTGGGACCTCCCGTGCCAAGCGGCGGGTTGGATGGATAGGGTCCCGAACTAATGACAGCAGGACGACAACGGCGTGCGGAAGCCGAGACGTTCACGGCCCGGTTGAGGCATCTGATGCACCGGGTCCGCACCGGCGTGCGCAGAAGTGCCGTGGACTACTTCCGGGGCGACGGCTCCGACTGGATCGCGCTGGCCGGTCTCCTGCTCACCGTCCCCGTCATCACGGCCGCGACCCTCGCCAACTCGGTCTGGTTCTCACCGGCCGCGCTGGTCCTGCCGATCGTCGCCGGCGGGCTGCTGCTGCGGCCCTCCAGCCTGCTCGCGCTGTACGCGGCGGCGGCGACCGCGCTGATCGTCGAGTCGGTCCAGCTGGGCCCGTACACGGAGGGCCCGTCGCGGGTCACGCCCGGCGTCGTCCTGGTGGTGGCCGCCTGCGGTTTCTTCGGGCTGCTGATCGCCCAGTTCCGCAGCCGGGTCGGGGTGCCGTGGCGGCGGGGCGGGACGATGCTCTTCGACCTCCGCGAACGCATCCGCGTCCAGAGCAAGCTGCCCAAGCTCCCTCCCGGCTGGCACCGCGAGATGGCGCTGCGCCCGGCGGGCGGCCAGTCCTTCTCCGGTGACTTCGTCGTCGCGGCCCGCACGAACGGGGGCCGCACGATGGAGGTCGTCCTCACGGACGTCTCCGGCAAGGGCATGGACGCCGGCTCCCGCGCCCTCCTCCTCTCCGGCGCCTTCGGCGGCCTCCTCGGCTCCCTTCCGCCCCACGCCTTCCTGCCCGCCGCCAACGGCTACCTCCTGCGCCAGGACTGGGACGAGGGCTTCGCCACCTCGATCCACCTCGTCCTGGACCTGGACTCCGGCGACTACGAGCTCTACTCGGCGGGCCACCCCCCGGGCCTCCAGCTCAGCGCCGGCAGTGGCCGCTGGGAGGAGAAGGCCGCGGAAGGCCCCCTCCTCGGCGTCTACGAGGGGGCCCAGTTCGACCCGGTCAAGGGCTCCCTGCGGCCGGGCGACGTCCTGATGCTGTTCACCGACGGCCTCGTCGAGACCTCCGACCGGGACATCGTCGAGGGCATCGACCGCCTCACCGGCGAAGCCGACCGCTACGTCGCCGGCGGCTTCCAGGGCGCCGCCTGGCACCTCATCGAAGCCGTCGCCAAGGACGTCAACGACGACCGGGCCCTCCTCCTGGTCTGCCGCGAGGGCCCCACGGCGGCGTCGATCCGCTTCTGACCCACGGCGGACCGGGCGGGCCAATTCCTGAGTGATTGGCCGGATTTGACTGGAGTAAGTTCACCTGTTCATAAGCGGTTGATACACAACGCCCCGCATGAGTCACCCCTGTTGGTGGCACGATGGTCTCGGGAGAGTGAACCGAACGAGGATGTGTGATCAGTCGTGGCCATTTCACTGTCAGTGGTGCTGCTGTTGGCGATCGTCCTGGTGGTCATGGTCCGGGGCGGCAGCATCAAGGCAGGCCCCGCCATCGTGGCCGTCCTCTTCGGCTTCTTCCTCGCCTCGACGGGCATGGCCCCGTCCATCAACCGCTTCATGAACTCCCTGGCGGAGACGATCCAGCAGATCAGCTTCTGAAGCGCGCGCAGACGCACGAACGGCCCGAGGGGGCCCGGAAGCCGAACTTCCGGGCCCCCTCGGGCCGTTCACAGAGCGGGCGACGGGAATCGAACCCGCGTAGCCAGTTTGGAAGACTGGGGCTCTACCATTGAGCTACGCCCGCACAACCGACGCCGCAGGTCAAAAGAGTCCCACGGCACGAGTTGCATAGTAGCCGCTGGACCCCCTCCGGCGCACACCCGCTTCCGCGCCTCCACGCACCCGTGGAATGCGGCATCCGGACCGCGTCCGGGCATGTACCCTACGTGTCGCACCAGCACGGGGTGTGGCGCAGCTTGGTAGCGCGTCCGCTTTGGGAGCGGAAGGCCGTGGGTTCAAATCCCGCCACCCCGACCAGCCAGACGATCACCGCCGTGATCGGCTTTGGGGCGCCTCGTCGGCTGCGGTTACTATGCAGGCTGCACGCCCGTGTCTCTCACTCTCTGGAAGTCTCCGGGCGGCGACCGGTCGGGTCCGATCAAGGTCCCGGCGGAACCCAAGAAGTCAGCCCCCAAGGAGACCGAACCGTGAAGAGCGCCGTGGAGACCCTGAACCCGACTCGGGTTCGGCTCAGCATCGAGGTGCCCTTCGAGGAGCTCAAGGACAGCCTCGACGCGGCGTACAAGAAGATCAACCAGCAGGTCACGGTCAAGGGCTTCCGCAAGGGCAAGATCCCGGCCCGGGTCATCGACCAGCGCTTCGGCCGCGGTGCGGTGCTGGAGGAGGCCGTCAACGACGCCCTCCCGAAGTTCTACACCGACGCGGTCAACGAGGCCGAGCTGAGCGTCCTGGGCCAGCCCGAGGTCGACATCACGGAGCTGAAGGACGGCGAGACGCTGAACTTCACCGCCGAGGTCGACGTCCGTCCCGCCCTCGAACTCCCCGAGGACTTCTCCTCCATCGAGGTCGAGGTCGACGCCGTCGAGGTCACCGACGAGGACATCGAGAAGTCCGTCGAGCAGCTCCGTGAGCGCTTCGCCTCGACCTCCCCGGTCGAGCGCGCCGCCGAGGACGGCGACGTCGTCACCGTCGACCTGGAGGCCAAGGTCGACGGCGAGGTGCTGGAGGACGGCATCGCGTCCGGCGTCTCCTACACCATCGGCTCCGGCGAGCTCCTCGAAGGCATCGACGACGCCGTCAAGGGCCTGGAGGCCGGTGGCGAGGCCACCTTCACCTCCGAGCTGAAGGGCGGCACCGGCGCGGGCAAGGAGGCCGAGGTCACCGTCAAGGTCACCCAGGTCGCCGCCCGCGAGCTCCCCGAGCTGGACGACGAGTTCGCGCAGCTCGCCTCCGAGTTCGACACGCTGGAGGAGCTGAAGGCGGACAGCCGCAAGCGCCTCGAGAACATGAAGCAGTACGACCAGGCCACGCAGGCCCAGGAGCGCGTCCTGGAGAAGCTCCTCGACATCGTCGAGGTGCCGGTGCCCGAGAAGCTCCTCGAAGAGGAGATCAACACCCGCAAGCACAACCTGGAGCACCACCAGCTCCCGCAGATGGGCCTCGACCTCGACAAGTACCTGGAGCTCCAGGGCAAGACCGCCGAGGAGTTCGACACCGAGACCCGTGACGCCGCGGTCAAGGGCATCAAGACCCAGTTCGTCCTCGACGAGCTGACCAAGCGCGAGAAGCTCTCCGTGAACCAGGAGGAGCTGACCGAGCACCTCATGCGCCGCGCGGCTTCCTCCGGCATGTCCCCCGACCAGTTCGCGCAGGCCGTCGTCGAGGGCAACCAGGTCCAGCTGCTCGTCGGCGAGGTCGCCCGCGGCAAGGCCCTGGCCCTGGTCGTCGAGTCCGCCACGGTGAAGGACACCAACGGCGAGGTCATCGACCTGGACGACGAGGAAGAGGACGAGGAAGGCACCGAGGGCACCGAGGAGGCCGCCGCCGAGGCCGCCTCCGAGGAGAAGGCCGACGCCTGAGCCGTCGTACGACGCTGAAGTGATCGACTGAGGACAGGTCCTGGGTGCCCGACGCCCCAGGACCTGTCCTTTTGTGCCAAGGGCTACGCCCCCGGCGAACACTTACCTTTGCGGGATTCTCCGAACGGACCCGCGCGTTAGGGTCCATGGACAGAGAGCCTGCGTTATCGGCTGAACCGCCGGAGGCCCTCGCAGGGAAACGTGAGACGGCCCGGCGCCGTCGTAAGACGAGCAGGTGGATACGTGACGAATCTGATGCCCTCCGCCGCCGGCGAGCCCTCCATCGGCGGTGGCCTCGGCGACCATGTCTACAACCGACTGCTCAACGAGCGGATCATCTTCCTCGGCCAGCCCGTGGACGACGACATCGCGAACCGGATCACCGCGCAGCTGCTGCTGCTGGCCGCGGCGGACCCCTCCAAGGACATCAACCTCTACATCAACAGCCCCGGCGGCTCGATCACCGCGGGCATGGCGATCTACGACACGATGCAGTTCATCAAGAACGACGTGGTGACGATCGCGATGGGCCTCGCCGCGTCCATGGGCCAGTTCCTGCTCAGCGCGGGCACCCCCGGCAAGCGCTTCGCGCTCCCCAACGCCGAGATCCTGATCCACCAGCCGTCCGCCGGCCTCGCCGGTTCGGCCTCGGACATCAAGATCCACGCCGAGCGCCTCCTGCACACCAAGAAGCGCATGGCGGAGCTGACCTCGCTGCACACCGGCCAGTCGGTCGAGCAGATCACCCGTGACTCGGACCGCGACCGCTGGTTCGACGCCCACGAGGCCAAGGACTACGGCCTCATCGACGACGTCATCGCCACGGCCGCCGGCATGCCGGGCGGCGGCGGCACCGGAGTGTAGCCCGCCGGGGGTCTCGCGGGGTTCGGGGCGCCGGGGCCGGCCGAGCAGGAGGGCCGGCCCGAACACCCCGGGCCGCTGCGGGGCGGCCCCAAGGACCGGGTCCCGAAAGGGACTTGAGCCCGAGGGCCGGTCCGTGCGGGCCGTACCCCGTGGCCGGGACCGGAACCCGAAGGGCCGCAGCCGAGGGGCTCGCGACCCGGAGGGGACCGGCCCGGACGGTCCGGGACCCCCTGGGGGAACGCCCCCAGCGGCCCGGAGCCCCGCGAGAGCCCTCGCGAGCCCCGCGGGAGTCCGAAAGCCCCCACAGAGCCCCCAGGGGCCCTGGAGGGCCGCAGGACCCCGCGAGGGCCCGCGAGCCCGCCGGACCCGTACGAGACCCGTACGCCCCGGCCCGGCCCCCGACGACGCTCCGACGCTCCTCCTCGCCCCATCAGCCACCGCCCAGCACAGCCTTCTCAGGAGACACCGTGAACAGCTTTCCCGGCAGCGGACTGTACGACCGGACCCAGGCGGAGTACGCCCAGGCCGAGTACACCGGCCCGAAGGCCGAGTCCCGCTACGTGATCCCCCGCTTCGTCGAGCGCACCTCCCAGGGCATCCGCGAGTACGACCCGTACGCGAAGCTCTTCGAGGAGCGGGTCATCTTCCTCGGCGTGCAGATCGACGACGCCTCCGCCAACGACGTCATGGCGCAGCTCCTGTGCCTGGAGTCGATGGACCCCGACCGGGACATCTCGGTCTACATCAACAGCCCCGGCGGCTCCTTCACCGCGCTGACCGCGATCTACGACACGATGCAGTTCGTGAAGCCGGACATCCAGACGGTCTGCATGGGCCAGGCGGCCTCCGCCGCCGCGATCCTGCTCGCCGCCGGCACCCCCGGCAAGCGCATGGCCCTGCCGAACGCCCGCGTCCTGATCCACCAGCCCTACAGCGAGACCGGCCGGGGCCAGGTCTCCGACCTGGAGATCGCGGCCAACGAGATCCTCCGGATGCGCGCGCAGCTGGAGGACATGCTGGCCAAGCACTCGACCACGCCGATCGAGAAGATCCGCGAGGACATCGAGCGCGACAAGATCCTGACCGCCGAGGACGCCCTCGCGTACGGCCTCGTCGACCAGATCATCTCCACCCGCAAGATGAACAACGCGTCCATTCGTTGACGGGCGGGCGAATCCGTCTGCCGCCCCTTGGCACGGTTTGACACGGTCCACGTCAAAGTGAACCGTGCCAAGGGGGACCCGAACGGGGGGTCAGGCAAGGTACCGTCGACATAAGGCAGCACCAGGAGCCGCTGGACTCGTAAGCGTCCAGGCGACTCCCATGGCGAAGGGGAAGCACACCGTGGCACGCATCGGTGACGGCGGCGATCTGCTCAAGTGCTCGTTCTGCGGCAAGAGCCAGAAGCAGGTCAAGAAGCTCATCGCAGGGCCTGGTGTGTACATCTGCGACGAGTGCATCGATCTCTGCAACGAGATCATCGAGGAGGAGCTCGCCGAGACGAGCGAGGTGCGCTGGGAGGAACTCCCGAAGCCCCGCGAGATCTACGAGTTCCTGGAGGGGTACGTCGTCGGCCAGGAGGCCGCGAAGAAGGCCCTCTCCGTAGCGGTGTACAACCACTACAAGCGCGTCCAGGCCGGTGAGAACGGCGGCGGCCAGGGCCGCGAGGACGCCATCGAGCTCGCGAAGTCCAACATCCTCCTGCTCGGCCCCACCGGCTCGGGCAAGACCCTCCTCGCCCAGACCCTCGCGCGCATGCTGAACGTCCCGTTCGCGATCGCCGACGCGACGGCGCTGACCGAGGCCGGGTACGTCGGCGAGGACGTCGAGAACATCCTGCTGAAGCTGATCCAGGCGGCGGACTACGACGTCAAGAAGGCCGAGACCGGGATCATCTACATCGACGAGATCGACAAGGTCGCCCGCAAGAGCGAGAACCCGTCGATCACGCGCGACGTGAGCGGTGAGGGCGTCCAGCAGGCCCTGCTGAAGATCCTGGAGGGGACGACCGCCTCGGTGCCCCCGCAGGGCGGCCGCAAACACCCGCACCAGGAGTTCATCCAGATCGACACGACGAACGTCCTGTTCATCGTGGGCGGCGCCTTCGCGGGCCTGGAGAAGATCATCGAGTCCCGGGCCGGCGCCAAGGGCATCGGCTTCGGCGCGACGATCCGCTCCAAGCGCGAACTCCAGTCGAAGGACCAGTTCGAGGAGGTCATGCCGGAGGACCTCGTCAAGTTCGGCATGATCCCCGAGTTCATCGGCCGCCTCCCCGTCATCACCTCCGTGCACAACCTCGACCGCGAGGCGCTCCTCCAGATCCTCATCGAGCCGCGCAACGCGCTGGTCAAGCAGTACCAGCGCCTCTTCGAACTCGACGGCGTGGAGCTGGACTTCGAGCGCGAGGCCCTCGAAGCCATCGCCGACCAGGCGATCCTGCGCCAGACCGGCGCCCGCGGCCTGCGCGCCATCATGGAGGAGGTCCTCCAGGGCGTGATGTACGAGGTCCCGTCCCGCAAGGACGTCGCCCGTGTCGTCATCACCGCCGACGTGGTCCTCTCCAACGTCAACCCGACGCTGATCCCCAGGGATTCACGCGGCGGACGCGGTCCGGGCGAGCAGAAGTCCGCGTGAGGCGCTGACAGTTACAACGACGAGGGCCCCGGTCGCATCGACCGGGGCCCTCGTCGTCGTCCCGCGCGGCCTCACACCTTGACGCGGACTTCCTTGCGCAGCTTGGCCGTGATGTCGACGGCCGTCGCCTTGTCGACGCTCTTCGTGTTGTCGCCGGGGGAGACCATCGCGACGGTGCTGTAGTCGGCCCAGACGCAGAACCAGTCCGAGGAGACCTTCTTCGTGAGGGAGTTGACGCTGGACGCGGCCTGGCACTTGGCGGCGGCGCCGTCGATGTCGACCTTCTCCGGCTGCCCTTCGAGGGTCGTCTTCGAGGCGCCCGAGGCCGAACCGCCGGACTCGATCTTCTTGTTGTTCGCCTCGATCTGCGCGGAGATCGCGACGAAGTACTTGTCGAGGGTCGCCTCGGGGTCGGCTATCTCGCCGTAACCGCCCAGCAGCGTCACGCCCTTGGCGGTCAGCAGCTCGGCCTGGCTGGGCAGGTCCGCCGGGTCGGGGTTCTGCGGGTCGTAGTCGCCGAAGTCGGCCGTCGACCACTGCCCCACGACCGCCTTGCCGCCCTTCACCCCGCTGGTCTGGAGGTACTTGACGGTGTCCGCGTCGGACGTCTCGCCGCCCTTGCCGACCCGCTTGTAGTCGGTGACGACCGTCGAGGGGGTGTCCAGCCGGTGCGCGCCGTCGTTCTCGATCCCGCCGCCACTGCCGCTGCCGCTGGTCATGACGAACGCGCCCACCGCGACGGCGACGACGACCGCCGCGATCCCGACGATCAGCCCCGCCCGCTTCTTCTTCCCGGCCGGCGGCTGCGGCGGCGCCCCGTAGGGGGCCTGCGCGTACGGACCCTGCGGCGGCTGCCCGTAAGGGGGTTGCCCGTAGGGGGCCTGCGGGGCCGGCGGGACCTGGCCCATCGGCTGCGTCGGCTGGTTGTAGGGGTTGGCCTGCGGCGGCGGACCCTGAGGCGCGCCCTGGGGGGACTGCTGGGGATACCCGTAGCCGGGCTGCGGCGCCTGCGGCTGGCCGTACGGACCCGGCTGACCGTAGGGGCCCGGCTGACCGTACGGACCGGACTGCTGCGGCGGACCGCCGTACGGACCCGGCTGGTTGTTGCTCATCCTGGGTTCCCCTCCGATGTTTTATGTGCTCCTGACATCCTGGCCCAGCCACAGGGAACCCACTGCATCGGGGTGCGGGCCGTTACAGAACAATCGCGTTTCTGGACGGCCCTGTGACACCCCTAAACTGGGCGCGTGACCGAGAACGCTCAGCAGCACCCAGCGCCCACCACCGACCTGCCGACCCAGTACGCGCCGGCCGAGGTAGAGGGGCCGCTGTACGAGCGCTGGGTGGAGCGGGGTTACTTCGAGGCGCACGCGGACAGCGACAAGCCGCCGTACACGATCGTCATCCCCCCGCCGAACGTCACCGGTTCGCTGCACCTGGGCCACGCCTTCCAGCACACGCTGATGGACGCGCTGACCCGCCGCAAGCGCATGCAGGGCTTCGAGTCCCTGTGGCTGCCCGGCATGGACCACGCCGGCATCGCGACCCAGAACAAGGTCGAGCAGCAGCTCGCCGAGGAGGGCAAGTCCCGCCACGACCTGGGCCGCGAGGAGTTCACCGCGCGCGTCTGGCAGTGGAAGGACGAGTACGGCGGCAAGATCCTCGGCCAGATGCGCCGCCTCGGCGACGGCGTCGACTGGTCCCGCGAGCGCTTCACGATGGACGAGGGCCTCTCCCGCGCCGTCCAGACCATCTTCAAGCGCCTCTACGACGACGAGCTGATCTACCGCGCCGAGCGCATCATCAACTGGTGCCCGCGCTGTCTGACGGCCATCTCCGACATCGAGGTCGAGTACCAGGAGGACGCCGGCGAGCTGGTCTCCATCCGGTACGGCGAGGGCGAGGACAGCCTCGTCGTCGCGACGACCCGCGCGGAGACGATGCTCGGGGACACGGCCGTCGCCGTCCACCCCGACGACGAGCGGTACAAGCACCTCGTCGGCAAGCACATCAAGCTCCCGCTGACCGACCGCACGATCCCCGTCGTCGCCGACACCCACGTCGACCCCGAGTTCGGCACCGGCGCCGTCAAGGTGACCCCGGCGCACGACCCGAACGACTTCGAGATCGGCCGCCGGCACGACCTGCCGAACCTGACGATCATGGACGAGCGCGGGATCATCACCGTCCACGGCCCGTTCCTCGGCCTCGACCGCTTCGAGGCGCGCTCGGCCGTCGTCGGCGCGCTCAAGGAGCAGGGCCGGATCGTCGCCGAGAAGCGCCCGTACATGCACTCCGTGGGCCACTGCTCGCGCTGCAAGACGACCGTCGAGCCGCGCCTGTCGATGCAGTGGTGGGTCAAGGTCGCCCCCCTCGCGAAGGCCGCCGGGGACGCCGTCCGGGACGGGCGGGTCGCGATCCACCCCGAGGACATGTCGAAGCGGTACTTCGACTGGGTCGACAACATGCACGACTGGTGCATCTCGCGCCAGCTCTGGTGGGGCCACCGCATCCCGATCTGGTACGGCCCCGACGGCGAGGTCGTCTGCGTCGGCCCCGACGAGGAGCCGCCGGCCGGCGAGGGCTGGACGCAGGACGCGGACGTCCTCGACACCTGGTTCTCCTCGGGCCTGTGGCCCTTCTCCACCCTCGGCTGGCCGGAGAAGACCCCGGACCTGGAGAAGTTCTACGCCACGGACGTCCTCCTCACCGGCCACGACATCATCTTCTTCTGGGTCGCCCGGATGATGATGTTCGGCCTGTACGCGATGGACGGCGAGGCCCCCTTCCGGACCATCGCGCTGACCGGCCTCGTCCGGGACGAGTTCGGCAAGAAGATGTCCAAGTCGAACCCCAACGCCGTCGACCCCTTGGTCTGGATGGACAAGTACGGCTCCGACGCCGTCCGTTTCACCCTCGCCAAGGGCGCCAACCCCGGCGCGGACGTGCCGATCGGCGAGGACTGGGTCCAGGCGTCCCGCAACTTCACCAACAAGGTGTGGAACGCGACGCGGTTCGCCCTCATGAACGGCGCGACCGTCGAGGGCGACCTCCCGCCGGCCGACCGGCTCTCCGCGACGGACCGCTGGATTCTCTCCCGCCTCAACAAGACGGTCGCCGAAGTCGACGCGCTCTACGACGACTTCCAGTTCGCCAAGCTCAGCGAGGCCCTCTACCACTTCGCGTGGGACGAGGTCTTCGACTGGTACGTCGAGCTGTCCAAGCCGACGTTCTTCGCGGGCGGCGACCAGGCCAAGGTCTCGGCGCGCGTCCTGGGCGAGGTCCTCGACGTCATGCTGCGCATCCTGCACCCGGTGATCCCGTTCGTCACGGACACCCTCTGGACGACGCTGACCGGCGGGGAAACCCTGGTGACGGCTTCCTGGCCCGCCGACTCGGGCTTCCGCGACGACGCCGCCGAGGAGGAGATCGCCCTCGTCCAGCAGGTCGTCACCGAAGTCCGCCGCTTCCGCAAGGACCAGGGCCTCAAGGACGGCCAGAAGGTCCCGGCCCGCCTGGACCTGACCGGCACGGCCCTCTCCGCCCACGAGGCGTCCATCCGCCAGCTCCTGCGCCTCCAGCCCGAGACGGACGACTTCGCGGCCACGGCGACCCTCCCGGTGGCCGGCGCGACCGTCGCCCTCGACCTCTCCGGCACGATCGACGTCGAAGCCGAGCGCAAGCGCCTCACGAAGGACCTCGTCGCCGCCGAGAAGGAGAAGTCCGAGGCCGAGAAGAAGCTCGGCAACGAGGCGTTCGTGGGCAAGGCCCCCGAGAACGTCGTCGCCAAGATCAAGGGCCGCCTGACGAAGGCGGAGGCGGACATCGCGAGGATCACGGCCCAGCTGGAGAACCTGCCGCAGGCGTGAGACGGACGACCGAGAGGCCCCCGGAACCGATGAGGGTTCCGGGGGCCTCTCGCGTGCGGACGCTCAGATCCCGCCGTCCAGCTCGTACGGGGACACCCACCAGCCGTTGCGGCAGATACGCCCCTCGGGGTCGTGGTCGCCCTCGCGGTACTCGCCGGACCCCTTCGTCTCGCCGTTCGGGCCGCGGTAGTACGACGTGTAGTAGTAGCGGCAGCCCGCGGCGGCGGAGGCGGAGGCCAGCGGAGCGATCGCCACGGTGAGGGCCGTGGCGACGAAGGACGCGGCCAGCAGTGCGGGGACGAATCTACGCATGACTGTTCCTTTCTCGAAAAGAAGAACGAACCGGACTCCGGTGAGGATGGCGGACCCCGCCCCCGCCACGCCCGGGGACGCGCCCGGCGTTCACCGCACTGGGCGATACGCCCCGGAGCCACCCGATGTCGGCGGCGCTCCGTAGACTGGCCCGCGTGACAGAAAGCGACCCGTTCGACGAGATCATCGCCGCCGAGACCGACCGTGACCCCGACCTCGCGGTCATCGAGGCGGGCAGCCGGACGCTGCGTACCCAGGGCGGGCAGCCGGAGGGTGATGACGTACCGAGCCGTCCCGCCGACCCCGAGGTGGACGCCGCGCTGCGCACCGTCGAGTCGGAGCTGGCGACCCGCTGGGGCGAGACGAAGCTGGAACCCTCGGTCAAGCGGATCGCGGCGCTGATGGACGTCCTGGGCGAACCCCAGAACGCGTACCCGTCGATCCACATCACCGGCACCAACGGCAAGACGTCCACGGCCCGCATGATCGAGACGCTGCTCGGCGCCTTCGAACTGCGGACGGGCCGGTACACCTCCCCGCACGTCCAGTCGATCACCGAACGCATCAGCCTGGACGGCGCCCCCATGTCGGCGGAGCGCTTCGTCGAGACGTACGAGGACATCAAGCCGTACGTCGAGATGGTCGACGCGAAGGAGGAGTTCCGCCTCTCCTTCTTCGAGGTGCTCACGGGCATGGCGTACGCCGCGTTCGCGGACGCCCCGGTGGACGTCGCGGTCGTCGAGGTCGGCATGGGCGGCACCTGGGACGCGACGAACGTGATCACCGCGGACGTAGCGGTGATCACCCCCATCTCCCTGGACCACACGGACCGCCTCGGCTCGACCCCCGCGGAGATCGCGGTGGAGAAGGGCGGAGTCGTCAAGCAGGACGCGACGGTCATCCTCTCCCAGCAGCCGGTCGACGCCGCACAGGTCCTGCTGAAGCGCGCGGTCGAGGTCGACGCGACGGTCGCGCGCGAGGGCCTGGAGTTCGGCGTCGTCGAACGGCAGGTCGCGGTCGGCGGCCAGCTCATGACGCTGCGCGGGCTCGGCGGCGAGTACCCCGAGGTCTTCCTCCCGCTGCACGGCGCCCACCAGGCGCACAACGCCGCGGTGGCCCTGGCCGCCGTGGAGGCGTTCTTCGGCGTCGGCGCCGCCCGCGCGGAACCCCTCGACCTCGACGTCGTCCGCAAGGCGTTCGCCAAGGTCACCTCCCCGGGCCGGCTGGAGATCGTCCGCCGCTCCCCGACGGTCGTCCTGGACGCCGCGCACAACCCGGCGGGCGCGCGCGTCACCGCCGACGCGATCAGCGAGGTGTTCGACTTCAGCCGGCTGATCGGGGTCGTCGGCGCGAGCGGCGACAAGGACGTCCGGGGTCTGCTGGAGGCGTTCGAGCCGATCTTCGCGGAGATCGTCGTCACGCAGAACTCGACGCCGCGCGCGATGGACGCGGACGAACTCGCGGCGATCGCCGTCGAGGTGTTCGGCGAGGACCGCGTCCAGGTCGAACCCCGTCTCCCCGACGCCCTGGAGGCCGCGATCACGCTGGCCGAGGAGGACGGCGAGTTCTCCGGCGCCGGCGTCCTCGTCACCGGTTCCGTCATCACCGTGGGCGAGGCCCGCGTGCTCCTGGGAGGGCGCTGAGGATGCGCACGCTCTGTTCGTCGACGCTGATCGGCGAGTTCTTCCTGATCGGTTTCGCGGGTCTGGTCGCGATGAAGGACCCGGACCTGTCGATGGGCACGGTCTGGACGGTCTGCGGGACGCTGATGTTCCTCAGCGTCCTGCTGTGCGGCGTCGTCACCCGCCCCGGCGGGATCGCCCTCGGCTGGGCCCTCCAGATCGCCCTGGTCCTCTCCGGCTTCTTCGTCCCGCTGATGTTCTTCATGGGCGCGGTCTTCGCGGCGCTGTGGTGGGCGTCGGTCCACTACGGCCGCAAGGTCGAGGAGGCGCGCGCGAGGTTCGCCGCGCAGACGGCCTCCACTACACCTGACGCTGCGTGACGGCGGTAGCGACACGCCCTGTAACCTCGTGACACCGCACATCAGCAGCGAAGGAGCCCCTCAGTGAGCCAGCGCACCCTCGTCCTCCTCAAGCCCGACGCCGTCCGTCGTGGCCTGACCGGCGAGATCATCAGCCGTATCGAGCGCAAGGCCGACTGGCGGATCACCGCGCTGGAGCTGCGCACGCTGGACGGCGACACGCTGGAGCAGCACTACGGCGAGCACAAGGGCAAGGCTTTCTACGAGCCGCTGGTCGCGTTCATGGCGTCCGGTCCCGTCGTCGCGCTGATCGTCGAGGGCGAGCGGGTCATCGAGGGTGTGCGGCAGCTCGCCGGGCCGACGGACCCGATCGCCGCCGCGCCGGGGTCGATCCGGGGCGACTTCGGGGTCATCGTCCGGGAGAACCTGATCCACGCCTCGGACTCGGAGGAGTCGGCGGAGCGCGAGGTCAAGCTGTTCTTCCCGGGCCGCGACTGACCGTCGTCCAGGGCCGTCCATGAACTCTTAGGGAGTTTTCGTGGACTTTTCTGACTGATCGTCAGATCGTCTGTTTGTCAGTCCGGGGACGGCCGTACATTTTCGGCCGTCCTTCGGCATATGCGGTGCCGATCGGGGGAACGCGTGCCCCCGATGGACCGTCTCCACAAGCGAGGCGGGTCGGCACGTGCTGACAATGGCGAAGACCCTCGCGCGGTGTCCGTGATGGCGCGTCTACGATGTAAGCCTTCACCTCACCGCACCCACTTCGCCGTCCTGAAAAGCCGTCAAACGCTTGTGGGAAGGCCAGTCGAATCCTGATGGGGAACTCAATGTCGTTCATCGGCCGTGACATGGCTGTCGACCTCGGGACCGCCAACACGCTGGTGTACGTCAGGGGTCGCGGGATCGTCCTCAACGAGCCGTCCGTGGTCGCGATCAACACCAACACCGGTGGCATCCTCGCGGTCGGCTCCGAGGCGAAGAAGATGATCGGCCGCACGCCCGGCAACATCGTCGCCGTGCGCCCGCTCAAGGACGGCGTCATCGCCGACTTCGAGATCACCGAGCGGATGCTGCGCTACTTCATCCTGAAGATCCACAAGCGCCGCTATCTCGCCCGGCCCCGCGTCGTCGTGTGCGTGCCCAGCGGTATCACCGGAGTCGAGCGCCGCGCCGTCATCGAGGCGTCGACCCAGGCGGGCGCCCGCCAGGTGCACATCATCGAGGAGCCCATGGCCGCCGCCATCGGCTCCGGCCTCCCGGTCCACGAGGCGACCGGCAACATGGTCGTCGACATCGGCGGCGGCACCACCGAGGTCGCGGTCATCTCCCTCGGCGGCATCGTCACCGCCCAGTCCATCCGCGTCGCCGGCGACGAGCTGGACAACGCGATCATCCAGCACATCAAGAAGGAGTACTCCCTCCTCCTCGGTGAGCGCACCGCCGAACAGATCAAGATCACGATCGGTTCCGCGTACGACCTCGACGACGACGAGCACACCGAGATCCGCGGCCGGGACCTCGTCTCCGGACTGCCCAAGACGGTCGTCATCTCGGCCGCCGAGGTCCGCAAGGCGATCGAGGAGCCGGTCAACGCGATCGTCGACGCCGTGAAGACCACGCTCGACAAGTGCCCGCCCGAGCTGTCCGGCGACATCATGGACCGCGGCATCGTCCTCACCGGCGGCGGCGCCCTGCTGCGCGGCCTCGACGAGCGGCTGCGCCGGGAGACCGGCATGCCGATCCACATCGCCGAGGACCCGCTGGACAGCGTCGCGCTCGGCTCCGGCAAGTGCGTCGAGGAGTTCGAGGCCCTCCAGCAGGTCCTGGACGCCGCGCCGCGCAGATGACGTAACACTTCGATTCCGCCGTACGAGACGATCTCCTCTCGTGCGGCGGATCGTTGATATAGAGGCATAAGCTTCCCCAATTCCCGCAACTCCCGCAATTCCTATGAGGAAGGCACGGCCGCCGCACGTGAGGGACACACGAGAGAGCCGGCTGCTCCTGGTACTGCTGGTCGCCGTCTCGTTCGCGCTGATCACGGTCGACATCAGGGGAGGTGAGGACTCTCCGGTCGACGGCGCCCGGCAGGCCGCCGCGACGGTCTTCGGACCCATCGAGAACGGCGTCGCCTCGGCCGTCGACCCCGTCGGCAACGCGGTCTCCGCCGTACGCGACTCCGGCAAGCGCCACGACCGGCTCGCGGCCCTCGAAAAAGAGAACGCGGCCCTCAAGGCGAAACTCGGCAGCGACGACCGCAACCGCAGCCGCCTCACCCAGCTCGACCGGATGCTGAAGATCGCCGGCGAGGGCCAGTACGGCATCAAGGGCGCCCAGGTCATCGCCATAGGAGCGGCCCAGGGCTTCTCCTGGACGATCACCATCGACGTCGGCGCGAGCGACGGCATCCAGCGCGACATGACGGTCCTCAACGGCGACGGCCTCGTCGGCAGGGTCACCACGGTCGGCCCCAACTCCTCGACCGTGCTGCTCGCCAGCGACCCCGACTTCACCGTCGGCACCCGCATGGAGGCCAGCGACGAACTCGGCTTCGCGTCGGGACAGGGCGACCGCCCGCTGCGCGTCGAACTCCTCAACGGCAAGGCCGAGGTGAAGAAGGGCGACCGCCTGGTGACCTTCGGCTCCCAGGCCGACAAGCCGTTCGTACCGGGCGTGCCGGTGGGCATCGTGTCCCGTGTGGACCCCTCCGGCGGCGATCTGACCCGGACCCTGTACGTCACGCCGTACGTCAGCTTCACGAAGCTCGACATCGTCGGGGTCGTCGTCGAGGCCCCCAAGAAGGACCCGCGCGACACGGTCCTCCCGCAGAAGCCGAAGCCCGTCCCCACCCCGACCGTCACGGTGACGGTCACGCCGGGCGCCACGGCACCGGACCAGGGCCGCCAGAACGACCAGCAGCAAGAGCAGTAGGAGCTGAAACCCCCCATGCGCGTCAACCGCATTCTGCTCTCCACGACCCTCGTCGTCGTGGCCCTGGTCGTCCAGGTCAGCGTGCTGGCCCGGCTCCACCTCCCCGGCGCGGTCCCCGACCTGCTGCTCCTGACGGTCCTCGGCCTCGCCATGGTCTACGGCCACACCAGCGGCGCCCTCATCGGCTTCGGCGCGGGCCTCCTCGCGGACCTCGCCCCGCCGGCCGACCACGCGGCGGGCCGGTACGCCCTCGTCCTCAGCGTCATCGGGTACGCCGCCGGGCTGATCAAACCCGAGACCGGCCGCCTCAAGTCCGCGACCGCCCCGATGCTGGTGGTCGTCGCCTCGGCGATCGGCTCGACCCTGCTGTACGCGATGGTCGGCGCCCTCGTCGGCGACACGGCCGCCCGGCACGTCGGCCTCGGCGGGCTCCTGTTCAGCGCCGCCCTGTACGACCTGCTCCTCGCCCCCTTCGTCGTCCCCGCCGTGATGTTCCTCGCCCGGCGCGCCGACAACGACCCGCTCGCGGAGGCCGGTTCGGCCGCCAAGGCGCGGGACGTGTCGGCCGGGTGGCTGTCCTCGGGGACGGGGCTGCGGATCGGCGGGCAGCGGGGGAGCGGGCTGAAGATGAAGGCCGCGAAGCGGTCGGCCGCCCGGACGGGGCGGATCAAAGGGGTGAAGCGGCTGTGACGTCGGGGGAGTTTTCACCCGTGGGGGTGAACGGCGGCGGAACGCGGGCGGGTGGCCCGGCCGTTCATGAGACGTACAGGCATTCGATTCACGGAGCGGCGGTTCAGCGCATGGGGAGGGGGAGGCAGTGACGAACATCCCGGAGACCGGGCGGACACCGAGGGTCCAGACACGGCTCGTGGTCATCCAGATCCTGGTCCTCTCGCTGCTCGCGACGCTCGGCGGACGCCTGTGGTACCTCCAGATCCGGGAGGGCGACGAGTACGCGAAGGAAGCGTCCGGCAACCACGTCCAGCAGGTCGTCGAACCGGCGGTGCGCGGCTCGATCCTGGACGCCCGGGGCGTCCCCCTCGCGGACAACGAGACCCGCCTGGTGGTCTCCGCGTCGCGCACGGAACTGCTGAAGCAGAAGGACGACGGCAAGGCGGTCCTCGCCAAACTCGCGGGCGTGCTCGGCATGACCCCCGAGGAGGTCCAGCAGAAGGTCCGCCTCTGCGACGCCCAGACCCCCCAGCCCTGCTGGAACGGCTCGCCGTACCAGCCCATCCCGATCACCGACGAGGCCACGCCCAAGCAGGCCCTCCAGATCCGCGAGCGCGCCGAGGACTTCCCCGGGATCACCGCCGAGCCCGAGGCGGTCCGCCGCTACCCCGGCCCCGGCAAGTCCAACACCGCGCAGGTCCTCGGCTACCTCTCCCCGGTCACGGACGACGAGATCCAGCAGGCCAAGGGCAGCGACTCGCCCTACCTGCGCTCCGACCAGGTCGGCCGCTCGGGACTTGAGCGCGAGTACGACAAGGAGCTGCGCGGCAAGGCGGGCGTCACGCGCTACGAGGTCGACAACCTCGGCCGCGTCATCGGCCAGGCCGAGGCGACCCCGGCCCAGCCCGGCGCCAACCTCGTCACCAGCATCGACGCCCGGGTGCAGCGCGTCGCGGAGTACGAGCTGAACGACGCGATGAAGGAAGCCCGCAAGCAGTGGGACCGCAACACCAATGAGAAGTACAAGGCGGACTCCGGCGCCGTCGTCGTGATGGAGGCCAAGACCGGCCGCATCGTCGCGATGGCCTCTAACCCGACGTACGACCCGAACGCGTGGGTCGGCGGGATCTCCGCCAAGGACTACAAGGCGCTCACCGGCAAGGACTCCAACTACCCGCTGCTCAACCGGGCCATACAGGGTCAGTCGGCACCGGGCTCCACCTTCAAGGTGATCTCCACGGCGGCGGCGGTGGAGGCGGGCTACGACTTCAACGGCCGCTATCCGTGCACGAGTTCGTACTCGGTCGGCGGGCAGGTCTTCAAGAACTTCGAGTCGGAGAACTTCGGCCCGATCAGCCTCGGCCGCGCCCTCGAAGTCTCCTGCGACACCGTCTTCTACGGCCTCGCGCACAGCGAATGGCAGAAGGACGGCGGCATCAAGCCGAAGAAGAACCCCGGCGACTACTTCTTCAAGGCCGCCCACCAGTTCGGCCTCGGCAAGGAGACCGGCATCGACCTGCCGAACGAGGTCACCGGCCGCGTCCCCGACCGCCAGTGGAAGCAGAGCTACTGGAAGGCCAATAAGGACGCCTGGTGCAAGCAGGGCAAGAAGGGCGGCACGTACGTCGAGCAGATCGCGTACGAGAACTGCCTCGAAGGCAACCAGATGCGCGCCGGTGACGAGATCAACTACTCCATTGGCCAGGGCGACACCCTCGTCACCCCGATCCAGATGGCGACGATCTACGCGGCGATCTCCAACGGCGGCACGCTGTGGAACCCGACCGTCGGCAAGGCCGTCATCAGCCCCGACGGCAAGACGACCACGGAGATCAAGCCCGAGTCCCACGGCAAGCTCCCCATAAGCAAGACCACGCTCTCCCAGATGGACGAGGCCCTCGCCGGCGTCGCCACCGAAGGCACCGCCGCCTGGCGTTTCGCCCAGGTCGGCTGGCCCCAGGCGAAGATCCCGATGCACGCGAAGACGGGTACCGCCGAGGTCTACGGCAAGCAGACGACGTCCTGGTTCGCGACCTACACCAAGGACTACGCGATCGTCATGACGATCGCCCAGGGCGGCACCGGCTCCGGCGCCTCCGGCCCCGCCGTCCGCAACATCTACGACGCCCTCTACGGCGTCGCGGACGACGGCACCATCACCCCCAAGAACGCCCTCCTCCCCACCCCCCAGAAAACCCTCCCCAAGGTCCAGACGGACGGCACGATCACGTCCCCGAAGATCGCGAAGGACCCGGCGAAGGACCAGCGGGCGAACCAGACGGAGAAGCCGAAGCAGGAGGACGGCACCCTGCCGCCGGGAACGGCCCCGACGAACACGGGCGGCAACCAGGACACACGCCGTCGCCGGAAGAACGGGCGTAAGGACAGCGGACCTCAGGGGCGCGGGGAACTGCGCGACCAGCCACATCGAACCCGCACCCGCCAATCCACAACACGAGGCACTCACGGCCTGCGATCCCTCCTCCGCCGCCCCCGAAGGGAAGCCAAATGACCGGCAACACCTTCTCGGTCTCGGGCTACGGCCCAGAACGCGCAGGCTGGACCCGCCTCTTCGCGAGGGACTCGCTCGCAAGGCGCCTCGACTGGCCGATACTGCTCTCCGCCCTCGCCCTCTCCTTCATCGGCTCCCTCCTCGTCTTCTCCGCGACGCGAAACCGCACGGAGATCAACCAGGGCGACCAGTACTACTTCCTCCTCCGCCACCTCATGAACACCGGCATCGGCTTCGCCCTGATGCTCGGCACGGTCTGGCTCGGCCACCGCACCCTGCGCAACGCCGTCCCGATCCTCTACGGCCTCTCGGTCTTCGGCATCCTCCTCGTCCTCACCCCCCTCGGCTCCACGGTCAACGGCGCCCACTCCTGGATCGTCCTGGGCGGCGGCTTCTCCCTCCAGCCCTCGGAGTTCGTGAAGATCACGATCATCCTCGGCATGGCGATGCTGCTCGCGGCCCGCGTGGACGCCGGCGACAAGCCGTACCCCGACCAGCGCACGGTCCTCCAGGCCCTCGGCCTCGCCTCCGTCCCGATGCTGGTCGTCATGCTGATGCCGGACCTCGGCTCGGTCATGGTGATGGTGATGATCGTGCTCGGCGTCCTCCTCGCCTCCGGCGCCTCCAACCGCTGGGTCTTCGGCCTTCTCGGCGCGGGCGGCGCCGGCGCGCTCGCCGTCTGGCAGCTGGGCATTCTCGACGAGTACCAGATCGCGCGGTTCGCGGCGTTCGCCAACCCCGACCTGGACCCGGCGGGCGTCGGCTACAACACCAACCAGGCGCGGATCGCGATCGGCTCGGGCGGCCTCACCGGCTCGGGCCTCTTCCACGGCTCGCAGACGACGGGCCAGTTCGTCCCGGAGCAGCAGACGGACTTCGTCTTCACCGTGGCCGGCGAGGAGCTGGGCTTCGTGGGCGCTGGCCTGATCATCCTGCTGCTCGGGGTGGTGCTCTGGCGCGCCTGCAAGATCGCCCGCGAGACGACCGAGCTGTACGGGACGATCGTGGCCGCCGGGATCGTCGCCTGGTTCGCCTTCCAGGCGTTCGAGAACATCGGGATGACCCTCGGCATCATGCCGGTCACCGGTCTGCCGCTGCCGTTCGTGTCGTACGGAGGGTCGTCGATGTTCGCGGTGTGGGTGGCGGTGGGGCTGTTGCAGTCCATCAAGGTGCAGAGACCCATGTCCGCGTGAGCCTCCGGCGGTCCGGCGGGCGGTTTATCCGGGCATTCGTCGTGAATTCACCCTTCGTTTCCCTCTGCCGCTTTGCCCCGACTGCCACTAGATTCAATTCATGGCGGAGACGAAACGGGAGATCGAACGCAAGTACGAATCCGATGAGAGCGGGCTGCCGGACCTGACGGGCGTGGCCGGGATCGAGACGGTGCTCGACAAGGGCGTGGCGGAGCTGGACGCCACGTACTACGACACCTCGGACGGGCGGCTGGCGTCCGCCTCGATCACCCTGCGGCGCCGGACCGGCGGGTCGGACGCGGGGTGGCACCTCAAGTTCCCGGTGGGACCGGGGGTGCGGGACGAGGTCCGGGCACCCCTCTCGCCGACCCTGCCACGCAGCCTCGCCGGGCTGGTCAGATCCCGGGTGCGGGACGCCGAACTCGTCCCCGTGGTGCGGTTGCGCTCCGCGCGGGACGTCCGGGAGCTGGTCGACGGCGAGGGGCGGCTGCTCGCCGAGGTCAGTGTGGACGAGGTGCGGGCCGAGCGGCTCAGCGGGGGCGCCGGCTCCGTCCAGTGGTCCGAGATCGAGGTGGAACTCGCCGACGGGGGTGACCCCGTACTCCTCGACAAGGTCGAGAAACGCCTCCTCAAGGCGGGCGTGCGCCGGTCGGCGTCGGAGTCGAAACTGGCGCGTGCGCTGGCGGAGACGGCCCCGAAGAAGGGGAAGGCCAAGACCTCGGGGAAGCCCGGCAAGCAGGGGAAGCAGGGCAAGTCCAAGAAGCCTGCCGCCGACACCCCCGACCTCGCCGCCCCCGTACCGCCCACCACCCCGGTACCCCCCGGCACCGCCGCCCACCACGTCCTCGCCTACCTCCGTGCCCAGCGTGACGCGATCGTCGCGCTCGATCCCGCGGTCCGGCAGGACGAGTTCGACTCGGTGCACCGGATGCGCGTCGCCACCCGCCGCACGCGCAGCGCGTTCCGCTCCTTCGGCAAGGTCCTCGACCGCACCGTCACCGACCCGGTCGGCGAGGAGCTGAAGTGGCTCGCGGGCGAACTCGGCGTGGACCGCGACCAGGAGGTCCTCACCGAGCGGATCACGGCGGCCCTGGACAAGCTCCCGAGGCAGCTGCTCGTCGGCCCCGTCCGCACCCGCGTCCGCACCTGGACGCACGCCCGCCGGGGCGGATCGAGAAGGCGGCTCGTCGCCGTGCTCGACGGGAAGCGCTACCTCGCGCTGCTGGACACGCTCGACGCGCTGGTCGCGCAGCCGCCCCTGCTGGAGGCGGCGGCCGGGGCACCGGAGAAGGTGATCGCGAAGGCCGTCCGCAAGGACTTCGCGAAGGTCGCGGAGCTGATCGAGGAGGCGCTCGCGCAGCCGTCGTCCGGGCCCGAGCGGGACTTCGCGCTGCACGAGGCGCGCAAGAAGGCCAAGCGCACCCGGTACTCCGCTGAGGCCGCCGAACCCGCCCTCGGCGAACCGGCCACCGCCCTGGTCAAGGCCGCCAAGTCCCTCCAGAACCTCCTCGGCGACCACCAGGACAGCGTCATGGCCCGCGAGGCCCTCCGCGAGATCGCCGTCCAGGCCCACGCGGCGGGCGAGAGCGGCTTCACGTACGGGCTGCTGTACGGCCGTGAGGAGCGCAGGTCGGCCGACGACGAGGCGGAGCTGCCGGCGCTGTGGGCGGAGGTGAAGGGCGGGGCGGGGATCTGAGTGGCCGGAGGCGGGCCGAGCGGACACGGGTGGCCGAGCAGATGGGGGGAGCCTCTCGACCGGCAGCTATACGGGACAGGGGGGAGCCTCCTCGCTCGGCGGCCCAGTGCACGAAGGAGTCCTCATCTGGCAGCCGACCAGGCAGGGGAGCTTCCTGCGCTCCGTCTCGCCGCCGAGCGGACAGGGGCATCACCCGGCCGCGTCGGATTCGTCTGTTTCCTCAAGGGGCCGTGGTGATGTCTTGACCGGGGGTGCTGTGTCTGTGGTCGACGCTCGTCATCTGTGTCGTCGCACAGAGGTTCCTGGATCGAATGCGTGACCTTGTCGTGAGTGTGTCGTTGATCGGATGACAGGGCCATGTGGGAAGGGGGGCGCGGGGTGAGCCGGAAGCTGCCGGTCGGTGAAGGCCGGACCGCTCGGACCGCGTGTGCGCGTGGGGTGTTGCGTGGTGGGGTGGACGAGGAGACGGGTGAGCTTCTGGCGGCGTCTGTGGTGGCTCAGCGGGTGGAGTGGTGTGCCGGTCTGGTGTCCGGGATGGCTGCCGGTCTGCTGGCGGAGCACTGGAACACAGTCGATGTGGGGGCCTTGGCGTCCGGGGAGGATGCCGGGGGCCGGAGGCTGCCGTCGAACGCGTGGATGGCCTTGCGCCGCCTGGGCTGGATCACCTCCATGCCTGAGGGCGTGCGGGTCAATGACCGGATCGTGCGGATGGCGCAGGAGCAGGCCGGACGTGCGCTGAGGTCGGCGGCATGGCGTACCGAGCTGACCACCGGAATCCTCACCACCTGGCCCGACGACCCCGCCCGGCGCACCGCCAACGAGTGGGACGCGGTGCGGGAGGCGATACCCGGCGGCCGGTCCTTGCCCTCCAGCGTGATCACCTCCCGCACCCGCCAGATCACCGCGTTCACGGCAAAGAACGGGCGGCTCCCTGCCGACGTGTTCGCACTGGAACCCCCGCCCCGGGCGGCGCGGATGTTGCTGCTGTCGGCGTGCGACGGACAGCAGGCCACCGTCGAACGCGCCCACCACCCTGGCCGCGCCCTGCTGCGCCTGCAACTCCCCACCCGCCCCGACCCCGTCTCGTACCGGGACTGGACGTGGGTCGCCTGCCCGATCAGCCTGCCGCCGACGGTCCCGGCCGGTGCAGTCCTGCACCTGCCCACCCTCCGCGTCCACCAGGGCCGGGTACGCACTGACCTCGCCTACACCCACGCCGTGCCGAAGACCACCCGCACCGGACACACCATCGCCCTCGGCGTCGACTGGGGCTTGAACACACTTCTGTCCGCCGGGGCGGTGCGCCTGCACGACGACGGGCGGATCACCGAACTCGGCACGGGGGCGCAGTTCCGGGCCGCCGGAGTCCTCGCCAAACAGCACCGGCTGCGGCGCCTGTCCGAGCACCTGCACGCCAAGGCTGATCAGTACCAGCGCCTCACCTGCGGTGACAAACAGCATGCGCTGGCCGTCCGGCACACTGTCCTGACCGACGAGATCCGGCATGTCTGCGCACGCCGCACCCATCTCAATGACGCCCTGGCGTGGGCGGCGGCCCGCTGGACGGTCGACCAGGCGATCGCTGCTGGGGCGAGCGTCATCTACGTCGAGGACCTGCGGTCGATGGAAGCCCGGGGGATGGGCCGGACCATGAACACCCGCCTCTCCCAGCAGATACGCGGCCGGATCACCGACCGCATGCGGCATCTGGCCGCCGAGACGGGGATCGCCGTCGTCACCGTCCCCGCCCGCAACACCTCCAAGCACTGCCCGCGCTGCCTGGCACCGCTGCGGCACCGCAAAGCCCCCGACCGGCCCACCGATCCGGGGTGGAAATGGGCCATCTGCCCTCACTCTGACTGCGGCTGGCAGGGTGACCGTGATCACGGAGCCTGGCGGCGCATCGCCGCACGGGGCCTCACCCACCAGACCGGAACCGTCACTGACCGCACCAGCGTCGCGATGGTCATCCGTACGGTGGTCGACAAGCTCGAAACCCTGGCCGTGGTCACCCCCACGCCCCCTGAAACCAGCCGGAAGGACCGGTCGAAGACCGGACTCACCCGGCACCGCACCACACGCCCCGCGCCCAGGCGACGCAGGGCACCCTCCCCCACCAAACCCACGGGACCGGCGGGCAAGCGTCCGGAGGGGCACGCACCAACGGACCGGCACCGACTGCCACGTGCAGCCCACCGGAACCAGGGCGTGACGACAGTCAGCACACCCACCACCGGCCGGCACCGGCCACGAGGAGCCGCACTGGGCGCGGGATTCCACCTCCACGCCCACGCCTCTCCACCCCGGTGGGAAACGATCCAACCGGTCCCGTACCTCACGGATCGCACACGATCGCTAAGCTGACCAGAGACGTTAGATGGTCACCCCCGTCATCACCCCCGCTCACGAAAGTTCGCGCGATGTCTGTCGAGTCGGTGTTCCCGCAGCTCGAAGCCCTGCTCCCGCACGTGCAGAAGCCGATCCAGTACGTGGGCGGCGAGCTGAACTCCACCGTCAAGCCCTGGGACGACACGGACGTCCGCTGGGCTCTCATGTACCCGGACGCCTACGAGGTCGGGCTGCCCAACCAGGGCGTCATGATCCTGTACGAGGTGCTGAACGAACGGGAGGGCGTCCTCGCCGAGCGCACGTACAGCGTGTGGCCGGACCTGGAGGCGCTGATGCGGGAGCACGGCGTCCCGCAGTTCACGGTCGACTCGCACCGCCCGGTGAAGGCGTTCGACGTGTTCGGGCTCTCCTTCTCGACGGAACTCGGCTACACGAACATGCTCACGGCCCTCGACCTCGCGGGCATCCCGCTGGAGGCGAGGGACCGCGGTCTCGACGACCCGATCGTCCTCGCGGGCGGGCACGCCGCGTTCAACCCCGAGCCGATCGCCGACTTCATCGACGCGGCGGTCATCGGGGACGGCGAGCAGGCGGTCCTCGACATCACGGACATCGTCCGGCGGTGGAAGGCGGAGGGGCGCCCCGGCGGCCGTGAGGAGGTGCTGTTCCGGCTCTCGAGGACCGGCAACGTGTACATCCCCCGGTTCTACGACGTCGAGTACCTCGCGGACGGCCGGATCGCCCGCGTCGTCCCGAACAAGAGCGGTGTCCCGTGGCGGGTGTCGAAGCACACCGTCATGGACCTCGACGAATGGCCGTACCCGAAGCAGCCGCTGGTGCCGCTCGCGGAGACCGTGCACGAGCGGATGTCCGTCGAGATCTTCCGGGGCTGCACGCGCGGCTGCCGGTTCTGCCAGGCCGGGATGATCACGCGGCCCGTGCGGGAGCGGTCGATCACCGGCATCGGCGAGATGGTCGACAAGGGCCTCAAGGCGACCGGCTTCGAGGAGGTCGGCCTGCTCTCCCTGTCGAGCGCCGACCACAGCGAGATCGGCGAGATCGCCAAGGGCCTCGCCGACCGCTACACCGAGGACAAGATCGGCCTCTCCCTGCCCTCGACCCGTGTGGACGCCTTCAACGTCGACCTCGCGAACGAGCTGACCCGCAACGGCCGCCGCTCCGGCCTCACCTTCGCCCCCGAGGGCGGCTCCGAGCGGATGCGGAAGGTCATCAACAAGATGGTCTCCGAGGAGGACCTGATCCGTACGGTCGCCACCGCGTACGGCAACGGCTGGCGCCAGGTGAAGCTGTACTTCATGTGTGGCCTGCCCACCGAGACCGACGACGACGTCCTCCAGATCGCCGACATGGCCGCGAACGTCATCGCCAAGGGCCGTGAGGTCTCCGGCGCGGGCGACATCCGCTGCACCGTCTCCATCGGCGGGTTCGTCCCCAAGCCGCACACCCCCTTCCAGTGGGCCCCGCAGCTCTCCGCCGAGGAGACCGACGCCCGCCTCGGCAAGCTCCGCGACAAGATCCGCGGCGACAAGAAGTACGGCCGCTCCATCGGCTTCCGCTACCACGACGGCAAGCCCGGCATCGTCGAGGGCCTCCTGTCCCGCGGCGACCGCCGCGTCGGCGCCGTCATCCGCGCGGTCTACGAGGACGGCGGCCGGTTCGACGGCTGGCGCGAGCACTTCTCCTACGACCGCTGGATGTCCTGCGCGGACAAGTCCCTGGCCGCCTTCGACCTCGACGTCGACTGGTACACCACCCGCGAACGCACCTACGAGGAAGTCCTCCCCTGGGACCACCTCGACTCCGGCCTCGACAAGGACTGGCTCTGGGAGGACTGGCAGGACTCCCTCGACGAGACAGAGGTCGAGGACTGCCGCTGGACGCCGTGCTTCGACTGCGGGGTGTGCCCGGCGATGGACACGCACATCCAAGTCGGCCCCACGGGCAAGAAGTTGCTGCCGCTGAGTGTGGTGAACAAGTAGGCGTCTCGCGAAGGGCCTTCTCCCGCTGGGGAGAGGGCCCTTTTGTTCGTTCGGTGATTCGGGCGCATCCATGGGGACCGGCCAGGCGTCTGTCTCGTTATGGAGTTGGAGAAACCGGTATCTGGCGAGGGGGCGTCCGTGGGGCGGGGGGAGGCTGAGGGGTGTCTTGTCGTCGCGATCCGGATTCCGGTGCGGATCGTGGTGGTGCTGCTGGTCGTGCCGGTGAGGGTGGTGTGGGACGGGCTCGTCGTGGTGGGGCGGGTGGTGCGGGACGTGGTGTTGAGGCCGGTGGGGAGGGGGCTGGGGTGGCTGGGGAAGGTGATGGTCGTGTGGCCGGTCGTCGCCTTGTGGCGGTGGGTGCTCGTGCCGGTGGGGAAGGGGCTCGGGTGGTTGGGGCGGGTGGTCGTGGTGTGGCCGGTCGTCGCGTTGTGGCGTTGGGTCGTGGTGCCCGTCGGGCGGGGGGTCGCCTGGGTGTGGGAGAAGGGGGTGGTTCCCGTCGGGCGCGGGGTGATGTGGGTGCTGCGGGGGATCGGGGCCGGAGCCGGGTGGCTGACGCGGTGTCTGGTCGTCGTGCCCGCGGTGTGGTTGTACGCGTGGGTGCTGGTTCCCGTGGGGCGGGGGATCGTGGCGCTCGCCGAATGGGGGTGGCTGGGTCTGTACTGGGCCGGGCGGGTGTTGGTCGTGCTGCCGGTGGTCGCCCTGTGGCGGTGGGTGCTCGTGCCCGTGGGGCGGGTCCTCGGGGTCGTGGCGCGCGAGGTGTGGGACGCGCTCGGGCACGCGTGGCGGATCGCCGGGTGGGTCTCGCTCGCCGTGTGGCGGTTCCTGGCGGGGGTGTTCCGGACGCTGGTCGTGGCGCCGGTGGCCTGGGTGTACCGGACGGTGCTGACCCCCGTCGGACACGTCGTGCGGGACGCCCTGCTGCGGCCCGCCGCCGAGGCCGTACGGAGTGTGGGGCGGGTCACCCGGCAGGTGCTCGCGTCGGCGCGCGAGACGGTGCGGCAGACGCGGGCCGATCTGCGGCGGGCGCTGTTCGGGGCACCCCGTGAGAGGGAAGCGGTCGCCGGCCGGGAACCTGGGGGGCGCGCGGCGCGTACTCTGGAGAAGAGGTCTGGCGCCGCAGAAGTGTCCCCGCCGACGCGGGGATGATCCGGACCGGACGACGCCGGGTAGGCGTCGGCCCAAGCGTTCCCCGCGCCGGCGGGTTCGCGGCACCGACCGCACGACACAAGGAGAGGTACCCCTGGGTAAGCGACAGCCCGAAGGACCGCCGCCCGCTCCCGCGGTGCAGCGCATCCGACTGCGTTACACCAAGCGCGGTCGCCTTCGGTTCACCAGCCACCGTGACTTCCAGCGCGCCTTCGAGCGGGCGCTGCGCCGCGCCGAGGTGCCGATGGCGTACTCGGCGGGGTTCACGCCGCACCCGAAGGTGTCGTACGCCAACGCCGCACCCACCGGCACGGGCAGCGAGGCGGAGTACCTGGAGATCGCGCTCACGGCCGCGCGGGACCCCCAGCGGCTGAGGGCCCTGCTCGACGAGTCCCTGCCGGACGGCCTCGACATCACCGACGCGGTGGAGGCCCGTACGTCGGGGCTCGCCGACCGGCTGACGGCCTCCGTGTGGGAGCTGCGGCTCACCGGGGTCGACCCGGTGGAGGCGGCGAAGGCCGTGGTGGCGTTCAACGCCGCCGAGGTCGTCGAGGTCCAGCGGGCCACGAAGAACGGCATCAGGAATTTCGACGCCCGCGCCGCTGTCGTACACCTCGAAACCACACAGAGTGAAGCAGCTGATAGGCCGACCGACCAGCCCTGTGCGATACTGCGGCTGGTTGTTCGGCACGTGACGCCTGCCGTTCGACCCGACGACGTCCTGTCCGGTCTCCGCGCCGTGGCCGACCTGGCGCCGCCGGTCCCCGCAGCGGTGACCAGGCTGGCGCAGGGGCTGCTCGATGAAGAGACCGGCACGGTGACCGACCCGCTCGCGCCCGACCGCGAGGCAGCACCGGCCCCCTCAACGGCCGAACCGGCTGCCGCCGCGAAGGCGCCGGCGTAGGGAAGGTCCCGCGAAGGACGGACGTCGTAGCGCCGCCCTCGGACTCGGGAGCCACCTGGGTCGGGCAGCGCACTGACCACAAAGACTTTCGCCAGGCCGTACGCAACATGGCGTGCGGAACCGGCGAGACAGGACACGGAAAGCTCCCGTGCGGCGCCCGCGCCCCGGCGGCGGTGAACGCGAATCGCGTACCCGCGGACGTCAGCGGTGATCGGCCCTCATGGCCGACGCCGGACCAGGCGCGGCGCCCGGGAGCCCGACGGGAGAAACGCCCGCATGCTCGAACCGACCGACCCCATCGAGGGTTCTGAACCGAACAACACCCCCAGCGACACCCTGCCGCCGCGTCGTCGGCGCCGTGCCGCGTCCCGACCGGCGGGTCCGCCCGCCGGTACGGAGGTCTCCGCCGAGAACGCCTCGGCCATACAGGCCGACACCGCCGGCTCCGCCGAGGAAGCGCCGAAGACCGCAGCATCGAAGACCGCAGCAACGAAGACCACAGCGTCGAAGACCGAGGAGCAGGCGGCCGACGCGCCGGTTGAGGCTGCTCCCCGCACGCGCCGCCGGGCGACCCGCAAGGCGTCCGCACCGGCCGGGGCTCCGGCTCCGCAGGGTGCCGAGGAGTCCGCGGAGGCCGTGACGGCCACCGCGAGCACCGAGCCCGTCGCCGCCGCGCCCGCCGCTGTCGAGCCCTCCGCCGAGCCGGCCGCCGAAGAGGCGCCCGCTCCGCGTGCCCGCCGCCGCGCGACCCGTAAGGCGTCCGCGCCCGCCGGCGCGCCCAAGGCCACCGAGGACGTCCCGGCCGCCGAGGCCGTCGAGGCCGTCGTCGAGACCCCCGCCGCCCCCGAGCCCGTCGAGGCGCCCGCCGTCGACGACGCCGAGGAGAGCGGCTCGCGCCGTCGCCGCCGGGTCACCCGCCGCGCGACCGCGCCCGCCGGAGCGCCCGAGGCCGAGGAGACCGAGGCCGCCGCCGAGGTGGAGGCCGAGAAGCCCGCCGCCCCGGTGAAGGCCGCGGCGAAGACCGAGGCGCCCGTCGCCAGGGCCCGCAAGGCCACCGCCCCCGCGCCCGCCGCGGAGGCCCCCGCCGACGACGCCTCCCCGCGCCGCTCCCGCCGCCGGACCGTCAGCAAGGCCGCCGGCGGCTTCTCGGAGCCCGCCGCCGCCGTCGACGAGTCGCCGAAGCGGACCGCGCGGCCCGCCGTGGCCGTGTTCCAGGCGCCCGTGTTCACCGAGCCGAAGTTCCAGTTCCAGACGCCCGAGCGGGCGGCGGCCGAGGCCGCTGCCGCCGTCGTCGAGGCGGAGCCCGAGGTCGAGGCCGAGGAAGAGATCGAGGAAGAGGTCGTCGAGGCCGTCGTCGAGACGCCGGCCGTCGAGGAGCCCGCCGCCGAGGAGAGCGCCGGCTCGCGCCGCCGCCGTCGTCGCCGGGGTGCCGCCGCGCCGGTCGAGGAGGTCGTCGAGACCGCCCCCGCCGTCGTCGAGGAGGAGCCCGAGGAGGCGGACGACGCCGAGGACGCCGTCGACGACGAGGCCGAGGAGACCGGGTCGCGCCGCCGTCGCCGCCGCGGTGGCCGCCGCCGTCGCCGGGGTGAGGCGTTCGAGGAGGAGTCGGACGAGCCGGCCGCCGAGCAGGCGGACCAGGACGCCGAGGACACCGCCGAGCAGGAGAACGAGGACGACGCGGACGCCGACGAGGAGGCCGCCGGCTCCACCGCCGGGAGCCGTCGCCGGCGTCGTAGGCGTCGTCGGGCCGGGGATTCCGGGGCCGAGGGCGAGCAGGGTGAGGGGGACCCCGAGCGGACCGTCGTGAAGGTCCGGGAGCCGCGCAAGCCGAGCGAGCCGTCGGACGAGGTGCAGTCGATCAAGGGGTCGACGCGTCTCGAGGCGAAGAAGCAGCGCCGGCGTGAAGGGCGCGAGCAGGGGCGGCGCCGGGTTCCGATCATCACGGAGGCCGAGTTCCTCGCGCGCCGTGAGGCCGTCGAGCGCGTCATGGTCGTCCGGCAGAGCCACGAGCGGACCCAGATCGGCGTCCTGGAGGACGGGGTGCTCGTCGAGCACTACGTCAACAAGGAGCAGTCGACCTCGTACGTCGGCAACGTCTACCTGGGCAAGGTCCAGAACGTGCTGCCGTCCATGGAGGCCGCGTTCATCGACATCGGCAAGGGGCGCAACGCCGTCCTGTACGCCGGTGAGGTCAACTTCGAGGCGCTCGGCATGGCCAATGGGCCGCGCCGGATCGAGTCCGCGCTGAAGTCGGGCCAGTCCGTGCTCGTGCAGGTCACGAAGGACCCGATCGGGCACAAGGGCGCGCGTCTGACCAGCCAGGTCTCGCTGCCGGGGCGCTACCTCGTGTACGTCCCCGAGGGCTCGATGACCGGCATCAGCCGCAAGCTCCCCGACACCGAGCGGGCGCGTCTGAAGACGATCCTCAAGAAGATCGTCCCCGAGGACGCGGGCGTCATCGTGCGCACCGCCGCCGAGGGCGCCAGCGAGGACGAGCTGCGCCGTGACGTCGAGCGGCTCCAGGCGCAGTGGGAAGAGATCAAGAAGAAGGCCAAGACCGGCAACGCCCCCGCGCTGCTGTACGGCGAGCCGGACATGACCGTCCGTGTCGTCCGCGACATCTTCAACGAGGACTTCTCCAAGGTCGTCGTCAGCGGTGACGAGGCGTGGCAGACGATCCACGGGTACGTCTCGCACGTCGCGCCGGACCTCGCCGGGCGGCTGTCGCGGTGGACGTCCGAGGTGGACGTCTTCGCGACGTACCGGATCGACGAGCAGCTCGCGAAGGCGCTGGACCGCAAGGTGTGGCTGCCGAGCGGCGGTTCGCTGGTCATCGACCGGACCGAGGCGATGGTCGTCGTCGACGTCAACACCGGGAAGTTCACCGGGCAGGGCGGGAACCTCGAAGAGACCGTCACCCGCAACAACCTGGAGGCGGCCGAGGAGATCGTCCGGCAGCTGCGGCTGCGGGACCTCGGCGGGATCATCGTCATCGACTTCATTGACATGGTCCTGGAGTCGAACCGGGATCTCGTGCTGCGGCGCCTGCTTGAGTGCCTCGGCCGGGACCGGACGAAGCACCAGGTCGCCGAGGTGACGTCGCTGGGGCTCGTGCAGATGACGCGCAAGCGGGTCGGGCAGGGGCTGCTGGAGTCGTTCTCCGAGACGTGCGTGCACTGCAACGGGCGGGGTGTGATCGTGCACCTCGACCAGCCGTCGGCGTCCGGTGGGGGCGGGAAGCGGAAGCGGCGGGGGAGGGGCGGGGACGAGCACGAGCATGAGCACGTGGCCGAGGCCGTTCCGGCGCCGGTGCCGTTCGCTGAGGAGAGCGTCGAGGAGAGCGCTGCCGAGGTCGTCGCCGAGGTGGCCGCGCCGGTCGCGCTGCCCGCGCCGGAGTTCGAGCCCGACGAGGAGCTGTTCAGCAGCGTGGCCGAGGCCGAGGCCGCCGCTTCCCGTGGGCGGGGGCGTCGGCGGGCCAGCCGTCGGGTCTCCTCGCCGGCCGGGGCCGCGGGGCGTCGGCGGGAGGAGACGGTGAGCGAGGCGGCTCCGGCCGCTCCGGTGGCGCCGGCCGCTTCCGTCGCTGACGTCGTCGTCGATCCGGTCGCTGTCGAGGACCCGGTCGCGCCGGTGGTCGAGGAGGTCGTGGCTCCGGTCGTGATCGAGGAGGCCGTCGCCGAGACGGTTGTCGTCGAGACCGTGGCCGAGCCGGCCGGGCGTCCGCGTCGGCGGGCCACGCGGAAGGCGTCCGCGCCCGCCGGGTCGCCGTCCGGGGCCGAGGCCGCGGTCGTGACCGTCGTCGAGACGGTTGCCGCGCCGGTGGCCGAAGAGGTCGTCGCCGAGGCGCCGGCGTCTGTGCCGGTCGTCGAAGAGACGGCTGCCGCTCCCGCTCGTCCGCGTCGGCGGGCTGTGCGGGAGGTCGCTGCGCCGACCTCCTCCGAAGAGGCGGCCGTCCTGGTCGTGCCGTCGGCCGACGAGGCGGAGGCCGAGGCTCCCGCCAAGAAGACCGCTGCGCGGAAGACGGCGAAGAAGGCGACCGCGAAGAAGGCGGCCACCGCGAAGAAGACGGCTGCCAAGAAGACGACCACGGCTGCCAAGAAGACCGCCGCCAAGAAGACGACGGCGAAGAAGACGACCACGAAGGCCGCGGCGAAGAAGACCGCCGCCGCTGAGCAGGTCGCTTCTCCGTCGGTGTCGGCCGCGGCTGACGAGGGCTGAGCCGAGGGTTGAGCTGAGCGGCACTTCTTGCGGAGCGTGGTGCTTCGCAGGGGGTGCCGCTTCGTGTTGTGGGGTGGGTGCAGGGCCGATGTGGCTGAGTAGCCCTCTCGGCCCAGTTTGACCACAGCGGAGCGTTTCTCGTAGCCTGGGGCGTCGGCGTGCTAATACGTGCGCCACATCCCCGTAAACCTTTCTTCCCTCCGGGTGCTACTCGTGGCCGGGAGAGGCTGGCTGTGTTTGCGCCCGGTCGGCTGGACTGCGGGGGTGCCGACTCCGAGCGAGAGAGTGAGATCCGCGTGTACGCCATCGTGCGCAGCGGTGGTCGCCAGCACAAGGTTGCTGTCGGCGACATCGTTGAGGTTGACAAGATTTCCACTGCCAAGGTTGGCGACACGGTCGAGCTCTCGACCCTGCTCGTTGTCGACGGCGAGGCTGTCACCAGCGACCCGTGGGTGCTGGCCGGCATCAAGGTCCAGGCCGAGGTCGTGGACCACCACAAGGGTGTCAAGATCGACATCCTGCGTTACAAGAACAAGACCGGCTACCGCCGTCGCCAGGGTCACCGTCAGCAGTACACGGCGATCAAGGTCACGTCCATCCCGACGGCCGCGAAGTAAAGAGGGACTGAGCAATGGCACACAAGAAGGGCGCATCGTCCACCCGGAACGGTCGCGACTCCAATGCCCAGCGGCTCGGCGTGAAGCGCTTCGGCGGTCAGGTCGTCAACGCGGGTGAGATCCTGGTCCGTCAGCGCGGCACGCACTTCCACCCGGGTTCGGGTGTGGGTCGTGGCGGCGACGACACGCTGTTCGCGCTCCAGCCCGGTGCGGTGGAGTTCGGTACGTTCCGTGGCCGCAAGGTCGTGAACATCGTTCCGGTCGCCTGAACAGGCTGATTCGGAAGCTTTCGCGAGGCGGACCTCACTTCCCGATCGGGAAGGCGGGTCCGCCTTTCGCGTGTTGGTATAGGTAACACCCTGTTCAGCTTTTTGGAGGCACTGACCATGACCACCTTCGTGGACCGCGTCGAACTGCATGTCGCCGCGGGTAACGGAGGTCACGGCTGTGCCTCCGTCCACCGTGAGAAGTTCAAGCCGCTCGGCGGGCCCGACGGCGGCAACGGCGGACGCGGCGGCGACGTGATCCTCACGGTCGACCAGTCCGTGACGACGCTCCTCGAGTACCACCACTCCCCGCACCGCAAGGCCACGAACGGCAAGCCGGGCGAGGGCGGCAATCGCTCCGGCAAGGACGGCCAGGACCTGGTCCTGCCGGTCCCGGACGGCACGGTCGTCCTCGATCGGAACGGCAACGTCCTCGCGGACCTCGTCGGCCACGGCACCTCGTACGTCGCCGCGCAGGGCGGCCGGGGCGGGCTCGGGAACGCGGCGCTGTCGTCGGCCCGCCGCAAGGCGCCCGGGTTCGCGCTGCTCGGGGTGCCGGGGGATCTCGGCGAGATCGTCCTGGAGCTGAAGACCGTCGCGGACGTCGCGCTGGTCGGGTACCCGAGTGCGGGCAAGTCCTCGCTGATCTCGGTCCTCTCGGCCGCGAAGCCGAAGATCGCCGACTACCCGTTCACGACCCTCGTCCCCAACCTCGGTGTGGTGACGGCCGGTTCGACGGTCTACACGATCGCGGACGTGCCCGGTCTCATCCCCGGTGCCAGCCAGGGCAAGGGGCTCGGCCTGGAGTTCCTGCGCCACGTCGAGCGGTGCAGCGTCCTCGTGCACGTCCTCGACACCGCGACGCTGGAGTCCGAGCGGGACCCGCTCTCCGACCTCGACGTCATCGAGGAGGAGCTGCGGCAGTACGGCGGGCTGGGGAACCGGCCGCGGATCGTCGTCCTCAACAAGACGGACATCCCCGACGGCAAGGACCTCGCGGAGATGGTCCGCCCCGACCTGGAGGCACGCGGCTACCAGGTCTTCGAGGTGTCCGCCGTCGCGCACCTCGGTCTGCGTGAACTCTCCTTCGCCCTCGCGGAGATGGTGGGCAAGGCCCGCGCCGCCAAGCCGAAGGAGGAGGCGACGCGGATCGTCATCCGGCCCAAGGCGGTGGACGACGCCGGCTTCACGGTCGTGCGCGAGGAGGACGGGCTCTTCCGCGTCCGGGGCGAGAAGCCCGAACGCTGGATCAGGCAGACCGACTTCAACAACGACGAGGCCGTCGGCTACCTCGCCGACCGGCTCAACCGCCTCGGCGTCGAGGACGAGTTGCTCAAGGCGGGCGCCCGCTCCGGCGACGGCGTCGCGATCGGGCCCGAGGACAACGCGGTCGTCTTCGACTGGGAGCCGACCGTCATGGCCGGCGCGGAGATGCTCGGCCGCCGAGGCGAGGACCACCGCTTCGACGCACCCCGCCCGGCCACGCAGCGCCGCCGCGACAAGCAGGCGGAGCGCGACGAGGCGGCGGAGGAGTTCGAGGGCTTCGAGCCGTTCTGATGAGCCACGCGGCTCACTGACACAGCCCGCCCACTTCCCCGAACCGGGGAGGGGCGGGCTGACGTCTTGGTGAGGGAGAGCCGAACTTGAGGGGGAGCGTGTGAACCCGTACCTGCTGATCGTGCCCGTCGCCGCGACGTTGCTGCTCGCACTCGCCATGTGGCGGTGGATGGAGCTCAAGGCGAAAGGGGTGGCGACTATGGTGGGCGGCTCTCTCACCTGCTACTTCTTCATGATCTACCGTGAGGGCATCGAGATGGCGCTCATCTTCTCCCTCAGCATGACGGGGCTGGCGCTGTCGATGTTCCTCACCCGTCGCGCGCTCGCCGACCTCTACGCGGCATGGCACCGAGGCGTTCCGGCGGAGTCGAACTCCCTGCCCCGGCGCGCCGTGGCCGTCTTCTGGGGTATGCAGATACTCGTCGTTCCCGTGGCCATGCTGCTCCCGCTCTGAGCGGAAAAAAGGCCCGCCCACCGTCCCGTAGGGGACAGTGGGCGGGCCTTCGTCGTCCCGGGTGCCTCAGGCGACCGGCTCGGGCTTCCTCTGTTCCGTCGTCTCCTCCGTCACCGACGGCTCCACGGCCACCGCCTCCGGTGCCCGTCCCCACTTCGGGCGGGCCGCCAGCAGGGGGATCGTCATGATGCCCAGGAACATCGGGGCGAACATGTAGCGGGCCAGGGGTGCGGGGTTGGCGGCGACGACCGTCAGCTGGAGGGCCAGCGGGATGGCCAGTATCCCCACCGGCGCCCAGGAGCGCTGGCGGCGGGAGAAGACGTAGAAGACGGCGTAGGCGGCGTAGCACCAGAACGCGCCCCGGAAGAGAATCCACTGGAGCTGCGGCGCCTTGCTGGCCTTCCACGTGAAGAACGCGGCGTCGTGGAGGGTGTCGCTGAGGGGGCGGATACGCAGCTCGTCCCGGTAGGGGCTGTTCCGCATCTCCGGGTTCCAGTCCGCCCACCCGTAGAGGTTCTTCGGCACGGACGGGACGGAGATCAGCGTCTCGCCGTCCAGATCGGCGGGACCGGGGAAGATGCCCCAGGCGATCTGCGAACGGCACAGCCGCGCCCCGATCAGCTGGTCCGGGGTCCGCTTGGCGACCCGGCCCCACAGCTCGAGCAACTGGTCGTTCAGCTCGGCGGCCTTCTCGCGGTTCATCGGCTTCTTCATCGCCCAGTCCGCGTTCCAGCAGTTCGCCGCCCGCCCGCTCCAGTGCGAGAGCGGCGCGACCTCGGCCATCAGCTGCTTGTCGGCGGCGGTGAACGTCCACGGCGCCTTGCCGTACACGACGGCGATGTCCGCGTAGTTGAGGGCGTACACCTGGTCCTTGGTCGGCGTCTTGACGCCGAGCGCGGGGTAGACGACGAGCTGGAGCCCCGCCGAGATGACGGCGGGGATGACGGTGGCGACGAGTATCGCGCGGCGCATCTTCGGCAGCACCAGCAGCAGCACCGGGCAGGCGATGACGGCGACGAGGAGCCCGTTGTTGCGGAACAGCCCCATCATGAGGAACCCGGCGAACAGCACGATGACCTGGTTGCGGAACACCGTGTCGTGCACCGCCTGCCGCTCCCGCATCCGCCGTACGGTGAGCCGCCCCGCCGCACCGAACGCGAGGAGCGCGCCGATGACGAACGGGACGTCCTTCCAGACGAAGATGGTGAACGTACCGATCGACGGCAGGACCGCGCAGGCGATGGCCGCAGCCGCGCCGAACTTGCCAGGCACCCCGAAGTGCCGCAGCGTGACGGCGACATAGGCGAGCGCGGCGGCCATCCCGACGGACTGGCCGAACGTCAGCAGCGCCAGGTCACCGGTGAGCTTGATGGAGAGCCAGACCAGCCCGTCGTACGCCACGGAGTGGTTGGACATCCAGTGCCCGGTCGTGACGTGCCAGACGTAGGAGATGGAGTCGTAGCTCATCCCGCCCGGATAGAACGCGGCCCACCACAGCAGGAAGATCACCTGGGTGACGGCGTACACCGTCAGGGGCATACGGCGTTTCGGCGGGATGCGCTCCCAGCCCTCTCTCAGGCTGGTCCGCATCGACGAGACAGTGGGCACTCTCAACGCTCCGTGGCAGGTCGGTCGGGGTGCGCGAGCTCCAGCATCCGGGTGATGACCCGCTCGGCGGCGTGACCGTCGTCGAGGTCGCAGAACATCTTCCTGAACTCGGTGTACGCGTCCGCGTAGGAGGCGTGGATGCGCTCGATGTCGCCGAGCGCGTCGATGAGGTCGTCGGATGTCTGAAGCAGCGGGCCGGGGGCCTGCCGCTCGAAGTCGAAGTAGAAGCCCCGCAGTTGGTCGCGGTAGTACTCGAGGTCGTACGTGAAGAACAGCATCGGACGACCCGTGTTCGCGAAGTCGAACATGAGCGAGGAGTAGTCCGTGACCAGGATGTCGGTGATGAGGTACAGCTCGGCGATGTCCGGGTAGCTGGAGACGTCGAAGACGAAGCCGTCCCCGGCGCCGGGCACCGCGTCGACGATGTTGGAGTGCTTGCGCACCAGCAGGACATGGTCGTCGCCGAGCTTCGCGCGGGCCCGCTTCACGTCGACCCGCAGGTCGAACTTGTAGTTGCCGGCCCGGTAGAACTGGTCGTCGCGCCAGGTCGGCGCGTACAGCACGACCTTCTTGCCCGCCGGCAGCCCGATCCGCTCGCGCACCTCGGCGGCCTTCTCCTCGGTCCCCTTGGCGAGCAGGAGGTCGTTGCGCGGGTAGCCCGACTCCAGGATCTCCCCGTCGAACTGGAACGCCCGCTTCATGATCGGCGTCGAGAAGCTGTTGGGGGAGACGAGGAAGCTCCAGCTCGGGGTCTCCTCGGCGACCTTCGCCAGGTACTTGCGGTCGGCGAACTGGACGCTGTCGATGTCGTGGCCGATGCGCTTGAGCGGGGTGCCGTGCCAGGTCTGGACGATGACCTGGCCCTCCCGGCGCCGAATCCAGTGCGGGAGGTGGGTGTTGGTGACGATGTACCGGGAGCGGCCGAGCGCCTCGTACCAGTCGCGGCTCCAGCGGCGGATCACCCTGACGCCCTCGGGGATCTGCGCCCGCTTGTCCTCGACGACCCAGATGTGCTCCAACTCGTCACCCCGGCGCAGGAGTTCCTCGTACACCGCGCGCGGCGAGTCGGAGTACTGGCGGCCGGAGAACGACGCGTACAGCACGGTGTCGCGCAGCGGGGCGGTGCGTGCGGCGGCGTACACGCCGGTGCGCAGCTCGCGCTGGCGGAACCAGCCGAACTCGTCCGGCAGGAGGTCGGGGGCGGCCTCGATGAGGAGCCGGTCGAAGAAGCGGTGCGTGAGCGCGTACTCGCGGCCCCGGACGGCGAACCGCAGCGGGAGCGTGCCGAGCGCGGCCGGCGCGACGCGCAGCGGCACCTCCGTACGGCTCTCGGCGGCGCGGGCCGTCAGGTACCAGCGGCCCTGTCGCAGCGGGACCTCGCTGAGGCTGTCCGGCACGGGCAGGAAGTCCGCGCGGAAGACGCCGTCGGCGAGCGTCGCCGGGCTGGAGTGCTCCTCGGAGTGGCGGCTGTGCCGCATGACGATCTCGACCGGCTCGTCCAGCGTCACCGGCAGCGCCCCGGAGAGCGTGATCCGCCCCTCGGGCGACACGGACAGCTCGGTCACCGCGGGCTGTGCGGCCTGGGTGCGCAGCGCGAGGCGGCCCACGCCGTCGTCGGCGACCGCGACGGTGCGCCCGCCCCAGACGGGGGTGCCGTCGAGCGGGTACTGGCCGGTGAGGCCGCCCTCCTCGGGGGCGACGGCGACCGGGTGGAAGCGGCCGTCCACGGACAGCTCAGCGGACCACTTGTCGGTGAGGTCCCGGTTGCCGATGTCCCGGCCGTCGACGGCGAGGTCGGCGAGGGGGACGCGCGCGGTGAACGCCGTGCCGTCGCGCCGGACGTCGTACGCCAGGGTGGCCTGCGTCGAGCCGTGCGTGAGGCGCAGGCCCAGTTTCCCGGCCACCGCCTCGTGGGCCAGGGTGCCGGTCAGCTCCAGGACGCCGTCGGTGACGCGGTGCCCGGTCAGCTTGCCCCGGACCCGCTCGACGCGCAGGTAGAGGTGGTCGTCGGCGACGAACGGGACGACGCGGACGTCCTTCTCGACCCAGTGCGGCACGGGGCTCTCGGCGCTGCCGCTCTCGCCGGCCTTGAGCCGAGTGCGGCGCACGATGCCCTGCTGGACGGTGGCGACGGTCAGCCGCCAGGTGCCGTCCCGCCAGCCGCCGCGCGCCTTGAACTTGCGGGGGTCGAGGTCGAGGGAGAAGCCGGACCAGTCGTAGTTGTGCAGGGACTGGCCGGAGGTCTGGGTGGCGCGGGCGGCCTGGACCCGGTTCGGGCGGACCAGGACGGTACGGCGGCTGCCGGTCTCGCGCAGCATCAGCACCCGCAGCGCGGTCGGCTGGGGGCGCTCGGCGGCGAGGTTGCGGATGTAGGCGTGGCCCTCGATGCGCAGCTTGCCGTTCTGCCAGACGATCTCCTCGGCGCGGGCCCGGGCCGCGAAGTCGGCGTCGACGCGCAGGACTTCGCGGGGCACCGAGTCCTTCCCGGAGAGCACCGGGTAGTCGGCGAAGTGCCGCAGCCCCTGGCGGACGACGGGCACGGCCCGGCCGGTCTCGCGCTCGTAGGCGAGCAGCTCCATCAGCTCGTCGAGGCGCTTCTCCTGGATGAGGTGGCACTTCAGCCGCAGCGAGACGGGCAGCCGGGGGAAGACCGCCGGGTCGACGCGGCCGAGGAAGTCGGCGGCGCCGGCCATGAACAGGTCGCGGAACTCGTCCCCCGCCTCGTCCAGGACGCCCATGAACAGGGGGAGTTCGTCGGTGACGAAGATCTCGTCGTACCAGCGCTTGTGCGCCGCGTACTTCTCGCCGGGCTGGGAGCCGAGGAAGCGGCTCACCGAGTCGCAGGAGCGGATACGGTCGCGGACGTTGACGGGCTCGGTGCGCCGCTGGGTGATGGAGGGGGCGCCACCGGTGCGCTGACGCCACAGGTAGACCGGCTCGCCCAGCACGTCCACCGACTTGGCGAGGAAGTGCGCGGGCAGGGTGACCGGGGCGTCCTCGTAGAGGATGCCGGGGAACTCGAAGGCGTGCTTGTCCCAGAAGGAGCGGCGGAAGACCTTGTTCCACGCCGTGCGGTCGTAGACGAGGTCCTTGTCACGGCTGATGTGCGTGCGCTCGCGGTCGGTGCGCAGCCGCTTCTGGTGCAGCGGGGAGGGGAGGATCTCGCCCGCCTTCAGGAGGCTGACGTTCCCGCTGGCGAAATCGGAGCCCGTCCGGTCGAGGGTCGTGATGAACCGCTCGTACGCGTCGGGCAGCACGATGTCGTCGCTGTCGACGAACGCCAGGTACTCCGTGCCCTCGGAGAGGTGGGCCGCGCCGGTGTTGCGGGCCGGGCCGAGCCCCTGGTTCTGCTGCGGGACCACTCTGATCCGGTCGTCCTTCGCGGCCCACCGTTCGGCGATCGCGAGGCTGCCGTCCGTCGAGCCGTCGTCCACGACGACGGCCTCCCAGTCGGTGAACGTCTGGTCCGTGATCGACTGGAGGCACTCGTCGAGGAACAGTTCGACGTTGTAGACGGGAACGACAACTGACAGACGGGGAGGCATCGGGGTACTGCGCCTTTCTCGGAACTGCGGCTGGCGATGACGGACATGACCGGACTCGCCGGACACCGTTGGCACTAGCCTCGCACGGGTGGCTCCGGTTCCTGCCCCAGGAAAACGCGGCGTACGACGCGTTCCGCGGCGCGGCCGTCGTCGTACTCGCAGAAGCGGCGTCGGAACTCGGCGCGGGACTTCGCGGAGGTGTCGTCGGACCAGCGGCCGGTACGGAAGACGTCGATGAGGTCCTCCTTGGTTGCCGCGACCGGGCCGGGGGACACGTGGTGGATGTCGAAGTAGGTGCCGCGGGTGGCGCGGTAGACGTCCCAGTCGTTGGCGAACAGGACGATCGGGCGGTCCAGGATCGCGTAGTCGAACATCAGGGACGAGTAGTCCGTGAGGAGGCAGTCCGCGGCGAGGTACAGCTCCTCGACGTTCGGGTGGCCGCTGACGTCGATGACGCCCTCGCTGCCGCCGTGCGAGGTGTCGAGGTTGAAGTAGTGGGCGCGCACCAGGACCGTGAACTCGGCGCCGATGCTGTGCGCGAAGTGCTCGACGTCCAGGAGGGGCTGGGGCGTCGACTGGTAGTCGCGGTGGGTCGGCGCGTACAGGACGACCTTCTCGTCGGCGTCGAGCCCGAGCTTGGCGCGGGCCGCGGCCCGGTCCTCGGCGGTCGCGTTCGCGAGGACGTCGTTGCGCGGGTAGCCGTAGTCGAGGGAGGTGTACGCGGGGGAGGGGTAGGCGCGGTCCCAGATCGCGGTCGTGAAGCTGTTGGAGGAGACGCTGTAGTCCCAGCGGTCCACCCGGTCCATCAGCAGCCGCATGTCCAACAGGGCTGCGCCCAGCGGGTATTCGACCTGGTCGACACCCATCCGCTTGAGCGGCGTGCCGTGGTGGGTCTGCACGAAGACCTGACCGCGCCGCTTCACCACCTTGGTGGGGAAGTTGACGTTGTTGACGAAGTACTGCGAGCGCGCCATCGCCCGCCAGAACCCGAAGGAACCGGGGTGCACGGTCGGCGTCCCGGCCGGCGGCCGGTTACGGGGGCCCGGCTTCAGCACCCACGTCGGCTTCACGGCCGGCGCCAGCTCACGCAGCTTCTGGTCGATCGCCGCCGGGTTGCAGGCGTAGTCGGCGTTCCAGTACGCCGCGAACACCGCGGTGTCCTTCTTCACCGGCAGCATCCGCTGCGCCCGGTAGTACGCCATGAGGACGGCCGTCCGCACCGGCTTCTTCAGCTTGCGCGCCGCCCGGTACGCGGTCCGCGCGGGCCTGCGCAGCCGGTTCGGGAGCCGGTTCGCGACGCGTCGTACGCCCGACTTGGCGGGCTTCTTCGCGGGGTCCCGGTAGTCCGCCGGGCGGTGCGTGCGCTCGGCCTCCAGCCGGCGGGCGCGGAACTCGGCGCGGGCGCCCGCCGGGAGGCGGCCCGGCATGCGCTCGATGACCCCGAGGTGGAACGCCATCCGCTCGAACAGCGGGCCCCGCCAGCGGTCGAACTCGGGGTGCGCGGCGAGGAACCCGAAGACCAGGTCGTACTGGTCGAAGACCTCGAAGTGCTTACGGCTCGCGGAGGAGAGGATCGAGCCCTGCCGGCGCTGCCGGTAGTGCACGCACACCCGGTCCAGGACGGCGATCGTCTCGGCCGCCACCAGCACCGGGTACGTCCACGGGGTGTCCTCGTAGTAGCCCGTCGGGTAGACGAACCCCCAGCGCTCGATGAAGTCCCGGCGGTACGCCTTGTTCCAGGCGACCTGGAGGAGTTCGAGGATCACCGGGTGCTCGTCGAGCCGGAACGCCCCCGACGGCGCGTCCGTGAGCGCCTTGCGCTTGGCGTTCGGCGTGACCCGGCCGTCCCAGTACGTACGGTCGTAGTCGTAGACCAGGAGCTCCGGGTCGCCCGCGTCCTCCAGGCGGCCCGCGATCGCCTGGAGGGAGCCCGGCAGCATGACGTCGTCGCTGTCCAGGAAGATCAGGTACTCGCCCCGGGCCCGCTCCATCCCGGCGTTGCGCGCCCGCCCGAGCCCCACGTTCTCCGTGAGCTGCACGGCCACCACACGCGGGTCGGCCTCCGCGTATTCGGACATGATCGCGCCGCACGAGTCCGGCGACGCGTCGTTGACCGCGATGACCTCGAAATCCCCGTACGCCTGCTCCAGCACGGAGTCGAGGCAGTCACGCAGGTACGCCTCCACCCCGTACGCGGGGACGACGATGCTGAAACGCGGGTTCCGGTCTTCGGAGCCTGTGGCAGTCATGTGGGGTATGTGGCTTTCGCGACGGAGGAGGCGGCTGCCGGGGCTTTCCGGCCTCGGACTTGAGGAGGGGCCCCGGTGGACGCGGGTTCCGCCGGGGCCCGGAGCAGCAGAAGTCTTTAGCGGTTCATGGGGGATTCGTTCACCCCGCGGGAGGGTGGCGTCAGGGCGTACCCCAGCAGTCTGCGCACCGCGTCGGAGCGGCGGTGGCGCAGGGCGCCCGGCAGCATCGTCAGCGCGTGCAGCCGCATCGAGAGGTGACGGCGGGCCGACTTGGCGGCCTTGTGCCAGCCGTCCTTGTCGAGTTCGTCGGCGACCTCGTTGAAGAACCGCACGGCCTCCCCGAACCGCGACCCGGTCGCCGCCTCCGCGGAGGACAGCGACGCGGAGTGCCTGCGGTAGCGGAACGCGGGCGCCGGGTCCACGACGAGCTTCTCACCGCGCCGGATCAGCTCGATGATCAGCGCCAGGTCCTGGATGACGGACAGCTCCTCGCGGAACCCGATCGCCTTCACCGCGTCCGTGCGCCAGCAGATCGACGGGAAGTACAGCCAGTTCCCGCCCAGCAGGTTCGCGGCGAGGGGCTCCCCCGACAGCACGAGACGCTCGCCGTCACTGGTCTTCGGCGCGTACAGGCGCCGCTTCACCTCGTCGCCCAGGGTCGTCGCCGGCTTGCCGTGCTCGTCGATCACCTCGACGCCCGGCTGGTAGATCGCCGCCCCCGGCTCCGCCTCGATCGCCGCCCGCAGCGTCGCGACGTACTCCGGCATCATCAGGTCGTCGCTGCCGAGCATCGTGAAATGCGTGGCCTCGACGAGGTCCACGCACTTCTGGAAGTTGCGGGTGATGCCGAGGTTCACCTCGTTGCGCTCGTAGCGCACCCGCTCGTCGCCGAGCGACGCGAACCACTCCGGCACACCCGGCTCGCGGCCGTCGTCGACGACGGTCAGCCGCCAGTCCGGGTCGGTCTGCTCCAGGACGCTCCGCACGGCCGCCTGCATCAGAGCGGTGTCGCCGTAGTGCGGCAGCATGATGTCGATGGTCACGAGACCTGCTTCTCCAGTGCCTTCGGCGCCTTCTGCGCGGACTTCTTGCGCGCCGGGCCCAGCGCGGAGCGGCGGCTGAAGGCCAGCAGCAGGATCATTCCGATCCGGCCCAGGTACAGCGTCGCCTTCCACGGCGACTGGCTCGGCGTCCCGGTCGTCCGCGCCCGCATCGCGACCGGCACCTGCTCGACCTTGTACCCGGCGCGCACGACGGCGATCGTCGACTCGACGGTGTCGCCCAGGTACTCCACCGGGTACCAGCGCGCGAACGCGTCGATCAGATCCGGACCGCAGGCCCGGAAGCCCGAGGTCACGTCGGTCAGCTTGGTGCGGGCCATCCGCGACAGCCAGAACGCCAGCACGAGCATCGCCCAGCGGCGCGGACCGCGCGCCTCGTACTCGCCGGTGCCGGCGAACCGGGCCCCCATCACGAGGTCGGCGCCGGCGGCGAGGCGCTCTATCAACTCCGGTACGTTGCGCGGGTCGTGCTGGCCGTCCGCGTCGACCTGGATCGCGATGTCGTAGCCGCGGTCGTGCGCGAACTTGTAGCCGGCGCGCATCGCGCCGCCCACCCCGAGGTTGTACGGCAGCTTCATCACGGTCGCGCCGGCGGCGGCGGCCACCTTCGCGGTCTCGTCCGCCGAGCCGTCGTCCACCACCACGACGTCGACGCCCGGCAGTGTCGCGTAGACCTCCTTGATGACGTCGGCGACGCCCTCGGATTCGTTCCACGCGGGCATGATGATCAAGACGCGCTTGCCGTCGATCACTTGAGCCTCCCCGAGTCCCCCGAGGTGACGGTCGTCTCACCCTCGGACAGTTGTTGACGCAGCTCCTGGACGTCGACGCGCAGCAGCGCGACCTCCTCGGAGAGCGTCCGTCCCTCCTCCTCCAGGTGCCCGACCTCCCAGCTGAGCTGGAGGCAGACGATGAACAGGAAGGCCACGCTGAGGAAGAGGATCAGGCTCACACCCGAGCGGACCCCGACATTGCGCGCGACCCAGTCGAGGCCGGAGGGGAAGAAACCCAGCGGGATGATCACCATGCCGGTGAACACCCACAGGAACGCGTACTTCTCCTTGAGCTTGCGGCGGCGCAGGAGTTCCACGATGCAGAGCACCAGGAAGACGCCGGTGACCGAGGTCAGCATCCACAGTTGCATGGCTAGAGGGCCTGTCTACTCTTCCGGAAGGTGGACGGCCACAGAAGGGGGCCGTCGGACTGTGATCCACTGCCCGTCACATTGACTACCCAGAGTGAGGGGAAGATGGTCACTCTCGTCAGTGCGGCGAACGGTAGCCTACACGAGCACGAACAACGAGTGTCATGAAGGCGACCACAGCGAAAGACCCCGCGCTGTAGGCCACCTCGACCCTCGTCCGCAGCTCCAGCGAGCTGAACGTGACCGCCAGCAGCACGGCCGTCCCGAACACCCACGCCATGAGCTGTTTACGTGCTCCGCCGCTGGTCAGCAGGGCCTGCCCGAGGACCATCGCGAGCATGTAGAGGGTCGTCCCGAGCGACAGCCACGCGAAGTCGACCGCCGTCAGCACGGCCGGCGCCCCGAACAGCGCGGGCAGCAGCAGCGGACCCAGCGCGGTCGCGCCGATCCCGCCCGCCACTCCCAGACTGCCGGTGATCGTCGCCGCCCGCACCAGCAGCCGCCGGTAGCCCGTCCAGTCGCCCTCCGCCGCCGCCGAGGAGAGCCCGGCCAGCAGGGACACCTGGAACGCCCCGAACACGAACAGCGGGACGCGGGCCAGGACCAGCGCCGACAGCAGCGCCGCGACCAGCGCGTCGTCGTTCGTGGAGATCAGCTTCGTACTGATCACCGCGATGTTCACCAGCACCTGCGCGAGCAGCGTCGAGCCGACCAGCAGGCCGAGGTGCTCGATCAGGTCCCGCCAGTGCGCCGGGGAGCCGTGACGGCTGCCGCTGAGCACCGGCTTGATCGTGAGGAGGACGGCGATCAGCGGGGCGACCGTGAGGACGGCCGCGAACGCGAACACCGACTTCACCCCGGCCACCGCGAGGACGCCCGGCAGGATGATCCTGAGCGCGCCGTCCAGGCCGAGCTGGGTGCCGTACGCCTGGAAGCGGCCGAGGCCGGCCAGGACGCCACGGGTCACGTACGCGATCGCGAGGGCCGCGAAGGCGCCGCCCAGGGCGAGGACGAGGGACTCGTCGCCGTGGAAGAAGACGTCCGCGATCTTCCCCGAGAAGACCGCGAGCGGCACCAGCACGGCCGCGAGGAGCCCGAGCGACAGGGCCGCGCCCCGGCGCAGCACCGGTGCCACCCCGTCGCCGTGCACCGTCCGGGCCGCGACGAGGCGGGTGATCTCCTGCTCGACCGGGAAGAACAGGCCGAGCCCGATCGACGAGACGACCGTCCACAGCACCGAGAAGCTCGCCATGTCGTCGACGTCGAGCGTGTGCCCGGCCGCCGCGAGATGGACGTAGCTCGCGACGCCGAGCAGCGCCGTCCCGGCGCCGACGAACGCCGTCCCGGTCGGCAGGGCGGTCGTGATCCGGTCCAGAAGACTCACGCGAGCACCTTCAGCGCCTGTGCCAACTGGTCCTTCCAGTAAGGCTGTTCGGCGATCCCGGCGGCGGCCCAGCGGTCGTGCGCCAGGACGCTGTACGAGGGGCGGCGGGCCGGGCGGACGAACTTCTCGGACGTCGTCGGCCGCACCCGCTCCGGGTCCAGTCCCGACAGCTCGAAGGCCGCGCGCGCTAGATCGAACCAGGTGGCCGTACCGGACGCCGTACCGTGATAGACGCCCGCCGGAGCCTTCCGGTTCATCGCCGCCTCGCCCAGATCCGCGATCTGCCCGGCCAGCGCCACCGTCCACGTCGGCTGGCCGCGCTGGTCGTCCACGACCTCGACGGTGTCCCGGGTCTCGGCCAGCCCCAGCATCGTCGAGACGAAGTTGCGGCCGTGCGCGCCGTACAGCCAGGCCGTGCGGACGACATAGCCGGTGTCCGGCAGCAGAATCTTCACGGCATCCTCACCGACCAGCTTCCCGCGCCCGTAGGCGTTCAGGGGAGCGGTGGGGGAGTCGTGCCGGTAGGGCTCCGTGGCGTCGCCCGGGAAGACGTAGTCCGTGGAGACCTGCACCAGCCGGGCGCCGGAGGCCGCGCACGCCTCGGCCAGCACGCGGACGGCCTCGCCGTTCACGCGGGTCGCGGCGGCCTCGTCCGTCTCGGCGCCGTCCACGTCGGTCCACGCGGCGGCGTTCACAACGACGTCGTGGCCCGCGACGGCGTCCCGGACGGCGGCCGGGTCGGTGATGTCCAGGTCGGCCCTGGTCAGCGCGGTGACGTCACCGGTCACCGTCTCCACGAGGTCCCGGCCGAGCATCCCGCCCGCGCCGGTGATCAGCCAGCGCGTCATGCCGGGAGCGCCGCCTTCGCCTTGAGCGGCTCCCACCAGGCGCGGTTGTCGCGGTACCACTGGACGGTGTCGGCGAGGCCCTGTGCGAACGTCACCTGCGGCTCGTAGCCCAGCTCGGCGCGGATCTTCTCGATCGACAGGGAGTAGCGCAGGTCGTGCCCGAGCCGGTCCGTGACGTGCTCGACGCTGTCCCAGCCCGCCCCGCAGGCGTCAAGGAGCAGACCCGTCAGCTCCTTGTTGGTCACCTCGGTGCCGCCGCCGATGTGGTAGACCTCACCGGCCCGCCCGCCGCGCAGCACCAGCTCGATGCCCCGGCAGTGGTCGGAGACGTGCAGCCAGTCCCGGATGTTGAGGCCCTCGCCGTACAGCGGGACCTTCTTGCCGTCCAGCAGGTTCGTCGTGAACAGCGGGATCATCTTCTCCGGGAAGTGGTACTGCCCGTAGTTGTTCGAGCACCGGGTGACGACGACGTCCATGCCGTGCGTGCGGTGGTAGGAGAGGGCCAGCAGGTCGGAGCCCGCCTTCGACGCCGAGTACGGGGAGTTCGGGGCCAGCGGCCAGTCCTCGGTCCAGGAGCCCTCGCTGATCGAGCCGTACACCTCGTCCGTCGAGACGTGCACGAAGCGGTTCACGCCGTGCCGCTTGGCGGCGTCCAGCAGGACCTGCGTACCCAGCACGTTCGTCGTGACGAAGGGGGAGGAGTCCGCGATCGAGCGGTCGACGTGCGACTCGGCCGCGAAGTGCACGACCGCGTCCTGGCCGCGCATCACGTCGTCCACCGTGCCGAAGTCGCGGATGTCGCCCTGGACGAACGTGTAGCCCGCCTTGTCCGCCACCGGGGCCAGGTTCTCCTGGTTGCCGGAGTAGGTCAGGTTGTCCAGCACCGTGACCTGTGCGCCCTCGCCCGAGGGCAGCTCGTTCAGAAGCAGGGCCCGTACGAACTGTGACCCGATGAAGCCGGCGCCGCCGGTGACAAGAATCCTCATAAGAACCCGCATTCTAGGCCGTCGGGATGGGTACTGTTCCGCGCCTGTTGTCGAGGTGTTTGTTGTGGGAACTGTGCCCGACGAGCTCGGCGCCGCGACAATCGGGGGTCCCCGCCTGCCGTAGGGTGCTACTCCATGCGTGGAATTCTGCTCGCCGGTGGTACCGGTTCCCGACTGTGGCCGATCACCCGTGCGGTGTCGAAGCAGCTGATGCCGGTCTTCGACAAGCCGATGATCTACTACCCGCTGACCACCCTCGTGATGGCCGGCCTGCGGGACATCCTGATCATCACCGGACCCGACGAACGCCCCCAGTTCGAGCGGCTCCTCGGCGACGGCTCCGACTGGGGCCTGAACATCGAGTTCGCCACCCAGGACGAGCCGAACGGTATCGCCGAGGCGTTCCTCATCGCCGAGGAGTTCATCGGGGACGAGCCCGTCGCCCTGATCCTCGGCGACAACATCTTCCACGGCGTCGGCCTCGGCCGGCAGCTCGCGCACTACGCCGAGCCGGCCGGCGGCGTCGTCTTCGCGCACGCCGTCTCCAACCCGACCGAGTACGGCGTCGTCGACTTCGACGAGGACGGCCGCGCCCGCTCCATCGAGGAGAAGCCCGAGCGGCCGAAGTCCCGGTACGCCGTCCCCGGGCTGTACTTCTACGACAGCCGCGTCGTCGAGATCGCCAAGGGGCTCAAGCCGAGCGCGCGCGGCGAGCTGGAGATCACCGACGTCAACAAGTACTACCTCGACCGCGGCGAACTCCAGGTCTCCGTCCTCGACCGGGGCACCGTCTGGCTCGACACCGGCACCTTCCAGTCCCTCGTCCAGGCGTCCGAGTTCGTCCGCGTCGTCGAGGAACGCCAGGGCATGAAGATCGGCTGCCTCGAAGAGGCCGCCTGGCGGGCCGGGTTCATCGACGACGCGCGACTGCGCGCGCTCGCCGAGCCGCTGCTCAAGAGCGGGTACGGCACGTACCTGCTCGACCTGCTCACGTACGACGCCTGAGAGGACCTCGACATGAAGGTCAGCCCCCTTTCCATCGAGGGCGCCTGGGAGTTCGTGCCGCAGCAGTTCGGCGACGCCCGGGGCATGTTCATGGAGCTGTACAAGGCCGAGCGGCTGGAGGAGGCGGTCGGCCACGCGCTGAACCTCCGGCAGGCCAACCTCTCCGTCTCGGCGGCGGGAGTCGTCCGCGGCATCCACTTCGCGGACGTCCCCCCCAGCCAGGCCAAGTACGTCACCTGCGTGAAGGGCGCCGTCCTCGACGTCATCGTCGACATCCGCGTCGGCTCCCCGACCTTCGGCAAGTGGGAGGCCGTCCGCCTCGACGACGAGTCCCGTAACGCCGTCTACCTCTCGGAGGGCCTCGGCCACGGCTTCTGCGCCCTCACCGACGGCGCCACGGTCACCTACCTGTGCTCCGAGGGCTACGCCCCCCAGCGGGAACGGGGGCTGCATCCCCTTGACGCGGAGATCGGCGTGCAGTGGCCGGTGTCCGGCGAGCCGGAACTCTCGGCGAAGGACACGGCGGCACCGACCCTCGCCCAGGCGCTGGAGCTGGGGATTCTGCCGAAGTACGAGGACTGCGTGGCGTACAGGCGTTCGCTGGCTTCCGCACTCTGAAACGAGCGCGCATCACCCCGACCCCCTCACGTACATTGCGAATCCCAGACGCAGTGAGGACACGCAGGTGACAGCGGCAAGGCAGCGGGTAGCGGACGCACGGCGCATCGTCGTCAAGGTCGGATCTTCCTCTCTCACCACCGCCTCCGGCGGCCTCGACGCCGACAGAGTCGACGCGCTGGTCGACGTCCTGGCCAAGACCCGCAGCGGCGGCGAGAAGGAGATCGTCCTCGTCTCGTCCGGGGCGATCGCGGCCGGCCTCGCCCCGCTGGGCCTGCGCCGCCGCCCCAAGGACCTGGCCCGCCAGCAGGCCGCCGCCAGCGTCGGCCAGGGCCTCCTCGTCGCCCGCTACACCGCCAGCTTCGCCCGCCACGGCGTCCGCGTCGGCCAGGTCCTCCTGACCAGCGACGACATGAGCCGCCGCGCCCACCACCGCAACGCCTCCCGCACCCTGGACAAGCTCCTGGCGATGGGCGCGTTCCCGGTCGTCAACGAGAACGACACCGTCGCCACGGACGAGATCCGCTTCGGCGACAACGACCGCCTCGCCGCCCTCGTCGCCCACCTCGTCCACGCCGACCTCCTCGTCCTCCTCTCGGACGTGGACGGCGTCTACGACGGCGACCCGAGCAAGCCCGGGACAGCGAGGATCGCCGAGGTCCACGGCCCCGCCGACCTCGCGCACGTCGAGATCGGCAGCACCGGCAAGGCGGGCGTCGGCACGGGCGGCATGGTCACCAAGGTCGAGGCCGCCCGCATCGCGGCTGCCGCCGGTATCCCCGTCGTCCTGACCAGCGCCGTCTTCGCCGCCGAGGCCCTCATCGGCGGCGACACCGGCACCTACTTCCACCCCGCCGGCAAACGCTCCGCCGACCGCCTGCTCTGGCTCCAGCACGCCTCCACCCCGCAGGGCTCGCTGACCCTGGACGACGGCGCGGTCAAGGCGGTCGTCGAGCGCCGCACGTCGCTCCTCCCGGCGGGCATCGCGGCGGTCGAGGGCGACTTCAGCGCCGGGGACCCCGTCGAACTGCGGGACGCGCGGGGGCGGGCCGTGGCGCGGGGGCTCGTCAACTTCGACGCGAAGGAGATCCCGCAACTGCTCGGGAGGTCCACGCGGGAACTGGCGAAGGAGCTGGGGGCGGCGTACGAGCGGGAGGTCGTGCACCGGGACGACCTGGTGGTGCTGGCCCAGCCCTGAGGGGCGGCCCTGCGAGGCGGCCCCGAGGGGTGTGCGGGACGGGAAAAGGGGCAGGGGAATCGAACGGCTCCCGTACCGCCGGGGGACGTTCCGTGAAAGTGCCGCGCGGCACGCCGCGGCCTGCTCAACTGTGTTCCAGGTACAACCTGTCGAGGAGGCCGCCGTGAGTCGAGCGCGCCCCGGGCCCACCGCCCGCGGGGGACTGACCAGCGTCGCGGCGGGCGACAGCTTCCAGGAGCCGAGGGAGCTGCCCCGCCTCTGGCACGTCACCCTCAGCGTCTCCGGCGCCGCCGTCCCCGTGAAGGACCTCCGGCGCGGTCTGGAACAGCTCGCCCACGACCACCCCTTCCTCCTCACCAGCCGCTATGCCTCCGACCACGCCGAGATCCGCTACTGGGAGGAGGCCCGCGACCTCCACGACGCCGCCGCCGTCGCCCTGCGCCTGTGGGGCGAGCACCGCCAGACGGCCGGGCTGCCCTCCTGGGAGATCGTCGGCCTGGAGGTCATCGGCCGCGAGACCTACCACCAGCGCGTCGCCGAGGGCTACGGCCCCGCGCCGGCGACACCGGTCGGCGTCCACCCCTTCTGAACCGCGTCTCGCGGTGTGGACCACGATCTGGACGCCCCCTCCCGGCGCACTACGCTTTCCCCCATGACCACGCTCTCTCCGTACGACGCCATGTCCCCGGTCATCGAGGCCGCCTACCGGGCCAAAGCCGCCGCCGCCGACCTCGCCCCGCTGCCGAGGGCCGCCAAGGACGACGCGCTGCTGGCGATCGCGGACGCGCTGGAGGTCCGCACCGCGGAGATCGTCGAGGCGAACGCGGAGGACGTGGCGCGGGCCCGGGAGGCCGGGACGAGCGAGTCGGTCATCGACCGGCTGACCCTCACCCCGGAGCGGATTCGGGCCATCGCCTCCGACGTCCGGGACGTCGTCGCGCTGCCCGACCCGGTCGGCGAGGTCGTCCGCGGCTCGACCCTGCCCAACGGCATCGACCTGCGCCAGGTGCGGGTGCCGCTCGGGGTCGTCGGGATCATCTACGAGGCCCGGCCCAACGTGACCGTGGACGCCGCCGCCCTCTGCCTCAAGTCCGGCAACGCCGTCCTGCTGCGCGGCTCCGCCTCCGCCTACTCCTCGAACTCGGCGCTCGTGCGGGTCCTGCGGGACGCGGTCGGCGGCTCGGGGCTGCCCGCCGACGCCGTCCAGCTCGTCCCGGGCGAAAGCCGGGAATCCGTACGGGAGTTGATGCGGGCACGCGGACTCGTCGACGTCCTCATCCCGCGCGGCGGCGCCTCCCTGATCCGGACCGTCGTCTCCGAGTCGATCGTCCCGGTCATCGAGACGGGCACCGGCAACTGCCACGTCTACGTCGACGCGCAGGCCGACCTCGACATGGCGATCGACATCCTCGTCAACTCCAAGGCCCAGCGCGTCAGCGTCTGCAACGCCGCCGAGACCCTCCTCGTCCACCAGGACATCGCCCCCGAGTTCCTGCCCCGCGCCCTCGACGCCCTCGCGGAGGCCGGGGTCACCGTCCACGCCGACGAGCGGGTCATGGCGTACGCGAAGGACTCGTCCGCGACGGTCGTGGAGGCCACCGCCGAGGACTGGGAGACGGAGTACCTGTCGTACGACATCGCCGCGGCCGTCGTCGACTCGCTGGACAAGGCCGTCGAGCACATCCGGCTGTGGACCTCCGGCCACACCGAGGCGATCGTCACCACCTCCCAGCAGGCCGCCCGCCGCTTCACCCAGCTGGTCGACTCGACGACGGTCGCCGTGAACGCCTCCACCCGGTTCACGGACGGCGGACAGTTCGGGTTCGGCGCGGAGATCGGCATCTCCACCCAGAAGCTGCACGCCCGGGGCCCGATGGGCCTGCCGGAGCTGACCAGCACGAAGTACATCGTCACCGGGGACGGCCACATCCGTAAGTGAGCGCCTCCGCGTGAGAGGCGTCTCATCAGGTGGCCGAATATCCATACCGTCTGCCCAAACGGACCCCCCAGGTCTACTCTGGAACGGTGCCGGAGGACGTGGGGGGCACGCCGTTCCCTGACGGCGGACAGCCCGACGACGACCACGACCGCGGGGTGTCGGACGAAGAGTTCGCCTCCGTGGTCTTCGACGAGGCGTTCGTGAAGGCGGCGGCGTTCCACGAACCCACCGCCGTCGAACGCCTCCTGGCCGCCGCCGAGGCGAGAGCCGAGGCCGAGGCCGAATCCCGCCGCACCAGACCCCGCCCCGACCGGTACGACGACGGCGACGGCCGTGAGCCGGGCGGCCACCGCCCCGCGGACGACCTCGACGACCTGGACGACCCCGAGGTCCTCGACGCCCGCTACGGCGCCCCCGCCTCGTACGGCTTCTACGGGACGTACGGCAAACAGGTCCGCTGGCACCGCCCCGTCGCCTGGATGCTCGCGCTCCTCATGGGCATCGGCATGGTCGCGCTCGCCTTCACCGCCGTCTACCGGGGCTCGTCCTCGGGCGGCGGCCGGCAGCAGGCGCCGCCCGCCTCGACCGGCGTGGACACCACCCCGTCCGCGTCCGCCGAACAGATCCCGCCAGTCGTCTCGGTGGTTCCGCGCACCCCGTGAACGGTTGCTGAGAACCTGTCAGAAGTTGTCCTGCGACTGGGCGTTTACCCGAGGCTCCTGAGACCTACTCTGAAGGTATGGGCGGGCCTGGAGACCCACCGGAGGGGACACCCGAGGGCGCTCCTGCCGGTGGAGAGGACGAGTACCGATCCGTCGTCTTCGACGAGTCGTTCGTCCGCGCTGCCCGCCTCCAGGAGTACTCCGCGCAGGAGCGGATCGGCGACCACGCGCCCGCCGTCCGCCGCCGCCCCCCGCCGCTGCGCCGGGGGTTGAGCCGGCAGGCGCTCGCCCTCGTCATGCTGATCATGATCGCCTTCGGTACGGCGATCTACATGAGCGTCCGCAACCCCTACCAGTCACCGGCCGCCCGGCGCGCGGTCGAGCCGCTGCGGATGACCGTCGTCCCGCTCGCCCCGCAGTCCCCGGTGCCAGGCGCCGCCGACGCCGCGTTCCTCTACGCGCACAGCCCCGCCGCCGACTTCCGCATCGGCGCCGAGGGGATCACGCTGCCCGCCGCCCGGCGCACCGCCCACTTCTCCGACAGCCAGATCGTCACCGCGCTGACCACGGCCAAGGAGTACATCGTCCGCTCCGCGCTCTACCCCGAGGTCGTCCTCGGGGAGCAGATCCGCGCGCCCCGGGTGCTGCTCGACTCCGACCAGCTCGACCAGTTCGACGCGAGCTTCACCCATCCCTCCGCCGACGGGCTGCACGCGCCGACCGGCTGGCTCGTCCGCTTCGACGCCAAGCAGGTCAGCCTCGCCGACCCCGGTATCCGGGTCAGCGGCAATCTCGGCATCGCCGAGACGGACGCGGAGACGCTGGAGGTGACGGCGGACCACACGTTCGTCTACGCGCTGCGCCCCGCCGCCGCGTCCGCCACCGCCCGGATCTCCCTGTTCACCGTCCGCCGTGAACTGCACTTCCGCTTCGACCGCGACGACCTGCGGCTGCGCCAGACCCAGCTCCTCGTCTCCTCGGTCCAGGCGGGCCCCCTCGCCTGCTCCTCCGACGCCGTCGACCACCTCCGCCCCCTCCTGGCCGGCCAGACCGCGGGAACGGCCGGCCCGGCCGGCACCGACCCCTACGCGACGGGCACGACAGCGGCACTGTGCGGAACGCTGGCGGGGAGCGCGTTGCCGAAGGTATGAGAGGGCAAACGCGAAGATCCCGCCCCTTGCGGGACGGGATCTTGATCAAGTGGAGCTAAGGAGAATTGAACTCCTGACCTCCTGCATGCCATGCAGGCGCTCTACCAACTGAGCTATAGCCCCTCGCGTTCTTCCCGTTCCGGCTGGCCGGGCGAACAAGAAGAACTCTAGCCTGCGACCTGCCGGAAAGTGAAATCCGGGGTTTGCCGTGGTCAGAGGCCGCGTCAGGTGTCGTCGCCGAGGACCGGCTCGGGCAGCGTCCCGGCGTTGTGCTCCAGGAGCCGCCAGCCCCGGGCACCCTCGCCGAGGACCGACCAGCAGCAGTTGGAGAGCCCGCCGAGGCTCTCCCAGTTCCCGGACTCCAGACCGAGGAGCCGGCCGATGGTGGTGCGGATCGTCCCGCCGTGGCTGACGACGACGAGCGTCCCGCCGTCGGGCAGCTTGTCGGCGTGGCGCAGGACGACGGGGGCGGCGCGGTCGGCGACCTCCGTCTCCAGCTCGCCGCCACCCCGGCGGACCGGCTCACCGCGCTTCCACGCGGCGTACTCCTCGCCGTACCGGGCGACGATCTCCTCGTGGGTCAGCCCCTGCCAGACCCCCGCGTACGTCTCGCGCAGCGCCTCGTCGTGGGTGACGTCGAGGTCCGTCAGCTCGGCCAGCTCGGCGGCCGTGGCGGCGGCCCGGGAGAGGTCGGAGGCGACGATCGCGTCCGGCTTCAGCGAGGCCAGCAGCCGGGCGGCCCGGCGGGCCTGGGCGGCACCGGTCTCCGTCAGCGCGACGTCCGTCGTGCCCTGGAAGCGGCGCTCCACGTTCCACGCGGTCTGGCCGTGCCGCCACAGGATGACCCGGCGCCCCCGGCCGCTCCTGCCGTCGCTGACCTCACCGGTGGCGCTCACCACTCGCTGCCCGTGTCCTCGGCGGCCTGGAGCTTGGCGTGCTCCTCTGCCTTGCCGCGCGTCGCCTTCGCGTCCGCGGGCAGCTCCAGCTCGGGGCAGTCCTTCCACAGCCGCTCCAGCGCGTAGAAGACCCGCTCCTCGCTGTGCTGGACGTGGACGACGATGTCGACGTAGTCGAGCAGCACCCAGCGCGCCTCGCGGTCGCCCTCGCGGCGCACCGGCTTCGCGCCGAGCTCCTTGGCGAGCCGCTCCTCGATCTCGTCGACGATCGACTTGACCTGCCGGTCGTTGGGCGCGGACGCGAGCAGGAACGCGTCCGTGATCGACAGCACATCGCTCACGTCGTAGGCGATGATGTCGTGCGCGAGCTTGTCGGCCGCCGCCTGCGCGGCGGCCGAGATGAGCTGAAGAGAACGGTCGGTGGCGGTCACTGCACGGCTTTCCCTAGGCGGTCGTGTACCCCCCAAGGGTCTCACGGCCCGGAGATCACGGTGTCGACCGCTTGTAGTCCTTCCCCAGGACGACCGTCACGTCCCCGCTGGACGCGTCCGCCGACTTCTTCACCACCGACTCCGCGAGGCCCATCGTCTTGGCGACCTCGACGGCGTTGTTCTTGTCGGCGTCGTCGGCGTAGGTGACGGCCGTGGTGGAGGCGGTGGAGGCGACGGTGCCGCCGTCGAGGACGGTGAAACCGCCGTTCAGCAGGACGATGCGGGCGTCCTCGGAGTCGGCCTTTTTGCCGCTCGCGTTCTGCACGGAGACGCGGACTGCGGCATCCGGGTCCGGGCTCTTCGCGGTGCCGCCGAGGACGTTCTTGACGATCTCGGCGCCGGCCTCGGCGCTGAGCGTGCCGTCCTTCTGCACGGGCAGGGTGTCCGTCTTGTAGTCGCCGCCCTTGGCGAGCGAGGCGAGCCCCGCGAGGAACGCGCCGAGGTCCTTGTCCGTGAGGGAGGGGTCGAGGATCTGCGCGAGGGTCTGGACGGTGACGGTCGCGGCCTGCGCGTCCGTGGAGACCTTCCGCAGCACCCCCTGCATGACCTGCCCGAACCGGGCGAGCTGCGCGTCCTGCGGCTCCTCCTCGCCCCGGTAGGTGGCGTAGGCGACGGCCGACTTCCCGCTGAGCGACTGGTCCTCGCCCTTGCTGACGAGCGGTGCCTCGCCCTTCTTGGCGGCCGGGTCGGGGACGGTCGTGTCGGTGTCCACCTCGATGCCGCCGACGAGGTCGACGAGGTTCTGGAGGTAGGGGGTGTCCAGCCGCCAGGTCCCCTCGATGCTGGTGCCGAGGACGGTGTCGATGGCGTCGCGGGTGCCCGCCGAGCCGTCGTCGTCCACGGACTTCGCGAGGGTCGTGCTGTTGCCGTCGTCCGTGGTCACGACCAGGGAGTTCGGCAGCAGGACGGTCGTCCCGCGCTTCGCTGTGGTGTTGTCGACGAGGAGCAGCGTGGAGGTGCCGCCCTTCGCGGTGTCGTGCAGGTGGACGACGACGACGTCCCGTTTCTGGGCCTTGCCGGCGGTCGTCGCGGTGGCCTCGGAGTCCGAGGAGGACCCCGGGAGCTTGCCCGCGAACCAGAGGTAGCCGACCCCGCCGACGGCGACCAGCGCCATGACGACGACCAGCGCGACCAGCCGGCTCTTGGCCCGCCGCTTGGCCTCCTCACGCCGCTCGGTGCGGTTCTCGGTGAAGTTCAGCCAGTCGATGACGTCCTCGGAGTCCCCGTCGGGCTGCTCCACGAACGCGAACTGCTCGGTGTGGTACTCCCGTTGCTCCGGTTCTGGTTCCGCGCCGTCGCGGGAGACCGGTGCGGCCTCCTCCGCAGGGGCGGCGGGTTCGGGTTCGGGGGTGGTGTCGGGGGGCGCGGTCTGCTGCGGGATGTAGGCGGTCGCGGTCACCTGCTCCGGTTCCTGCGCCGCCTGCTGCCCGTAGTACGCGTCGTACGAGGGCGCCGCCTGGCCGCCGGTCCCGTAGGGGTCGTACCCGTAGCCCTGCTGGGGGTACTGCTGCTGGGGGTAGCCGGGCTGCTGGCCGTAGTAGTCGTAGCCCTGACCCTGCTGCTGGCCGGCGTACGGGTCGTAGGGCTGCTGCTGGGGGACCTGTTGCTGCTGGGGGCGGCCGTAGACGGGCCGGCCGTAGTCGTCGTAGCCCACGACGACGTACGGGGTCTCCTCGTCGTCGGACTGGTCCGCGTCGTATCGGTTGTTCACCGGTGCCCCTCTCGGCTCGCTCGCCTCACTCGCCGCGGTACAGCTCGCGCTTGTCGATGTAGCGCACGACGCCGTCCGGCACCAGATACCAGACGGGGTCGCCCTTGGCGACGCGCGCGCGGCAGTCGGTGGAGGAGATGGCGAGCGCCGGGACCTCGACGAGGGAGACGATGCCGTCGGGCAGGCCGGGGTCGGCGAGGTGGTATCCCACCCGGGTGACGCCGATGAAGTGGGCGAGGGCGAACAGCTCGTCCGTGTCGCGCCAGGTGACGATCTGGGCGAGGGCGTCGGCGCCGGTGATGAAGAACAGGTCGGTGTCCGGGTTGAGGGCGCGCAGGTCACGCAGGGTGTCGACGGTGTACGTCGGGCCGCCGCGGTCCATGTCGATACGGCTCACCGAGAACTGGGGGTTCTCGGCGGTCGCGATGACCGTCATCAGGTACCGGTCCTCCGCCGGGGAGACCGCGCGGTGGCTCTTCTGCCAGGGCTGGCCGGTCGGGACGAACACGACCTCGTCCAGATGGAACGCCGCGGCGACCTCGCTGGCCGCCACGAGGTGTCCGTGGTGGATCGGATCGAACGTCCCGCCCATGACGCCGAGTCGGCGCCTTCCCGGGTTCGACGGGCCGGTAGGCATGTCCTGCTCTCCCATGCGTGCAGACCCTACCGGCCCCGGGTGAAGGGTCCGGCGGGGTGGCTCAGCGGTCGCGGTTGAAGCGGGTGGTGATCCACAGCAGGAGCATCAGGATGATGAAGGCCCCGCCGCCGGTGACCAGCGGGTCCAGGCTCTGGTGGTTGCCCCCGTGCTCCTCGCCCTCGGCGGCGAGGGTGACCAACTGAACTGCGGTGCTGTGGAAGCTCATCTTCGTCAGGACCTATCCGGTGTGGGCGGCATAAAGACGTCGGCCCAATCGTACGGGGAGGGGTCCTCGGCGATCACCCCGACTCCACCGTTCAGGGACGGTCCGGGTGCCGGCTCCGGGCCGGATGCGGGCCGGTTGCGGGTCCGGGGAACTTTCGCCGCGCGTCAGTCGTCTTTCCGTCTGTAGCCCCGCAGCAGGAACCACCCCGTCAGCACACAGCCCACGACCATCACGAGCAGCACGATCCGGAGCAGGTTCCCCGGCCCCTGCTGGTCGGCGGCGGCTGCGGCGAGCCAGGCGGCGGGGTTGTGCTCCATGGTGCGGGACTCCTTCGGCTGTAGTGCCCGTCCACCGTAACTCCGCCTAGGCTGGCGACAGCCTCGGGGGCACAAAGGACCGCACAAGGGTCTGCAAAGGGGCCGCAAGCGGCTCCGTACAGAGCTCACTCCACATCGCACATGGGGGATGACATGTCCGACGACGGCCAAGAGCAGGGTGGACACGAGAACGTGCCCAGCAGGCAGCGCAGGCGATTCCCGGAGATCTCCTCACGTGCCTACGAACACCCCGCCGACCGTTCCGCCCTGGTCGCCCTGCGCAAGCTGAGCGGCTTCGACACGGTGTTCAAGGCGCTCAGCGGCCTCCTCCCGGAGCGCAGCCTGCGCCTGCTGTTCCTCTCCGACTCGGTCCGCGTCTCGGACCAGCAGTTCGCCCACCTCAACGACATGCTGCGGGACGCCTGCTACATCCTGGACCTGGAGAAGGTCCCGCCGATGTACGTCAACCAGGACCCGCAGCCCAACGCGATGTGCATCGGTCTCGACGAGCCGATCATCGTCGTCACCACCGGCCTCGTCGAACTCCTCGACGAGGAGGAGATGCGCGCGGTCGTCGGGCACGAGGTGGGCCACGCCCTCTCCGGCCACTCCGTGTACCGCACGATCCTGCTGTTCCTGACGAACCTCGCCCTCAAGGTCGCCTGGATTCCCCTCGGCAACATCGCGATCATGGCGATCGTGACGGCGCTGCGGGAGTGGTTCCGCAAGTCCGAGCTCTCCGCGGACCGCGCCGGTCTGCTGGTCGGCCAGGACCTCACGGCCTCCATGCGCGGCCTGATGAAGATCGCGGGCGGCAACCACCTCCACGAGATGAACGTCGACGCGTTCCTCAAGCAGGCCGAGGAGTACGAGCAGGGCGGCGACCTCCGCGACTCCGTCCTGAAGATCCTGAACGTCCTGCCCCGCTCCCACCCCTTCACGACGGTCCGCGCGGCCGAGCTGAAGAAGTGGGCCGAGTCCCGGGACTACCAGCGGATCATGGACGGCCACTACCCGCGCCGCTCGGAGGACAAGGACACCTCGGTGACCGACTCCTTCCGCGAGTCCGCCGCGAGCTACGCCTCCAACGTCAAGAACTCCAAGGACCCGCTGATGAAGCTGGTCACCGACATCGCGGGCGGCGCCGGCGACATCGGCGGCCGGGTCCGCCGCGGCTTCGGCGGCGGGAACCGCACCTCGACCCCGACGAAGGACCGCCCCCGGGAGGACACGGAGCCGGACACGGACGAGCAGTAGGACCTCACCACCGTCCCCGTACGAGCTGCCCCCGGACAGTTCGTACGGGGACGGTCCGTTTCCCGGCGCCCCTCACACCAGCAGGGCCGCCCGCTCCCGTGTCTGCGGGTCGCTCGGGGTGTAGACGACGATCCGGCACTCCGGCATCCCGTCGATCGACAGGGACATCGACGTCATCCGCAGCTCGCTGCCCGTGCACAGCCGGAAGACCTTCACCCGGCGGCCGGGTTCCACGACGTCTCCGGAGGTCCAGAGGCGGGCGAACATCGGGCTGACCGCGGAGAGGCGCCGTACGAAGTCCTCCCAGGCGGGCTCTCCGGCGTGCAGGCCGTAGGAGGAGCGCATGGTGGCGACCATCACCGGGAGTTCCTCGTCGCGGAAGGCGAGGGGGCACTCCTCCTCGCGGGCGGTGAACAGGCGCCACAGGGCGTTGGGCGCGGCTCCCTCGGGGGCCGGGACGGGGAAGAACAGGGTGCGGTAGGGGGAGTTGGTGGCGAGGATGTCGTAGCGGGCGTTGTAGACGACCGCCGGGCGCGGGGCGAGGGCGTCGAGGATGCCCTGGACCTCGGGGCCGACGCTGAGGGCGGAGCTCTCGGGGTGGGCGGTGAACGGGACGTCGGCCAGGTGGTAGAGGTGCTCCCGCTCGGGCGGGTCCAGCTTCAGCGTGCGCGCCACCGCGTCCAGCACCTGCGCCGAGGCGTTGATCGGGCGGCCCTGCTCCAGCCACGTGTACCAGGTGACGCCGACGCCCGAGAGCTGGGCGACCTCCTCGCGGCGCAGGCCCGGGGTGCGGCGGCGCAGACCCGGGGCCATGCCGACGTCCGCCGGGGTGAGTCTGGCCCGTCTGGTGCGCAGGAAGGAGGCCAGCTCCGGCCGGCGCCGCTGTGCCGTCGTCCTCATCGTCACGTCCCCCATCGTCACGTCCCCATCCTCGAACTCCCCGGCGTTCCTTGCCAGGTGGTGTCAGTACCAGCATCGGCGGGCTCTCGGCACCCGTACCGGGCCGGCGCCACGCTCGACGGCATGACCACCACACCCCGGACGGACCCGGGTTCAGCACCCGTCTCCTCCGTTGCAGACAGTAAAGAACACGGCACTGACAGTGGGTCGGGCCGGCTGCTCGCCGTCGTGCTCGCCGCCCTGTTCATGGCGCTCCTCGACGTCTTCATCGTCAACGTCGCGGCCCCCACGATCGGTTCCGACTTCGGAGCCTCCGGCGCCCAGCTCCAGCTGGTCGTCGCCGGGTACGCCATCACGTACTCGGTCCTGCTGATCACCGGCGCCCGCCTCGGCGACCGGCTCGGGCACGGCAGGGTCCACCTCGCCGGGCTCGCCCTGTTCACCGGCGCCTCGCTGGCCTGCGGGCTCGCCCCCGGCGTCGGCTGGCTGATCGCCTTCCGGCTGCTCCAGGGCGCCGGGTCGGCGGTGATGATCCCGCAGGTGCTGAGCCTCATCCAGCGGGCGTTCACCGGGGAGGCCCGGATGCGGGCGCTCGGCGTGTACGCGGCGGTCCTCGCGGTCGGGGCGGCGGCCGGGCAGGTGCTCGGCGGGGTGCTGGTGAGCGCGGACCTGTTCGGGACCGGCTGGCGGCCGGTGTTCCTCGTGAACGTGCCGGTCGGGCTGTTCCTGCTCGTCGTGGGCCGGCGCGTGCTGCCGCGCGGGGGCGGCGCCGAGTCCGCGCGCGGGCTCGACAGGACCGGTCAACTCCTGCTGGGGGCCGCCGTGTCGCTCGTCACCGTGCCGCTGGTGCTCGGGCAGGAGGAGGGCTGGCCGCTGTGGTCCTGGCTCTCCCTGGCGGCCGGAGGCGTCGTCTTCGCGCTGTTCTGCGCCCACGAGTCGAGGCTCGCCCGGCGCGGCGGCGCCCCGCTGATCGCGCCCCGGGTGCTGCGGCATCCCGGTACGGCCCTGGCCGTCGTACGCATCGCGGTCGTCATGGCGGTCAACGGGGGCTTTCTGTTCCTGCTGACGCTGCATCTCCAGACGGGGCTCGGGTACGGGGCGCTGCGGGCGGGGCTGACGTTCGCGCCGACCGCGGTGGTGTTCGGGGTGGTCGGGCTGACCTGGCGGTCGTGGCCCGCGGTGCTCCAACGGGCCCTGGTTCCCGGCGGGTTCGCGCTCGTCGCGGTCTCGGTGGCCGGGGTGGGGCTCGCGCTGCGGCACGGCGGCGAGGGCGGGGCGGCGGTGTACGCCGCGTACGTGGGCGTCGGGGCCGGGCTCGCGATGGCCTACGGGCCGACGCTGACGCGGGCGCTGGCCGGGGTGCGGGCCGAGGACGCGGCGGACGCCAGCGGGCTGCTCGCGACCGTCACCCAGCTCGGGCAGCTCGTCGGGGTCGCGGGCTTCGGCACACTGTTCCTGAACCGCCTTGAGTCACTTGGGGGCCCACGGGCGTATACCTCTTCGGAAGCACTTCTTGCCTGCGCGTACGTGCTCGCCGCGACCGCCGTCGTGGGGGCCGTGTCCGGACTGGTACTGAGGCGTCGCTGACCGTGTCGGCCCGACCGTGGCAGAATCAAACGGCCGGATGGGAGCGCGGCCCGACGGGAGGGAGCAGTGATGCCTGCGAGCATCCTCGGAGAGGGCGGCCACCTCTCCGATGCGGCGTCCACACGGGACACGGCCACCCGGCTCAGCTGCCCTTCCTGCGGTTCCGCGTTCGTCGCCCAGGTCCTCGGCGACAACGGCGGGATCTCCTACGTGTGCACGGCCTGCGGCCACAGCTGGAGCTGATCGATGGGTGCACACAGGCGGAAGTGCGACTGGTGCGGGAGCGGCACCCCGATCGTGCGTGACATGGAACCGGTGAACTCCGAGTACCAGTACTGGTGCGAGGAGTGTGCGCGGGCGCTGATCATAAAAGGCGACCCCATCGAGACGTACCGCGAGCTTGAGGGTGAGCCGATCTACGGACGCCTCCTGGAGGAGCACTGCACCCTCAAGCGCTTCTACTCCTTCGTCACCGCGTAATCGATTTGGTGGAGCACCCCGGTACCCGTTAATGTTGGCGTCGCCGCCGGGGGAACCGGGCGGACACCGCAAGGGGCTATAGCTCAGTTGGTAGAGCGCCTGCATGGCATGCAGGAGGTCAGGAGTTCAATTCTCCTTAGCTCCACAGCAGATCCCGCCGGACCGCGAAGGTCCGGCGGGATTCTTCATGTCCGGGGCCTCGTGTTCAGGGACGCTCCGGAAGGCTCCCGAGGAACTCCCGTACGGCCGGTGCGAGCGCCGTCCCCAACTCCTCGGCCGTCCGCACCTCTTCGGTCATCACCGGCGGACCGAGCACCCCGCGCGGCAGGACGGCCACGGCCGCCCCGGCGAGCGCTTCCGGGTGGCGGAAGTCGGCGCCGGGGACGATCAGGGCGGGGGCGGTGACCGCCGCGAGGTCCGTCACGTGCCCGAAGGCACGGTCGTACCCCAGGGCGCAGGCGGCGGCGACGCTCTGCGGGTCCGCCCTCGGGATCGCCTCGTGGACCAGGGCGCCGATCAGCGGGGAGAGGTGGGGCAGGACGTCCGACCAGGCCGCCGCCAGGCCGTCGGCGCGTACGCGCGCGGCGAAGTGCTCCAGCATCCGTGTCTCGGCGGCTTTCCCGGCGTCGTCCTCGATGTCCTCCAGTCCGGCCACGATCACCGCGCGCACGCGCGTGGGGTGGTCGGCCGCCGTCCGCAGGGCGATCGTGCCGCCGAGGCCGGTGCCCAGGAGGGCGGCTCGCTCCAGGCCGAGGTGGTCGAGGAGGGCGACGACGTCGTGGCCGTACCGCGCCCAGGTGTGCAGGGCCGGGTCGGGGCAGCGGGAGCGGCCGTAGCCGCGGATGTCGGGCAGGAGCAGGCGGTGGCCGTCGGCGAGGAGGCGGGCCAGGGGCAGGAGGCTGCGGTGGTCGGGGCCGCCGCCGTGCAGGAGGAGCAGGGGGGTGCCGGTGCCGAGGGCGGTCGCGTACAGGGGGTGGCTGTCGTCGCTCCGGTAGGTGACGTTCTCCACGCGGTGACTCCCTGGGGGTGGGTAAGGGTGCCCTTACCTTACCCGGGAGGGGTATGCGTGAGGGGCCGCCCTCGGGAGGACGGCCCCTTCTCGGTGTCCGGTCAGCGGCCCAGGGCCCGGCGGCCCCGGCCGCCGCCGTTGTTGTCGCGGTTGGAGAGGACCGGGAGGTTCTTGGCGGGGGCCTGGCCCCGGGTGTCCTCCTCGATGCGCAGGGCGAGCGCGGGGCAGCGGCGCACCGCGCGTAGAGCCTTGGCCTCGGCGTACCGGGGGACCTTCGCCTGGGCGACGGTGGGGAAGCCGTCGGCGCCGAGCTGGAAGACCTCGGGGAGGATGTCGGCGCACAGGCCGTGGCCCCGGCAGAGCGTCCAGTCGACGAAGATCTTCTGGCGGCTCCCGGAGGAGTCCTCGACGGGGGCTCCGCTGGAGATGCCGGCCGGCATCTGGCCGTCCTCGAAGAGCGGCAGCACGCCCTCCACGGGCCGTCCGCAGCCGTTCCCCAGGACGTGCGCCGCGAGGTCGTCCGTGAACGCCTTGATCGTCGACTCCAGGAACATCGCGGAGCCGTCGGGGTGCGAGCACGCCCCACGCCGCTTCACGTTCCGCGCGACCTGCTTGAGCGCCTCCAGGGCGGCCGGACCGCCGCCGTTGAGGATGTCCTCCATACCGCGCGCGGCGGCCGGCAGCCCGAGGTAGCAGGGGCCGCACTGCCCCGCGCTCTCCTCGGCCAGCCACTGCGCCACCCGCAGCGACTCGCCCAGCGGACACGTCTCCTGACTGATCGGCAGGATCGCCCCCGCGCCCAGCGCGCCGCCCACGGCGTCCAGGGAGTTGCGGGAGACGACGGCCTCGTTCACCGTCGCCGCGTCGATCCACTTGCCGTGGTAGCCGCCCGTCAGCACACCCTGCGGGACCGGCGGGGCACCGGCGAGCTGGAGGACGTAGCGCAGCGGCACGCCCGTCGGGACCTCGATGACCATCGGGCGGGCGACCGCGCCGGAGACGGTCAGCATGACGGTGCCCGGCTCGTCGTACAGACCCGTGTTGCCGTAGCGCTCCGGGCCGATGCGGGCCGCGATCGCGAGCTGGGCGAACGTCTCGGCGTTCGACAGGAGGGTCGGGGCGCCGCCGACGCCGTTCTGGGAGGCGCTGGTCTTGCGGCCGGGCGGGACCGCCGGGCCGCCGTCGATCGAGCGGATCAGGGACGCGGCGGCGCCCGTCACCATCCGGATCGGGTTGCGCTGCACGAACGCGCGCAGCGCCGAGCGGCGGCTGTCGCTGAGGCCGCGCTCGGCGAGCGCCGCCTCCATCGAGCGCTGCGTCGACTCCCGGGTGACCCCCACCACGAGCGTGCGGGCACCGAGCGCCTCGGCGCACAGCAGCGCGCCGTCCAGGATGAGGTGCGGGGCACGGTTGATCATCACCGTGTCCTTGCGGCAGGCCGGTTCGTCCTCACTGCCGTTGATGACGACGACGGGCCGGATGCCCTTCTTGATCGCCGCGTCCGCGACCGAGCGGAGCTTCTTGTGGAACGGGAAGCCCGCCCCGCCGCGCCCCTTGAGGTTGATCCGCTCGGCGAGCTGCGCGAGCTTCTCGCCGCCGATCGGCTCCAGCGGCCCGTGCACCTTGAGATGCATGGGCAGGTCGAGCCGCTCTACAAGGTCGAAACCCGACGTGAGCTGCGGAAGGCCGACCACGCGGACCTCTGGGACGTCGGGCAGGGCCTCGTTCACCTATAGCCTCCGGAAGGCGTGTTCCAGGCTTCGCCCGAGCCGGGCGTGGGGCCCTGGGAGCCGTTGTACGGGTCGTTCGGGTTGGGGGGGTTCTGGCCGGGCTGCTGGGCGCCGTACACCGGGATGTTGAACCCGGTGTCCTGCATCGGGTCGTACGCCGACGGCGGGGCCTCGCCGACCGGCGGCGGGGACGGCACGGGCCAGCTGCCGGACGTGCTGCCGGGGCCGTCCATCCGCGGCATCGCCGCCGTGGCCTGCGTGTCGTACGGCATGTTCGCGCCGTACGGCGGCTGCGGGGTCTGGGGCGCGTTGCGGTACGCCGCCGCGAAACCGCCGGCCTCCGGGGCGGGCGTACCGAACAGGGACGACGTCCTCGGGGCGTCGGAACGCTCGCCGCGCGGGGCGCGCTCCGCCGGGCCGGACTCCGAGACACGTGAGCGGCTCTGCTCCAGGTCGTCGCGCATGCCGGGCTCGGAGCCGATCACGGCGCCGATCCGGTCGGCGACACTGCGCTTGAACGAGCGGGGCGCGGCGCGCAGCGCGAGGGCCGCGATCACGCCGACCAGGCAGAGCTGGTAGCTCATCATGAAGAACGGCTTGGCCGCGCGGCCCGCGAACAGCCCGTGGATCAGGGCCGCGCACAGCGCCGGGTAGGCCATCATGTGCATCATCCGCCAGCGCGCGGCGGTCGCCGCCGGGGAGGCGAACTGGTTGCGCAGCGCCCCGGTCACCCCGACGAAGATCATGAGCAGCGCGGCCAGCGAGCCGAGGCCGATCAGCCCGCCGATGCCGGTGAAGCCGAGGCTGAACGGGATCAGGGCGCCGATCAGGGCGGTGTGCCCCAGGGCGACCTTGATGCTGATGTGGACGAGCAGGAAGGCGATCGAGGCGACGGCGGTCACCCGGTGGATGCCCTGCGCCATGATCCGCTGGCGCGTGTTGAGGATGAGCCGGTCCTGGGCGACGAGCCCCCAGATGACCGAGCAGGTGAGGCTCACCAGGGCGAGGACGCCCGCCCCGAAGTTCACGAAGTCCTGGAGCCAGGTGCCTCCGAGGACCACCACCACGGGTATGAGGACGAGGACGACAGCCGTCACGATCCCGTAGGCGGACATGCCCGGCTGAGCGAGTGAGGTGTTACTACGACGAGGGTTCATGGGGGCAACTCCGAGCAGTCCGGGAAAGCGGTCCCGCTGCCGAACTCTAAGTGGGCGCCATACCGATGGGTACGAGTTTGAGTTATTGGGCTGTTACCTAAGGGAGGGGCGGCCGAAGCGATGTCCCTATAGGGGTCGTTGTGTCGCATAATTTTTGAACGGTAGTCAGTTTTCGCTCCCGTGCTCGCGGTCTCGTACAGCTATACGCAACTCCGTCGCAGCTTGCTCAAACGCTGCGGTACCCTGACGACATGCGTGCTGTACGCCTTCTGCTTAGCGGGCCGCGCTGACCAGTCCCGACCACCGGTGAGTGTGGCCGGAGTCGGCGTGGCTTCCCCTCCTGCGCGAGGGGATTTTTCGTTTCCGGGCCCCGCTGGGCAGATGACGATCGATGGAGCTTTGAGGATCATGAGCGAGACGAACCCCGCTGCCGCCGCAGACCTGTCTGCCAACGCCGCGCCGCACCGCTACACGGCCGCCATGGCGGCCGACATCGAAGCACGCTGGCAGGACTTCTGGGACGCCGAGGGCACCTACTCCGCGCCCAACCCCAAGGGTGATCTGGCCGGTGACCCCGAGGTCGTCGCCCGCCCCAAGAAGTTCATCATGGACATGTTCCCCTACCCCTCCGGCGCGGGGCTGCACGTCGGCCACCCCCTGGGGTACATCGCCACCGACGTCTACGCCCGCTTCCAGCGGATGACCGGCCACAACGTCCTGCACACCCTGGGATTCGACGCGTTCGGGCTGCCGGCCGAGCAGTACGCCGTGCAGACCGGCACGCACCCGCGCGTGTCGACCGAGGCCAACATGGAGAACATGAAGGCCCAGCTGCGCAGGCTGGGTCTGGGCCACGACAGGCGCCGGTCGTTCGCGACCATCGACCCCGAGTACTACAAGTGGACCCAGTGGATCTTCGTCCAGATCTTCGAGTCCTGGTACGACGAGGAGGCGCGCAGGGCCCGGCCGATCTCGGAGCTGGTCGCCCAGTTCGAGAGCGGGGAGCGCGCGGTTCCCGGTGGGGGTTCCTGGGATGCGCTGAGCGCCGCCGGGCGGGCCGAGCTGCTGGGCGAGTACCGGCTGGCGTACTCCTCCGAGGCGCCGGTCAACTGGTGTCCCGGGCTGGGGACCGTGCTGGCCAACGAGGAGGTCACCGCCGACGGGCGGTCCGAGCGCGGGAACTTCCCCGTGTTCAAGACCAAGCTGCGGCAGTGGAACATGCGGATCACGGCGTACGCGGACCGGCTGCTGGACGATCTGGAGGAGCTGGACTGGCCGGAGGCGATCAAGCTCCAGCAGCGGAACTGGATCGGGCGGAGCGAGGGGGCTCGCGTCGACTTTCCGGTGGGGGGCGTCGGGGCTGAGGCCGGCGGGTCTGCGGTCGGCGGGGCTGTGGTCGGAGAGGCTGCGGGAGGAGTGGGGGCTGAAGATCGTATTACCGTATTCACCACCCGCCCCGACACCCTGTTCGGCGCCACCTACATGGTGCTGGCCCCCGAACACCCCCTGGTCGAGAAGATCACCGCGGCCTCCTGGCCGGAGGGCACGCACGGCGTGTGGACCGGCGGGCACGCCACCCCCGTCGACGCCGTCGCCGCCTACCGCGCGCAGGCCGGTGCCAAGTCGGACGTCGAGCGGCAGGCCGAGGCCAAGGACAAGACCGGTGTCTTCACCGGCACGTACGCGGTCAACCCGGTCAACGGCGAGCAGATCCCCGTCTTCATCGCCGACTACGTCCTGATGGGCTACGGCACCGGCGCCATCATGGCCGTACCCGCCGGTGACCAGCGCGACTTCGAGTTCGCGCGCGCCTTCGAGCTGCCGGTCACCTGCATCGTCGAGCCGACCGACGGGCGCGGCACCGACACCGCCGCCTGGGAGGACGCCTTCGGCTCGTACGACGCGAAGATCATCAACTCCGCGAACGACGAGATCTCCCTGGACGGCCTGCCCGTCGCCGAGGCCAAGGCGCGCGTCACCGAGTGGCTGGAGCGCAAGGGGATCGGGCGCGGGACCGTCAACTTCCGGCTGCGCGACTGGCTGTTCAGCCGCCAGCGGTACTGGGGCGAGCCCTTCCCGATCGTGTACGACGAGGACGGCGTCGCGCACGCGCTGCCCGAGTCGATGCTGCCGCTGGAGCTGCCCGAGATCGACGACTACTCGCCGCGCACCTTCGACCCGGAGGACGCCGACACCCGTCCCGAGCCGCCGCTGTCGCGCAAGCAGGAGTGGGTCGACGTCACGCTGGACCTGGGCGACGGGCCGCAGCGGTACCGGCGCGAGACCAACACCATGCCCAACTGGGCCGGTTCCTGCTGGTACGAGCTGCGCTACCTGGACCCGCACAACTCCGCGGAGCTGGTCGACCCCGAGATCGAGAAGTACTGGATGGGCCCGCGCGCGGGGCAGCCGCACGGCGGTGTCGACCTGTACGTCGGCGGCGCCGAGCACGCCGTGCTGCACCTGCTGTACGCGCGCTTCTGGTCCAAGGTGCTGTTCGACCTGGGCCACGTCTCGTCCGTGGAGCCGTTCCACAAGCTGTTCAACCAGGGCATGATCCAGGCGTACGTCTACCGGGACGAGCGCGGCTTCCCGGTGCCCGCCGCCGAGGTCGAGGAGCGGGACGGCGGCTACTGGTACCAGGGCGAGAAGGTCTCCCGGCTGCTGGGCAAGATGGGCAAGTCCCTGAAGAACGCGGTCACTCCGGACGAGATCTGCGCGGAGTACGGCGCGGACACCCTGCGGCTGTACGAGATGGCGATGGGGCCGCTGGACGTCTCCCGGCCCTGGGACACCCGGGCCGTCGTCGGCCAGTTCCGGCTGCTGCAACGCCTGTGGCGCAACGTCGTCGACGAGACGACCGGGGCGGTCACCGTCTCCGAGGAGGCGCCCGACGAGGCGACCCTGCGGGCGCTGCACAAGGCGATCGACGGGGTGCGCGGCGATCTGGAGGGGCTGCGGTTCAACACCGCGATCGCGAAGATCACCGAGCTGAACAACCATCTGACCAAGGTGGGCGGGCCCGTCTCGCGGTCCGTCGCCGAGGCGCTGGTCCTGCTGGTCGCCCCGCTGGCCCCGCACGTCGCCGAGGAGCTGTGGCGCAAGCTGGGGCACACGTCGTCCGTGGTCCACGAGGAGCTGCCGGTCGCCGATCCCGCGTACGTCGTCGACGAGTCCGTCACCTGTGTCGTCCAGATCAAGGGGAAGGTCAAGGCGCGGCTGGAGGTGTCGCCGGACATCTCCGAGGGGGAGCTGGAGAAGGTGGCGCTGGGGGACGAGGCGGTCGTCAAGGCGCTGGACGGGGCTGTCGTGCGGAAGGTGATCGTTCGGGCGCCGAAGCTGGTGAACATCGTCGTCTGAGGGTTGTGGTGCGCGGGCGCGCTCTGTTCCGGCGGGGGCCGGGGTGGGGCGCGCTTCGCGTTTTCCGGCGGGCTCCGGCGGGCTTCGGCTGGTTCTGGATGGTTCCGGGTGTTCTGGGGGCGTCCCCTACGGGGTGGGTGAGGGGAAGGTCAGGGTCGGGGTGGAACTTCGGGGTGGTGGGGTGCGTTTATCGTGGAAAGGCGGCGCGGGGTGCGTCGGGTCGGGGACGGAGGAGCGCTGTGGAAGCCGTGATCGCCGTGGTTGCGCTGGTTTTCTTGGCGCTGTTCGTGCTGGGCGTGTACGGGACGGTGAAAGCGGTCGGCGCGGCCAAGAGGAGCGTGGACCGGACGATCGGCCAGGCCCGGCGCACCGTCGAGGACCACACGCTGCGCGCCAAGTCCCTCGGCCGGATCGGACCGGCGGGCGAGATCGCACAGCTTCGCCTGAAACTGCGTACGTCCATGAGGGCCACGCAGGACGCGCTGCACGCGGGCGTCGCGGAGGACGAGTCGCTGAAGGAGTCCCTCGGCCTCTTCGCGCGGCTCAGCGAACACGGCCACCAGTTGGACGACGAGCTGAAGCGGCTGGAGTCCGACCCCGACCGGACGACCCTCGCCCAGCGGCTCCCCGAACTCCGCGAGCGCACCGAACGGATCACGGCCTCGGCGGACTCCCTGCGCTGGGCCGCCCGCGACCGCGCGACCCGCTTCGCGGAGGACGACCTGGAGTCCCTCAGCGCCCAGATCGACGTGGAGACGGGGGCGCTGCGGCACTGGACGACGGACGACATCCCCAGAGCCGACCGGTCCACGCCGTCCGCCTCCGCCACCCCGCCCACTCAGCAGTGGCCCTCGGCCGCCGGTGACGACGCGGACCGGGCGGGGCAGGCAGGGCAGGCGTGGCAGTCCGGGCCGACGGGGTCGCGCGGCGCCGAGGAGCGGCCGGCGATCAGCCCTCAGCAGGCGCGGCCCACGTTCCCGTGGGAGAAGAAGACGCGTCCGGAGAGCACGACCTGAACGGGGGGCGGTCGGTGTGGGAAGCGGTGTGCGGCGCTGCCGGACGGCGTACGCCTTGATTCGGTCAAGGAGCTCCTCGGGGCGAGGGGCCGGGCTGACGACCGCCCGATACGCCAGGTAACCTCCAGCTCATGTCCCGCCATGTCGCGATCGTCACGGATTCAACGGCCTACCTGCCGCAGCCGGCGATGGAACGTCACGGCATCACGGCCGTGCCCCTGACGGTCGTACTCGGGGACCAGGCCCTGGAGGAGGGCACAGAGATCTCGACGAGATCCCTGGCGCAGGCCCTCCAGAAGCGCCGCCCGGTGACGACCTCGCGCCCCGGCACCGAGGTCTTCGCCGAGACCTACCGCAGGGTCGTCGAGTCGGGCGCCACCGGCATCGTCTCCCTCCACCTCTCCGCCGAACTCTCCGGCACGTACGACGCGGCGGTCGTCGCCGCGCGCCAGGCACCGGTCCCGGTGCGGGTCGTGGACACCGGTATGGTCGCGATGGCCCTCGGCTTCTGCGCGCTCGCCGCCGCCGAGACGGCCCAGGCGGGCGGCACGGTCGACGAGGCGGTCGCGGCGGCGGAGAAACGGGCGTCCGGCACCTCCGCCTACTTCTACGTCGACACCCTCGACTATCTCCGCCGGGGCGGCCGGATCGGGGCCGCGCAGGCGCTGCTCGGCTCCGCGCTCGCCGTGAAGCCGCTGCTCCAGCTCGACGAGGGGCGGATCGATCTGCTGGAGAAGGTGCGGACGGCGTCGAAGGCGATCGCCCGGCTGGAGGAGCTGGCGGTGGAGCGGGCGGGGGCGGCGCCGGTGGATCTGGCCGTGCATCACCTGGCGGCGCCTGAGCGGGCGGAGGCGTTGGCGGAGCGGTTGCGGGAGCGGGTGGGGGGGCTGGCGGAGTTGCATGTGAGTGAGGTGGGGGCGGTGATCGGGGCGCATACGGGGCCTGGGTTGTTGGGGGTTGTGGTTTCGCCTCGGTAGGTGGGGTGGGGTGGGACGGGGTGGGGTGCGGGGGCGTCACTCGTGTGGGGGGCGGAGTTATCCACAGGTGGGTGGTTGTCCACTGATTTGGGGTGGGATCTCCGTGGGGGCGTGGGTTGTTCGATGCTCGGGGCATGGAAGCTCGATCACGTACAGACACCCGTATCCGCACGACGACCGCGACGGCTGGCCCTGGGCGGGCTGCCGGCTCCGACAGCCGGGTTCGGCGGCGAGGGGGCGCGCGGCGGCGTGAGGCTTCGGCGGAGACGCGGCGCAGGGTGGAGGTGTTGTTCGGGGAACCGGCGAGTGGGGAGGTTGTGGAGCCCGGTGCGGGTGCGGGTGCGGGTGCTGGGCGGCGGGGGCGGGTGGGGGCCGCTGTGTGGGAGCGGATGCCGGTGTGGGTGCAGGCGCGGTGTGGGATGGAGCGGCGGAGTGTTGTCGCGCTGACGGTGGTGTTGGTGGTGGCGGCCGTGTTCGCCGGGCAGCATTTCTGGGCGGGGCGGACGCAGGGGGTGCGGGCGCCGGAGGTGGTGCGGGCGGGGGTGGTGGAGTCGGGGGCCGTCGAGGAGGCGGGGGGAAGTGGTGCTGTGGGCAAGGGGGTTGAGGGGGCTGTTGGTGCGGGGGCGAGTGGGAGTGTGGGTGTGGGGGCTGGGGCTGGGGTTCCTTCCGCGGCGGCGGAGATCGTCGTGGACGTCAGTGGGAAGGTGCGGAATCCCGGGGTGCATCGGCTGCGGGCGGGGGCGCGGGTGGTGGACGCGTTGCGGGCGGCCGGTGGGGTGCGGCCGGGGGCTGATGTCAGCGGGTTGAATCAGGCGCGGTTTCTTGTGGACGGGGAGCAGGTGGCGGTGGGGGTGCCGGGGGCCGTCGTCACCGGGAGCGGGGGTGCGGCGGGACCAGGTGGAGGTGTGGTCGGCTCGGGTGGTGGCGGGGGTGTGCCGGGGGCGCCGGTGTCGCTCGGGACCGCGACGCTGGAACAGCTCGACGGGTTGCCGGGGGTGGGGCCGGTGCTGGCGCAGCACATCCTGGACTACCGGACGCGGCACGGCGGGTTCCGGTCGGTGGAGGAGCTGCGGCAGGTGAACGGGATCGGGGAGCGCCGGTTCTCGGAGCTGCGGGAGCTCGTGCGGCCATGAAGCGCGAGGGGGAGGCGGATCTGCGGCTGGTGCCGCCGGCGCTGGTGGCCTGGGGGACGGCGGCGTGGGCGCTGGACCGGTCGCCCGGGGTGGTGCTGGCGGTCGCGGCCGGGTGCGCGGTGGTGGCGGTGGGGCTGCTCGTGGGACGGCGGTCCGGGTGGCGGGGGGTGACCGGGGCCGGGGTGCTGCTGTGCGCGGCTGCCGCCGCGCTGGTCGGCGGGGTGCACGGGGCCGACGTGCGGCGGGGGCCGGTGCCGGGGCTGGCGGCGGAGTTCGCGCAGGTGGAGGTGGAGGTGCGGATCACGTCGGACGCCCGGCGGACCCGGCCGAGGGTCACCGGGGACCGGATGTCGCGGGACGCGGTGGTGGTGGACGCGGAGGTGCGCCGGGTGACGGGGCCCGGTGGGCGGGAGGCGGTGACGCGGGCGCCGGTGCTGGTGGTGGTGTCGGGGAAGGGCGGGGCCGGGTGGCTGGGGCTGCTGCCGTCGACGCGGGTGCGGGTGGCGGGGCAGCTGGTGCCGCCGATGGGGGGTGAGGTGGCGGGGGTGCTGCGGGTGCGGGCGGAGGCGGGGCCCGAGGTGGTGGGGGAGGCGTCCGGGGTGCAGCGGGTCGCGGGGCGGCTGCGGGCCGGGCTGAGGGAGGCGACCGCTGAACTGCCGGGTGACGCGCGGGCGTTGCTGCCGGGGCTCGTCGTCGGGGACACCTCGCGGATCTCCGCCGAACTGGACGAGGCGTTCAAGGAGACTGACCTCGCGCACACCCTGGCCGTCTCCGGGAGCAACCTGACGATCATCCTCGTCCTCCTCCTCGGCCCACCCGGCATGGCCCAGCAGGCGGAACGCCGGGGGCTCGCGCCCCGCCTCGGGGTGTCCCTGCGAGGGACGGCGCTGCTCGGGGGCGGGCTCACGCTGGCGTTCGTCGTGGTGTGCCGGCCCGATCCGAGCGTGCTGCGGGCGGCGGCGTGCGGGGCGGTGGTGCTGGTCGCGCTCGCGACGGGGCGGCGCCGGACGATGATCCCGGCGCTGGCGACGGCCGTCCTCGCGCTCGTGCTGTACGACCCCTGGCTCGCCCGGAGTTACGGGTTCCTGCTGTCGGTGCTGGCGACCGGGGCGCTGCTGACGTTGGCGCCGCGCTGGAGCGAGGGGCTGCGGCGGCGCGGGGTGCCGGGGCGGCTGGCGGAGGCGTTGGCCGCGGCGGGGGCGGCGCAGGCGTTGTGCGCGCCCGTCGTCGCCGTGCTGTCGGCGCGGGTGAGTCTGGTGGCGGTGCCGTGCAATCTGCTCGTGGAGTTCGCCGTCGCCCCGGCGACCGTGCTGGGGTTCGCCGCGCTCGCGGTCGCGCCGGTGGCGATGCCGGTGGCCAAGGGGCTCGCGTGGTGCGCGAGTTGGCCCGCCGGGTGGATCGCGGACGTCGCCCGGACCGGGGCCGCGTTGCCCGGGGCGGGGGTGGACTGGCCCGGGGGGTGGGGCGGGGCCGTCGTCCTCGCCCTCGTGACCGTCGTGGGGGTGCTGCTCGGGCGGCGGGTCGTGGGGCGGCCGTTGTGGTGCGGGGCGGTCGGGGTGCTGCTGGTGCTGGTCGTGTTCCAGCCGCCGCCCGTCGCCCGGGTCGTCACCGGGTGGCCGCCGCCGGGGTGGCGGTTCGCCGTCTGCGATGTGGGGCAGGGGGACGCGTCCGTCCTGTACGCGGGGGACGGGGCCGGGGTCGTCGTCGACGCCGGGCCCGATCCCCGGGCCGTCGACCGGTGTCTGCGCAGGCTGGGGGTGACTCGGGTGCCGTTGGTCGTCCTCACCCACTTCCACGCCGACCATGTCGCCGGGTTGGCCGGGGTGCTGCGCGGGCGGGCCGTCGGGGCGATCGAGGTGACCGGGTTCGAGGAGCCCGTCGATCAGGCGGGGTTCGTCCGGCGTGTGGCCCGCGAGGAGGGCGTGCCGGTCGTGCGGGCCGTTGCCGGGGAGCGGCGGCGGGTGGGGGAGCTGGAGTGGGAGGTGCTGTGGCCGCCGGGCGGGAGTGTGCCGGTGGAGGGGGCCAACGACTCCAGCGTGACGATGCTCGTTCGGGTCGGCGGGCTGAAGGTGCTGATGCTCGGAGACCTGGAGCCGGCCGGCCAACGGGCCATGTGGGAGTCCGCCGGCGGCGCGCTGCGGGGCGGGGTGGACGTACTCAAGGTCGCCCACCACGGGTCGGCCCACCAGGACTTCGCGTTGCTGCGGGCGGTGGGGGCTCGGGTGGCGCTCATCTCCTGCGGCGCCTCGAATTCCTATGGCCATCCGGCACCTGGCACGGTTGCCGCGTTGCGAGGGACGGGCGCGGTGGTGATGCGGACCGATCAGGACGGAGGGTTGGCTGTCGGCGGGGTGGACGAGGGGAAGGGGGTGCGGGTGGTGGGGGGTGGGTGAGGGCGTGGGGCCGCGGGTGGGGTCGCCAGGCGCAGACGCTGGACACCGCCCCGGGTCAGCGGCATTCCGGCGGCGGTCACGAGGGCGTGGGCGGCCGGGCCGATCCGCGTGCCGGAGATCCGTCGGCCCTGCGTGTTCTCGACGTCGGCCGGCCGGGTCGCCGCCCGCAGCGCCTTCCACACGAGGCGCGTCTCCTCGGTCAGGAGCTGATGCCGCTCAGGACCGACCTGCTGCTCGAACCAGCGCACCGCGAGGCGACCGGCCTCGAAGAGTTCGTCCTCGCCGTCCTGGACACGGCGTGAGCAGAGGAACTGCACGATCGCCGAATGCCCGATGTCGGATCTGGGGGCGACGGCGCTGTCCACCAGCACGTCCTCAGGCGGGTGAGCCCCTTCCGGCAGGAGCAGAAACGCTTGCCGGCCGCCGCAGCTCAGGGCCTCCCCGAGCGAGTGATGCAGGTGCACCTGGTGAAGCCCCCTGGGGCCGGGGTGACTGCACAGCCAGCCGGATCTGGGCAGGGCTTCGTCGATGCGCTGCCCGATGAGCCGCTCGTCCTCGGGCAGCGACCACACGGTGGTCGTCTTCGTGCGGGAGCCGGGAAGAGCCATGGACACAGGGTCGCAGAGGGCGAGGGAGGAGCTGTGGGACTGCCGGCGGACGGTGGCGGAGAATGCGGGGGTGAGCGATGTGAGACATGTGCTGGTGCTGCCGGATCGGGATGCCGCGGAGGAGGTGGTCGAGGAGCTGCGGGAGCGGTTCGGGGTGCGGGAGGAGCCCGTGGTGGTGCGGGACGCGCTGGCGGGGGAGGACGACGCTGAGGACGCGCAGTGGCTGGTGGTGCTGCGGGACGAGGGGGAGCGGCTGGGCGCCGAGGAGCTGGACGCGTTCGTGAGGGAGTGGGAGGGGTGGCGGGAGGAGCCGTAGGCGCGGGGATTCGCGGCGTCGGCCTCGCGGTGAGGACTTCGCGGGCGGGGCGGTGTCGGTCGTGCGTGACATGCTTGGGGGGATGGCCAAGAAACGTGCTGATGATGATCTCCTCGCCCCGGTGACGCTCGCCGTGGGGCAGGAGGAGCTGTTGCTCGACCGGGTGGTGCAGGAGATCGTGCGGGCGGCTCGCGAGGCCGACGCGGACACGGACGTACGGGACCTGGCGGCGGAGCAGTTGCAGCCGGGGACGCTGGCCGAGTTGACGAGCCCCTCGCTGTTCTCCGAGCGCAAGGTGCTGGTCGTACGGAACGCGCAGGACGTCTCGGCGGACTCCGTCAAGGACGTGAAGGCGTATCTGGCGGCGCCGGTCGAGGACATCGCGCTGGTGCTGCTGCACGCCGGCGGGGTCAAGGGGAAGGCGCTGCTGGAGGCGGCGCGGAAGGCGGGGGCCCGGGAGGTCGCCTGTCCGAAGATGACCAAACCGGCGGACCGGCTGGCGTTCGTCCGGCAGGAGTTCCGGGCCACCGGGCGGTCGGCCACGCCCGAGGCGTGCTCGGCGCTGGTGGACGCGATCGGGAGCGATCTGCGGGAGCTGGCCTCGGCGGTCTCGCAGTTGGCCGCGGACGTCGAGGGGACGATCGACGAGGCCGTCGTCGGGCGGTACTACACCGGGCGGGCCGAGGCGTCCAGCTTCACCGTCGCCGACCGGGCCGTCGAGGGGCGGGCGGCGGAGGCGCTGGAGGCGCTGCGCTGGTCCTTGTCCACCGGGGTCGCGCCCGTCCTGATCACCAGCGCGCTGGCCCAAGGGGTGCGGGCCATCGGCAAGTTGTCGTCCGCGCGCGGGGGCCGGCCCGCCGATCTCGCCCGCGAGCTGGGCATGCCGCCGTGGAAGATCGACCGGGTCCGCCAGCAGATGCGGGGCTGGACGCCGGACGGGGTGGCGCTCGCACTGAGAGCCGTCGCCGAGGCCGACGCCGGCGTCAAGGGCGGCGGGGACGACCCCGAGTACGCGCTGGAGAAAGCGGTCGTCGTGATCGCCCAGGCCGCTAGGTCCCGGGGGCGGTAGGGCCGCCCGGGGCGAGGACGCCGGCCACCACCGACCACTGCGCGACCGGGACGGACGTACCGCGTGGCCGCGGACGGACGTACCGACTGCCCGGCGGCGCACAGGACCGACGACCGGCACAGCCCACTCTCGGCACAGCCCCCTCCAGCGCAGCCCCCTCCCGCCACCCCCGGCGCACGGACCGCGAGGAGCCGTATGGATCATCACGACCTCGACGCCGCCCTGGCCGAGATGCAGCGGGTCCTCGGCCCCCGCACCGGAGACGACTGGACCGTCCCGGCCGGCCCGCTCGACTGGACCTGCCGGCAGACCGCCGCCCACATCGCCCACGACCTCCTGGCCTACGCGGGACAGCTCGCGGCACAGCCCGCCGACGCGTACCTCCCCATCGACCTGCACGTCCGCCCCACCGCCCCGCCCGCCGAAGTCCTCCAGGCTGTCGCCGCGTGCGGCGGGCTGCTCAGTAGTGCGCTGGTCACGGCCGACCCGACGGTGAGGGCCTGGCACTGGGGGCCGTGCGACCCCAGCGGGTTCGCCGCGATGGGAGTCGCCGAGATTCTGCTGCACACCCACGACATCACGCGGGGCCTGTCCGTGGACTGGCTGCCGCCGGTGTCGCTGAGCGCGGCGGTGCTGGACCGGCTTTTTCCCGCCGCCCCGCTCAGCCCCGCCCCGCCCGCCGCCGCCCTGCCCACCGCAGCCCCCTCCGGGGACCCCGTGCGGGTGCTTCTCTGGTGCACCGGTCGCGGGGAGCTCGACGGCCTTCCCCGGCAGACCTCGTGGAGCTGGCAGGCGGCACGGCCCGAGTGAGCGGAGGAAGGGGGAAAGGAGGAGAATTCGGGGTGTCGGTCGGTGTCGCCGTGGACGAGAGGTGGCGATCACGATGGGTGAGCATCCGCATGCTCGGCTGGTTCGGGCGGGGTACGACGCGTTCTCGCGGGGGGACCTGGACGCGCTGAGGGGGATGATGACGGCGGACTGCACGCACCATGTGCCGGGCAGCCACCCGCTGTCGGGGGACTTCAAGGGGCTGGACTCGATCTTCGAGATGTACGGGCGGCTGTTCACGGAGACCGCCGGGACCCTGCGGGTCGAGGTGCGGGACGTGCTGGTGGACGGGCGCGGGCACGCGGTGTCCGTGCACCGGTTCACGGGTGAGCGGCCGGACGGCCGGCGGATCGACGAGACCGGGGGGATCGTGTTCCGGATCGTCGGGGACCGGATCACGGACCTCGACGAGTGCGTCGAGGACATCGAGGCCGGCAACGCGTTCTGGGCCTGAGCCCCGACGCCGAAAGCCCCGGTGCGCCGAAGGCCCCAGTACGCCGAAAGCCCCGGACCCCCGCCCTGGGGAAGGGCTGGGGGCCGGGGCCCTCGGTTCACGACAATGAGCCGGTACCCGCGTGGCGAACGCAGGCCGCGTACTGGCTCGGGGTGCCGGACGGGAGCGGATGAGAGAGGGCCCGCTCGATTCCCTCCGGCGAAGAGGAACCCGCGTCGGGTTCCGTCAGATCAGGGGGTTTCAGCCCTTGAGCGCCTCGACCTTGGAAGCAAGCGCCGACTTCTTGTTGGCGGCCTGGTTCTTGTGGATGACACCCTTGGAGACGGCCTTGTCGAGCTGACGCGCGGCAGCGCGCTGGTACTCGGTGGCCTTCTCGGTGTCACCCGCGGCGGCGGCCTCACGGGCCTTGCGGATCGCGGTCTTCAGGGAGGACTTGACGGCCTTGTTGCGCAGCCGCGCCTTCTCGTTGGTCTTGATCCGCTTGATCTGGGACTTGATGTTCGCCACTGATTGAGCCTTTTCAGGTTCAGGCACGGGACCGCGAAGCCCCGGACCAGGTGATTTCTTGGGGTGTGCCTCGCGCTGAGAGGGCAAGAGACACAACCGCCCACACTACCAGCGGCCACACGGTCGGCCCAAACCGGTCCCAGGTCCCCGCGCATGGGACGATGGAACCTACGTATCGATCCAGACCCGAGGCACAAGGCGCCTCAAGAGACAGGACCCTGCGTGCCCGCGACCCCTAAGAATGTGCCCGAGCCGAGCCGTACCGACCCGGCGCTGATCCGCAATTTCTGCATCATCGCGCACATCGACCACGGCAAGTCCACGCTCGCCGACCGGATGCTCCAGCTGACCGGGGTGGTGGACCAGCGCCAGATGCGCGCCCAGTACCTCGACCGGATGGACATCGAGCGCGAGCGCGGCATCACGATCAAGTCCCAGGCGGTGCGGTTGCCGTGGGCCCCGACCGAGGACCCGGGCAGCACGCACATCCTGAACATGATCGACACCCCGGGTCACGTGGACTTCACGTACGAGGTCTCGCGCTCGCTCGCCGCCTGCGAGGGCACCGTCCTGCTCGTCGACGCGGCGCAGGGCATCGAGGCGCAGACCCTCGCGAACCTGTACCTCGCGATGGAGAACGACCTCGCGATCATCCCGGTGCTGAACAAGATCGACCTCCCGGCGGCCCAGCCGGAGAAGTTCGCCGAGGAGCTGGCGAACCTCGTCGGCTGCGACCCCTCCGACGTCCTCAAGGTCTCCGCGAAGACCGGTCTCGGCGTCGACGCCCTGCTCGACCGGGTCGTCCGCGACGTCCCGGCGCCCGTCGGCGTCAAGGACGCGCCCGCCCGCGCGATGATCTTCGACTCGGTGTACGACTCGTACCGCGGCGTCGTGACGTACGTCCGGGTCATCGACGGCCAGCTCAACAAGCGTGAGCGCATCCGGATGATGTCGACCGGTGCGACGCACGAACTGCTGGAGATCGGCACCAACTCCCCGGAGATGCTGAGCGCGGACGGCCTCGGCGTCGGCGAGGTCGGCTATCTGATCACCGGTGTGAAGGACGTCCGCCAGTCGAAGGTCGGCGACACCGTCACCAGCCAGGTGAAGGGGGCCACGGAGGCGCTCGGCGGGTACAAGGACCCGAAGCCGATGGTCTTCTCCGGCCTCTACCCCCTCGACGGCTCGGACTACCCGGAGCTGCGCGAGGCCCTCGACAAGCTCCAGCTGAACGACGCCGCCCTCGTCTACGAGCCGGAGACCTCCGCCGCCCTCGGCTTCGGCTTCCGCGTCGGCTTCCTCGGCCTGCTCCACCTCGACGTGATCCGTGAGCGGCTGGAGCGCGAGTTCGGCCTCGACCTGATCGCGACCGCGCCGAACGTGGTGTACCGCGTCGTCCTGGAGGACCGCACCGAGGTCGTCGTCACCAACCCGAGCGAGTTCCCCGAGGGCAAGATCATGGAGGTGTACGAGCCCGTCGTACGCGCCACGATCCTCGCGCCCACCGAGTTCATCGGGGCGATCATGGAGCTGTGCCAGACCCGGCGCGGCACCCTCCTCGGGATGGACTACCTCTCCGAGGACCGGGTCGAGATCCGCTACACGCTGCCGCTCGCGGAGATCGTGTTCGACTTCTTCGACCAGCTGAAGTCGAAGACGCGCGGCTACGCGTCGCTGGACTACGAGCCCACCGGCGAGCAGACGTCGTCGCTGGTCAAGGTCGACATCCTGCTGCACGGCGACAAGGTCGACGCGTTCTCGGCGATCACGCACAAGGACGCGGCGTACGCGTACGGCGTCCGGCTGGTCGCGAAGCTGCGCGAGCTGATCCCGCGGCAGGCGTTCGAGGTGCCGATCCAGGCGGCCATCGGCTCCCGGGTCATCGCCCGCGAGACGATCCGCGCCATCCGCAAGGACGTCCTCGCCAAGTGCTACGGCGGTGACATCTCCCGGAAGCGGAAGCTGCTGGAGAAGCAGAAGGAAGGCAAGAAGCGGATGAAGATGGTGGGTTCCGTGGAGGTTCCGCAGGAAGCCTTCATCGCCGTCCTGAGCAGCGACGACAGCGCGGGGTCGGGCAAGGGCAAGAAGTAGGGCCGGACGGCCCGGGGCGCGGGGCCCGTCGCGTGGGAGCGCGGTGGGCCCCGTTGTCGTACCGGCGGTAGTACCGGTGTCGTATCGGGGGGAAGTCACCGTCCGTCACCCCTTACGCCCGGGCCGGACGCCCTTTACTCTGATCTCTGCCTGGTAGTTACTCGTGAGTTAAAAAGCCGCGCAGCACAACCGCCGCACCGTCGCGGGCCCCGGAGGATGTCGTGAGCGACACACAGACCCTGATCGAGAACCGTCCGCCGTCCGTCGCGGGCCTCTTCCTGGAACGGGTGTCGGCCACGCCCGACGCGGAGGCGTACCGGTACCCGGTACCGGCGCCGTCCGGTCAGGGGCCCGACGACTGGAAGTCGCTGAGCTGGGCGCAGGCCGCCGAGCGGGTGCACGCGATCGCGGCCGGCCTGATCGGGCTCGGCATCGAGCCGGAACAGCGCGTCGCGCTCGCCTCGTCCACCCGGATCGAGTGGATTCTCGTCGACCTCGGCATCATGTGCGCGGGCGCCGCGACGACGACGGTCTACCCGCAGACCAACGACGACGAGGCGGCGTACATCCTCGCCGACTCCGAGAGCCGCGTCCTCGTCGCGGAGGACGCCGCGCAGCTCGCCAAGGTCGTCGCCAAACGCACCGAGCTGCCCGAGCTGGCGTACGTCGTCGTCATCGACCCGGCCGGCGCCGACACCGGCGAGGACTGGATTCTCACCCTCGACGAGCTGGAGAAGCGCGGGGCGGACCGGCTGGCGAAGGAGCCCGGTCTGGTCGAGGAGAAGGTCGCCGCGATCACCAAGGACCAGCTGGCCACCCTGATCTACACCTCGGGTACCACGGGTCGTCCCAAGGGGGTACGCCTCCCGCACGACAACTGGTCCTACATGGCGAAGGCGATCGCCGCGACCGGGCTGATCAGCGGGGAGGACGTGCAGTATCTCTGGCTGCCGCTGGCCCACGTCTTCGGCAAGGTCCTCACCTCGGGGCAGATCGAGGTCGGGCACGTCACCGCCGTCGACGGCCGCGTCGACAAGATCATCGAGAACCTCCCCGTGGTGCAGCCGACGTACATGGCGGCCGTGCCCCGGATCTTCGAGAAGGTCTACAACGGGGTTGCCGCGAAGGCCCGTGCGGGCGGCGGGGCCAAGTACAAGATCTTCCAGTGGGCCTCCGCCGTCGGGCGGGAGTACGCCAAGGTCACGCAGGACAACTTCATGCGGACCGGCAACCGGACCGCGCCCTTCGCGCTGACCGCGAAGCACAAGGCCGCCGACACCCTCGTCTTCGCCAAGATCCGCGAGGCGTTCGGCGGACGGCTGCGGGCCGCCGTCTCCGGCTCCGCCGCGCTCTCCCCGGAGATCGGCTACTTCTTCTCCGGCGCCGGTATCCACATCCTTGAGGGGTACGGGCTGACCGAGTCGTCCGCCGCGTCCTTCGTCAACCCCGGCGAGGCGTACCGGACCGGGACGGTCGGCAAGCCGCTGCCCGGCACCGAGGTCAGGATCGCGGACGACGGGGAGATCCTGCTGCGCAGCCCCGGGATCATGGAGGGCTACCACAAGCTGCCCGACAAGACCGCCGAGGTGCTGGAGTCCGACGGCTGGTTCCACACCGGGGACATCGGGGAGCTCTCGCCGGACGGCTTCCTGAAGATCACCGACCGCAAGAAGGACCTGATCAAGACGTCCGGCGGCAAGTACATCGCGCCCGCCGAGGTCGAGGGGCAGTTCAAGGCCGTCTGCCCGTACGTCTCCAACATCCTCGTGCACGGCGCCGACCGGAACTTCTGCACCGCGCTGATCGCCCTCGACGAGCCGTCCCTCCTCGGCTGGGCCGGGGAGAACGGGCTCGGCGGCAAGTCGTACGCCGAGGTCGTCGCCGCGCCGGCCACGGTCGCGCTGGTCCAGGGGTACGTCGACGAGCTGAACGCCGGGCTCCAGCGCTGGCAGACCATCAAGAAGTTCCGCCTGCTGCCCCGCGATCTCGACGTCGAGCACGGCGAGATCACCCCCAGCCTCAAGCTCAAGCGGCCCGTGGTGGAGCGGTCGTACAAGGAGCTGCTGGACGAGATGTACGCGGGGACGCGCGAGGCGTAGACGGCCCCCCGCCGGGTTCCCGGCACGCGTTGAGCAGCCCCCTGCCGGTCGCCCGGCAGGGGGCTCCTCTGTGCGCCGTGCGCGGGGGAGATGGGGCAGATGCTCGAATCCCGTCCTCAATTGGGCCCTCTTCGAGCACGCGCACAGCACTGTTCTCACTCATGACGACCCAGTTCGGTAACTCGGCGCTTATGGGTGTGGTCGGTCTGTCACCCTGTCTGGGTCGGCCGAGGTGTACGCGAACCAACTGCTCGGGGAGGGGAGCCGCTCATGGGGACCATTCCGACGCAACGGGAGTCGACCCCGATCGCTCGCGCGCGCCGGGCGACGAGGGTCGCCGCGACCCTGCCCGGCAGTGCCCTCGCGCCGTGCACGGCACGGGAGTTGCTCGGGCGGGCCATCGAGGAGTGGGCCGCTGCGGGCCGCCGGGCCACCGCCCGCGCTGGGGACGAGGCGGTGCTCGTCCTCAGCGAACTCGTCACCAACGCCGTCGTCCACGCCGGCACCGACGTCGAGGTCAGCTGCCGGCTGGAGGAGCCGAGGGAGGGCCCGGGAGGGCCGTACGACATCGTCGTCGAGGTCTCCGACCGGCACCCCTCGCGGACCCTGCGGGACGGCGACCCGGAGCCGTCGTACGAACCCGCCGAGTACGGGCGGGGCTTGAGGCTCGTCACCGCGCTCGCCATGGAGTGGGGGGTGACGTACCGCAGGGACGGGAAGACGGTGTGGGCGCGGCTCGGGGAGGGCGAGGGGTGCGGGGAGTGCGGCGGGGTGGAGCGCTGCGAGGCGTGCGGGGCCGAGGAGGGCGTCCGGCGGCCCGTCTCCGTGCTCGCGCCGCTGCCCTCGCTCGGGCTCGCCGTCGCGCTCGCCCCCGAACCGCAGGGCGGGCCCGACGAGCGGGACTGGCTGGGGCGCGGCGCGCTCTCCTTCCTCGCCGAGGCGTCCGACCTGCTCGCCGGGCAGCTCGACGAGGACCTCGTGGCCTCCCTCACCGGCCAGCTCCTCGTGCCGAGGGTCGCCGACTGGTGCGCGGTCTGGCTGGAGGACGAGACGATCGGGGCCGGCACCCGGCTCGCCCGGGTCTGGCACGGCAGCGAAGGGTGCCTGGAGGCGCTCAGGCGGGAGCTGGAGCAGTTGCCGCCGCGGCCCCCCGATACCGGCCGGCCCGTCGGCACCCAGCCCTACGCCCACCCCTGGCCCGTCCAGGCCCTCGGCTCGCCCGGCACCGCCCTCGCCTACCGGCTCGTCGCCGGCGGACGCCATCTCGGCACGCTCGTCATCGGCCGCTGCGGACTCCAGCGGTTCCCCGACGAGGTCACCGGCCTCGTCGAGGACCTCAGCCGGCGCGTCGCCCTCGCGATCGGGGCGGCCCGGCAGTACGCGCGGCAGGTCACCATCAGCGCCGTCCTCCAGAGCGGGCTGCTGCCCGGCGCCGTCGCCGAGATCCCCGGCGTGCACAGCGCGCTCGTCTACGAACCCCGGGAGAAGGGCGGGCCCAGCGGCGACTTCTACGACCTCTTCCCCGCCGGGGACGGCCGCTGGTGCTTCGCCGTCGGCGACGTCCAGGGCAAGGGGCCGGAAGCCGCCGTCGTCATCGGCCTCGCCCGGCCGTGGCTGCGGCTGCTGGCCCGCGAGGGGTACCGGGTGGCGGACGTCCTCGACCGCCTCAACCAGCTCCTCCTGGACGACGCGACCGAGGCCGCCGACGCCGCCGCCCGCGCGTACGTCGGCCCCGCGGGCCCCGGCGAGGGCCCCCAGACCCGCTTCCTCTCCCTCCTCTACGGCGAACTGGTCCCCTACGACGGAGGGGTACGGGTCACCCTCGCCTCCGCCGGGCACCCGCTGCCGCTGCTCCTGCGGCCCGACGGCAGCGTGTGCCCGGTCGCGCAGCCCCAGACGCTCATCGGGGTCGTCGAGGACGCCACCTACACCAGCGAGGTCCTCCACCTGCTGCCCGGCGACAGCCTCCTGTGCGTCACCGACGGCGTCACCGAACGCCGGGACGGCGGGCGGCAGTTCGACGACGACGACGGACTCGCGATCGCGCTGGCGGGGTGCGCGGGGTACGGCGCGAAGGAGATCGCCGAGCAGATCCGGGACCTCGTCCACGGGTTCGGGTCACGGCCGCCGGAGGACGACCTGGCGCTGCTGGTGCTCCAGGCCGAGTAGCTCAGGAGTACTACGGGGGTGAGGGGCGCGGCCGAGGGCGGGCGGCCGGGGTAGCTCTCGGGTACTACGGGGTGCGGGACAATGGGGGCATGCCTTCCGTACTTCCCGACGGTGAACCCGTCCCCGCCGACGGCGCGCTGCCCGCCGCCGCGCTCGCCGGGGCCGGGGACCGGCCGCTCGGCTTCTACCTGCACGTCCCGTACTGCGCCACGCGCTGCGGGTACTGCGACTTCAACACGTACACCGCGACCGAGCTGCGGGGTACGGGAGGCGTCCTCGCGTCCCGGGACAACTACGCCGACACCCTGATCGACGAGATCCGCCTCGCCCGGAAGGTCCTCGGAGACGATCCCCGCGAGGTGCGGACCGTGTTCGTCGGCGGGGGCACGCCGACGCTGCTGGCCGCCGACGACCTCGTACGCATGCTCGCGGCGATCCGGGAGGAGTTCGGGCTGGCGGACGGCGCGGAGGTCACCACCGAGGCGAACCCGGAGACCGTCGACCCCGCCTACCTCGCCGCGCTGCGGGCGGGCGGGTTCAACCGGGTCTCCTTCGGGATGCAGAGCGCCCGGCCGCACGTCCTGAAGATCCTCGACCGCACGCACACCCCCGGCCGCCCCGAGGCGTGCGTCGCCGAGGCCCGCGCCGCCGGGTTCGAGCACGTCAACCTCGACCTCATCTACGGCACGCCCGGCGAGTCCGACGACGACTGGCGGGCCTCCCTCGACGCCGCGCTCGGCGCCGGTCCCGACCACGTCAGCGCGTACGCCCTGATCGTCGAGGAGGGCACCCAGCTCGCCCGCCGCATCCGGCGCGGTGAGGTGCCCATGACCGACGACGACGTCCACGCCGACCGCTACCTCATCACCGAGGAGACCCTCTCCGCCGCCGGGTTCTCCTGGTACGAGGTCTCCAACTGGGCCACCTCCGACGCGGCCCGCTGCCTCCACAACGAGCTGTACTGGCGCGGCGCCGACTGGTGGGGCGCGGGTCCCGGCGCCCACTCCCACGTCGGCGGCGTGCGCTGGTGGAACGTGAAACACCCCGGCGCGTACGCGGGAGCCCTGGCGGGCGGCGGATCACCGGGCGCGGGGCGTGAGCTGCTCTCCGACGAGGACCGCCGGGTCGAGCGCATCCTGCTCGAACTCCGGCTCCGGGAAGGGGTCCCGCTGAGCCTCCTGCGCGAGGAGGGCGCCGCCGCCGCACACCGCGCGCTGGGGGACGGGCTGCTGGAGGCGGGCCCGTACGACGAGGGGCGGGCCGTGCTGACGCTGCGCGGGCGGCTGCTCGCGGACGCGGTCGTCAGGGACCTGGTCGACTGACCGCCCTCACCCCTCCGGGGGCGCGGTCACATGGTCGATGAGGTGCTCGACACAGCGCAGCAGCTCCGGCTCCAGGTCCTTGTAGGACGTCACCCGCTTCAGGATCGCCTGCCACACCGCGCCGGTGTTCTCCGAGGGCCAGCCGAGGGCCCGGCACACCCCGGTCTTCCAGTCCTGGCCGTGCGGGACCCTGGGCCAACCCGTAATACCGAGGGACGACGGCTTCACCGCCTCCCAGATGTCGATGTACGGGTGGCCGACGACCAGGGCGTGGTCGCCGGTGACCGACTGGGCGATCCGCCACTCCTTCGTGCCGGGGACGAGGTGGTCGACGAGGATGCCGAGGCGGGCGTCGGGGCCGGGGGCGAAGGCGTCGACGATCGCGGGGAGGTCGTCCACGCCCTCCAGGTACTCGACGACGACGCCCTCGATGCGGAGGTCGTCGCCCCAGACCTTCTCGACCAGCTCGGCGTCGTGCCGGCCCTCGACGTAGATGCGGCCCGCACGGGCCACGCGGGCGCGGGCGCCGGGGACGGCGACCGAACCGGAGGCGGTGCGGGCGGGCGCCGCGGCGGCCGGAGCGGACGGTCTGACCAGGGTGACGACCCGGCCCTCCAGGAGGAAGCCGCGGGGTTCCAGCGGGAACACGCGGTGTTTGCCGAAGCGGTCCTCCAGGGTGACCGTGCCCGCCTCGCAGCGGATCACCGCGCCGCAGAATCCGGTGCCGGGTTCCTCGACGACGAGGCCGGGGTCGGCCGGGATCTCGGGGGCGGGGGCCTGCTTCTTCTTCCAGGGAGGGGTCAGGTCCGTCGAGTACTGGCGCATTCGGATGACGATAGGAGAAGCGCGCGGGGACGGTCCCGTCTTCACCCGTGCGACACGCCGAAGCGTTCGCGCAGAGCGTCGCGCTGGCGCCGGACGAACTCCGCGTCCACGACCGCTCCGTGACCGGGGACGTACAGCGCGTCCGCCCCGCCCAGCTCCAGCAGCGCGTCCAGCACACCCGGCCACCTCCCGGGCACCGCGTCCGGCCCCGCCTGCGGCTCACCCGACTCCTCCACGAGGTCGCCGCAGAAGACGACGGGAGGGGAGCCGGGGACTTCGGGGCGGACGAGGACGACCAGGTCGTCGGGGGAGTGGGCGGGGCCGAGGCGGGCGAGGAGGACGTCGACGGGGGCGAGGGGCTCGGGGGCGTACACGGCGGGGACGGCCTTCCCGACCGCGACCCCGCCCGCGCCGGGCCCGCCGCCGTCGTCCGCACCCGCGACCGCCTCCGCGCCGGGCCCGCCGGCATCGTCCCCGTCCCCGGTTCCTCCCAGCCGCAGTTGCCACGTACCCCTCACCACATGATCCGGCGTGATCAGCCTGGCCGTCGCCTCCTCGGCGAGGTGTGGGGGGAGGCCGTTGCGGACGGCGTCCGTGGTGAGTTCGGCGGCATCGTAGGCGGGGGAGGCCGCGAAGACCTTCGCTTCCGGGAAGGCCGCCGCGCCGAGGACGTGGTCGAAGTGGGAGTGGGTGAGGGCGAGATGGGTCACATTGACGCCGGTGAGGTGGGCGGCCTCGGTGCGCAGGCGGGTGCCCTCCGGGAGGCTGGAGCCCGCGTCGATCATGAGGGCGCCGGTCGGGGTGGCCACCAGGCCGACCGTGCAGTCCCAGCCGGGCAGCCGCACGCGTCCGACTCGATCCGACAGCCGCTCCCAGCCCAGCTCTTCCCAAGTCACCGTCATACAGAGACGCTAGCCCTACCATGCGGCGACGGGGACGACCTTGCCCCTGTGGCACCCGACCGCCGTACACTGGCAGTCGTCAGGGGAGAGTGCCAGGGGCGGACAACTGGAGGTGTGCGCGGTGCTGAGTGAACGCAGGCTCCAGGTGCTGCGCGCGATCGTCCAGGACTACGTGGGGACCGAGGAGCCGGTCGGCTCCAAGGCGCTCACGGAGCGGCACAACCTCGGCGTCTCCCCGGCGACCGTGCGCAACGACATGGCCGTCCTGGAGGACGAGGGCTTCATCCACCAGCCCCACACCAGCGCCGGCCGCATCCCCACCGACAAGGGCTACCGGCTGTTCGTCGACCGCCTGGCCGGCGTCAAGCCGATGACGGCGCCGGAACGCCGGGCGATCCACCACTTCCTGGACGGCGCGGTCGACCTGGACGACGTGGTGGCGCGCACGGTACGGCTGCTCGCGCAGCTCACCCGGCAGGTCGCCGTCGTCCAGTACCCCTCCCTCACCCGCTCCACCGTCCGGCACGTCGAGCTGCTGGCGCTCGCGCCCGCGCGGCTGATGCTCGTGCTGATCACGGACACGGGCCGGGTGGAGCAGCGGCTGCTGGACTGCCCGGCGCCGTTCGGGGAGCAGTCGCTCGCGGATCTACGCGCGCGGCTCAACAGCCGGGTCGCGGGCCGCCGGTTCGCGGACGTCCCCCGGCTCGTCGAGGACCTCCCCGAGGGTTTCGACCCCGAGGACCGGGGCACCGTCTCGATCGTGCTCTCCACGCTGATGGAGACGCTCGTCGAGGAGAACGAGGAGCGGCTGATGATCGGCGGAACCGCCAATCTCACCCGCTTCGGACATGACTTTCCCCTCACCATCCGGCCCGTCCTGGAGGCCCTTGAGGAGCAGGTCGTGCTCCTCAAGTTGCTGGGCGAGGCGGGGGATTCGGGCATGACCGTGCGCATCGGGCACGAGAACGCCTACGAGGGACTCAACTCCACGTCCGTCGTGTCGGTCGGCTACGGTTCGGGCGGCGAGGCAGTCGCCAAGCTCGGCGTGGTCGGACCGACCCGCATGGACTACCCGGGAACGATGGGAGCGGTACGCGCAGTGGCGAGGTACGTCGGACAGATCCTGGCGGAGTCGTAAGTGGCCACGGACTACTACGCCGTCCTCGGCGTGCGCCGTGACGCGTCGCAGGATGAGATCAAGAAGGCGTTCCGCCGGCTCGCGCGCGAGCTGCACCCGGACGTCAACCCGGACCCGAAGACCCAGGAGCGGTTCAAGGAGATCAACGCCGCTTACGAGGTGTTGTCGGACCCGCAGAAGAAGCAGGTCTACGACCTCGGCGGCGACCCGCTCTCGCAGAGCGGCGGCGGGGGCGCGGGCGGCTTCGGTGCGGGAGGTTTCGGCAACTTCTCGGACATCATGGACGCGTTCTTCGGGACGGCGTCCCAGCGCGGCCCGCGCTCGCGGACCCGGCGCGGCCAGGACGCGATGATCCGCCTGGAGATCGACCTCGACGAGGCGGCCTTCGGTACGACCAAGGACATCCAGGTCGACACGGCGATCGTCTGCAACACGTGCAACGGCGAGGGGGCCGCGCCCGGCACCACCGCGCAGACGTGTGACATGTGCCGCGGTCGCGGCGAGGTCTCGCAGGTCACCCGCTCCTTCCTCGGCCAGGTCATGACGTCCCGGCCGTGCCCGCAGTGCCAGGGCTTCGGGACGGTCGTGCCGACGCCGTGCCCCGAGTGCGCGGGCGACGGCCGCATCCGCTCCCGGCGGACGCTGACGGTCAAGATCCCGGCCGGCGTCGACAACGGCACGCGCATCCAGCTCGCCGGTGAGGGCGAGGTCGGGCCCGGTGGCGGTCCCGCCGGTGACCTCTACGTCGAGATCCACGAACTCCCGCACGCCATGTTCCAGCGCCGGGGCGACGATCTGCACTGCACGGTCACCCTCCCCATGACAGCGGCCTCCCTCGGCACGAAGGTGCCCCTGGAGACGCTGGACGGCATGGAGGAGGTCGACATCCGGCCCGGCACCCAGTCCGGCCAGTCGATCCCGCTCCACGGCCGCGGCGTCACGCATCTGCGCGGCGGCGGCCGGGGCGACCTCATCGTCCACGTCGAGGTCCAGACCCCCACGAAGCTGGACCCCGAACAGGAACGCCTCCTGCGCGAACTGGCCAAGCTGCGCGGCGAGGAACGGCCCACGGGGCAGTTCCAGCCGGGGCAACAGGGGTTGTTCTCGCGGTTGAAGGATGCGTTCAACGGGCGCTGACGCGAGCTGAGCGGACTGCTGGGGGTCCGGGGGTCGGCCCCCGGACAGACACGGTCAGCCGGGGCAACAGGGGTTGTTCTCGCGGTTGAAGGACGCGTTCAACGGGCGCTGAGTCGGCTTCGGCTCGGCCTTGATCCTGTTGGCATGTGCCAAACGTGGGGTCGGTTCGAGGTTGTTCGGGGGACGTGACAACATGCGGTCATGTCCTCCGAACTGACCGATCTCTGCCCGCTCCCGATCGTGCAGGCCCCCATGGCGGGCGGGGTCTCCGTGCCGCGGCTGGCTGCGGCCGTGTCCGAGGCCGGGGGGCTCGGATTCCTCGCCGCCGGGTACAAGACGGCCGACGGCATGTACGAGGAGATCAAACAGGTCCGGGGCCAGACCTCGCGGCCGTTCGGGGTGAACCTCTTCCTCCCGCAGCCGGAGTACGCCGAGGCGGGCGCGGTCGAGCTGTACGCGCACCAGCTCGCCGGCGAGTCCACCTGGTACGAGACCGAGCTCGGCGACCCCGAGAGCGGCCGGGACGACGGCTTCGAGGCCAAACTCGCCGTCCTCCTCGACAACCCCGTACCCGTCGTGTCGTTCCACTTCGGCGCCCCGAGCCCCGAGGTGCTGGAGAGGTTCCGGCGGGCCGGGACGTACACCCTCGTCACGGCGACCTCCCCGGAGGAGGCCGTCGCCGTGGAGCGTGCGGGCGCGGACGCGGTGATCGTGCAGGGCGTCGAGGCGGGCGGTCACCAGGGCACGCACCGCGACAACCCGGAGAACGACCGTGCGGGCGTCGGCCTGCTCGCCCTGCTCACCCAGGTCCGCGAGGCGGTCTCGCTGCCCCTGATCGCCGCGGGCGGCATCATGCGCGGCGCCCAGATCGCCGCGGTCATGGCCGCCGGCGCCTCCGCCGCGCAGCTCGGCACCGCGTTCCTCGCGACCCCGGAGTCCGGCGCGGCGGCCGTCCACAAGCAGGCCCTCACCAACCCCCTCTTCGCGCGTACGGAGTTGACGCGCGCCTTCTCCGGCCGCCCCGCCCGCGGCCTGGTCAACCGGTTCCTGCGCGAGCACGGCCCGTACGCCCCCGCCGCGTACCCGGAGATCCACCACCTGACCTCGCCGCTGCGCAAGGCCGCCGCGAAGGCCGGGGACGCGCAGGGCATGGCGCTGTGGGCGGGCCAGGGTCACCGCATGGCGCGGGAGCTGCCCGCCGGGGACCTCGTCGAGCTGCTCGCGGCCGAACTGGACGCCGCGCGGACCGCGTTGGCCGAGACGGCACCGCTGCCGGACGACGCGCCGACCGCCGACGGGGGCGTGGCCTGATGACCGCTCCGGTCTTCGTCGTCGAGCAACTCGGCGGCGTCGGGGCGGAGTTCGTCCTCGACGGGCCCGAGGGGCGGCACGCCGTCTCCGTGAAGCGGCTCCAGGCGGGCGAGTCGGTCGTCCTCACGGACGGGGCCGGGCGCTGGGCCGAGGGGGCGGTCGTCGCGGCGGAGGGCAAGGACCGGCTGACCGTACGCCTCTCCGGCGTCACCGAGGAACCGCTTCCCGCGCCGCGCCTCACCGTCGTCCAGGCCCTTCCCAAGGGCGACCGGGGGGAGTTGGCCGTCGAGACGATGACCGAGGTGGGGGTCGACGCGATCGTGCCGTGGGCCGCCGCGCGCTGCATCACGCAGTGGAAGGGGGAGCGCGGGCAGAAGGCGCTCGCCAAGTGGCGTGCCACGGCACGGGAGTCGGGCAAGCAGTCGCGCCGGGTGCGCTTCCCCGAGGTCGCCGACCTCGCGAGCGGCAAGCAGGTCGCCGCGCTCCTCGCGGGCGCCGACCTCGCCGTCGTCCTCCACGAGGACCGGGGCTACGGCAGCGCCCCCCTCGCCACCCTCGACCTCCCCTCCACCGGCGAGATCGTCCTCGTCGTCGGCCCCGAAGGCGGCGTCTCCCCCGAGGAGTTGGCCCTCTTCGAGGAGGCGGGCGCGGTGACGTGCCGGCTGGGGCGCAGCGTCCTGCGGACGTCCACGGCGGGGACGGCGGCGGGGGCGCTGGTGCTGGGGCGGACGGGGCGCTGGTCCTAGGGGAGTCGGCCGCCGGGTGGGTCGTGTGGCGGGGTCAACTCCGCGCCGGCAGCGTCTGGTCGACCCGGTCCGACACCGCCGGGAGGTGCTCCCAGCCGTTCAGCTCGGTGTCCGCCCGGAACAGGTTCCGGCACTCCGACTCGTCCGCGAACGCCCTTGCCACGGACGGGAGATGGAGGTTCAGGTAGTGCTGGGCCGTGCTGACCGAGCCCGAGTGGTCGGTGTAGCCGCTGCCCTGAATCCAGCGGCCCGTGCCCTCCTCGAAGACGAACCGCACCCGGACGCCGTCCCGGTGCAGGGTGAGGACCTCCTGGCAGGGGAGGCCGGTGGTACGAGCACGGTGGACGTGGTGGACCGACCAGCGGTACGTCCGGTCCGGCGTCGTCATCTTCCGCAGGCGCATGGCCGCCATCCTCGTGGTCCGGCAGGCGGCTGTCCGCTGATTTACCGGGGTGGCGGGCGTGCCCGGCCGATGCCGGGGAGTGATCCGAAAGCGGTGTCTCTTCGGGCGTTCCCTGCATAGGGTGAGCCGGTGACCCAGCCTGCCGCGTATCTCCGGTTTCCGCATCTGCATGGCGACCTGGTGGCTTTCGCCGCCGAGGACGACGTCTGGCTCGCGCCGCTCGGCGGTGGCCGGGCCTGGCGGGTGAGTGCCGACAACACGCCCGTCACGGCTCCCCGGATATCCCCCGACGGGACGAGGGTCGCCTGGGCCTCGACGCGGGACGGGGCCCGGGAGGTCCATGTCGCGCCGGTCGAGGGCGGGCCCGCCGACCGGCTGACGTACTGGGGGAGTTCGTCCACGCGCGTGTGCGGCTGGACGTCCGACGGGCAGGTCCTCGTCGTCTCCACCCACGACCAGGCGTCCCGCTCCCGGAGCTGGGCCCGCGCCGTCCCCCTCGACGGCGGACCGGCGACGACCCTGCCGTACGGCCTCGTCGACGACCTCGCGCTCGACGGCCCGCACCCGGTCCTCCTCTCCGCCCGCCACGGCCGCGAGGCCGCGCACTGGAAGCGCTACCGGGGCGGCACGGCGGGCAAGCTGTGGATCGACCGGGACGGCGAAGGTGAATTCGTGCGGCTCCACGAGGAGTTGAACGGCAACCTGGAGTCACCGGTGTGGACCGGCGAGCGCATCGCGTTCCTCTCCGACCACGAGGGCACCGGCGCCGTCTACTCCTCCCTGGCCGACGGCTCGGACCTGCGCCGCCACACCCCCCTCGACGGCTTCTACGCACGCCAGTCGACCGGCGACGGCACCCGGCTGGTGTACGCGTCGGCCGGTGCGCTGTGGCTCCTCGACGACCTCGACGGCGCCGAACCCCGCCCGCTGGACGTCCGGTTGGGCGGCCAGCGCATGGACCGCCGGCCCCGCCCGCTCGTCCCCGCCGGCTGGCTCGGCGAGGCCGCGCCCGACCACACCGCGCGCGGCAGCGCCGTAGAGGTCCGCGGCGGACTGCACTGGGTCACCCACCGGGCCGGACCCGCCCGCGCGCTCGCCGCGCAGCCGGGCGTCCGGGCCCGGCTGCCGCGCACCTTCCGTACGGCGGAGGGCGAGGAGTGGGTCGTGTGGGTGACGGACGCGGAGGGCGAGGACGCCCTGGAGTTCGCGCCCGCCACCGGGCTCGCCCCGGACGCCGCCCCGCGCCGGGTCGCGGGCGGCGCGCTCGGCCGGGTCCTGGAGCTGGCCATGGCCCCCGACGGCAGCCGCGCGGCCGTCGCCTCGCACGACGGCCGTCTGCTGTTCGTCGAGCGGGAGAGCGGCGAGGTCCGCGAGGTCGTCCGCAGCGCCGACGGCGACGTCGGCGACCTGGTGTTCTCGCCCGACTCGCGCTGGCTCGCCTGGTCCCACCCCGGCCCGAACCCGCTCAGCCAGCTGATGCTGGCCGACACCACCGACCTGTCCGTCACCGAGGCGACCCCGCTGCGCTTCCGCGACTACGCGCCCGCCTTCACCCTCGACGGCAAGCACCTCGCGTTCCTCTCCACCCGCGCCTTCGACCCCGTCTACGACCAGCACGTCTTCGACCTGTCGTTCCTCGCCGGGGCCCGCCCGCACCTCATCACCCTCGCCGCGACCACCCCCTCCCCCTTCGGCCCCCAGCGCCACGGCCGCGCCTTCGAGGCGCCCGACAAGGAGGAGACGCCCGACAGCGAGGGCACCCCCGCGACCCGCATCGACCTCGACGGGCTCGCCGACCGCATCGTGCCGTTCCCCGTCGAGGCCGGCCGCTACTCCTCGCTGAAGGCCGCCAAGGACGGGCTGCTGTGGCTGCGCCACCCGGTCAGCGGCGTCCTCGGCTCCTCCCGGGCGACCCCCGAAGACCCGGCCCCCACCACGGAGTTGGAGCGCTACGACCTCGCCGGGCGGCGGGTCGAGCATCTCGCCGACGACGCCGACGGGTTCGAGGTCAGCGGCGACGGGAAGCGGCTGCTGCTGTGGACCGACGGCAAGCTGAAGGTCGTCCCCAGCGACCGGCGGGCCTCCGGGGACGAGGACAGCGACTCCAACGTCACCGTCGACCTCGGACGCATCCGCCAGACCGTCGACCCCGGGGCCGAGTGGCGGCAGATGTACGACGAGGCCGGGCGCCTCATGCGGGACAACTACTGGCGGGAGGACATGGGAGGCGCCGACTGGGCCGGCGTCCTCGACCGCTACCGGCCCGTCCTCGACCGGGTCGCCACCCACGACGACCTCGTCGACCTCCTCTGGGAGGTCCAGGGCGAACTGGGGACGTCCCACGCGTACGTCGGGGCGCGGGGGTACGGCTCCGGGCCCCGGCAGGGTCTGCTCGGCGCGGACATCTCCCGCCAGGCCGACGGGAGTTGGCGGGTCGACCGGGTGCTGCCCTCCGAGACGTCCGACCCCGACGCGCGATCTCCCCTCGCCGCGCCGGGAGTTGCCGTCCGGGCCGGGGACTCGATCGTCGCCGTCGGGGGTCATCCCGTCGACTCGCTCGCCGGGCCCGGACCGCTGCTCGTGGGGACCGCCGGGAAGGCCGTCGAGCTGACCGTCTCGCCCGCCGACGGGGGTGAGGTCCGGCATGCCGTCGTCGTCCCCGTCACCGACGAGGAGGCGCTGCGCTATCACGCGTGGGTCGCCGACCGGCGGGCCTATGTGCATGCCGCGTCCGGGGGACGGCTCGGGTATCTGCACGTGCCCGACATGCAGGCGCCCGGGTGGGCCCAGATCCACCGCGACCTCCGGGTCGAGGTCGCGCGCGAGGGGCTGCTCGTCGACGTCCGTGAGAACCGGGGCGGGCACACCTCCCAGCTCGTCGTCGAGAAGCTCGCGCGGAAGGTCGTCGGCTGGGACGTCGCCCGGGGGACCCGGCCCACCAGCTATCCCCTCGACGCGCCCCGGGGGCCCGTCGTCGCCATCGCCAACGAGTTCTCCGGGTCCGACGGGGACATCGTCAACGCGGCGATCAAGGCGCTCGGGATCGGGCCGGTCGTGGGGACGCGGACGTGGGGCGGGACGATCGGGATCGACAGCCGGTACCGGCTGGTGGACCGGACGCTCGTCACCCAGCCGAAGTACGCCATCTGGCTGGAGGGCGTCGAGTGGGGGGTCGAGAACTACGGGGTCGACCCCGATGTGGAGGTCGTGGTGAGACCTCAGGACTACGTCGCCGGGGTGGACGTGCAGTTGGACGCCGCGATACGGCTGGCACTGGAGGGGCTGGCGGAGAGCCCGGCCCGGGTGGCGCCTTCCTTGCCTTCCTGAAACGGGGACGGTGGATCGACGGTGAATAGGTAGGCTGGAAAGTGTCTGTACGCGAATTGGTGGTGCTGGGGACGGCGAGTCAGGTTCCGACCCGGCACCGCAATCACAACGGGTATCTGCTGCGCTGGGATTCCGAGGGGATTCTCTTCGACCCCGGTGAGGGGACCCAGCGGCAGATGGTGCGGGCCGGGGTGGCGGCGCACGACCTGAACCGGATCTGTGTGACCCATTTCCACGGGGATCATTCACTGGGGCTCGCCGGGGTGATTCAGCGGGTCAATCTCGATCAGGTTCCGCATCCCGTCGTCGCCCATTATCCGCGTTCCGGGCAGCGGTTCTTCGACCGGCTCCGCTACGCGACCGCCTATCGGGAGACGGTCGGCATCACGGAAGAACCCGTCGCGGGCGCCGGTCTGCTCACGGTCGCCGAGACGCCGTCGTACACCCTGGAGGCGCACCGCCTCTCCCACCCCGTGGAGTCGTACGGGTACCGCCTCGCCGAACCGGACGGCCGCCGGATACTGCCGGAGCGCCTCGCCGCCCACGGCATCAAGGGCCCGGACGTCGGACGGCTCCAGCGGGAGGGCGTCCTCGGGGGCGTCACGCTGGACGACGTGAGCGAGCCGAGGCGGGGACAGCGGTTCGCGTTCGTGATGGACACCCGGCTCTGCGAGGGCGTGCACGTGCTGGCGGAGGGCTGCGACATGCTCGTCATCGAGTCGACGTTCCTCGACGAGGACGCCCAACTCGCCGCCGACCACGGACACCTGACGGCAGGTCAGGCGGCGGCAGTCGCCCGGGACGCCGGGGTCCGCCACCTCGTCCTCACCCACTTCAGCCAGCGCTACACCGACCCCGAGGAGTTCGAGCGCCAGGCGCGGGCGGCCGGTTTCGAGGGCGAGCTGAGCGTCGCCCGGGACCTCCTGAGGGTGCCGGTGCCGAAGCGCCGGTGAAGCCCCGGGAGCGGGCGGCGCTTTTCGAATCGGCGCCTGAGCGGGCGTACGATACTTCGATGCCCCTCCCCAAAGCTGAACTGCACCTGCACATCGAAGGCACCCTCGAACCGGAGCTGGCGTTCGCGCTGGCCGCCCGCAACGGCGTGACGCTGCCGTACGCGGACACCGAGGCGCTGCGGCGGGCGTACGACTTCGAGGACCTCCAGTCGTTCCTGGACCTGTACTACGCGCTGATGGCGGTGCTGCGCACGGAACAGGACTTCGCGGACCTCGCGGACGCCTACCTCGCGCGGGCCGCCGCGCAGGGCGTCCGGCACGCGGAGATCTTCTTCGACCCGCAGGCGCACCTCGCGCGCGGCGTCGAGATGGGCACGGTCGTCGAGGGGCTGTGGCGGGCGCTCGGCGAGAGTGAGGCGCGGCACGGGGTCTCGACCCGGCTGATCATGTGCTTCCTGCGGGACGAGTCCGCCGAGTCGGCGATGGAGACCCTGGAGGCGGCGGGGCCGTACCTCCACCGTATTACGGGTATCGGTCTCGACTCCGCCGAGGTCGGCCACCCGCCGGTGAAGTTCCGCGAGGTGTACGAGGCGGCTGCCGCGCTGGGGCTGCGCCGGGTGGCGCACGCGGGGGAGGAGGGCCCGGCCGCGTACATCACGGAGGCCCTCGACGTCCTCGGCGTGGAGCGGATCGACCACGGGCTGCGCTGCGTGGAGGACCCGGCGCTGGTGGAGCGGCTGGTGCGCGACCGGGTCCCGCTGACGCTGTGCCCGCTGTCCAACGTACGGCTGCGGGCGGTCGACACCCTCGCCGACCACCCCTTGCCCGCGATGCTGGACGCCGGCCTGCTGTGCACGGTCAACTCCGACGACCCCGCGTACTTCGGGGGGTACGCGGGCGATAACTTCGACGCGGTGTACGAGCAACTCGGGCTGAAGCAGGAGCAGTTGCGCGAGCTGGCCCGCAACTCGTTCGTCGCGTCGTTCCTGGAGGACGACGAGGAGCGGCGGGCCCGGTACCTCGCGGAGGTCGAGGCGTACGTGTTCTGATTCTTGGTGGTTCAGCTCCGGTGGATCTTGTCCACCAGGATGTCGATGACGAGCGGTGTGCGCGGGCCGAAGCTCAGCAGGACGCCGTCCTCCATGTCGACGACCCGCTTGTTCATACCGGCCGGGGTCTGGGCGATCCCGGGGACCTGGAGCAGGCCGTCCAGACCGCCGACCGAGTCGAGTCCCTTCGTCATCATCAGGATGACGTCGGGGCTCGCCTGGGCGAGGGCCTCGGTGGTGATCGGCGTGAACGGGCGGGTGAACCCGGCGGCCACCCCCGCGTCCTCGGCGCCCGCCGCCGCCAGCAGCGAGTCCGCGCCGGACCCCTTGCCGCCGATCAGGTAGACGGCCGCGCTGCCCCGCATGTAGAGGAACGCGACCTTCGGCCTGCTGCCCTCCGGCACCCCCGCCCGAGCCTGCGAAAGCTCCTTCTCCATCCGTGAGTTGAGCGCCTTCCCGGCGTCCGGCACACCGAGCGCCGCCGCGATCCGGGTCGTCCGCGTCGTCACGTCGGCCAGCTTCGTCGCCGGTTCGAGGACGACGACGGGGACCCCGGCGTCGCGGATCTGGTCGATCGCCTCCTTGGGCCCGGTGTCGGTGTCGGCGAGCACGACCGTCGGCCGCAGCGACAGCACGCTCTCCGCGCTCACGTCGTGCGCCTTGGTGACCTGCGGGAGCTTCTTCGCCTCCTCGAACGTCGCGGTGATGTCCCGGCCGACGACGTTCTTCCCGAGTCCGAGCGTGAACACGATCTCCGCGACACCGCCGTTCAGCGGCAGAATCCGCGAGGCGTCCGTGACGGTCACCTTCCGGCCGTCCGAGGAGTCGACCGTGACCGGCAACTCCGGTGCGGGGGCGGCGCCTTCGAGCGGGACGACGGTGTTCTCGGCGAGCCGCTCCACCGCCGCGGCGGCCCGCGCGCTCGCCGTCTTCGGTGCCTCCTGGGCAGCGCTTCCGCCGCCCGTGCCGCAGGCCGCCGTCAGCAGCGCGAGGCCCGCCCCCAGGGCGGCCAGTCGTCTCCGCATGGTCTTTCCTCTCCGTGATGCCGGGCAGTTCGGTGCTTTACAGTCCCTTGAAACTTAGTTTAGGTTAGGCTGTCCTTAGTTTCGCCTGGTGGGGGTGGTTTCATGACATCGGCAAGTGGCTTGCGCGGCCACGGAGTTGTGTGTTCTCTCGCGGTCGCGGCGCTGTTCGTGACCGCCCCGACGGCCTTCGCGGCGAGCGGTTCGGCCTCGGGTCCCGAGGGCCAGAAACTCACCGTGTCCAAGACGTCCGGCCTGGCCGCGGCGGGCGAGACGGTGACCGTCAGCGGCACCGGCTACAACACGGAGAAGGGCATCTACGTCGCCTTCTGCGTCGACAACGGCCCCGGCAAGACCCCCACGCCCTGCGTCGGCGGCGTCGACATGTCCGGCGAGTCCGGCGCCTCCGTCTGGGTCTCCTCCAACCCGCCGTCCTACGGCGAGGGGCTCGCCAAACCCTATGGCGGCAGCGGGAAGCAGGGGACTTTCAGCGTCCAGCTCAAGGTGCGCGCGAAGGACGCCAACACCGACTGCACGGCGGCCGGGGTCACGTGCGCGGTCATCACGCGCAACGACCACACGCGCGGCGGCGACCAGAGCCAGACGGTCCGGATTCCGGTCACCTTCGGGACCGCCGACTCCGGCACCACGGGCGGGAGTTCGACCGCGCCGAGCACCACTCCGTCGGCCTCCGCCACGGCCTCCACCGGCGGGTCGACCGGTTCCGTGACGTCCGAGTCGTCCGGCTCCATGGCCAGCACCGGCTCCGGTCTCGCACTGCCGCTCGGGCTCGCCTCGGCGGGGCTGCTGGCGGCCGGGGGCGGGGCGTGGGTCTGGGCGCGACGCCGCAGGGCCACCGCTGCCTGACGACGGCCGCCGCTGCCTGGCGGCTCTGTTGCCTGACGACGGTCGCCTGACGGCACGTCACCTCACTGATCCAGAACTCAATATCCCCACTCAACATCCCCGAGGGGAACGGAACATGGCGAAGAGAACGGCCGTCGTCTCCCTGGCGACCGGCGCCCTGCTCACACTCGGCGGCCCCGGCGCGTTCGCCGCGCAGGACGGCCCCGACGCGATCACCGAAGGGCGGGCCGCCTGGTCCGGCGCCGAAGGTGAACTCGCGGTGCGGGGCGTGTCGTTCGGCGTGACGAAACCCGCCGTCGACGCGGCGAGCGCGTCCTTCCCAGCCGTCGGCGGCGGCCTCGACGCCGAACGGGCCACGGGGGAGGTCCAGTTGGGCGGCGCCGTCCGGCTGGCCGGCGCCACCGGGCAACAGCCCCTGGTCCTCGCCGGGTTGACGCTCCGGCTCACCGGGAGCGAGGGCACCCTCCGGGCGCGTACGGCGCTGGACGGGCGGGCCCGTGAGGTGACGCTGGCCGAGGTGGCGGCGCGAGGAGCCGGTCCCGTCGTCCGGGAGAGCGCCGTGACGTGGGCCGGGCTGCGGGCCGAACTCTCCGAGGAGGGGGCCGCGTTGCTGTCCTCCTGGAGCGGGCGGGAGTTCGCGGCCGGAGACGGGCTCGGGGTGTTCGACGTGACGGTCGGCGCCGGGGTTGCCGAAGAGCCTGTCGGGGCACCGGCCGCGAGCCCCACGCCGTCGCCGTCGGGGGCCTCGTCGGGGGTGGTGACGCCGTCGTCGGAAGAGGCGTCCGCTGGGCCGGCCGCCGTGTCCCTCGCGCACCCGGCCCTCGCGGCCGGTGGTCAACAGCGGCTCACCGGCGAGGGGTTCGCCCCCGGCGCGGTCCTGCTCGTCGCGATCGACGGGGACACGCGGTACCAGGCGGTGGCCGGCGAGGACGGGCGGTTCGCCCAGGACTTCCCGGTGTACGACAACGCGGCGCAGGGCGCGCACGCCGTCGAGGTGACGGCCGTGACCGGTGAACAGGCCGTGCTGGGAGCCGAGTTCGAGGTGACCGAACCGGCGGGCTGAGTCCCGTGCGCCCCGGTTCGCCAACTACCCGCGCTTTACCTCCCATTGACAAACAACCGAAGATCGTACTTAGGTTAGCCTTACCTAAGTTCAAGCCAGTCGGGCTTGAACCGATCAGAAGGGTCTCCCCCATGAGAGTCGCCTCCGCCCGCACCGTCGCCCGCGCCGGTCTCGCCGTCGCCGCCGCGTCCGCGCTCACCCTGGGCCTGGCCACCTCCGCCTCCGCCGCGACCGCCACCCGCACGGTCACCGACGGCGGCACCACCTACAACCTCTCCCTCACCTCGCCGGACAGCGCCTCCGCCGCCGGCCAGGTCATCACCGTCACCGGCTCCGGCTACAACACCTCCCAGGGCATCTACGTCGGCCTGTGTGTCGTCGACGGCGCGGCCGGCGTCAACAAGCCGACCCCCTGCCTCGGCGGCCAGGACGAGTCCGGCTCCACCGGCGCCTCGCACTGGATCAACAACACCTTCGGCGGCCTCTTCGCCAACAGCTCCAAGTTCGCCGCCGGCGGCACCTTCAGCGTGAACATCTTCGTCAAGGCCACGCTGGAGGACGGCAGCGTCTGCGGCCAGGACGTCGAGTGCGCCGTCGTGACCCGCGCGGACCACTTCGACACGAACGACCGCAACTACGACGTCCACGTGCCGATCAGCTTCCAGTAGTCCTCAGCAGTCCCCAGTACTCCTTCAGTACTCCGGAACTCCGAGGGGCGCCTGCTGCGGGGTGCCCCTCGGTACTACGGGTAGTACGGGCCGACCGCCCCACCCGGTCGGCCCGTATCCGCACGTCAACCACCTCAACCCCGGGGCGTACACCCCGACCAGCGAGGAAACTCCCATGACAGACGACACCCCCGCCCGGCGGCTGCGGCGGCCCGCGGCGCTGCTCGGCGCGGCGGCTCTCGTGGCCGCGACGGCGACAGCGGTCACGGTGGGTCCGGCCGCGCAGGCCGCCGACACCCCCAGAACCGCGCTCGGCAAGGACGGCCAGCGCCTCACCGTCTCCGCCTCCGCGAACCTCGACCCGGCGGGGGAGACCCTGCGGGTCACCGGGTCCGGGTACGACGTCACCAAGGGCGTGTACGTCGCGCTCTGCAAGGACAACGGCGACAACCGCATCCCCACGCCCTGCCTCGGCGGCGCCGACCAGACCGGCGGCAGCGGCGCCTCCAAGTGGATCGTCCCCGCCGACTCGACCGACGCCCCGGCCGGCGTCGCCGAGAAGTGGGGCGCGGGCGGCACCTTCGACGTCCAACTCGACATCAAGGCCAAGGACGGCGGCCTCGACTGCACGCAGGTCACCTGCTCCGTCGTCACCCGCGTCGACCACAAGGCCCCCGGCGACCGCTCCCAGGACGTCCGCATACCCGTCACCTTCGAGGGCCAGGACCCCGGCGGCGGCGAGGACGGCGGCGACGGCGTCGACGTCCCGGCCGGGACCGTCAGCTACGTCCAGGGCGCCGAGTTCACCACCGCGGGCCGCCCCCTGGACCTCCTGGTCCACCCCGACTCGGGGAAGCTGTACGTCGGTTCGGACAACATCCCCGACACCGCCGACATCGCCGAACAGGGCCTGTACGCCCTCGACCCGGCCACCGGCAAACTCCTCAGCCACATCGCCCAGGCACCCGGCTCGGGCGGCACGCTCGCCGCGCGCGTGGTCCGGCAGATCATCGCCCCGCTCGCCGGCGACGGCGTCTCCTTCCACTTCCCGCTGCGCGGCCTCGCCACCGCCAAGGACGGCGACGCGCGCGCCGAGGGCACCTGGCTGACCGGCTCGACCGTCACCGGCACCGGGCCCGCCACCGCCTCGACCGTCCTCGTCGCCCAGGGCGCGACCCTCTCCGAGATCGAGACCCTCACCGGCACGGTCAAGCGGACCGTCTCCCTCGAAGGCGGCGCCCAGTTGGGCGTCGACACCGTCAACGGCGTGGCCTGGTCGGTCGGTTCGGCCGACGGCAAGAAGGTGCTGCGGCGCGTCGACACGAAGTCCGCCGCGTTCACCGTCACCGCGACCGCCGAACTCCCCACCGGCTCCGTCTACTTCGTCGAGACCGACCCGGCGAACGGCAACGTGTGGGTGGCGGTCGACGACAACGTCCTCGTCCTCGACAAGAACGGCGTCCTGCTCAAGACGCTCACCGCGAAGGACCGTCCGCTCGCGATGGCCTTCGACAAGACCACCGGACGCGCGTTCGTCCTGCGCGAGGACTACGGCACCGCCGCCGAAGGCGCCGACGGCACCGGGGCGCTCCAGATCCTCGACAGCGCGACCTTCGAGCAGGCCGCCGCGCCGGTCGCCCTGCCGGGCAGCATCGCCGGGACGATCTACGCGGGCGTCGCGGTGACACCCGGCGCGACCTCCGTCTACCTCACCAAGTACGCGGAGAGCAAGGTCGTCAAGCTGGACCTGCGGGTCTCCCCGAAGGTCACCCAGACCCCGACCGACCAGACCGTCACCGCCGGGGACGCCGTCACCTTCGTCGCCGCCGCCGACGGGGTGCCCGCGCCGGCCCTCAAGTGGGAGGTCAGCCCCGACGGGGGCCAGACCTGGAACGCGATCGCGGGGGCCACGGCCAACACGTACACGTTCACCGCGCGCGCCGCGCAGGACGGTTACCGCTACCGGGTCGTGTTCTCCAACACGGCGGGTACGACGCGGAGTTCGGAGTTCACGCTGACGGTCACCGCGGCCGGGAGCACGGACGGCGGGGCTACGAACGGCGGCGGGGAGTCGCCGGGGACGGACGAACCGTCCGGCACCCGCACCGTCACCGGCGCCTCGGGGCAGAAGCTGACCGTCACGCCGGTCAACAACCTGGCCGTCGAGAAGCAGACCGTCAAGGTCACCGGCTCCGGGTACGACGAGGAGAAGGGCATCTACGTCGCCCTCTGCGTCGACAACGGCGCAGGGCAGCTGCCGACACCGTGCATCGGGGGCGTCGACATGAGCGGCGCGTCGCACTCGTCGGCGTGGATCTCCTCCAACCCGCCGGACTACGGCAAGGAGTTGGCGAAGCCCTACGGGGACGGGGGGACGTTCTCCGTCGAGCTGACCGTCGACGCCAAGGACGAGTACACCGACTGCTTCAAGGTGACGTGCGTGCTGGCGACCCGGGCGGACCACACGCTCTCGGGGGACCGGTCGCAGGACGTCAAGGTGCCGGTGAGCTTCGTCGGACAGGCGCCGGTGGAGACGGACCCGGAGACGGGTACTACGGGGGGTACGGGTACTACGGGGTCCACCGGGGGTGACTCGGGTACTACGGGTACCACTGGTACTACGGGTACTACGGGGTCCACCGACGGGTCGGCGTCGTCGTCCGGGTCCTCCGCCGGAGGTACTACGACCGCCGGGGGGAGCCTCGCCTCCACCGGGGCGACCGTCGGGCTGGTCGCGGGGCTCGCGGCGCTGCTGACGGCGGCGGGTGTGTACGCGATGCGGCGGGCCCGGGCCGTGAAGTAGAGGGCGTTCCTCGGAGGGGGCGGGTTCCGTGCGTCGGCGCGGGGCCCGCCCCCTCTTTTTCCGCGGGGCGCGGCATTGACGGCTCTCGTTCACGTACCTAACCTCTGTCTTTGTATATGGATGACGGCTGGAAAGGGAGATGACCAGGTGGACCTCACGATCACCGACGTACGCCTCACGCCGATCCTGGTCGCCGACCCGCCGCTGCTGAACACGCAGGGCGTGCACCAGCCGTACACCCCCCGCCTGATCATCGAGGTCGTCACGGCGGACGGGACGACCGGGCTCGGGGAGACCTACGGGGACACCAAGTACCTGGAGCTGGCCCGGCCCTTCGCCGAACGGCTCGTCGGGCGGTCCGTCGCCGACCACAACGGGCTGTTCACGGTGATGAACGGGGTGGACGTCGACCGGGACCGGGTCGTCGACCAGGTGGACGTCGGCGGGCTGCGGGGCGTGCAGACCGCGGACAAGCTGCGGCTGTCCGTCGTCTCCGGCTTCGAGGTCGCCTGCCTCGACGCGCTCGGCAAGGCGCTCGGGCTGCCCGTGCACGCGCTGCTCGGGGGGAAGGTGCGGGACGCCGTCGAGTACAGCGCGTACCTGTTCTACAAGTGGGCCGGGCATCCCGCGGGCGTGGCGGCCGAGCGGGACGACTGGGGGGCCGCCGTCGACCCCGCCGGGATCGTCGAGCAGGCGCGGAAGTTCACCGAGCGGTACGGGTTCACGTCGTTCAAGCTCAAGGGCGGTGTCTTCGCGCCGGAGGAGGAGATCGCCGCGATCCGCGCGCTCGCCGAGGCGTTCCCCGGGCATCCGCTGCGGCTCGACCCCAACGGGGCGTGGTCCGTCGAGACGTCGCTGACGGTCGCCAAGGAGCTCGGTGACGTCCTGGAGTACCTGGAGGACCCGGCGCTCGGGACCGACGCGATGGCCGAGGTCGCCGCGCGGACGGACGTCCCGCTCGCGACGAACATGTGCGTCACGACGTTCGCCGAGATCCCCGAGGCGTTCACCCGGGGCGCCGTCCAGGTCGTCCTCTCCGACCACCACTACTGGGGCGGGCTGCGCAACACCCAGCGGCTCGCCGCGGTCTGCCGCACGTTCGGCGTCGGCATCTCCATGCACTCCAACACCCACCTCGGGATCTCCCTCGCCGCCATGACCCACGTCGCCGCGACCGTCCCCGACCTCCACCACGCCTGCGACTCCCACTACCCCTGGCAGTCCGAGGACGTCCTCACCGAACGCCTCACCTTCGACGCCGGCAAGGTCACCGTCACCGACACCCCCGGCCTCGGCATCACCCTCGACCCCGACCGCCTCGCCTTCCTCCACCAGCGCTGGCTGGACGACGACGGCACCCTCCGCGACCGCGACGACACCGCCGCGATGCGGGTGGCGGAACCGGGGTGGCAGACGCCCGCCGTACCGCGCTGGTGAGTTCCTGAGGGGCACGCGCGCGTGGAGCGATTCCGGGGGGCACACGCGCGTGCAGGGCGATCCGGCAGGCACGCGCGCGTACAGGGCGCCGGACGCGGCCCTGTTGTGGACGGTGTTGTCGGTGGGGTGGTGCACACTGGCCGGATCGGCACACTCGCGAGGACGCACCGCCGTGGGGGCGTACCCGGGATGCGGGGTGCTGGATCGGCACCACTCGCAGGGAGCGCACAGTGAGCCCGTCCGACGCGTCGGCAGGAGAGACCGTACAGAGGAGCAGGAGCCGTGGGGGCCGGCAGTGTCCGGTGGACCCGCTGGCGGCCGTACGGAGCCCCGACGATCCGGCGTGCGACGTCTATCTGACCGGGACCGTCTTCCTGGACATCATCTTCACGGGCCTGGAGTCCGCACCCGTGCGCGGCACCGAGTCCTGGGCCCGGGGCATGGGCTCCAGCCCCGGCGGCGTGGCCAACATGGCGACCGCCCTCGCCCGCCTCAACCTCCGGACGTCCCTCGCGGCGGCCTTCGGCGACGACCACTACGGCGAGTACTGCTGGGACGCCCTCGAACAGGGCGAGGGCATCGACCTCACCCCCTCGCGCACCGTCCCCGGCTGGCACTCCCCGGTGACCGTCTCGATGGCCTACGAGGGCGAACGCACGATGGTCTCCCACGGCCACGCCGCACCCCCCGAGGAACCCCTCCCCGACTGCCCCCCGCCCGCCCGCGCGGCGGTCGCCTCCCTCACCCCCGGCCGCCGCGAACCCTGGATCGCCCAGGCCGCCTCCAAGGGCACCCGCGTCTTCGGCGACGTCGGCTGGGACGACACCGGCGCCTGGGACCTCGCGAGCCTCCCCGACCTGGAGCACTGCGAGGCGTTCCTCCCGAACGCCGAGGAGGCGATGCGCTACACGCGCACGGAGTGCCCCCGCGAGGCCGCCCACGCCCTCACCGACCACGTACCGCTCGCGGTCGTCACCCTCGGCGCGCAGGGCGCGTACGCGGTCGACCGGCGCACCGGCGAGACCGCCGAGGTCCCCGCGATCGCCGTCGAGGCACTCGACCCCACCGGCGCGGGGGACGTCTTCGTCGCCGGCTTCGTCACCGGCACGCTCGCCGGCTGGCCCCTCGCCGACCGCCTCGCCTTCGCCGGCCTCACCGCCGCCCTCTCCGTCCAGGAGTTCGGCGGCTCCCTCTCCGCGCCCGGCTGGGCCGAGATCGCCGCGTGGTGGCGCGAGGTGCGGTCCGTGGCGGGCCAGGACCCCGAGGCGCTGCGCCGGTACGCGTTCCTGGAGGGGCTGCTGCCGGGCGGGGACGTGCGGCCGTGGCCGCTGCGCAGGGCCGTACCGACGATCGGATTCAGACGCTCGGCGTGAGCCGCGCACGCGCGCGGGGCCGCGGGGCGATCCCCCTCGCGCGCGTGCGGTGCGACCGTACGAAAAGCCCTACGGCGTTGTCAGTGGCAGGGCGTAGTCTGGAAAACGCCAGGCCGCCCTTGTGGCAGGCGAGACGCGTTCGGGAGGACGTACAGGCCCTGCGGGCCGGATTATGACGCAGACACCCACAGCCCAGACCCCCGCGCAGGGGAAGGCGAGAGCACAGTTCACTGTCCCCGCCCAGCACCCGATGGTGGCTTTGCTGGGTTCCGGCGACTCCCTCCTGCGCGTGATCGAGAGGGCCTTCCCGGCGGCCGACATCCATGTCCGGGGCAACGAGATCAGCGCTGTCGGCGACGAACGTGAAGTCGCCCTGATCCAGCGCCTGTTCGACGAGATGATGCTGGTGCTCCGCACCGGGCAGCCGATGACGGAGGACGCAGTGGAACGCTCGATCGCCATGCTGCGGGCGAGCGAGAACGGGACGAGCGACGGCCAGGAGACCCCGGCCGAAGTGCTCACACAGAACATCCTGTCCTCGCGCGGTCGCACCATCCGCCCCAAGACCCTCAACCAGAAGCGCTACGTCGACGCCATCGACAAGCACACCATCGTCTTCGGCATCGGCCCGGCGGGCACCGGCAAGACCTACCTCGCCATGGCCAAGGCCGTCCAGGCCCTCCAGTCCAAACAGGTCAACCGCATCATCCTGACCCGCCCGGCGGTCGAGGCCGGCGAACGCCTCGGCTTCCTCCCCGGCACCCTCTACGAAAAGATCGACCCCTACCTCCGCCCCCTGTACGACGCCCTCCACGACATGCTCGACCCCGACTCGATCCCGCGCTTGATGGCGGCGGGGACGATCGAGGTGGCGCCGCTGGCATATATGCGTGGCCGTGCACAACCTGTCTTCACGAACGTCCTCACGCCGGACGGCTGGCGTCCCATCGGGGACCTCCAGGTCGGTGACCTGGTCGTCGGTTCCAACGGCGAACCCACCCCGGTTCTGGGCGTCTATCCGCAGGGCGAGAAGGACATCTACCGCGTCACGGCCCAGGACGGCTCCTGGACCCTGGCCTGCGGCGAGCACCTCTGGACCGTCCGTACGCGCGACGACAAGCGCCGTGACAAGCCGTGGCGGGTCCTGGAGACGCAGGAGATGATCGGCAACCTGCGCGCGGCGCACGCACGCCGGTACGAACTCCCGATGCTCACGGCACCGGTGTGCTTCCCGGAGCAGGAGGTCCCCATGGACCCCTACGCGCTGGGACTGCTGCTGGGCGACGGCTGCCTGACCGGTTCCACCACGCCCTCGTTCTCCACGGAGGACCCCGAACTGGCGGTCTCCCTGGAATCGGTCCTGCCCGGTGTGCGGGTACGGCACAGGGGCGGGCCGGACTACGTCCTCAACCGGATCAAGTCTCCCGGGGACGTCGTCACGCTGGAGAACCCGGTCACCCGCGTCCTGCGTGAACTCGATCTCCTGCGGACCCGTTCGCACACCAAGTTCGTGCCGGACGCCTACCTGTACAACTCCGCCGAGGTACGGCTCGCGGTGCTTCAGGGACTGCTGGACTCCGACGGCGGCCCGGTCACGCAGAAGGACCGGACGTGCCGCGTCCAGTACTCGACGACGTCGATCATGCTCCGCGACGACGTGATCTCCCTCGTGCAGTCGCTCGGCGGGGTCGCGTACACCCGACGCCGTACTGCGGAGGGACGGGACCGGGGTAACGCGCTGGGTGTGCACCGTCATGACGCCCACATCATCGACATCCGCCTCCCCGAAGACATCGAACCCTTCCGCCTCGCCCGCAAACGCGACAAGTACCTCGCGGCCGGAGGTGGCGGACGGCCGATGCGGTTCATCGACTCGATCGAACCGGCGGGCCGGGAGGAGACCGTCTGCATCCAGGTGGCGGCGGAGGACTCGCTGTACGTCACCACGGACTACCTGCTGACGCACAACACCCTGAACGACGCCTTCATCATTCTCGACGAGGCCCAGAACACCTCCGCCGAGCAGATGAAGATGTTCCTGACGCGGCTGGGGTTCGACTCGAAGATCGTCATCACCGGTGACGTGACGCAGGTCGACCTGCCGAGTGGGACGAAGAGTGGGCTGCGGCAGGTGCAGGACATTCTGGAGGGGGTGGACGACGTGCACTTCTCGCGGTTGTCGTCGCAGGATGTCGTGAGACATAAGTTGGTGGGCCGTATCGTCGACGCGTACGAGAAGTACGACAGCGAGAACGGTACGGAGAACGGCGGCCACAAGGGCGGCCGGCCCAAGCGGAAGTAGCGAAACCAGCGCCATGTCGATCGACGTCAACAACGAGTCCGGAACCGAGGTCGACGAGCAGGCGATCCTCGACATCGCCCGCTACGCGCTGGCCCGGATGCGGATTCACCCGCTGTCCGAGCTGTCGGTGATCGTCGTGGACGCCGACGCGATGGAGCAGCTCCACATCCAGTGGATGGACCTGCCCGGACCGACGGACGTGATGTCGTTCCCCATGGACGAGCTGCGTCCGCCGAGCAAGGACGACGAGGAGCCCCCGCAGGGCCTCCTCGGTGACATCGTGCTCTGCCCGGAGGTCGCGAAGAAGCAGGGGGACGAGGCGCCCACCCGGCACTCCATGGACGAGGAGCTCCAGCTCCTCACCGTCCATGGAGTGCTGCACCTGCTGGGCTACGACCACGAGGAGCCCGACGAGAAGGCCGAGATGTTCGGCCTCCAGGCGGCGATCGTGGACGGCTGGCGGTCGGAGAAGGGCCTCACGGGCCCCTCGCCCGCGCCGACCGTCTCATGACCGCCCAGCTCGTCGCGGGTGCCGTCGCCCTGGTCGTCGTCGCCTGGCTCGCCGCCTGCGCGGAGGCGGGCCTCGCGCGCGTGTCCAGCTTCCGGGCCGAGGAGGCCGTCAAGTCGGGCCGCCGGGGCAGCGCGGGCCTCGCGCAGGTCGCGGCCGACCCGACCCGCTATCTGAACGTCGCGCTGCTGGTCCGGGTGGCCTGCGAGATGGCCGCCGCCGCGCTCGTGACGTACGCCTGCCTCCAGGAGTTCGCCGAGACCTGGGCGGCGCTGCTGACCGCGATCGGCGTGATGGTCCTCGTCTCGTACGTCGCGGTCGGCGTCTCCCCGCGCACGATCGGCCGCCAGCACCCGCTGAACACGGCCACGGCGGCGGCGTACGTCCTGCTGCCGCTGGCCAGGATCATGGGCCCGATCCCCAGCCTGCTGATCCTCATCGGCAACGCCCTCACCCCCGGCAAGGGCTTCCGGCGCGGCCCGTTCGCCTCCGAGGCGGAGCTGCGCGCGCTGGTCGACCTCGCGGAGAAGGAGTCGCTCATCGAGGACGACGAGCGCCGGATGGTGCACTCCGTCTTCGAGCTGGGCGACACCCTCGTACGCGAGGTCATGGTCCCGAGGACCGACCTCGTGGTCATCGAGCGGTACAAGACGATCCGTCAGGCGCTGACCCTGGCGCTGAGGTCGGGGTTCTCCCGGATACCGGTCACGGGGGAGAGCGAGGACGACATCGTCGGCATCGTCTACCTCAAGGACCTGGTCCGCAAGACGCACATCAGCCGCGAGACCGAGTCCGACCTCGTCTCGACGGCGATGCGCCCGGCCGCCTTCGTCCCCGACACGAAGAACGCGGGCGACCTGCTGCGCGAGATGCAGCAGGACCGCAACCACGTCGCCGTCGTCATCGACGAGTACGGCGGCACGGCCGGGATCGTCACCATCGAGGACATCCTGGAGGAGATCGTCGGCGAGATCACCGACGAGTACGACCGTGAACTCCCCCCGGTGGAGGACCTGGGCGACGACCGCCACCGCGTCACCGCGCGCCTCGACATCACCGACCTGGGCGAGCTGTACGGCCTGGAGGAGTACGACGACGAGGACGTCGAGACGGTCGGCGGGCTCCTCGCGAAGGCGCTGGGCCGGGTGCCGATCGCCGGTGCCTCCGCGGTCGTACGCCTTCCGGACGACCGGACGCTGCGGCTGACCGCCGAGGCCGCCGCCGGGCGCCGGAACAAGATCGTGACGGTGCTGGTGGAGCCCGTGGGGGAAGACCCCGAGAAGGAGTCGGCGTGAATCCCGGTCGACTCCGGTCCCTGTGCCTGTCGTTCAACGCCGCCGTCGAGGACTTCCCGTTCTCCCCGGAGATCACCGTCTTCAAGGTCTGCGGCAAGATGTTCGCGCTGTCCTGGATCGACGCGGAGCCGCTGAAGGTCAACCTGAAGTGTGACCCCGACGACGCGGTACGCCTCCGGGGGGAGTACCCAGGTCTCATCACTCCCGGGTATCACATGAACAAGCGGCACTGGAACACGGTCGATCTCACGGGCGGGCTTCCGGACCGGCTGGTGCGGGAGCTGGTCGAGGACTCGTACGACCTTGTCGTCGCCGGTCTGCCGAGGGCGGAGCGGCTGCGGCTGGACCGGGCGTAGGGGGCGCGAGGGTCGGTGTGATAATCACCCTCGCGATCCCGCCATGATCCCCGGAACCACCCGGAGGCCCTTGTGCCCGCCCTGTACGACTTCGCCACCTGGGCCCCGCTGCTGAAACTGGTCCGGGAGAGCAACGCGCAGGCCCTCGCCGCCCCCGGCGGCTACGCGCAGGGCGATGTGGGCCAGGGCTCGTGGAGCGTGCCGGTGCGCCGGGTCTCGCCGCCGCGCGGTCAGGCCGCCCAGCTGTCGGACATGCAGGAGGAGTGGGACGCCGTCGAGCTGCTGCGCGGCGCGCTCGTCGAGGCGGGTGTCGAGCGGGTGCCGTTCGTCGTCGAGTGCACGCCCCAAGGGGCCGCGACGCTACGGCTGTTCGGTCCGCACCCGGACGTCGAAGCCGGTTACGACGGCCCGCACGGCGGCGCCCTGATCCTCGCCGACGACGCCGTCCCCGAGCCCTGGCGCAGGCTGCCCGAGCCGGTGTTGGACGCGGTGCGGTCGCCTTCGGCGGACGCTGGGGAGTTGGAGCGGGTGCTGAGGGAGCGGTTGCCCGACGCGATCGGGGTTACCGAGGAGGAGATCGTGGCCGCCGAGGTGCGGCTCGGGATCACCCTTCCGGAGGAGGTGAAGGCCCTCTACAGGGTGACGCGGGCGAGGTGGGAGGACTGGAGTACGGACGACGACTTCGCGGCGTCCCGGCACCATTCCGAGTCGGTCGGCTTCGAACTCTTCGGGCTGGAGCATGTGTTCGTCGCCGAGCCGGACAACCGGGCGACTCCGTGGGAGTTCGCGGCGATGGAGGCGGTCGCGACCAGGCCCGACGACTCCGTGCAGAGGATCGTCGGCTCGCCGGGGTGGATCACCATCGGGGACAGCGGCGGGGGCGACGGGATCGTCGTCGACCTGACGCCCGGGCCGTGCGGTCATCTGGGGCAGGTCATCCTTTTGAGCCACGAGGAGGACATCGGCGGGGTGCTGCTCGCCGACTCCCTCACCGAGCTGATCGTGAACGGTGAGCGAGAGGAGGAGTACCGAGAGCGAGAGGAACTGCCCGAGGTCGCCCGGATCAACGAGTTCGCCGGGAGGAGCGTCGAGGCTGTCGCCCACCCGGCGCTCGAAGTACTCTCCCTCGGCGTGTGGGACGGCGAGCCGTTCAGCCTCGCCCCCGTGACCGGCCTCCCGCGCCTGCGTACCCTCACGGCCTACCCGGGTACCCTCGCCGACCCTCTGGAGATCGCCGGCCTGAGCGCCCTGGAGTACCTTCGCCTCCCCTACGAGGAGTGGCGCACCCTCCTGGACGCGGACGCGGTCCCGCGTGGTCTGCTGGCCGCGTCCATCGAGACGAGTGGCGGCGGCCCGGACCACCACCCCCTGGCCCTCGTAGCCCTCACGTACGAGATCCTCAGCCTCTTCGGCCGCTCCGCGATCCCTGTGACGGTGCTGGAGGGCGACCTCGGCCCGGCTCCGGACTGAGCCGCACCTTCTACCGGGGAGCCACCCCGCCTACCCCGCTCGTATGCTCTCACCATGACCGACACCACCTCCCTCGGCCCCGAGGACCGCAAGATCGTCACCCTGGCCCGTTCCGCGCGGGCCCGTAACGGGGTTCCGGAGGGGGCCGCCGTGCGGGACGAGACGGGGCGTACGTACGTGGCGGCGACGGTGGAGCTCCCGTCGCTCAGGCTCAGCGCGCTGCGTACGGCGGTGGCGATGGCGGTGGCGTCGGGCGCGGAGTCGCTGGAGGCGGCGGCTGTCGTGACCGCCGGGGAGGGCGTGCCGGAGGAGGATCTGGCCGCCGTTCGCGATCTCGGGGGTGCGGGGACGCCGGTGTGGGTGGCGGGCCCGGACGGCACGGTCCGGGAGACTCTCGCCGTTGGCTGAAAAGGGGCCTTGCCCTCGTCCGCCTCTCACGCATCAATGGAGCCGTTGATTCCGACGGGCCGTCAGATTTCCCCACCGGGGCCGGAGTCCGCACCCTCCCGCCCCGATTCGGCCGTCCGTCCTCCCCAGACTCCGGGAAGGAGCCGGCAACCCCATGAGAGGCAAGCGAATCGGATCAGGTGCGGCAATGCTGGCCGGGGCCCTAGCGGTCACCGGGCTCGCGCTCGCCCCCACCGCCGCCGCCGTCACCCCGACGACGGCCACGTTCACCGCCAGCTGCGGCATCTTCGGCGGCGGTGCGGCGACCCTGACGGCGACCCAGACTGGCACCGCCGCCACCCTCAAGCTCTCCACCACCGCGGTCAAGGCGCCGCTCGCGATCGGCGCCAACACCATCAACTCCACGCTCACGATGGTGAATTCGGCGGGTCCGAACCGGGTCTTCACCGGTACGGTCAACCCGGCGATGGCCATCAACGACCCGATCACCGTAGGCCCGTTGAACGGCACGGTCGCCTCCGGCGACACGCTGGACATCTACAACGGCGGCCTCGTGATGGTCGTCTTCGGCATCACCGTCACCTGTACGGCGACCGGACCGCAGACCCCGGCGTTCGTCTACGACTGAGCCGACGGCCGGATCTCTGCGTTCGCGAAGTGAGTTGACGGTCAGTCAGTTCCGGAGCTGACTGCCCGTCAGCTTTGTCCGTCGAGTCCATTGACTTCTTCACCCGCCTCCACGTCAATGCCCCCTGTCGGCGCAGAAGAGCCGCTGCGCCTTCACCCCAAGAGAAGGAGGGGGCACCCATGGGTTCCACACCCACTCGAAGACGGCGCCTGGTCTCGCTGCTCGGGACGGCCGTCCTCGCGGTCGGCGCGGGCGGGGCGCTCGCCTGTCCGGCGCAGGCCGCGACGAACGTGGACTACGCCACGCACTGCGTCCCGCCGCCCATCGCCGGACTCCCGCCGATCGACGGCACCACCACCGCGAAGATCACCGCCGACAACACGTCGCCCAAGGTCGGCGACACCGTCAACATCACCTACACGGTCGTCACCCCGGCGGCCGGCAACCCCACCGACCTCGCCCTGCCGGCCGACATCATGACCCCGACCGGGAAGGTCACCCTCGGCGGTGCCCAGACCGGGAGCGTCACGGTCGCCGGGCCCAAGAAGAACGACCCGGTGCCCGGCCGGGCGCCCTTCCCGTCGTTCTCCATGACCGGGTCGTTCACCGTGACCGCGCCCGGCGCGATCACCCTCTCGCCCGGTGACTACAACATCCACACCAGCTACATCCTGGAGCTGGACACCCCCTGCACCGTCACCAACCCGCCCGCGCCGGTCTCGGAGACGGTCACCGCGACGTCGAACCCGCCTGCCAACACCCGGACGATCAGCCTGGGTTCGGCATCGGGCGCACCGGGTGCGGCGGTCACCGTCAGCGGCAGCAACTTCACCGCGGGCGCGACCGTCACGCTGGCCGGGCGCGCGGGGGCGAACCAGACGCAGGACACGGCTACGGTCACCGCCAACTCCAGTGGCGCGATCAGTGGTTCGCTCACCGTCAACGATCTCACCACCACCGGGATCGTCGCCTATGAAGGCAGCGCGTGGAGCGACACCCAGGGGGCCGGACCGGCCGCCTACGTCGTCATCAACGACACGCCCGTACCGCCGGGCAGCCAGAAGGTGACGGCCACCGTCAAGGCCGGGACGCTCTCCATGTCCCAGGCCGGCGATTCGGTCGCGCTCTCCGCCGTCGACTTCGGCAGCGGCAACGCGTCCACCGGCGCGCTCCAGGCCGTCACCGTCAAGGACTTCCGCGGCGGGCCCGCGGGCTGGTCCCTGACGGGCAAGGTCACCGACTTCACCGGGCCCGGCGCCAAGATCGCGGCGGACAAGCTGAGTTGGACACCGGCGTGCACGACCAAGGCGGGCTCGCCGAGCACCTGCCAGGCGGGCAGCGCGGGTTCCGTCGGCAGCGCGGGGGCCACCCTCGCGTCCACGCCCGACGGGACCGGAGCGGGCGGCGAGTTCACGGCGGGCGCGCAACTCTCCCTCGACGTACCGGCGTTCACGCCTCCGGGCAGCTACGCCGGCGTCCTCACCCTGACGCTGACCTGAGCGCCGGGGCCTAGACGGTTGGGCGTCCACCCCACTGGGTCCGCATCCGCCCAGCCGTCCAACAGCCCTTCGTTCCAGGGGAGTTCGTCATATGCGGAAGCTGTACGGGCTGGTCCCGCTGTTCGTGCTCCTGTTGTTCTCGCCGGCCCCGGCTCGGGCCGCCGACAACGGGAGCTGGTCCGTCTATCCCGCGTCCACGGCCGTCTCCGCGCGGCCGTACTTCTTCGTCTCCGCCGATCCCGGGCACACCGTCCGGGACAGGGTCGTCGTCGCCAACAAGACCGACCAGCCCATGACGTTCCGGCTCTACGCGGCCGACGCGTACAACACCGCCCGCGACGGGGGCTTCGCCGTGAAGTCGGCCGGCGAGAAGATGTCCGGGGTCGGCTCCTGGGCCAGGCTCCCCGAGAACTCGGTCACCGTACCGGCGCGGGGGACCGTCACCGTGCCGTTCACCATCGACGTGCCCGAAGGGGCCGAGCCCGGTGACCATCCCGGGGCGATCGTCGCGCTCGACGAGAAGGTCGAGAAGGGTGGGGGAGGGGTTGCCCTAGGGGTCCAACGGGCGGTCGGCGCGAGGGTGTACTTGCAGGTGACGGGTCCTTCGCTGCCCGCGCTCGCGGTGGAGGACGTCCAGATCGCTCAACACCGCCCGCTCGTCCCGGGCTTCGGCGACAGCACGGCCACCGTCTCCTACACCCTCCACAACACCGGCAACGTCACCCTCGATCCCCGGGTGAAGCTGAAGGCGACGGGACTGTTCGGCCGCACCCTGCTGAACCGCGAACTGACCAAGGTGCCCGCGGAGTTGCTACCGGGGCAGAAAGTCCGGCTGACGGAACGCTGGGGTGCTGCTCCGCAGTTGGACCGGGGGAAGGTGACGCTGACGGCGAGCGCGACGGGCACGGAGGAGAAGGCGAGCGCGTCGTTCTTGGCGGTGCCGTGGGCTGCCGCGGCAGTACTGGTGGGGGCCATTGTGGGAGCCGGGGTGCTGCTCAAATGGCGGCGCAGCCGCCCCCTGGGGGCGCGGGGAACTGCGCGACCAGCCACAGTGGAGCCGCAGAAGGCCGTCTAGCTGGTGCGGCACCGTCGTGGCTTGTCGCGCAGTTCCCCGCGCCCCTAAAAGACAAAAGACAGAAAGACAAAAGACAAAAGACCGAGCGGCAACCGGCGTTGGTACCTACAGCGCGTCCGGGCCCCGTTCCCCCGTCCGTACCCTCACCACCGTCTCCACCGGCACCGCCCACACCTTCCCGTCCCCGATCTTCCCCGTCTGCGCGGCCTTGACGATCGCCTCGATCGCCGGCTCCACGTCCGCGTCCTCGACGACCGTCTCGATGCGGACCTTGGGGACGAGGTCGATCTGGTACTCGGCGCCCCGGTACACCTCCGTGTGGCCGCGCTGGCGGCCGTATCCGCTGGCCTCGGTCACGGTCAGGCCGTGGATGCCGAGTTCCTGGAGGGCCGTCTTGACCGCGTCGAGGCGGTACGGCTTGACGATCGCGGTGATGAGCTTCATGCGGGCGGCGTCACCTTCTGGGTGGAGGGGAGGACGGAGTGGGAGACGGGGGCGCCGTGCCCCAGGACGCCGTGATCGTATGCGGTCTCGGCGTGCACCGTAAGGTCCAGCCCGGTGTGCTCGTGGTCCTCGTCGGCCCGGAACCCCATGACCTTGTCGATCAGCTTGCCGATCCCGTACGTCATACCGAAGGCGTAGACGGCGACGACCACGATCGCGAGGGCCTGCTTCCCGAGCTGGCTCACGCCACCCCCGTACAGGAGACCCGTAGTACCCCCGGTCATCTCGCTCGCGGCGAAGACGCCGATCAGGAGCGTCCCGATGACCCCGCCGACGAGGTGGACGCCGACGACGTCGAGGGAGTCGTCGTAGTTCAGCTTGAACTTCCAGCCCACGGCGTACGAGCAGACGACACCGGCGGCCAGCCCGATGACCAGCGCGCCCAGCAGCGAGACGGACCCGCAGGACGGGGTGATCGCGACGAGCCCGGCGACCGCGCCGGACGCCGCGCCCAGCGTCGTCGGGTGGCCGTCACGCTTCTGTTCGACGAAGAGCCAGCCCAGCAGCCCGGTGCAGCCGGCGGCCATGGTGTTGAGGAACGCGGCGGCGGCGAGCCCGTTCGCACCGAGCGCGGACCCCGCGTTGAACCCGAACCAGCCGAACCAGAGGAGACCTGCGCCGAGGACGACCATGGGAAGGTTGTGCGGGCGCATCGCGTCGCGCTTGAACCCCAGGCGCGGTCCGACGACGATCGCGAGGGCCAGCCCGGACGCGCCCGAGGTGATCTCCACCGGCAGTCCGCCCGCGAAATCCAGCGCCCCCAGCTTCTCCAGAATCCAGCCGCCGGGCCCCCAGACCCAGTGCGCGACCGGAACGTATACGAGGAGCGTCCACAGGGGGACGAAGACCAGCCACGCCCCGAACTTCGCCCGGTCCGCGATCGCCCCGCTGACCAGCGCGGCCGTGATGATCGCGAAGGTCAGCTGGAAGGTGGCGAACAGCAGGGTCGGTACGGTGCCCTGGACGCTGTCCGGGGTGATCCCGGCCATCCCGGCGTGTGCGAGGTCGCCGATCAGGCCGGCGCCGGCGTCGTCGCCGAAGACCAGGGAGTAGCCGGCGGCCAGCCAGACGACCGTCACCAGGGCGATCGACACGAAACTCATCATGAGCATGTTGAGGACGCTCTTCGTGCGGACCATGCCGCCGTAGAAGAGGGCCAGGCCCGGGGTCATCAGCAGGACGAGGGCGGTCGCGGCGAGCAGCCAGGCGGTGTCGCCGGTGTTCACCTGTGCGGCGGCGAGGGGCACGGGGGTCTCCAACGGGGTCGGGGCTCGTCAGAGGTTCACCGGTGCTGGTTTCCGGTCGCGTACGGTCGTGTTTCGGCTGCGTTTCGTTGCGTGCGGGTTTCCGGAAACTCACCGCGGGGTCACTCGTGGGGGGTCCGGCCGTTCGTGTGTGCGGCGGGGCTTCGAGGATCAGGGAGAATGGGGGCATGAGCGTTCGTTCCCAGTCATCCTCGCCGTCCGAGAAGTCGGGCGGCGCCGCCCACCGTGCGGGCTTCGCGTGCTTCGTGGGGCGTCCCAACGCGGGCAAGTCCACCCTCACGAACGCTCTCGTCGGCAAGAAGGTGGCGATCACCTCCAACCGGCCGCAGACGACCCGGCACACGGTGCGCGGCATCGTCCACCGCGCGGACGCGCAGCTGATCCTCGTCGACACCCCTGGCCTGCACAAACCGCGCACGCTGCTGGGCGAGCGGCTCAACGACGTGGTGCGCACGACGTGGGCCGAGGTCGACGTCATCGGGTTCTGCCTCCCCGCGAACGAGAAGCTCGGCCCGGGTGACCGGTTCATCGCCAAGGAGCTGGCCGGGATCAAGCGCACGCCGAAGGTCGCGGTCGTCACGAAGACCGACCTCGTCGACTCCAAGGCCCTCGCCGAGCAGCTCATCGCGATCGACCAGCTCGGCAAGGAGCTGGGCATCGAGTGGGCGCAGATCGTGCCGGTGTCGGCGGTCGCCGGCAAGCAGGTCGAGCTGCTCGCCGACCTCCTCGCGCCGATGATGCCGCAGAGCCCGCCGCTGTACCCCGAGGGCGACCTGACGGACGAGCCCGAGCAGGTCATGGTCGCCGAGCTGATCCGCGAGGCCGCCCTGGAGGGCGTCCGCGACGAGCTGCCGCACTCCATCGCCGTCGTCGTCGAGGAGATGCTCCCCCGCGAGGACCGCCCCGCGGACAAGCCCCTCCTCGACATCCACGCGAACATCTACATCGAGCGCTCCAGCCAGAAGGGCATCATCATCGGCCCCCAGGGCCGCCGCCTGAAGGACGTCGGCATCAAGTCCCGCAAACAGATCGAGGCCCTCCTCGGCACCCCAGTCTTCTTGGACCTGCACGTGAAGGTCGCGAAGGACTGGCAGCGGGACCCGAAGCAGCTCCGGAAGCTGGGCTTCTAGCTCCTGAGTACTACGGGTCCCCGGGAGCGCGTCAGCGCTGCGCCCGTAGTACCTCCCGGTACCACGCGTACGACGCCTTCGGCGTCCTCTTCTGCGTCTCGAAGTCGACGTGGACCAGCCCGAAGCGCCGCGCGTACCCCTCAGCCCACTCGAAGTTGTCGAGGAGGGACCAGACGAAGTAGCCGCGGACGTCGACGCCCGCTTCCAGGGCCTGGTGGAGGGCCTGGAGGTGGGTGGCGTGGTAGGCGATGCGGGACTGGTCGTCGAGGCCCTCGTAGGAGCAGCCGTTCTCGGTGATGACGACCGGGGGGAGCTTGTCGGCGTAGCGGGACCTGAACGTCGTCAGGAGTTCCGTGAGCCCCTCGGGGACGACCGGCCAGCCGAAGTCCGTCGTCGGGACGCCCTCGATCTCCCGTACGGAGAAGGGGAGTTCGGCCGGCATCGAGACACCGCCGAAGGTGATCTCCTCGCCCTGGGGGGCGCCGACGCGGGTGGGGGCGTAGTAGTTGATCCCGTACCAGTCGATCGGTTCGGAGATCGTCTTCAGGTCGGCCGCCACGTCGCCCGGCATCAACTCGCCCAGCCCGTCCGGGTACTCGCCCAGCAGGACCGGCTCCACGAAGAGGCGGTTCAGGAGCGTGTCGTAGAAGGCCGCCGCCTCGATGTCGGCCTGCTCCTCGGACGCCGGCCAGACCGGGCCGTGGGAGTTGGTGATCGCGATGTCCGTCGCGCCGGCCGCGCGCAGGGCCTGGACGGTGAGGCCGTGGGCCAGGAGCTGGTGGTGGGCGACGGGGAGCGCGTCGAAGAGGAGCTGCCTGCCGGGGGCGTGCGTGCCGAGCGCGTGGCCGAGCAGGGTGTGTTCGGCGGGCTCGTTGAGGGTGATCCACTTCTGGACGCGGTCCCCGAGGCGGGCGGCGACGACGGCGGCGTGCTCCGCGAGGCGGGACGCCGTGTCGCGCTCCAGCCAGTCGAGGCCGACGGGGAGGTCCCAGTGGAAGAGCGTGGGGAGCGGGCGGATGCCGGCCGCGAGGAGTTCGTCCACCAGCCGGTCGTAGAAGTCCAGCCCCTCCGGGGCCTGCACGCGCGGCCAGGAGACCGAGAAGCGGTACGCGTCCACCCCGAGCCCCGCGAGCAGCGAGACGTCCTCCCGGTACCGGTTGACGTGATCGCAGGCGACCTCGGCCGTCGAACCGTCCTTCACCTTCCCCGGCTCCCCGGAGAACGCGTCCCACACCGACGGCCCACGCCCGGCGGCCCCCTCGATCTGGTGCGCCGAGGTCGACACACCCCAGAGGAAGTCCGCCGGGAACTGGGGGATCGGATTACCCACGTCAATCGCCATGCGCGGATCATCCGTACCGACGGGTAGCGAAGTCAACGCCCCGATGACATCCGGCTGTTCAGGCCCCCTCCTTCAACACCCGCGAGACCAGCGTCCGCTGCTCCTCGGTGAGCCTCGGGTCCGCCGCGTACACGGTTGTGCCGTCCACCGTGATCTCGTAGCCGAACCCGTCCGGGACGCCCGCCGGCCGGGCCGTGGCGGCCCCGGCGAGCGCCTGCCGGGCGAGGGACTGCCACTCGGCCGCGTCGGGGCGGCCGGTGGTGTCGAGGGAGGCGTGCCGTTCGATGCCGGCGAACCCGCCCGTGCGCCGTACCTGAATACGCATGGGTCCCTGTCTAGTACAGAACTCAGCTGGTGGGCACCCCGACCTGCTGCCAGGCTTCGACGACGGCCTTGTCGACCTCGCCCTCGCCGTAGCGGGCCCTGGCCGCCGCGATCGTGAGCTTCGCGAAGTCCACGAAGCGCGCGTCGGTCTCCAGCTCGCCGCCGGTCAGCACGTCGTACCAGACCTGCCCGGCCTTCTCCCAGGCGTTGCCGCCGAGTTTGGTCGCGAGGAGGTAGAACGCGTGGTTGGGGATGCCGGAGTTGATGTGGACGCCGCCGTTGTCGCGGCTCGTCTTGACGTAGTGGTCCATGTGGCCGGGCTGCGGGTCCTTGCCGAGGACGTCGTCGTCGTACGCGGTGCCCGGCTCCTTCATCGAGCGCAGGGCCGTGCCGTGGTCGATCGCGGGGCCGAGGAGGCCGGCGCCGATCAGCCAGTCGGCGTCGGCGGCGGACTGGCCGAGGGCGTACTGCTTGATGAGGGAGCCGAAGACGTCCGACACCGACTCGTTGAGCGCCCCCGACTGGGCGTAGTACTCAAGGTTGGCGGTGTACTGGGTGACGCCGTGGGTCAGCTCGTGGCCGATGACGTCGACCGGGATGGTGAAGTCGAGGAACAGCTCGCCGTCGCCGTCCCCGAACACCATCTGCTGGCCGTCCCAGAAGGCGTTGTCGTAGTCCCGGTCGTAGTGCACGGTCGCGTCGAGGGCGAGCCCGCTGCCGTCGATGGAGTCACGGCCGTACGCGTTCAGGTACAGGTCGAACGTCGCGCCGAGCCCGGCGTGCGCGCGGTTGACGGTGGCGTCCTTGGAGGGGCCGTCGTCCTCGCTGTGGACCTTCGTGCCGGGCAGGTCGGTGCCGTGCCCGGCGTCGTAGATCGTGCGCTTCGGCTTGCCGGTGCCGGTCGTGGGCGCGGCGGCGAGGGGGCGCACGGTGGTGATCCGGCGGCGGGTGCGCTGGAGGGCGTCGCGCTCCAGCGTGCGGGCGACCCGGTCGGCGACGGACGCGTCCTCGTGGCGGGCCACGTGGTCCAGGACGTGCGGCGGGATGATGGTGCAGAAGACGGGCTCGAAGCCCCCGTGGTGAGTCATGACCGGCACCTTGGCACTGAGTCACTCGGCTGTCACTACCCGCAACCATGATTGGTGAAATACGCGGACATACAGCCTTGATCCATACCGTTGTGTGGTACGGCGCACGTTTCGTCCCGTTCGTCCCACCGGTCCCGCATACTGGGACGGAGCCGCGCCCCACCGGCGCCTCGGCTAGAGTGCGGAGCACTATGCGTTTCGGGCTGCTTCTCCTTAGCTGCCGCGGCGAGGGCCTGTAGAGAAGGCCGACTCCCTCCCCGCGGTGCTCTGGCGTTGCGTGTCGGCCGGTCATCCGGACCCACTGAGGAGCCTGAAGCCCCATGGCGAACCGCCAGCAGCCCAGCCAGATGCCGATCCACAAGTACGGGCAGTACGACCAGGTCGACATCCCCGACCGCACCTGGCCCCAGAAGCGGATCACCACCGCCCCCCGCTGGCTCTCCACCGACCTGCGTGACGGCAACCAGGCCCTGATCGACCCGATGTCGCCCGAGCGCAAGCGCCGGATGTTCGACCAGCTGGTCAAGATGGGCTACAAGGAGATCGAGGTCGGCTTCCCGGCCTCCGGACAGACCGACTTCGACTTCGTGCGCTCGATCATCGAGGAAGAGGGCGCGATCCCGGACGACGTGACGATCTCCGTACTGACCCAGGCCCGCGAGGACCTGATCGAGCGGACCGTCGAGTCCCTGAAGGGCGCGCGGCGCGCGACCGTCCACCTGTACAACGCGACCGCCCCTGTCTTCCGCCGGGTCGTCTTCCGCGGCTCCAAGGACGACATCAAGCAGATCGCCGTCGACGGCACCCGCCTGGTGATGGAGTACGCCGAGAAACTGCTGGGCCCCGAGACCGAGTTCGGCTACCAGTACTCCCCGGAGATCTTCACCGACACCGAGCTGGACTTCGCGCTGGAGGTCTGCGAGGCGGTGATGGACGTCTACCAGCCCGGCCCGGGCCGCGAGATCATCCTCAACCTGCCCGCCACCGTGGAGCGTTCGACCCCCTCCACGCACGCCGACCGCTTCGAGTGGATGGGCCGCAACATCTCCCGCCGCGAGCACGTCGTGCTCTCCGTCCACCCCCACAACGACCGGGGTACGGCCGTGGCGGCGGCCGAACTGGCGCTGATGGCCGGCGCCGACCGCATCGAGGGCTGCCTCTTCGGGCAGGGCGAGCGCACCGGCAACGTCGACCTGGTCACCCTGGGCATGAACCTCTTCTCCCAGGGCGTCGACCCGCAGATCGACTTCTCCGACATCGACGAGATCCGTCGTACGTGGGAGTACTGCAACCAGATGGAGGTCCACCCGCGCCACCCGTACGTGGGCGACCTGGTCTACACGTCCTTCTCCGGCTCCCACCAGGACGCCATCAAGAAGGGCTTCGACGCGATGGAGGCGGACGCCGCCGCCAAGGGCGTCACCGTCGACGACATCGAGTGGGCCGTGCCGTACCTGCCCATCGACCCGAAGGACGTGGGGCGCTCCTACGAGGCCGTCATCCGCGTCAACTCGCAGTCCGGCAAGGGCGGGATCGCGTACGTCCTGAAGAACGACCACAAGCTGGACCTGCCGCGCCGGATGCAGATCGAGTTCTCGAAGCTGATCCAGGCCAAGACCGATGCCGAGGGCGGCGAGGTCACCGGCTCGGACATCTGGTCCGTCTTCCGCGACGAGTACCTGCCCAACCCCGAGAACCCGTGGGGCCGGATGCAGCTCAAGGCGGGCCAGTCGACCACCGACAAGGACGGCGTGGACACGCTGACCGTCGAGGCCGAGGTCGACGGCACGGAGATGACGCTGGTCGGCACCGGCAACGGTCCGATCTCGGCCTTCTTCCACGCGCTCCAGGGCATCGGCATCGACGTACGCCTGCTGGACTACCAGGAGCACACGATGAGCGAGGGCGCGTCCGCGCAGGCCGCCTCCTACATCGAGTGCGCCGTCGGTGACAAGGTCCTGTGGGGCATCGGTATCGACGCGAACACGACCCGCGCCTCCCTGAAGGCGGTCGTCTCCGCCGTCAACCGCGCGACGCGCTGACTCACCCGTCCGTGCGAGGGGCCCCGGCCGTCGGGTACGACGGCCGGGGCCCCGTCGTATATCGGCCATCCCCGGGTGCAGATCACGAGGAGGTCTCGTCCAAGGTGCTGACTGGACCTCCCTGGTGTGGCTAACATCACGCAGACGTGGCGATGGGGCCGCGTCGGTGACGGAGGTGGGACGTGCTGCCAGGACCGGGACGAGACAGCCGATCCACCGGGGTTGCCCGCATCCTGGGTGTACGGACCGCGTGGACGCCCGTCGGGGACGGGGAGTTCTTCTGTCCCGGGTGCGGGGGCGACCGCAACTACCAGCGGCTGACCGGGCGCCGGCGGTTCACATGCCTGGGGGTACCCGTACTACCCAGGGGTGAGACCGGGCCCGTCGTCGAGTGCGCGGCCTGCCGGCGGCACTTCCCCACGGACGTCCTCGAACACCCCACCACCACCCGCTTCTCCGCGATGCTCCGCGACGCCGTCCACACCGTCGCCCTCGCGGTGCTCACGGCGGGCGGGACGTCGTCCCGTACGGCCCTGGAGACGGCCACCGCGGCCGTGCGGGCCGCCGGGTTCCAGGACTGCACGGGGGAGCAGCTCGTCGCGCTCGTGGAGGCGGTCGCGGCGGACACGGGGCGGGCGTACGGGACGCCCTGCGGGCCCGGGCTGGCCATAGAGCTGCATGAGGCGCTGGACCCGCTGGCGCCGCATCTCGCCGCCGTGGGGCGGGAGTCGATCCTGCTCCAGGGGGCGCGGATCGCTCTCGCGGACGGGCCCTACACGCCGGCCGAGCGGGAGACTCTGGCGACCGTGGGGGTGGCGTTGACGATCGGGGCGGAGGATGTGACGCGGTTGCTGGCGGCGGCGCGGACGCCGTCCTGAGGGTGCGGGTATCAGGGGTATTGCTGGTATTACGGGTATTACGGGTGGGCCGGGTTCAGGGCAGGGTGCTCTGGTACTCGTCGTCCGTGTCCGAGTCGTAGACCAGGGTCCCCCTTGAGTCGTAGCCCTTGAGGTGGGGGGCGCGGGTGACCTGCCGGTCGAGGGTGCCCGACGCGATGTACCAGCCGTGGTCCAGGGTCGCCTCGACGGGGGCGGAGTCGCCGTACTGGGCCGTCACCCGGGTCACCGCGGGGGTCGTCGTGCCGATCGTGGCCCAGCGGAAGGGGAGTTTCCAGTTGCCGTGGTCCAGGACCGACTGCTGGTAGAGGCGGCCGCTGTTGATGTCCGGGGTGAGGGGGGTGCTGGGTGTCTCGTCGCTGCCGGAGATGCTCGCGTTGAGGCCCTCGGCGCGGTCGTCGCGGAGGGTGCAGATGAGGCGGGTCGGGCGGGGGAGGTCCTTGACGGCGACGACGTACGTGCCGTCGCCGGGGGAGTTCGAGTCGCCGGTGCTGTGCATGGCGAGGATGATGCGGTAGCCGTCGGCGGCGCCGAGTCGGTCGTACGCGGCGGGGGAGTCGGTCTCGCGGTCGTAGGCGATGCACTTCTCCAGGCCCGTGGCGGCCTCCTCGAAGGTGACGCCGTCCAGGAGCTGGCCCGGGGTGGCGGGCGGGGTCGGGGACTCGGGGCTGGGGCTCTGATCGGCGGGGAGACGGTACTGGTCGGGCGCGGGGCTGCCCCGGTCGGGCGCCGAGGTCCCGCCGCCGGTCGGTGAGGTGCCCCGGGCGGGGGTCTCCCGGGGGCCGGTCGTCGGGCCCGCGACCGTCAGGTCAGCGCCTTTTCCCCCGTTCACCCCGGTGACCACCCACGCGCTCACGGGGACGACCCCCAGCGCCACGAGCACCGCCCCCGCCGCCGCGACCCGCTTGCGCCGCTCCACCACCCCACGCCGCCGGATCGCCGGATACGGCACCGGCGACGGCCGGATGGCGTACGCGTCCTCCGCGAGCAACTCCCGTACCCACTCCTCGGTCTCCCCGTCCCCGGGGCCCCCACCCCACTCCTCACACCCCTCCCGCTCACCACTCATCGCTGGGTCCTTTCCGGTCTGTCGGGGTGGGGGGTGCCGTCACGTCGCCCCGGGGACCGGCGGAGACACCGGCGGGGGGTGGGGGAGTTCTTCGGGGGAGGGGGGCGCCTTGCGGCGGGACACCGACGCCGAGGGGCGGCGGGGCCGGGGCGAGGGGTGCGCCGGGGGCGGGTGAGGGCACGGAGCCGTGCGGCTGTGCGGCCTCAGGGCTCAGGGGTGGGGCCGGGGCGGGTGAGCGGACCAGGGGCGCGTGTCCGAGGTCCGGGCCTGACGACGCCGAAGGGGCCACGCCGGATGAACAGGCAGGGCCGGCGGCGGAGTCGGCACCCTCCACGGAAACCGGCGCGAGCAACACGCCCCCGCCACGCGGCCCACCCCCGGCCTCCGTCGGCGAAACCCCGCGCACAGCGGCACCGGCCCGCACCGCCCAAGCCTCACCCCCAGCCCCAGCCCCGCGCCCAGCCGCAGCACCCCCCGTCGGCTCCCCGTCCCCGGCGAACCCGTCCCCCGCCCCCGGCCGGGCAACCCCGCCGCCCACGCCCGCCGGAGTCACCGGAGCCGCACGCCCGGCCGGACGGCTTCCCGCCCCCGGCCACGCGGCCTCACCCTCCAACGGCCGGCCCCCCTCGATCTCTCCCCCCTCGATCCCCGAGCCTTCGGGCACGTCCCCCCGAGGCCCGGACACCCCCCGAGAGGGCCCACCCCCGTGGGACCCTCCCTCGGGTGTCCGGGCCAGTTCTGGGTGGGTGCGGAGTTTGGCGAGGCCCTTGGAGGCTTGGCTCTTCACCGTGCCGGGGGAGCAGCCGAGGATGTCGGCGACCTCGGACTCGGAGAGGTCCTCCCAGTAGCGCAGGACGACCACCGCCCGCTGGCGGGGCGGGAGTTCGGCGAGGGCGGTGAGGAGGGCGCTGCGGTCGTCGGTGGGGTGGTGGGGGTCGAGGGACGGGGTCTCCGGGGGCGCGGAGGTCAGGGACTCCCGGACCCGGCGCTTGCGGAAGCGGTCGTTGTTGCAGGTGACGAGCATGCGGCGGACGTACGCCTCGGGGCTGTCCGCCCGGGAGACCCGGCGCCAGGAGCGGTACGCCTTCGCGAGGGCGGTCTGCGTCAGGTCCTCCGCGTGGTGCGGATCGCCCGTCAGCAGGTACGCCGTCCGGACCAGCCGCGACCACCGCGCCCGGACGAACTCCTGGAACTGCTCTTCCAGCTCGTCGCGCATCAAGTACCCCTCCTCGCCCCCCAGACCACGCACCGCCCCGATTCGGTTGCCCCGCCGAGCAGAATGGTCGGATGGAAATGTGGGAGAGGAACGAACCGGGCGTCCTGGAACTGCCGTCGGGACGCCGCGTACGCGGACGGGGCCTGCGCCACCCGATGCCGAGCACACCCCCGGCGTACGGCCTCTACCTCCTCGGCAGCCCACCCCCACCCGCCGACTGGCCCGCCCGCTGGCTGAGTTGGCCCGACTTCCGCCTCCCCAAGGACCACCAGGACGCCCGCGACGCCCTCACGGAGGCATGGCACCGCTCCGCCGGGGAACGCGTCGAGGTGGCCTGCGGCGGCGGCCGGGGCCGGACGGGTACGGCGCTGGCGTGCCTGGCCGTACTGGACGGCGTCCCTCCTGAGCGGGCCGTGGAGTTCGTGCGCCGCAACTACCACCGCCGCGCCGTCGAAACCCCCTGGCAGAGCCGGTACGTACGGCGGTTCGGCCATGTCTAGCGTGCTGGTGATCGGCGCCGGGGTGATCGGCCTGACCACGGCGGTCCACCTCGCGGAGTCCGGCCACGAGGTGCGCGTGGAAACGGAGTCGCTCCCCGAGGAGACCACCTCGGCGGCAGCGGGCGCCTCTTGGGACCCCTACCTCGCGGAACCCCTTCACCTGGTGGAGAGTTGGAGCCGGCGCACCCTCACGGCACTGCGCGCGCTGAGCGAGGACCCGGCGAGCGGCGTCCGTCTCGTCGAGGGCACGCACGAGTCCCGCATCCCCTGCGCCCTTCCGGCGTGGGCGAGTTGGGCCGACGCCAAGTCCTGCGCCCCGCGCCCGGGTTACGCCGAGGCGTGGCGCTACCGGGCCCCCGTGATCGACATGCCCCGCTACCTCACCCACCTCACCGAACGGCTCCGGGCGGCCGGCGGCACCCTGCGCCGGCGCCGGTACGAGACCCTCCCCCCGGCCCCCGTCGTCGTCAACTGCACGGGCATCGGCGCCCGGAGCCTCGTGGACGACCCCTCCGTGCACCCCGTACGCGGCCGGCTCGTCGTCGTCCGCAACCCCGGGATCGACACGTTCTTCTGCGACGACACCCCGGACGCGGACGAACTCACCTACTTCTACCCCCACTTCGCGCACGTCGTGCTCGGCGGGACCGCCGACGCGGGCGCCTGGGACACGGGGCCCGACCCCGAGACCGCCCGGCGGATCGTCCGGCGCTGCGCGGAGGTCGAACCCGCCCTGGCCGGGGCGGAGTTGATCGGCCACCGGGTGGGGCTGCGCCCCGTCCGCCCCCAGGTCCGCCTGGAACGCGAGGGGAACGTGATCCACAACTACGGTCACGGCGGCGCGGGCGTCACCCTGTCGTGGGGCTGCGCACAGGACGTCGAGGCCCTGCTGACCGACTGAACGGCCCTTTCGCTCCCGGACCCGCTGCCCCCCTGACCGGCCCCCTCACTCCCGCACCTGCCACTGCCGCCGCGCCGACGTCCCCTCCTCCGCCCCGCGCCGGAACAGGTACAGCCACGTCCGCCCCAGCAGCGCCACCGCCAGCGACACGGTCCACGGCCAGCTCGTCACCTCCGTCGCGACGACCGCCGCCCCGGTCAGCGGGGACAACACGGTGAACGCGGTCAGGACGAGGTCGGCGGCGCTCTTGCGGTACCGGTGGGCGATGGAGAACTCCGACCACTCGTACCACCCGAGCCCCACGCTCAGCAGCGCGGCCAGCACGGTCGTCGACCAGCGGTCCCCACTGGCCTGCGCGTAGGTGACGGGCAGGGAGATCACGAACGGCAGGACACCGCCGTACTCGGAGAGGATGTTGCCGTACTTCATGATCCGGGCGAAGGAGTTGGACCGGATGCGCGCCAGCTCCCCCGACGCGGAGGCGTAGACGATGAGGGACAGGACCGTCGCGAAGGTCGCCCCGATCAGCAGGAGCCGGACGTCGTCGGGGAAGCGGGTCGAGGTGAACGCGAAGCCCAGCAGGAAGGTGATCGCCGCGAGGATCGCCCCGGAGAACGCGATGCCCGCGGCGGCCTCGCCGGACTGGAGGGCCGCCGGGTCGTCCTGCTCGAACCGGGTGATCTCGAAGGCGAGTCGGCCGCTCAGCGGCACCAGCGCGGTCACCGCCTGGTCCGGCGGCGCGAGCGACTCGACGAGCTGCTCCCGGGCCCCGCACGGCACGAGGTAGCGGGCGTCCGGGTCGACGTACTCGACGCGGCTCTTGTGCTGGAAGTGCAGACAGAGCCCGTCGGCGTCCCCGCCGGTGCGCAGCACGCGCGTCCCGACGAACCCGCCCTTCAGCAGCAGCCCCGCGCCGGGTATGTCCGACGCCTCGACGACGGCCGACAGCAGCGGACGCGGGCCGGGCAACTCGGCGACCCTGGAGGCGAGTTCGTCGAGGAGGCGCAGGGCGACACCTCGCCGGCGCGCGTCCGGCCGTACGGCGATCGCGGTCAGGCGTACGTGTCCCGGTGCGGGGCGTTCGGCGGTGGCGCAGCCGAGGAGGCGGCCGTCGTGGACGGCGACCAGGGTGAGGGCGGCGCCCGGCGGGGGCGGTTCGCCCTCGAACAGGTCGGTGAGGAGGGGGAGTTCGTCGTCCCGCGCGTCACGTGCCGACCAGCCGTCCATGTGAACCTCCCCCGAAGCCGAGGCGATCCTACGGACTCACCGCCGCCTCGGCAGCCTCTTCGCGGCGAACGGTCAGCAGCAGCAACGGAGTTGCCAGCAGGAGCAGGCCCGCGAGACCGAGCGCCGTCCGGGTCCCGGCGAGTCCGGCGACCACACCCCACAGCGCGGTCAGCGACGCGATGCCCGCCTTCGTGCTCACCGACCACGCCGACAGCACGCGCGCCACCCGGTCCGAAGGGGTCGTCTCCAGGCGGAACGTGGCGAGGACGGTGTTGTAGGCGCCCGCGCAGGTGATCAGGCCCAGCTCGACGACCATGACCAGGACGAGCCCGGCGGCGCCGTGGCCCACGAAGGCGAGCCCCAGCGGCCAGCAGGCCCGCAGGGTGCCGAGCCACAGCAGCATCCGGCGCCGGCCCCAGCGCGGGACCAGCCGCCGGGCGAGCCGGGAGCCGATCAGCCCGCCGACGCACGGCGCGGCGAACGCCAGCGCGTACTGCCAGGGCGGGAAGTCCAGCTCGCCGAGCATCAGCACCGCCAGCAGCGGGGCACCGGCCATGATCAGGCCGTTCACCACCATCGCGTTGAGCAGCAGGGGGCGCAGGACGGGGTGGGCGAGGAGGTAGCGCCAGCCTTCCAGGAGTTCACGCCAGCTCAGCGCGGGCGCCTTCGCGGGCTGCGGCTCCCTGCCCTTCACCCCGGCCAGGCCCAGCGCCGACAGCAGGAAGCTCACCGCGTTCGCGACGACCGTCACGACCGGGCCGACGGCGCCGATCGCCGCGCCGCCGAGCGGGGGGCCGAGCATCGTCGCCGTCCACATCGTCGACTCGAAGCGGGCGTTCGCGGTGAGCAACTGGTCCTTCGGGACGAGCCACTTGACGAACGCGCCGCTCGCCGAGGTGAACGTGATGTCCGCGGCGGCGACGACCACCGACACGATCAGCAGCTGGACGAGCCCGAGCAGCCCGAACGCGTACGCGAGCGGCACGCTCAGCAGGGCCGCGCACCGGACGAGGTCCATCGCGACCATCACCGGGCGCTTGCGCCGGAACTCCACCCACGGTCCCAGCGGCACCGCCGCCAGCGCCCCCACCGCCGGGCCGACCGCCGCCAGCGCCGACACCGCCGCCGGGCTCGCGTCCAGCGCCAGCACCGCGATCATCGGAAACGCGTCGAACGCCAGCCACGTACCGAACACACTGACCGCGTACGCCCCCCACAGCCACCGGAAGTCCCGCCCCACCAACGCCCCCGCCCTGACAGAAAGCCGATCGATCCTTCAGAAAGCCGCTCGATGCGAGAATGACCCCATGAGCCTGTTCCGCGACGACGGCATCGTCCTACGCACCCAGAAACTGGGCGAAGCGGACAGAATTATCACCTTGCTCACCCGCGGCCATGGCAGGGTACGCGCCGTCGCGCGGGGTGTGCGGCGGACAAAGTCGAAGTTCGGGGCGAGGCTGGAACCTTTCTCGCACGTCGATGTCCAGTTCTTTACCCGGGGGAGTGAACTGATCGGCCGGGGACTGCCGTTGTGTACGCAGAGTGAGACGATCGCTCCTTACGGTGGCGGCATCGTGAGCGACTACGCGCGGTACACCGCCGGGACGGCCATGCTGGAGACGGCCGAGCGGTTCACGGACCACGAGGGGGAGCCGGCGGTGCAGCAGTACCTGCTGCTGGTGGGCGCGCTCAGGACGCTGGCCCGCGGCGAGCACGCCCCGCACCTCGTGCTGGACGCGTTCCTGCTGCGCTCCCTCGCCGTCAACGGCTACGCCCCCAGCTTCGGCGACTGCGCCAAGTGCGGACTGCCAGGGCCCAACCGGTTCTTCTCCGTCGCCTCCGGCGGCTCCATCTGCGTCGACTGCCGGGTCCCCGGCAGCGTCGTACCCTCGCCGCAGACCTTGGTCCTCCTGGGCGCGCTGCTTACGGGAGACTGGGAGACGGCGGACACCGCGGAGGCCCGGCACGTCCGCGAGGGCAGCGGACTCGTGTCCGCCTATCTGCACTGGCACCTGGAGCGGGGGCTGCGCTCGCTCCGGTACGTGGAAAAAAGCTAGGGAGACGAGAAGGACATGGTCGTACGCGGGATTCTGGGGCGTCAGCGGCGTGAGTACCAGGCGCCGGAGCCGCACCCCTCCGGAGCCCGTCCGCCCAAGCTCCCCGGCGAGCTCGTGCCGGAGCACGTGGCGATCGTCATGGACGGCAACGGCCGCTGGGCCAAGGAGCGCGGGCTGCCCCGTACGGAGGGCCACAAGGTCGGCGCCGAGCAGGTCCTCGACGTCCTCCAGGGCGGCGTCGAGATGGGTGTGAGGAACATCTCGCTGTACGCCTTCTCCACCGAGAACTGGAAGCGCTCGCCCGACGAGGTCCGCTTCCTGATGAACTTCAACCGCGACTTCATCCGCAAGAGCCGCGACCAGCTCGACGCCCTCGGCATCCGCGTGCGGTGGGTCGGCCGGATGCCCAAGCTGTGGAAGTCCGTCGCGCAGGAGCTCCAGATCGCCCAGGAGCAGACGAAGGGCAACGACAAGCTGACCCTCTACTTCTGCATGAACTACGGCGGCCGGGCCGAGATCGCCGACGCGGCCAAGGCGCTCGCGGAGGACGTGAAGTCCGGGAAGCTCGACCCGTCCAAGGTCAACGAGAAGACCCTCGCGAAGTACCTGTACTACCCGGACATGCCGGACGTCGACCTCTTCCTGCGCCCCAGCGGCGAGCAGCGCACCTCCAACTACCTGATCTGGCAGAGCGCCTACGCCGAGATGGTCTTCCAGGACGTCCTGTGGCCCGACTTCGACCGCCGCGACCTGTGGCGGGCCTGCGTCGAGTTCGCCTCCCGCGACCGCCGCTTCGGCGGGGCCATCCCGAACGAGGAACTCCTCGCGATGGAGGGCAGGACGGCGGAAGACCAGGGCCGGACGGCCACCTGAGCGCCACCGGGGGTTCACGCGGCTCACGGACGATCCGCCCATGAAGCACGTAACCCCCGCGTTCGCGGCCCTCTGCGCCGTGCTGGTCGCGGCGACCCCGGCGCTCGCCGCCGACCGACAGCCCGCCCACGCCGTCAGCTACGGCACGAAGGCCCCGTACCAGCCCCGGCAGAACCCGGCGTCCTACTCCAAGGCCCCCGCCGGGTTCACCCCCGTCTTCACGGAGAACGTCTCCCGGCACGGCTCCCGCGCCGCCACCGACAGCTCCGACGGCGATCTGATCCTCGCGCTCTGGGACAAGGCCGCAGCGTCGGGTCAACTCACCGGCAAGGGCGAGGAGTTCGGGCCCAAGGTGCGGGCGCTGCTCGCGGCGATGGCCAAGGTCGGGTACGGGAACCTGAGCGGGCGGGGCCGGGAGGAGATGCGCGACACCGCCGACCGCATGGCGGCGCGGCTGCCGGGGCTCTTCGGCGAGATCGCCGCGTCCGGCGAGAAGATCGACGTCGTCAGCTCCGGGCAGGGCCGCGCGGTCGACAGCGCGAACGAGTACGCCGGTGAACTCGCCGCGAAGGACCCGGCGTTGAAGCCGCTCATCGGGGCCACCCGCACCGACAAGGATCTCCTGTACTTCCACAAGTCGGCCGGCGGCAAGGCGTACCAGGAGTACCTGGCGAACGACCAGCGCCTCGCGGCCACCCTCAAGTCGATCACCGACCAGCCGAAGACCCAGCGGGCGGCGGTCGGTGTGCTGCGGAAGATCTTCAAGCAGGGCTTCGTGAACGGCCTTTCGGCCGCGGACCAGGTGGCCGCCGCCGAGGCCGTCTACAACCTGTACGCCATCGCCCCCGCGATGATCAAGGAGAGCCCGGGCGGCCGGGGTTGGGGCCTGGAGCGCTACATCTCCCGCACCGACGCAGCCTGGTTCGGCTACCTCGGCGACGCCGAGGACTTCTACGAGAAGGGCCCCGGCTTCTCCGACTCCGACATCACCTACAAGATGGCGAACGTCCTGCTGGACGACTTCTTCAACCAGGTCGAGTCCAAGAGGTCCGGCACCTCCACCCTCGGCGCCGAACTCCGCTTCACCCACGCCGAGGAGATCATCCCCCTCGCGGCTCTGATGGGCCTCCCGGAGAGCACGAAGCCGGCGACGCCGGGCGTCTCGTACACGTACGACAACAACCCCTGGAGAGGCGCCGACGTGTCGCCCCTGGGCGCCAACATCCAGTGGGACGTCTACCGGAAGGGCACCCAGTACCTCGTACGGATGCTCTACAACGAGAAGGAGATCCCGTTCAAGGCGGGCTGCAAGCCGGTCGCGAAGAACAGCAAGTTCTACGACTTCAAGGAGTTGCAGCGCTGCTTCGGGCGCTAACGCGCGGCGCACTCCGCGCAGGTGCCGAAGATCTCGACCGTGTGCGCGACGTTGACGTAGCCGTGTTCCGCGGCGATCGCCTCGGCCCACTTCTCGACGGCCGGGCCCTCGACCTCCACCGCCTTGCCGCAGACGCGGCAGACGAGGTGGTGATGGTGGTCGCCGGTGGAGCAGCGGCGGTACACCGACTCGCCGTCGGACGTGCGCAGGACGTCCACCTCGCCGGCGTCCGCGAGGGTCTGGAGGGTGCGGTAGACGGTCGTGAGGCCCACCGAGTCGCCCTTGTGCTTGAGCATGTCGTGGAGCTCCTGCGCGCTGCGGAACTCGTCGACCTCGTCGAGCGCCGCCGCCACGGCGGCACGCTGCCGGGTGGAGCGGCCCTTCACGGGCGGTCCAGCGGTCGTCACCGTTGCCTCCTGAACGTCTGAACACCTGCCCGGCCATTGTGCCAGCCCGGCCTGTGCCCGGTCAGACGCCGACCCCGTCGCCCGCCTTCCGGCTGGCCGGAATCGCACACTCCGCCGGGTCCCCCGGGGGCTGCGCGAGGGCGTGCGCGCGGGCGCGTCGGCGGGCGAGCGGCGCGGAGACCGCCGTGAGCAGGATGAACGCGCCGATGGTCAGCAGGACGATCGTCGCCCCGGGCGGCACGTCCTGGTAGTACGAGGTGATCGTCCCGCCGATGGTCACGCTCACCCCGATCGCCACCGCGATCGCGAAGGTCGCCGCGAAACTCCGGCTGAGCTGCTGCGCGGCGGCGACGGGCACCACCATCAACGCGCTGACCAGCAACAACCCGACGACCCGCATCGCGACGGTGACGGTGACGGCCGCCGTCACGGCCGTCAGCAGGTTCAGCGCCCGCACCGGCAGCCCGGTGACCCGCGCGAACTCCTCGTCCTGGCTGACGGCGAAGAGCTGCCGCCGCAGCCCGAGCGTGACGAGGACGACGAACGCGGCGAGGATGCAGATCGCCGTCACGTCGGACTGCGAGACGGTCGACAGCGACCCGAACAGGTACGACGTGAGGTTGGCGTTGGAGCCGGTCGGCGCGAGGTTGATGAACATCACACCGCCCGCCATACCGCCGTAGAAGAGCATCGCGAGCGCGATGTCGCCCCGGGTCTTGCCGTACCAGCGGATCAACTCCATGAGGACCGCGCCGAGCACGGACACCAGCGTCGCCATCCACACCGGCGACCAGGAGAGCAGGAAGCCGAGGCCGACGCCGGTCATCGCGACATGGCCGATTCCGTCGCCCATGAGGGCCTGGCGGCGCTGGACGAGGTAGATGCCGACGGCGGGCGCGGTGATGCCGACGAGGACGGCGGCGAGCAGGGCCCGCTGCATGAAGGCGTAGTCGAGGAAGTCCATGTCAGCTCAGCAGTCCCGTGTGCATCGGCTCGTGCGGGTGGACGTGGTCGTGGCCCGGCAGGGCATGCTGGCCGACCGCGCGCGGGGGCGGGCCGTCGTGCTGGACGCAGCCGTCGCGCAGGACGACGGCCCGGTCGATCAGCGGTTCCAGGGGCCCGAGTTCGTGCAGGACGAGCAGGACCGTCGTCCCGGCCGCGACCTGGTCCTTCAGGGTCTGCGCCAGCACTTCCTGGCTCGCGAGGTCGACGCCCGCCATCGGCTCGTCCATGATCAGCAGCTCGGGTTCGGAGGCGAGGGCGCGGGCGATCAGGACGCGCTGGTGCTGGCCGCCGGAGAGGGCGTCCACGTTGTCCTTGGCCCGGTCCGCCATGCCGACCAGCTCCAGGGCCTGGCGTACGGCCGCGTGGTCCGCCCTGCGCAGGACGCCGAAGCGGGCGCGGGAGAGGCGGCCGGAGGAGACGACCTCGGTGACCGTCGCGGGGACGCCCCCGGCGGCGGTCGTGCGCTGCGGGACGTACCCGACGCGCGACCAGTCCCGGAACCGCCTGCGGGGCGTGCCGAACAGCTCGATCTCCCCGGCGCTCAGCGGGACCTGGCCGATCACGCTGCGGATCGCCGTCGACTTGCCGGAGCCGTTGGCGCCGAGCAGCGCGACGACCTCACCGCGCCGCACGGTGAGGTCGATCCCGCGGAGGACGGGCCGCGAGCCCAGCTCGGCGCGCACGCCGCGCAGGGTGATGACGGGCTCTGAGGTCATGCCGTCCTCCAAGTCACTTCACGCTCACTTTGTTCCCAGGGCGGTCTGGAGGGCCTTGAGGTTGGCTTCCTGGACCGAGAAGTAGTCCTTGCCGCGGGACTTCTCCGTGATGCCCTCGATCGGGTCGAGGACGTCGGTCTTCAGGTTCGCGTCCGAGGCGATGGTCTTCGCGGTCTTGTCGCTGACGAGCGTCTCGTAGAACACGGTCGTGACGCCGTCGGCCTTGGCCATCTTCTCAAGGTCCTTCACGCGCGCGGCACTCGGCTCCGACTCGGGGTCGAGGCCGTTGATGGCCTCCTCGGTCAGGCCGTAGCGCTCGGCGAGGTAGCCGAAGGCGGCGTGGGTCGTGATGAACACCTTGGTCTTGGTGTCGGCCAGGCCCGTCTTGAACTGCGTGTCCAGGGCGGCCAGTTTGGCGACCAGGGCGGCGGTGTTCTTCTTGTAGTCGGCCGCGTGGTCCGGGTCGGCCTTCTCCAGGGCCTTGCCGACGCCCTGGGCGACCTGCGAGTAGCGGACCGGGTCGAGCCAGATGTGCGGGTCGAGGCCCGCCAGCTCGTCGTTCTCGGTGTGGTCGGACTCGGCGGAGTGGCCGCCGACCTCGTTGCCGTGCTTCTCCAGCGAGGTGAGGGAGGCGGCGTCCACCTTCGTCTTCACCGACGACTGCTTCACGGCCGCGTCCACCGACGGCTGGAGGTTCTTCAGGTAGACGATCGCGTCGGCCTTCTCCAGGCGCGCGGTCTGCTTGGCGCTGATCTCCAGGTCGTGCGGCTCCTGGCCGGGCTCGGTCAGGCTCTCCACGCTGACGTGGGTGCCGCCGATCTGCTCGGCGAGGAAGGCCATCGGGTAGAACGACGCGACGACGTCGAGCTTGCCGTCGCTGTTCGTGGCGGCGGCACTGTCGGAGGAGCAGCCGGTGAGGGCGGCGAGGGAGAGGGTGCCGGCCGCCGCGAGGGCGGTGCCCGATATGAGTCGTCGTACGTTCATGAAAGCCATTTTCAACAAATATGGAAACCGTTGTCAACAAGCGTTCGGTAAGAGCAGGTGAGGGGCGGGGAGAAGGGCGGGGAGCGGGGCGGGCGGGCCGTGGGGCGGTGCTTGGGAGGGGTTCGATTTGTAGGTGGGGGAGTCTCCGCCGGTACCCTGAGGTTTCGCTCCGAAGCGGCGCTCTGAAGCAGGTGTTTCGGCTTCACGCGCGAGCGCCCCCGCTTCGTCGTCCGTCGTCGTTATTCGTCGTTATGAAGAGAGCACCGTGGCCGCCGACAAGATCGAGACCATCGTCAGCCTTAGCAAGCGCCGTGGCTTCGTATTCCCGTGCAGTGAGATCTACGGCGGCCAGCGGGCCGCCTGGGACTACGGACACCTCGGCGTCGAGCTCAAGGAGAACCTGAAGCGCCAGTGGTGGCGTTACATGGTGACGTCCCGTGAGGACGTGGTCGGTCTCGACTCGTCCGTCATCCTGGCCCCCGAGGTCTGGGTCGCCTCCGGTCACGTCGCCACCTTCTCCGACCCGCTGACCGAGTGCACCGCCTGCCACAAGCGGTACCGCGCGGACCACCTGGAAGAGGCGTACGAGGCCAAGCACGGCCGTCTCCCCGAGAACGGCATGGCCGACATCAACTGCCCGAACTGCGGCAACAAGGGCCAGTTCACCGAGCCCAAGCAGTTCTCCGGCCTGCTGTCGACCCACCTCGGCCCGACCCAGGACACCGGCTCCGTCGCCTACCTGCGGCCCGAGACCGCGCAGGGCATCTTCACCAACTACGCCCTGGTGCAGACCGCCGCGCGCAAGAAGCCGCCGTTCGGCATCGCGCAGATGGGCAAGTCCTTCCGCAACGAGATCACGCCCGGCAACTTCATCTTCCGCACCCGCGAGTTCGAGCAGATGGAGATGGAGTTCTTCGTCAAGCCGGGCGAGGACGAGAAGTGGCAGGAGTACTGGATGCAGGAGCGCTGGAACTGGTACACCGGCCTCGGCATGCGCGAGGAGAACATGCGGTGGTTCGAGCACCCGAAGGAGAAGCTCTCCCACTACTCCAAGCGCACCGCCGACATCGAGTACCGCTTCCAGTTCGGCGGGAACGAGTGGGGTGAGCTGGAGGGCGTCGCCAACCGCACGGACTACGACCTCAACGCGCACTCCAAGGCGTCCGGCCAGGACCTCCACTACTTCGACCAGGAGGCCGGCGAGCGCTACACCCCGTACGTCATCGAGCCCGCCGCCGGTGTCGGCCGCTCCATGCTGGCGTTCCTGCTCGACGCGTACGTCGAGGACGAGGCGCCGAACGCGAAGGGGAAGCTGGAGAAGCGGACGGTCCTGCGGCTCGACCACCGCCTGGCTCCCGTGAAGGTCGCCGTCCTCCCGCTGTCCCGCAACGCCGACCTGTCGCCCAAGGCGAAGGGGCTCGCGCAGGCGCTGCGGCAGAACTGGAACATCGAGTTCGACGACGCCGGTGCGATCGGGCGCCGTTACCGTCGCCAGGACGAGATCGGTACGCCGTACTGCGTCACCGTCGACTTCGACACGCTCGACGACAACGCGGTCACCGTGCGTGAGCGGGACTCCATGAAGCAGGAGCGGGTGTCGCTGGACCAGATCGAGGGGTACCTGGCGAGCCGGCTGGTCGGCTGCTGAGGTCCGCACTTCGACGCCGGGTCCCCTGTCGGTCGGGGGCCCGGCGTTCTGGGTCGTGCGGGTGTGGCGATCAGTTCACCTTCACGGTGACCGTCGGCGAGTACACCTTCCCGGAGGCGATCCGCAGCTTCTCCGCCCCCTTCGTGTTCAGCTTCCCCTTGAGCGAGTAACTGCTGCCGTTCTTCACGGTGGTGGACGCCTTCAGCGTCGTCCACTTGCCGTCCTTCTCATGCTGCAACGTCAGCTTGGCCCCGACCTTCAGCCCCTTGGTCCGACCGGTGAAGGTGACTTCGTCGCCCTGTTTCACCGAGGACTTGTCGGCTTTGACGGTGATCGACGCGTCACTCATGGGCGACGCGCTCGGCTTCGGCTTGGGGGTGGCCGCGGCGTACGAGGCCGCCGCCCCGCCTGCCGCCAACGCCACGGACATCGCCCCGGCGGCCAGCGCACGGGCGATCCGGCTGTGGAGTACGGAGTTCATGGATGACGTCCGTTTCTACGGTGATCCCCCTCGGTGTGCCTCTACAGGGTTACGCCGGTCGGGCGAGGGCGCGAGTCGGGAGGGGGAGGCCGGGGGCGCGAAAGGGTCGAGAAATATTGATACGCGGGGGATGACGACGTACCAGAGCGCCCATTGACGGGTTTTATGAGTCGGCCCTGACGTCGTTTGTCCGTGGGTCCTGAACCGGTCATCCGAAGGTCGTACGGCAGGCGGGGTGTGATTTGTCTCGCCGGTTGTGTGGCCTTTTTCGCAGGGCGAGTTTCTTCATCCACTCGGAACTGGGAACGTCCTCGACCACCTCCCCCTCACCGTGGGGATCTGTCAGGCCGCCGTCGCGGCCGTGTGCATCGGGCTGTGGGCCCTGTTGACCCGGCGTCGGCCGCCGGTCTCGCCGTTCGTCACGTTCTTCCTGTGCGGATCGCTGATCGACGTGCTCCGCTGGACGGACTTCGCGGGGCACCTGGGCCTCGGCCCGTACGCCCTTCTGCTCCTCGGCTCCGCGCTGTGCGCCTACGCCTCCTCGCTCATCATCATGAGCGGATTCGGGATACGCGCGATCGACCTGCTCGCCATCGGCGCGCGGGGCCGGTGGCGCTGGCCGTTCTGGTGCGGCAAGGGTCTGGTGGAGGGGGTCCTCCTCCTCGCGGGCTGGCTGCTCGGCGGGCCGGTCGGTATCGGGACGGTTTCCTTTCTCGTCTTCGTCGACCTGCTGATCGAGCCTTTCGTCCGCTTCAACCGGCGATATCTGGCTCTGCGGGACCATGGGTTCTATGCCCAGGCGGGGCGGTCGCGGGTTCAGGCTCAGGCTGTGGCGTGAGGGGAATTCCTCGAATCCCGCTCGAAAGGGGAAAGGGAAATTGCCGCCCACTCTCTTCGGGGAGGGGCGGCAATATCGTTCGGGGAGTGGCCGGTGGCCGGGTGTCGCTGCTCGCGGGAGGGAGGGTATGGCGAGGGTGGTCCGGCCGGTCTCGGAAATCGGCACCCGCATGGTGACGGGCGTCCCGGAGGGCGAGGAACTCGGGCCCGTCCGGAGAGGCGAACAACCCTTGAGCGCCTGGCCCCGCCCCCGGCCCTGGCGCGCCGACCGCCGGCGCGGACGAACGGCGGCCCCGCTCACCTCCCCCCCCCGCTCACCTCGCCCCGGCCCCCACCCCCTGGACCTCCGGCACCCGGAGCCGCGCGGCCGTCTCCTCCGCCGTTCCCCGGGCCCACCGCCCGCTGGTGAGGAGCCCGAGGGTCAGTACGGAGATCCCGCAGCCGACGATGATCCACCAGCCCGGGGTCGCGGCGGAGGAGAACGTCTCGCGGTAGGCGGAGGCGGTGATGCCGGAGGCGAGGACGGCGCCCACGACGGCGACACCGAGCGTCTGGCCGAGCTGCCTGCTCGTGGAGGCCACGGCCGCGGCGAGGCCCGCCTGCGCGCGGGGCATGCCGGAGACGGCGGTGTTGGTGATGGGCGCGTTGACGAAGCCGAAGCCGATGCCGAAGAGGAGGTACCCGAGGAAGCGGCCGGCCGTGGAGCTCTCGGCGTGGAACGCGGCGAAGAGCAGCGCGCCGGAGGACATGGCGACCCCGGCGACGAGGAGCGGGATGCGAGGGCCGCGGGTGCCGACGAGGCGGCCGGAGATCGGCGCGCACAGGAACGTCGGCACCGCCATCGGCAGCATCCACAGCCCCGCGTGGAGCGCGTCGAGCCCCCGCACGTTCTGGAGGTACAGCGTGGACAGGAACAGGAACCCGGCGAGCGCGGCGAACGCGCTGATCGCGATCACCGTCGCCCCGCTGAACGGCGCGGACCGGAAGAACCGCAGATCGATGAGGGGATCGGTACGCCGGGGCTCGTACCACAACAGCCCCCCGAGCGCGGCGAGCGCGAGAACGGCGAACGGCACGCTGGTCCCCGCCCCGGACACCGGCGCCTCGATGATCGCGTAGGTCAGCGCCCCGAACAGCACGATCACCAGCACCTGCCCGACCGGATCGGGCCGCCGGGCCCGCTCGGCACGGGACTCGGGGACGAACCGCAGGGTCAGCAGCAGCGCGGCGAGCCCCACCGGAAGGTTCAGCCAGAAGATCGCCCGCCACCCCACCGACTCGACGAGCAGCCCGCCGACCAGCGGACCGGCGGCCATGGATATCCCGACGACCGCTCCCCACACCCCGATCGCACGGGCCCGCTCCCGCGAGTCCGTGAACGTGTTCGTGATGATCGACATGGCGACCGGGTTCAGCATCGAACCCCCGACCGCCTGGAGCATCCGCGCGACGATGAGCAGATCGAGGTTCGGGGCGACGGAACAGAGCAGAGAACCGGCCGTGAAGATGACGAGGCCCGTCATGAACACCTTGCGGCGCCCGATCCGGTCGGCGGTCGACCCCGAGAGCATCAGGAGCGACGCCAGCACCAGCGTGTACGCGTCGATCGTCCACTGAAGACCCGACGTACTCGCGTCGAGATCGCGCTGCATGGCGGGCAGCGCCACATTGAGGACGGTGTTGTCGAGGCTCACGATCAGCAGGCTCATGCAGCAGATCGCGAGCACCAGCAGTCGACGGCGAGGGCTCAGCTCCGGCATGCCGACCACTGTACGCCCGAATCAATAGTGCGTCTAACTAATGACCGATACAAGATCCTGGACCTCACCCGTTCGGCCCACCCGTCCCATGCGCGACAATGGGGGAATGTCCACGACCGCCCAGCCGCTCCAGATCGGCCCGCACACCGTCCAGCCGCCCGTCGTCCTGGCACCCATGGCCGGCATCACGAACGCGCCCTTCCGCACCCTGTGCAGGGAGTTCAGCGGCGGCAAGGGCCTGTTCGTGAGCGAGATGATCACCACCCGCGCGCTGGTCGAGCGCAACGACAAGACCATGCAGCTCATCCGCTTCGACGCGACCGAGACGCCCCGCTCGATCCAGCTGTACGGCGTCGACCCGGCGACCGTCGGCAAGGCCGTCCGCATGATCGCGGAGGAGGGCCTCGCCGACCACATCGACCTGAACTTCGGCTGCCCCGTCCCGAAGGTCACCCGCAAGGGCGGCGGCTCGGCGCTCCCGTACAAGCGCAACCTGCTGCGCGCGATCCTCCGCGAGGCCGTCTCCGGCGCCGGGGACCTCCCCGTCACGATGAAGATGCGCAAGGGCATCGACGACGACCACATCACCTACCTCGACGCCGGCCGCATCGCCGTCGAGGAGGGCGTGACGTCCATCGCCCTGCACGGCCGCACCGCCGCCCAGCACTACGGCGGCACCGCCGACTGGGACGCCATCGCGCGCCTCAAGGAACACGTCCCCGAGATCCCCGTCCTCGGCAACGGCGACATCTGGTCGGCGCAGGACGCGCTGCGGATGGTCCGCGAGACGGGCTGCGACGGCGTCGTCGTCGGCCGGGGCTGCCTGGGCCGCCCGTGGCTGTTCTCGGACCTGGTCGCGGCCTTCGAGGGCCGCCCCGAGGACATCGCGCGCCCCTCCCTCAAGGAGGTCGCCGACGTCATGGTCCGCCACGCCACCCTCCTCGGCGAATGGCTCGGGGACGAGTCGAGGGGCGTCATCGACTTCCGCAAACACGTCGCCTGGTACCTGAAGGGCTTCGCGGTCGGCAGCGAGATGCGCAAACGCCTCGCGATCACCTCGTCCCTGGCCGAACTCCGCTCCGGACTCGACGAGTTGGACCTCGACCAGCCCTGGCCCACCGGCGCGGACGGGCCGCGCGGCCGGACGTCCGGCAACAACCGCGTCGTCCTCCCCGACGGCTGGCTCAAGGACCCGTACGACTGCGCGGGCGTGAGCGAGGACGCCGAACTCGACACCTCCGGCGGCTGATCGACGCCCTCTCGACACCGCGCGGGACGCCACCGACACTGATCGCGTGGCGGACAGCGCGGTGTGGGTCGCGGCATTGACCGGCGGTACGGCCGTACTGGCGGGCTGGGTCACCAACTTGGGGAACGTCCGCGCGGCCAGGGTCCAGGCGGAGGCGTCGGCGAAGGCCCAACAGGCGAGCCGGGTACGGGAGTCGCGGCGGGACGCGTATCTGGAGCTGATGCGCTGCGCGCACGGGATGAGCGAGCTGTACTGGAAGGTCGGCGAGGTCCGCTACCAACCCTCCGACCCCGAACGCTTTCTGACGCACATTCAGGAGATGCGGGTCGAGACGCGTGAGGCGTACGACCCGCTCATGCACAGCGTGCGGGTCATCTCGCTGGAGGGGCCCGGCCGGCTCGCCGAACTGGCCAGAGCGGTACTGGCGGCAGCCGCGCGCACCAGCGGTTCCCTCTCGGGGATCTCCCGTAGCGAGCCGGAGGAGTTCGCCCGCTTCGACGCGGCCATGGAAGCCTACTCGGCCTCCCTGACCGCGTTCGTCGAAGCGGCGCGCGACGCGATGAACGAGCCTTCGTGAAGCGTCAGTCGGTCTTCGAGTGTCAGTTGGTCTTCGGGTGCGGAGTCGACCCGTACGCCGTGAGGAAGCGGTCGCGGAACTGGTCCATCTTCCAGACGGGGGCGTCGTGGGCGGGCTTGAGGCCGTCCGTCCAGTTCCAGTCGGCGACCTTCTCCAGGACCTTGGGGTCCTTGGCGACGATCGAGATCGGGACGTCACGGCTGGCCTGGTTGCCGCTGACCTTGGCGTTCGGCTGGTGGTCGCCGAGGAAGACGAGGACGGTGTTGTCGTCGGCGTACCGCTCCATCCACTGGGTCAGCGCGGTCACCGAGTACTGCACCGACTTGCCGTACTCCTCACGGGCCTTGGTGTCGTCGCTGTAGACGTCCGAGGACTTCTTGCCCGCCTTCTGGATCGCGTCGAAGACCGAACCGTCGCCCACGTCCTCCCAGTCGACCAGGCTCGGGATCGGCGCCCACGGCATGTGACTGGACGTCAGGATGATCTCGGCCATCAGCGGCTTGTCCCGCTTCTTGCCGTGCTCAAGCCGCTGGTACGACTCCAGCGCGTACTGGTCCGGCATCGTCGACCAGCTGAACTTCGGCCCCTGGTACCCCATCTGGAACGCGTTGTAGACCTTGTCGAGCCCGTAGTACTTCTGCTCCGGCCAGCTCTTCTGCACCCCCGGCATGATGCCGACGGTGTCCCACGCGCCGGTCTTCTGGAACGCCTTCGTGAGGGAGAGGTGGTCGCTCGCCATCACCGTGCGGTAGCGCTGCTGGTTGTCGATCCACAGCCCCGACATGGTCGTCGAGTGCCCGAACCAGCTCCCGCCGCCGTACGTCGACGACGTCAGCCAGCCGCTCTTGGCATGGAATCCGATCTTCGCGAGCGCCGCCGTGTTCTCCGTGAGCATCTTGTCGACGCCCGGCGCCATGATCGGGTCCTCGATCGCGCTGCGGCCGTAGCTCTCGATGAACGTGAACAGCATGTCCTTGCCGCGCAGATCCGGAACGAGCTGTGACGGGGGCGTGTTGCCGAACTTGTCGCTCTTCGCGATCTTCTTGAACGCGGCCTCGTCCTTCAACGTCGCCTCGACCTGCCGCCGTTGGGAGTTCAACCCGGCCGCCGCCCGGTACGAGGCGAACGGGATGCCCGCGACATTCACGGTGAGGATCGTGCACGTGATCCATGCCGTCCCCACCAACAGGGTTCCCCGTGTGGCCCGTTGGACGTCCCGTCCGAGAATGTTCCCGATCCTGACGAGCGCGCCCACCATTCCCACGAACAGCAGGGCGACGAGGACGACCAGCCCGATCGCGAGCAGGTTCGCCGCCGTCTTCCCCGAGGAGTCCGCCACGTACGACTTCGCGTCGTCGAGCAACTCCCAGTCCAGCACGGGGTTGAAGCTCCGGCCGAGGTAGTCCCGGTACCCCATCTCCAGGCCGTTGACGACGGTCAGCGCCGCGAGGCCGATGCCCCCGACGACCGCGAACCAGAACCGGGCCCGCTTGGGCAGCGCGATCAACAGGGCGGCGACGACGACGGCTTCACCGGGCAGCCGGATGAACGTCGACAGCTTGAAGGCGGCGACGGAGACGGGCAGCAGGAACGACGTGTAGACCAGCAGCACCGAGAGAACGGTCCCGGTCCACCACACCACCTTCGCGGCGACGGGGTACCGGCCGCGCCACTCCCGGACGACGGCGAACCGCTTGCCGGGCGGCTTCCCCGGGCCTTCGACGTCGGGCTTCTCGGCGACCTCCGGTTCAGCGGCCTCGGGCTCAGTGACCTCGGGTTCCTCGACCGCCTTCTCCGCCTCGGTGCTCACCGCATCCCCCGTCTCCTCGGACGGCGTCGGTTCCGGCTGTTGGCGTGAGTGTGTGGAGACAGGCACCCGAAGGTCCTTCCGTACGAGGCAGTGGCCCAGATGGGCGGCGGACCCGGTGTGGAGGTCCGGGTCCGCCATCATTTCGTACGGGCCGGTCGGCGCACGTGTTCAGCCCACGGGGGCAGAATCAGGCAAACGCCGGGCAAACGGTGAACCAAGGGCCGAAGCGGCTACGCCCCGCCCACCGCCGTCAGCAGAGCCAACGGCGCCGCCGCCGACCGTGATTCGCGAACGCACGCGTGCGGATAGGGCACCGGTACCTCTTGGGTACCCCTCCCGTACCCCGCGAGTACCTCCGGCAGCCGATGCCCGCCGACCGTCGCCGCGTCCACCAGCGCGTGCGCCACCGCCCGGGCCTCGTCGTGCAACCCGTACCTCGCGAGACCGAGCGTGATGAGCGCGTTGTCGTGCGGCCACACGGAACCCCGGTGGTAGGAGAGCGGGTGGTACGCCGCCTGCCCGGCCGCCAGCGTCCGCACCCCCCACCCGGAGAAGAAGTCGGGCTCCAGCAGCCGCCGCCCCACCACCTCCCCGTACTCCTTGTCGAGCAGCCCGGACCACAGCAGATGCCCGGCGTCGGAGGCGATCGCGTCGACCTGCCGCCCCTCCCCGTCGAGCGCGAGGGCGGGGAACGAGGCGCCCGGCATCCAGAAGTCCCGCTGGAACCGGTCCCGCAGATCCGCCGCGGCCTGTTCGAGGAGTTGCGCGTACGTCTCGTCCGCCCAGGCGGTACGTGATACCCAGGCGGTACGCCGCAGCGCGTCGTACGCGTACCCCTGAGCCCCGGCGGCCATCACGGTCCCCCGGACCCGGGTCCCGTCGGCGGAGCAGATCGCCCCGGGGGAGTCCTTCCAGTTCTGGTTGGCGAGGCCGCCCTGGTCGGCGCGGTAGACGAGGTAGCCCCGGGAGGAGAGCCCGCCGTGGTCGAGCATCCAGTCGATCGCGGCGCGGGCGTGGGACTCCAGACGGCGGGCGAGCGAGACGTCACCGGTCTGCTCCACGTACGCCCCGAGGAGGACGAGGAACAGCGGCGTCGCGTCGACGGACCCGTAGTACCGCCCGTAGGGGACCTGCTGGAAGTGCGCCAGCTCGCCGTGCCGCACCTCGTGGACGATCTTCCCGGGCTGCGACACCGCGTGCGGCCCGGTCTCGGTGGCCTGGCTCGCGGCGAGCGCCCGCAGCGTGGCGTCCGCGAGCTGCGGCCGGTAGGGCAGCGCGAACAGCGAGGTGAGCAGCGCGTCCCGGCCGAGGAGCGCGAGGAACCAGGGCGCCCCGGCGGCCGGCACCCGCAGCTCCTCCCCGTCGGGCCCCACGGCCGGCACCTGGAGGGAGGCGAGGTCGGCGAGCCCCCGCGCACAGGCGGCGGCCAGCTCCGGCCAGCCGGTGGGGAACGCGACCCCCTCGACGAACTCCGCCTGGGAGGCGCGGAGTTCCTCGCTGAGCGCGGCGGGCGAGCGGGGTACGCGCAGCGCCCGCTTCTCGCCGTGCGGCCGGGCCATCACGCGTAACGTCAGCTCCGCCGCGCCGTGCGGCTCCAACTCCAGGGACCACACGAGCCGTCGGGCCCCGGTCCCGGTCTCCTCGACCCCGTCGGGCGCGGGGTCGGCGGTGACCGTCGTACAGGACCGCCACTCGCCGCGCTGGTAGCTGAACTCCACCCCGTCGTCGAGTACTTGGCGACGCCGGACGACCCCGGACTTGGCGTAGGTGCGGTGGTCGGAGCGGAGTTCGAACTGGTCCGTGAAGTCGGCGTCGGCGGTGACCGCGAGCCGTACGGTCGTCGGCACCGGCCGGTTGCTGACGACCCGCAGCGTCTCGATGAACGCGCCGTCCCCGACGGCCTGTTCACGGAAGAGCGTGCAGGACGGCGGATCGGTCCGCCCGCCGCGCGGTACGAGGACACAGTTCGCGGTGTCCTCGGCGACGACCGGGGTCAGCGCCTCGGGGACGGCCCCGTCGACCGTGAGCTGCCAGCGGCTCAGGTGCCGTGCGTCGCGCACGAAGAGCCCTTCCGGCGAGGAGCCGGAGCGTACGCCGCTGATGTCCCCGCGCTCCCCGACGGCGGCGAACGTACCGCCGTGCACGAGCAGATGATGTCGGTCCGTCATCCCCGGTCCCCTCCCTTGGTCCCCGCGACGGTCATGGCGTGCTCTGACGCCTCGTCAAGTTCCGTGTCGTGCAGCAGATCCAGCGTGAGCGCGGCGGTCCAGCCGAAGCCGGTCGCCCCGCAGGCCGCGCCGGTGTACGGGTCGACGTACTCGGCGAACTCCGTGTCGCCCGCCGTCCGCAGGAAGCCGGCGCGCAGCGCGTCGGCGCGGACGCTCTCGCCGTGCTGGCGCAGACCCCGCTCCAGCAGCCAGCTCGTGTTGAACCAGGCGGGCCCGCGCCAGTACCGGTGCGGGTCGAACGCCTCGCCCAGCAGGTCGTACGACGGGACGAGCCGGGTGGTGTCCCCGAGCCCGAAGTGCCGCCCGCCCAGCGTCCGTACGACGGCCTCGGCGACCTCGCGCGGCAGGCCGGGCAGCAGCAGCGGGACCAGGCCCGAGACGCCGCGCTCGCGGATCAGGCCGCCGCCGACGACGTCCCGGCAGAAGAACATGCCCTCGGCCGGGTCCCAGAGCCGCTCCAGGAGCGCGCCCGTCAGCCGTTCGGCGCGCGCGTGCCGGGCGGTGCCCGTCGCCCCCAACTCGTGGGCGATGCGGGCGAGTGCGTGCTCGGAGGCGACCAGCAGGGCGTTGAAGGCGGGGTCCTCGACGGCGAACTCCCCGGCCCCGTCGGCGTATCCGCCGTCCCGGTAGTCGGTCGCGAGGCGGACGTACCGCCCGTAGTCGAGGTCCGTCGGACGGTCCTCGGCGGCGCCGTGGTCGAGGTCGGCGCGCCGGAAGGAACGCGCGGGCGCGGGCGTGATCCGCGCCAACGGGGCGTCCCAGCAAGGGGAGTTGTCCATACCCTGTTCCCAGGGGTGGACGACGGAGACCAGCCCGCCGCCGCCGAGGTCGCGCCGGTGCAGCAGATAGCGGTGCCAGGCGGCGAGCCGTGGGTAGACCCGGGACAGGAATCCGCGCGCCCGCGACAGACCGGGGTCGGCGCAGTGCACGAGCCAGGCCGCCAGCGCGTGGACCGGTGGCTGCACGATGCCGGAGGTCTGTACCGTGCGCGGGGCGCCCGCCGCGCGCCCGGCGACCGAGGAGCGCCAGAAGTCGGGGCTCGGGAAGTACGCGTCGAGCGGGACGGAGGGGTTGAAGACGATGTGCGGGATGCGTCCGTCGCCCCACTGGGCCGCCAGCAGCGTCTCCAGCTCGGTCTGCGCGCGCACCGGCGAGACGTGCCTGAGGCCGATCGAGATGAACGCCGAGTCCCACGACCACTGGTGGGGGTACAGGCTGCGGGAGGGGACCGTCGAGGTCCCGGTCCAGTTCTCCCGTAGTACCCGTACCGCCCTGAGGTGCAGCGATCCCGTACCGCCCGGATCGTATGCAGTGGTGTGCCCGGCGGTGCGGGCGATGAGCTGGGCAGTGCGATCCACTCGGGGCTCCCCGACGACGACATGGCTGACCGGCCGGTTCGGTAGTGGCTACCGTAGGGTTACGTCTATTTAACACGCAAAACTCAATATGTAATGCAAGCTTGAGAAACACAAGGGGGTGCGCATGACCGGTCGGACGTCCGCACGGGGTCAGGTTCGGGGTCAGGCGAGCGCCGGAGAGCTGCTCGGGCTCGTACGGAGCGGGCGGGCGACGACGCGTGGCGCGCTCCAGCAGATGACGGGGCTCTCCCGGGCCACCGTCGGCCTGCGGCTCGACCGCCTCTTCCGGGCGGGCTGGCTGCGCGAGGGCGCCGGGGGACCGGTCGACTCCCCCCTGGGAGGCAGGCCCTCCATCACCCTGGAGTTCGACGACGCGCACGCCGTGGTCCTCACGGCGGACCTGGAGACCCGGCACGCCCGCGCGGCCGTCCTCACTCTCACGGGGGAGATCCTCGCCGAGCACTCCGGGACCCTCGTCATCGAGGACGGCCCGGAGCAGGTCCTCGGTGAACTCGGCGCCTGGTTCGGGGAGTTGCTGGAGAAGGCGGGCCACCGGCCGGACGAGGTGTGCGGGATCGGCCTCGCCGTCCCCGGCCCCGTCGAGCTGGAGACCGGCCGCGTCGTCCAGCCGCCGATCATGCCCGGGTGGGACGGGTACGACATAAGGGGCCGCCTCGCCCGCGCCTTCACCGACCGCACCGGCGCCCCGCCCGTCCCGGTCCTCGTCGACAACGACGCCAACCTCATGGCGTACGGCGAACAGCGCGCCTCACACCCGGACTGCTCGGCGTTCGTGCTGGTCAAGGTGTCGACCGGGATCGGCGCCGGCGTCGTCGTCGGCGGCTCGATCTTCCGGGGCATCGACGGCGGCGCGGGCGACATCGGGCATATCCGGGTGGGCGCCGACGCGCTGTGCCGCTGCGGGTCGTACGGCTGTCTCGCGGCCGTCGCCAGCGGGGGAGCCGTCGCCCGGCGGCTGGCGGAGGCCGGGGTGCCGGCCGCCTCGGGGGCGGACGTGCGCGATCTGCTCGCCTCGGGGCACCCGGAGGCGGCGGCGCTCGCGCGGGAGGCCGGGCGGCAGGTCGGCGACGTCCTCGCCACCGTCGTCACCCTCCTCAACCCGGGCGTCCTGATGATCGCCGGGGACCTCGCGGGCACGCCGTTCCTGACGGGCGTGCGCGAGCTGCTCTACCAGCGGGCCCTGCCGCGCTCGACCGCTCATCTGGAGGTCGTCACCTCCCGGCTGGGGGAGCGGGCCGGGCTGGTCGGGGCGGGGGCGCTGGTGGTGGAGCACCTGTACGCGCCGGAGCGGGTGGAGGAGCGGTTGCTGGCTCTCGGGTACTAGGGGGTCTCCCGGAGGGGCCCCTCTCGTGAGTGATTCTCGCCACGCTTGATAGGGGTTTCGCTCACATGAGCGGATCAAGGGTGGTTGCACTTCCTCAAGGGGTGGCACTCAGTGTCACCCCTTGATCGTTCATCGATCAAAATCAGACGTGTGGAATCTCGCTCATATGAGCGCTAAGCTAGGTCGAGGGTAGGGGGCTGCCTTCAAGAAGTGAACACATGGCGGGTCATTTCATTGCCCCGGCTTTACTTTCGATCCCGTGGTTCACGGCGGGTTACAGGCATGTGACGCGTGCCTGGACCTCCCGAGAAGCCTTTGATCTGGGTATGTTCCTCGTCGTCAGGGCAGCCGCCGCGTCCTTGAGGAGTCGAGAACTGTGTCGGAGAACAAAACACCGCAGGCCGCGAAGTTCGTTTATGACTTCACCGAAGGAAACAGGGACCTCAAGGACCTCCTCGGTGGCAAGGGCGCGAACCTCGCCGAGATGACCAACCTGGGGCTCCCCGTACCCCCCGGGTTCACCATCACGACCGACGCGTGCAAGGTCTACCTGGAGACCGGCACCGAACCCGCGGCACTGCGTGACGAGGTCAGCGCCCACCTCGACGCCCTTGAGGCCCGCATGGGCAAGAAGCTCGGCCAGCCCGACAACCCCCTTCTGGTGTCGGTCCGTTCGGGCGCCAAGTTCTCCATGCCCGGCATGATGGACACGGTCCTCAACATCGGCCTCTCCGACAAGTCCGTCCAGGGCCTCGCCGCCCAGGCCGGCAGCGACCGCTTCGCCTGGGACTCCTACCGCCGCCTCATCCAGATGTTCGGCAAGACCGTCCTCGACGTCGACGGCGAGCTCTTCGAGGAGGCGCTGGAGAAGGCCAAGGCCGCGAAGAAGGTCACGGTCGACACCGAGCTGGAGGCCGCCGACCTCAAGAAGCTGGTCACCGGCTTCAAGAAGATCGTGAAGCGGGAGACCGGCCGGGACTTCCCGCAGGACCCGCGCGAGCAGATGGACCTCGCGATCCAGGCGGTCTTCGACTCCTGGAACACCGACCGCGCCAAGCTCTACCGCCGCCAGGAGCGCATCCCGGGCGACCTCGGCACCGCCGTCAACGTCTGTTCCATGGTCTTCGGCAACCTCGGCCCCGACTCCGGCACCGGCGTCGCCTTCACCCGCGACCCCGCCTCCGGGCATCAGGGGGTCTACGGGGACTACCTCCAGAACGCCCAGGGCGAGGACGTCGTCGCCGGTATCCGTAATACCGTCCCCCTCGCGGAGCTGGAGACGATCGACAAGGCGTCCTACGACCGCCTCATGGCGATCATGGAGACGCTGGAGAACCACTACAAGGACCTCTGCGACATCGAGTTCACCATCGAGCGCGGCCAGCTGTGGATGCTCCAGACCCGGGTCGGCAAGCGCACCGCCGGTGCCGCCTTCCGGATCGCGACCCAGCTCGTCGACCAGGGCCTGATCGACGAGACCGAGGCCCTCCAGCGCGTCACCGGCGCCCAGTTGGCCCAGCTGATGTTCCCCCGCTTCGACGAGCACGCCAAGGCCGACCAGGTCGGCCGGGGCATCGCCGCCTCGCCGGGCGCGGCCGTCGGCAAGGCCGTCTTCGACTCGTACACGGCCGTCAAGTGGTCGCGCTCGGGCGAGAAGGTCATCCTCGTCCGCCGCGAGACCAACCCCGACGACCTCGACGGCATGATCGCCGCCGAGGGCATCCTGACCAGCCGGGGCGGCAAGACCTCGCACGCGGCCGTCGTCGCGCGCGGCATGGGCAAGACCTGTGTCTGCGGCGCCGAGGAGCTGGAGGTCGACACCAAGCGGCGCCGGATGACCGTACCGGGCGGGCATGTCGTGGAGGAGGGCGACCTCATCTCCATCGACGGCTCCACCGGCAAGGTCTACCTCGGGGAGGTGCCCGTCGTGCCGTCGCCGGTCGTCGAGTACTTCGAGGGGCGCATGCACGCGGGCGCCGACGACGCCGACGAACTCGTCGAAGCCGTCCACCGCATCATGGCGTTCGCCGACCGCAAGCGCCGGCTGCGGGTGCGCGCCAACGCCGACAACGCCGAAGACGCCCTGCGCGCACGGCGGTTCGGCGCCCAGGGCATCGGGCTGTGCCGCACCGAGCACATGTTCCTCGGCGACCGGCGGGAGTTGGTGGAGCGGCTGATCCTCGCCGACACCGACACCGAGCGCGAGGAGTCCCTGAAGGAGCTGCTCCCGCTCCAGAAGAAGGACTTCGTCGAGCTGTTCGAGGCGATGGACGGACTCCCGGTAACCGTCCGCCTGTTGGACCCGCCGCTGCACGAATTCCTGCCGGACATCACCGAGTTGTCGGTCCGTGTCGCCCTCGCCGAGTCCCGCAAGGACCCGCACGAGAACGACCTGCGTCTCCTCCAGGCCGTCCACCGCCTGCACGAGCAGAACCCGATGCTGGGCCTGCGCGGCGTACGCCTCGGGCTTGTCATCCCCGGCCTGTTCACCATGCAGGTCCGGGCGATCGCCGAGGCCGCGGCCTCCCGCAAGGCGGCCAAGGGCGACCCGCGCGCCGAGATCATGATCCCGCTCGTCGGCACCGTCCAGGAGCTGGAGATCGTCCGCGAGGAGGCCGACCAGGTCATCGCCGAGGTCGAGGCGGCCACCGGCACTGAACTCAAGCTGTCCATCGGCACGATGATCGAGCTGCCCCGCGCCGCCCTGACGGCCGATCAGATCGCCGAGGCCGCCGAGTTCTTCAGCTTCGGAACCAACGACCTCACCCAGACCGTCTGGGGGTTCAGCCGCGACGACGTCGAAGCCTCCTTCTTCACCGCCTACTTGGAGAAGGGCATCTTCGGGGTCTCCCCCTTCGAGACGATCGACCGCGACGGCGTCGGCTCCCTCGTCCGGTCCGCCGCCGAGGCCGGCCGCCGCACCCGCCCCGACCTCAAGCTCGGCGTCTGCGGCGAGCACGGCGGCGACCCCGAGTCCGTCCACTTCTTCCACGAGGTCGGCCTCGACTACGTCTCCTGCTCCCCCTTCCGCATCCCCGTCGCCCGCCTCGAAGCCGGCCGGGCCGCGACCCAGTCGGAGGGCAGCGACCACCGCTGACCCACGGTCCCCGCGACCACCGCCGGTCCCCGACCCTCACCGATCGGCGGCGGTCGCGGTACACAGGAGGGGGCGGCACCCTGTGCGGGGGTGCCGCCCTCCCTGCGTGATACCCGTAATACTTTCGGTGTCCGCCGTTTCCGTGTTGCCTACATACGCTCCCCCGACGGAGTGCCTCCTAGTGTGGGTAGGTCACCATTCAGGAGGGAGCGGCGGGCCATGGGCGGCTGGAGCGCGGGGGAGATCACCGATCAGGAGGGCCGGGTGGCGGTCGTCACCGGGGCCAACAGCGGCCTCGGGTACGTCGCCGCGCGGGAGCTGGCCCGCAAGGGGGCGTGCGTCGTACTGGCGTGCCGCAGCGAGACCCGGGGGAAGGCGGCGGCCGACCGGCTGCGGGGCGAGGCGCCGGGCGCGGACGTCGAGGTCCGCCTCCTCGACCTCGGCGACCTGCGCTCCGTCCACCGCTTCGCGGAACGCCTGCCGTACGACCGTGTCGACCTGCTCGTCAACAACGCGGGCGTGATGGCCGTGCCCTACGGCACCACCGCGGACGGCTTCGAGACCCAGTTCGGCGTCAATCACCTCGGACACTTCGCGCTGACCGGGCTCCTGCTGCCCCGGCTCCTCGACGCCGACCCCGGCGCCCGGATCGTGACCGTCTCCAGCATGATGCACGCCATGTCCAACGTGGACCTCCGCGACCCCAACGGCCTGCGCAGCTACCACCGTTGGACCGCGTACGCCCGCTCCAAGACGGCGAACCTCCTGTTCACCCACGCCCTCGCCCGGCGCCTCGCCGACGCCGGTTCCCCGGTCGTGGCCGCCGCCGCGCACCCCGGGTACGCGGCGACCGGCCTCTCGGCGGGGGTCGGCGGGCGCGGCAGCCGGCTCCTCATGGAACTCGGCGACCGCGCGATGGCCCAGTCCCCGGAGACCGGCGTCCTCCCCATCCTCTACGCGGCCACCGCCGACGCGGTCCGCCCCGACTCCTTCACCGGCCCGTCCTTCGCGATGTGGCGCGGGGCCCCGGCCCCCTCGTGGCGAGCCCCCCGGACGCGGGACGACCGGGTGGCGGAGTGGCTGTGGGAGGTGTCGGAGCGGATGACGGGGGTGGTGTACGAGGGGTTGCGGACGGGGTGAGCCGGGGTCACCGGTCGGCGTAGTACCCGTACGACTCCTGGCGGCCGGTGCCGGTGCCGGTCCCGGTCCCGGTGCCGGGGGTGCTGGGGGCGGGGGACCCGTAGTACCCGTACGACCCCTGAGGGGACCCGTACGACTCCTGGGCCGACCCGTACGACCCTCGGGGTGTCCCGTACGACCCGTAGCCCTGGCCCGCGTACTCCTCGGCGTACCGGTCCGCGAAGTCCTCCGGCATCGGGGTCGTGTCGAGGTAGAACCACTCGGCCGTGGGGGAGGGGGCGTCGGGCGCCGGGGCGGGGGCGGGGGTCCGGTGGGGCAGCGGTGTCTGCGCGGCGCCCGGCTCCGGGAAATCCCAGCTCTCCCGCTTCTGCCCGGTCTCCCGCGTCTCCTCGGCCGCTCCCCGCTGCCCGCTCTCCCGCTTCTCGTTCGGCATCAGCAGCTCCACCCGCAGCCCCTTGCCCCGCTGCTGTGCCACGAACTCCTCCACCTGGCTGCGGCACGCGTGGTCGAGGTGCGTCACCCCCGTCAGGTCCAGCCGGATGCGCGGCTTGCCCGCCTCCGCCGCCCCCTCCAGCGCCTCGATCACCTCGGGCAGCCGCAGGAACGTCGCGTTCCCGGCCATCACGACCTTCGCCGTGTCCTCCTCCTCGTGCCGCCGGATCACGGTCCGCGACATCCGCAGCGCGGCCAGCACGATCCCGGCGGCGAGCCCGATCAGCACCCCTTCGAGCAGGGCCGTCGCGACGATCACGAGCGTCGTGATCGTCATGACCGCGAACTCCCCGCGGTCCTGCCGCCACATCTTCGGGAACTCCTCGGGCGCGAACAACTTCCAGCCGCTGTGCACCAGTACACCCGCGAGGACCGAGATCGGGATCAGCGCGAGCACCTGCGGAAGCAGCAGCGCGAACGCCAACAGCCAGACCCCGTGCAGGACTCGGGACAGCCGCGTCTTCGCCCCGGCCTGCACGTTCGCCGAACTCCGGGCCACGACAGCGGTGATGGGCAGCGCGCCCAGCAGCCCGGCGGCCGTGTTGCCCGCGCCCTGCGCGATCAGCTCGGGGTTGTAGCGGGTACGCGGCCCGTCGTGCATCCGGTCCACCGCGGCGGCCGTGAACAGGGACTCGGCGGAGGCGATGACCGTGAACGTGAGGATCGCGGTGATGATCCCGGCGTCCGCGAGCCCCGCGAACTGCTCGGGTCCCGGCACGTCGATCGAGGCGAGCAGGTTGCCGACCTGGAGCGTCCGCACCTCCACGCCGGGCAGCGCCGCGACCGCGATCCCGATCCCCACGGCGACCAGCGCGGCCGGCACCTTCTTGACCGGCCCCGGCGCCTTCTTCCACAGGAAGCTGAGGACGACGGTGACGATGCCGAGCCCGGCCGCGATCAGCGCCTGCGGGTTCGCGAAGGTGTCCGCGAGCAGCCCCGGGATACCGGCCATGTTCTCGATCGGCGTGCCCGGCGCCTTCGCGTCCATCATCGGATACGCCTGGCTGAACATCAGCGGCAGCCCGATCCCGGCCAGCATGCCCTGGATGATCGCGAGCGAGATCGCCTGGAAGAACCGCCCCAACCGCACGAGCCCCAGCACGATTTGGAGCAGCCCGGAGAAGAGGACGATCACGCCGAGCATGGCGACTCCGTGCTCCAGCACGGTCTCCGCGACGAGCGCCGCCAACCCGGCGGCGGGGCCGCTGACTTGGAGCGTCGAACCCCGGGCGGCGCCCACCACCAGTCCGCCGATCACCCCCGAGATGATGCCCAGTTCGGCGGGGACGCCCGAGGCGACGGCGACGCCGATGCACAGGGGGAGGGCGACGAGGAAGACCACGAGCGAGGCGGTGATCTCGGTGCCGATGTCACTCTTCGGCCCCTTGGACGGCTTCGCCGTTCCGGACGCCGTGGGCGGTGCGGACGGCGCCGGCGGCATCGGCGGTCCCCAGGCGGGCGGCGCCCCGTCGACTCCCGTGCCCTGGAAGCGACTTCGGCCCCGGCCCACCTTCGCCGCGTGCGTCCCGCTCATGCCGCGTGCACCCGGAACGCCCCGTCGGTGTCCAGCTCGTGCACCTTCCCGGTGTGCACCTCGTAGTACCAGCCGTGCAGCCGCAGCCGCCCCTCGTCCACCCGCCGCCGCGCCACCGGGTAACTCCCCAGCTCCGCGAGCTGGTTGACGACGTTCAGCTGGGTGACGTCCGGCAGCGACGGTCGGCTCGGCACGGCCTCCAGCGCGGGCGCGAGCCCCGGCCGGGCGAGACCGAGCCAGGCCGCGACCCCGGGCAGCGTGGACAGGTCGTCGCCCGAGGTGATCGCCCCCATCGCCCCGCAGTGCGAGTGACCGCAGACGACGACGTCCTGAACGCCGAGCACCTCCAGCGCGTACTCGATGGTGGCGGCCTCACCAGAAGGGCCCTGTTTGTCGTGCGGCGGAACGATATTCCCCGCGTTGCGCAGCTCGAATATCTCGCCGGGGCGTGCTCCGGTGATGAGCGCGGGTATCACGCGCGAGTCCGAGCAGGTGATGAACAAGACCTCCGGACTTTGCCCGTCGGCCAGTTTCCGATATTCGCCGCTCTCGAAGCCGACCCGCCGCTCGAACGACCGCGCACGGTCCAGAAAAGCCTGCACGTTTCCTCCCGGTGGACGCGTACTGCGGAGAAGATCCGCAGGTCAGAGGTGTGTGTTCCAGAACGTTAGAGGAGCGTGGGCCAGCGGAAGGTTAGAGGAACACTAAATCGAAGACAGTTGCCGGACATTTCTTGGCGCGGGTGAGTGGTAGGTGCGCCGAGTCTCTGAGTCGCTGCTCACAATTTCGCGGAACAGGGCGACGAATTATCGCGCCCCTTGTACCGTGTCGAATCCATCGAATGGAAGAGACGGAAGAGACGGAAACGCATGGGTGGCGTACGAGTCCTGCTCATCGAGGACGACCACACGATCGCCGAACCGCTCGTCGAGGGTCTCGGCCACTTCGGTCTGACGGTGCAGCACGTCAGTACCGGCGGCGAGGGGCTCAGGGGGCCGTACGGCGATGTCGTCCTGCTCGACCTGGGGCTGCCGGACATCGACGGCATCGACGTCTGCCGGGGCATCCGCAGCGCCTCGGAGGTCCCCATCATCATCCTCAGCGCGCGCGGCGAGGAGGCCGACCGGGTCCTCGGCCTCGAACTGGGGGCGGATGACTATCTCGCGAAGCCGTTCAGCATGCGGGAGTTGGTGGCGCGGGTGCGCGCGGTCACCCGGCGGTCCCAACGGGTCAGCGGGGGAGGGGAGTTCGTGACGCATGAGGCTTATCCCACGGCTCCCGCGGCCCCCTATGTCCCCGAACCCCCTTATGCCCCCGTGACCCCCACGGTTCCTTACAGTCCTCCCGCTCCCCTTGCCGAGTCCGTGCCCCAACCTCCGCCCTTCACCGGCCCGTTGGTGGTCGACCGGCGGACCCGGCAGGTGTGGGTCGGTGACGACACTGTCGTCCTCACCCCGAAGGAGTTCGACCTCCTGGCGCTGCTCACCGAGGACCCGGGCGCGGTCTACTCGCGGCAGCAGATCCTGGACCGGGTCTGGGACCCGCACTACCAGGGCCCGACCAAGACGCTGGACGTCCATGTCGCCACCCTGCGCCGGAAGTTGGGCAACCCGGCGTGGATACAGACCCTGCGCGGCGTCGGCTTCCGGCTCGCCGTGCAGACCCGGCCCCAGCCGCAGGCCCCCGCCCCCGCACCCGCCTACGACTGGACGGCGGCCCGGTGACCCGCCGCCTCGTGCTCAGCTACCTCACGCTCGCCGCGCTGGTCCTGCTCTGCCTCGAAATCCCCCTGGGATACGTGTACTCGGGGGCGGAGCGCGAACGGGTCGTGAACCTCGCCAAGGACGAGGCCGAGTCCGTCTCCGCCTACGCCTCGCTCTCCATCGCGATGGGCAACGCGGCCCAGGAACTTCCCGCCCGCGCGGCGCACTGCGCGGCCCGCATCGGCGGCAAGGTCCTGATCGTCGACACGGACGGCACCCTCCTCGCCTCCTCCCACCCCCTCACCGGCACCGAGGCGCACGACCTCGCGGGCTGGCCGGGCATCGCCGCCGCCCTCAAGGGCGCGGCGACGGCCGACGTCCGGACCTCCACCATCGGCGGCGTCCAGTACCTCGCCGCCTCCGCCCCCATCCGGCACGGCGCCGAGGCCCAGGGCGCCGTCCGGATCACGGTCCCCACCCGGATGGTCCACGAACGTGTCCACCACGTCTGGCTGCTGCTCCTCGCGGGCGGTGTCGCCGTGCTCGCCGCGGTGGCCGTCGTCGGCTTCGCCATCGCCAGCTGGACGGGCCGCCCGATCCGCGAACTGGAGCGGGCGACGCGTGAGTTGGCGAGCAGCGGCACCGCGGCCCCGGTGGCGATCACCGACGGGCCGCCCGAAGTCCGCAGCCTGGCCGCCACGTTCAACCAGACCGCCGCCCGCCTCGAACACCTCCTGTCCTCCCAGCGGGCCTTCGCGGGCGAGGCGTCGCACCAGCTGAAGACGCCACTGGCCGCGCTGCGCCTGCGACTTGAGAACCTGGAGAGCCACATCGCGCTCCAGGCGCGCGGCAGCCTCGGCGCGGCGATGACGGAGACCGACCGGCTCGCCCGGATGGTCGAGGGGCTCCTCGCGATGGCCCGGCTGGACGAGAAGGCCGTCGAACGCGAAGGCGTCGACCTGGACGCCGTGCGCGCCGAACGGCACCACGCCTGGGCTCCGTTGTACGAGCGGCAGGGCGTGCGGCTGGCGCTTGCCGGGGACCCCGTCGGCGTGGTGAGCGCGGTGCCCGGCGCGGTCGAGCAGATCCTCGACAACTTCCTCTCCAACGCCCTGCGCGTGTCGCCCGCCGGTACCACCGTCTTCATCGAGGTCCGGCGCACCGCGCAGCACGAACGCCGGTTCACCGCCCGCCAGTTCACCCAGCCGTTCGTGGAACTCCACGTCCTGGACGAGGGCCCGGGCATGACCGAGGAGCAGCGCCGCCGCGCCTTCGACCGGTTCTGGCGGGCCCCCGGCGCCCCCAAGGGCGGCACCGGCCTCGGCCTCGCCCTCGTCCAGCGCCTGGCCCACGCGAGCGGCGGCGAGGCCCTCCTGCGCATGGCCCCGCTGGGCGGCCTGGACGCCTTCGTCCGGCTCCCCGCGATGGCCCCGGCCAAACCGGCGCACCGCCCGGGAAGAGAACTCCAGGCGGCGCGCGGGCAGGGCTAGTTCAGCCGGAGACGGGGCTGGTCGAGCCGAGGCGGACCTCGTAGGTGGCGATGCGTACGTCGCCGTCGTCCAGGCACTCGCCGCTCGCCAGGTCGAAGCGCTGCTTCAGCAGCGGGGAGGCGACGAACGGGCGGCCCTGGTGGGTGCCGGTGAGGCCGCGGGAGAGAACTCCCGCCCCGCTGAAGGGGTCCCGGTTGTCGACGGCGTACAACGCGCCGTCGCGGTCCTGGAAGAGGGCGACCTGACGGCCGTCCGGGAGGAGGGCGGCGACGCCCCGGCCCGGGAGCAGCGAGGTGAGGTCACAGACCGTCAGCCATTCGCCGCCCAGGCCGACTTGCACCTTCAGGTCGGTCGTCTCGGGTGCCAGGGTCATCGCTGGGCACTTCCTTCCATGGGGCGCATGCCGATCGACAGCAGGGGCAGGTCGGGCTTGATCTGTTCGCGCTCCGGGACGAAGCCGACGACCGGGTCGGGGGTGTCCGGCGCGTTCACGAACGACACGAACCGGGCCAGTTTCTCCGGGTTGTTGATGGTCTCCGCCCACTCGTCGCGGTAGTTCGCGACGTGCGCCGCCATCAGCGACTCCAGCTCCTCGCAGATGCCGAGGGAGTCCTCGACCACCACGTCCCGGACGTGGTCGAGGCCGCCCGGTATCCGCTCCAGCCAGGTCGAGGTGCGCTCCAGCCGGTCGGCTGTGCGGATGTAGAACATCAGGAACCGGTCGATGAGCCGGACGAGTTCGGCGTCGTTCAGGTCCTGCGCGAGCAGGTCCGCGTGGCGCGGGGTGGCGCCGCCGTTGCCGCCGACGTACAGGTTCCAGCCGCCCGACGTCGCGATGATGCCGAAGTCCTTCGACTGGGCCTCCGCGCACTCCCGGGCGCAGCCCGACACCGCCGACTTCAGCTTGTGCGGCGACCTCAGACCCCGGTAGCGCAGCTCCAGGTCGATCGCCATCCGCACCGAGTCCTGGACGCCGTAGCGGCACCAGGTCTGCCCGACACAGGACTTCACGGTCCGCAGCGCCTTGCCGTACGCGTGCCCCGACTCGAAACCGGCGTCCACCAACCGGGCCCAGATCAGCGGCAGTTGTTCGACGCGGGCGCCGAAGAGGTCGATGCGCTGGCCGCCGGTGATCTTCGTGTAGAGGCCGAAGTCGCGGGCCACCTCGCCGATCACGATGAGCTTCTCCGGGGTGATCTCGCCGCCGGGGATGCGCGGGACGATCGAATAGGAGCCGTTCTTCTGGATGTTGGCGAGGAAGTGGTCGTTGGAGTCCTGGAGGGACGCCTGTTCGCCGTCGAGGATGTAGACGCTCGCGCCGATCACCGGGGCGAGCGAGGCGATGATCGAGCCGACGGCCGGCTTGCACACCTCGCAGCCGTCACCGCCCTTGGCGCCGTCGCGGCCGTAGCGGTCGAGGAGTTCACGGTAGGTGTTGATGCGCAGGGCGAGGACGATCTCGTACAGCTCCTCGCGGGTCTGCCCGAAGCAGCCGCACAGCCCCTTGTCGACCTCGACGCCGCTCGCCTCCAGCTCGGCGGTGACGAGCTGGCCCAGCACCTTCACGCAACTGCCGCAACTGGTACCGGCCTTGGTGCACTTCTTCACCTCGGGCACGGTCGTGCACGCGTGCTCGGTGACCGCGCCGCGGATCGCGCCCTTGGTGACGTTGTTGCAGGAGCAGATCACCGCCTCGTCCGGCAGCGCCGACGGCCCGAGCTGGGCGCCGCCGCTCGAACCGGCGGGCAGGACGAGGGACTCGGCGGAGACCGGCGGGACCGAGCCGGTGAACGCGCGCAGCGTGCCGTACGCCTCCGCGTCGCCGATCAGGATGCCGCCGAGCAGCGTGCCGTCCCGGGCGATCACCAACTTCTTGTAGAGGCCGGAGCGGGCGTCCGAGTAGACGACCTCCAGGCAGTCCTCGGCCGTGCCGTGCGCGTCGCCGAAGGACGCGACGTCCACGCCGAGCAGCTTCAGCTTCGTCGACAAGTCCGCGCCCAGGAAGGCGGATTCGTCCTCGGCGATGGTCGCGGCGACCGTCTCCGCCTGCTCGTAGCCGGGCGCGACGAGCCCGTACACCCGGCCGTCCGCCGCGAGCGCGCACTCGCCGATCGCGAACACGGCCGGGTCGGTGACCGTACGGCACTGCTCGTCGACCGCGATGCCGCCGCGCTCACCCACCGACAGCCCGCAGTCCCGGGCGAGTTGGTCGCGCGGGCGGACCCCGGCGCTGAACACCACGAGATCCGTGGCGACTTCGGAGCCGTCCGACAGCTTCATCCCGGTGACCGCGCCGTCCGCGCCGGTGACGATCTCCTGCGTGCCGGTCCCGGTGTGGACGCTCAGGCCCATGTCCTCGATGGTCCGCAGCAGCGCCGCGCCACCGCCCTCGTCGACCTGCACCGGCATCAGCCGGGGCGCGAACTCCACGATGTGCGTGGTGAGTCCGAGGCCCTGGAGCGCGCCGGCCGCCTCCAGGCCGAGCAGCCCGCCGCCGACGACCGCGCCGACCGTCGCCCGCGCCTTCGCGTACTCCTCGATCGCGAGGAGGTCGTCGATGGTCCGGTACACGAAGCAGCCGGCCGCGTCCTTGCCGGGCACGGGCGGCACGAACGGGTAGGAGCCGGTGGCGAGGACGAGGGTGTCGTACTCGACGCGCAGCCCCGAGCGGGCCGTCACCGTCCGCGTCTCGCGGTCGACGGTCTCCGCCGGGTCGCCGATGTGCAGCTCGATGCCGTGCTCGGCGATGAACTCCATGTCGGTCATGGAGAGTTCCTCGGGGGTGGTGCCCGAGAAGTACGAGGTGAGCTGTACGCGGTCGTACGCCGGACGCGGCTCCTCGCACAGCACGACCACGCGGTGCGTGGCGGTCAGGCCGCGCGCGGCGAGCGCTTCGAGGAAGCGCTGGCCGACCATGCCATGGCCGACAAGCACGATCGTGGGGGTGTCCGTGGGCATCAGGAGCCTCCGTCGTTCGAGGTCATGCCGTCGAGACTGCGGCGTGGAGGTTTCCCGACCGCATCACGTCTGTTTCCCACCGGGAACGCTGCCCTCAGCGGGGGCGGCGGCGGGGTGTGAGGTCGTGGGGAGGGGGCGGCGGGCCCTCTCCCGGTGGTCCTCAGGTACTACGGGGCGAACCCCAGGTACTACGGGGGCCAACCTCAGGAGCCGCTCATATCGATGGACTCTGCACGCATCCGCTCCTTAGGCTCCCGATCATGCCCGACATACCCCTGACCACCCTGCTTCTGCTCTGCCTGGCCGCGCTGGCGGCGGGCTGGATCGACGCGGTGGTGGGCGGCGGCGGCCTCCTCCTGCTCCCCGCGCTCCTCCTCGGCCTCCCCGCGGGCACCCCGGCCGCGCACGCGCTCGGCACCAACAAGGCGATCGCGATCGTCGGCACCTCGGGCGCGGCCGTCACCTACGTCCGCAAGACCCGGGTGGACGTCCGGCTCGCCGTCCGCATCGGCCTCGCGGCCCTCCTCGGCTCCTCCGGGGGCGCGTTCCTGGCGGCCGGGATGAGCACCGAGGTCCTCAAGCCGGTCATCATGGTCGTCCTGGTCACGGTCGGGGCGTTCGTCATCGCCCGCCCCGCCTTCGGCACGGCCCCCGCGACCGGCCCGGCGGGCCCCCGCCGCGTCCTGGCGGCGATCGGCCTGGCCGGTGTGGGCATCGGTTTCTACGACGGTCTCGTCGGCCCCGGCACCGGCACCTTCCTCGTCCTCACCCTCACCGCGGTCCTCCACCTCGACCTCGTGACCGCCTCCGCCACCGCCAAGATCGTCAACTGCTGCACCAACGCGGGCGCGCTCGCGACCTTCGCCTGGCAGGGCGCCGTCATCTGGCAGCTCGCGGCCCTCCTCGCGGTGTTCAACCTCGTCGGCGGGACGGTGGGGGCGCGCACCGCGCTGAAGAAGGGGAGCGGGTTCGTGCGGCTCGTGCTGCTGGTGGTGGTGTTCGCGCTGGTGACGAACATGGCGTGGGAGCAGTGGGTGGCGTGAGACCGAGGGGGGCGTGGCTCCGAGGTACTACGGGTATCACCGGGTCCCGGTGAGGTGCGCGAACACCACCACGTTCCCCTGATAACCCGTAGCCCTTGAGTAGGAGCCCCCGCAGGTGATCACCCGGAGCTCGGGCCGGTCGGCGGCCCCGTACACCTTCTCGTCGGGGAAGGCGTTCGCCCGGAAGACCTCGACGGCGTCCACGGAGAAGACGGCGACGGAGCCGTCCCGGCGCTGGACCTCGATGGCGGCGCCCTTGCGGAGCGCGCCGAGGGAGTAGAAGACCGCGGGTCCCTCGGCGTTGTCGACATGGCCCGCGACGACGGCGGTGCCCCGCTCGCCGGGGGTGGTGCCGGCCTCGTACCAGCCCGCGAGGTTCTTCCGCTCGGCGGGCGGGACGTCCAGGCTCCCGTAGGGGGTGAGCCCGAGGCCCATCAGGGGCGCGTCCACGCGGAGGGACGGGATGCGGATGCGGTCCGGGGGCGAGGGCGGCAGCGCGGGGGCCGAGCGGGGGTCGACGGCGGCGGTGCGGGCCTGCGCGGCGGACGGCTGGGGCGGGGCGTGTTCCCCGGCGCCGTTGTGCAGCAGCCAGGCGCCCGAGCAGAGCGCGGTGACGGTGACCGCCGCTATCGCGGTGTTGCCGACCCTGGGCATACGACGTTCCCCTCTCGCCTCGACTGGTCCCCGTACCCCCTCCGGGCCACGAGGGGCGTCGGACCCGGAGGGGAGGGGTGTGCGGTACCGGAGGACGGGCAGCGGAGGGTGCCCGTCAGATCCCGTCGCCTCTCGCCCGGCGATGCAGGAGCCAGGTACCGCCCGCGGCGGCGACGGCGAGTGCCGCCACGCCGGCCGCGGTCTGCACGGGGTCGGGGCCCAGGGCACCGCCGACCCCCGTCTTCACGCTCCCCCTGGGGTGCGCCGGCTGCCGGGCACTGGCGAGCATCACCACGAGATCCCCGGTGACCTTCTTCCCGCCCTCGGCGCACTCCGCGACGATCTCGTACGTCCCCGGCTGCGCGCTCGGCGGCACCTTGAACTGCCCGATGGCGTCGCCCTCGTGGGTCGACGGAGCGAGCGTGAACCGCCCGGCGCCGACCGCGCTCGCGTCCCCGGCGGCCGTCCCGCCGTCACCGCACGCGGTGGTGTTGACGGTGACCTGCGCGCCCGGCGCGGCGGTCGACGGGTACACCTCCAGGCTCCCGCCGTCCCCGCCGTACGCGGGCGCCGCGGCCCCGCTCGCGGCGGCCACGGCGAGCGCGGTGCCGGTCAGCAGCCGGACGGTACGTCGCATCGGTGCTCCTCCGAGCCTCGGTCGTGCCTCTGCCTTCTTGAGGTAAGAGGCAGCACGGCGGGAGCGCTTCCTGAGAGGGCGTCAGAAAGGGGATGAACGGGTGGCGGGGAGGAGGCGGTGTTGCTGTTGTTTCAGCAGGTCATACGGGGTGTGGGGGAGTGGGTGGGGAAAACCTTTCCGGGGAGGTGTGAACGGGTGACCGACACGCCGTCAGATCAGCGCCGTGGTGTGCGCGGGCCGAGCCAGTCCCCCTCAGGTATGAGGTCGCCGCCGGCGCGCAGGCGGTGGGAGAGGCGCGGGCTCGCGAGATAGACCCAGACCCGTACGGCCTGAGAGTCACGCTCCCGTACGACCTCCCGGGTAACCCTCAGGTACGGGCTGTCCGGGTCGTCCGCCCGGTATTCCTCCAGGAGGTCCAGCTCGGTGAGGACGGCGGCGTAGTACTCGGGCCGGACGGTGACGAGGTCGCCGTGCACGAGACCGCCGGGCGCCTCCACGGCGTACGGGTATCCCGGGCCGTCGTACAGCGCCGCGCCGGTCAGACGGGCGGGCTCCTCGGTGAGGGTGCGGCCGGACAGGAAGAGGGCGTGGTTGGCCTCGCCGGGGCGGAGGGTGCCGTACACGAAGAAGGGGAGGGGCGCGGGGGTCACGAGGGGATTCTCTCCCGGCCGCCTCTGTGAGCGCGCTATGGACATGACAAGTCGGGGCGCCTATAAATCGCTGTCGACCCCAGCGCCAACCCCACTACGCGCCCCCGAGGAGACCGATGAGCCCTCTACGGCACCACGTCCGAGGTTCCCGTCTCGCCGCGGCCGGCATAGCCGCGACCACCGCCACCCTCATGGCCGCGGTCCTCAGCCCCGTCGCCGACGCGGCCGACCGGCCCACCCGCGCGCAGGCGATCGACAACGCGGCGAGCGCCGTGGCCGACCGCGCCGCGAGTCTCGGACTCAACTCCGCGCAGGGGACGAGCGTCCGGGACGTGATCGTCGACAAGGACGGTGCACAGCACGTCCGTTACGACCGCACCTACCGTCAACTCCCCGTGCTGGGCGGCGACTTCGTGGTCCACCTCGCCCCCGACGGCGCCTACCGCAACGCCGACCGCGCGAGCAGACAGGCCATCGCGCTGGCGACCATCACCCCGGCCGTACCCGCGCCCGAGGCCGCCGACAACGCGGTCAACGCCCTGCGCGCCGCCCACCTCGGCGCCAAGGTCTCCCAGGTGAAGGCCAAGCCCCAGCTCGTCGTCGACGCCCTCCACGGCGCCCCGAAGCTCGCCTGGAAGACCGACGCCGTGGGTCTGGACCCGCAGGGCAACCCCGTCGCCCGGACCGTCGTCACCGACGCGCGGACCGGGGCCCAGATCGACGCCTGGGACGCGATCGAGACGGTCACCGGTGACGGCCAGTCCCTCTACGGGGGTACGGTCCCGCTGGAGACGACCCTCTCCGGTACGACATACCAGCTCAAGGACCCGACCCGGGGCAACACCTACACCGGCGACGCCGAGAACAAGACCGACCTCTGCATCTTCGGAATCTGCATCGTCCGCGCCCCCGCGACGCTCTTCACCGACGCCGACAACCACTGGGGTACGGGGACGACGGCCAGCCGCGCGACCGCCGCCGTCGACGCCCAGTACGGCACCGACGTCACCTGGGACTACTACAAGAACGTCCACGGCCGTAACGGCATCGGCAACGACGGCGTCGGCTCCTACAACCGCGTCCACTACGGCAACGGCTACAACAACGCCTTCTGGGACGACAGTTGCTTCTGCATGACCTACGGCGACGGCGACGGCACACAGCTCGGCCCGCTGGTCTCCCTCGACGTCGCGGGCCACGAGATGTCCCACGGCGTCACCTCCAAGACGGCGAACCTCACGTACTCCGGTGAGTCCGGGGGCCTCAACGAGGCGACCTCCGACATCTTCGGAACGCTCGTCGAGTTCCACGCCGCCAACTCCTCCGACCAGGGCGACTACCTGATCGGCGAGAAGATCGTCCGCTCCGGCTTCGGCCGCGACGCGCTGCGCTACATGGACCGGCCGAGCCGTGACGCCAACTCCGCCGACTACTGGAGCAGTTCGGTCGGCGGGCTCGACGTCCACTACTCCTCCGGCGTCGCCAACCACTTCGCGTACCTGCTGGCGGAGGGGAGCGGCACGAAGACCATCAACGGGGTGACGTACAACTCGCCCACGTACAACAGCTCCACCCTCACCGGCATCGGGCGGGCGAAACTGGGCGCGATCTGGTACCGCGCGCTCACCGTCTACATGACGTCCTCCACGAACTACGCGGGCGCGCGGACGGCGACGCTGAACGCCGCCCGGGATCTCTACGGCACCGGCAGCGCCGAGTACAACGCGGTGGCGGCGACGTGGAGCGCGGTGAACGTCAACTAGCGGTTCGCTTCGCGAAACGGCCGCCTGGGCACTGGAGTTGCCCAGGCGGCCGTTCTCGTCCCTCACGCCGTGTCCAGCTCGCACCACACCGTCTTGCCGACGATCAGCTCGCTGACTCCCCACCGGTCAGAGGTCTCCTCGACGATCAGCAGGCCCCGGCCGAAACACTCCTCGGGCGCGGCGGTGCGGGGCGTCGGCAGCAACTCGCCCCTCGCGTCGGTGACTTCGATGCGGAGGGCTTTCTCCGTTAGGAAGAGTTCGACGCGGAAGAGGCGGCCTCGGAGGGTGCCGTGGAAGACGGCGTTGCCGCCGAGCTCGGAGACCAAGAGGGCGGTTTTCTCGGCGAGTTCGGGGTGACCCCAGAGGCGGATGAGGCGCTGGGCGCGGTGGCGGGCGCGGGTGACGTTCTGGGGGAGGGGGGTGTATTCGACGCGGTCGTGATGCAGGGGTTCGGTGGGCGCGGTCATGCGGAGACCTCCACGCTTGCGTGACTGGTACGCGACGCAAGGTAGTGGGTTGTGTATCGCCGCTTCAAGCGAATCCCGGATTAATTCAACCGATCGTGTTTGCCAGTGGCGTCCCGGCCCGCCAGACTGGCGGCGCACGTACGCTAAGGAGCAGGCAAGTGACTCAGGGTCAGGCCCGGCAGGGAAACAGCACAACCAGCGTCCTGGGGCGCCGACTTGGCGGCGAACTCCTCAAACTCCGCACGGCGGCGGGGCTCACGCAGGGCGATGCGGGCCGGGTGCTCACGTCGTCGGCCGCCAAGGTGGCGAAGATGGAGGGTGGTTGGGTGCCGATCCGGGACCCGGACATCCGGGCGTTGTGTGAGCTGTACGGGGTGCGGGACATCGGAGTCGTGGGCGGGCTGCTGGAGTTGGCGCGGGTCGACCGGGAGCGCCGCAAGGCGAAGGGCTGGTGGGACCACCACTCCATGTCCGGCATCCTTCAGGAGTACGTCGCGCTGGAGAGTGTCGCCACGGCCATCAGGTCGTGGGAGCCGGGCTACCTGCCGGGGCTGCTCCAAACCCCGGACTACGTGCGGGCGATGAGGCGGGCTCCGCTGTCCATGGTGACGACGGAGTCGCAGTCGGACGAGGAGTTCGTCGAGTCGCGGATCGCCCGCCAGCGTCGTCTGCGTGAAGAACCGCTGCTGACGCTGCGGGCGGTCATCTACGAAGCGACGCTCCTCAACATCCCCGGCGGGGCGGCGACGGCCAAGGGACAACTCGAAGAGTTGCTGCGGGCGGCCGAGTTGCCGAACGTCAGCCTGAAGGTCTTTCCCTTGAACGGCGGGACGCACCAGGGGCTGAACGGCCCGTTCACCGTCGTCTCGTTCGCCGAACCCGGTGCCATGGACGTCGTCTACATGGATGCCCCCTTCAGCAAGCGCTGGATGGAGGGAGGCGAAGACGCAGCCGCCTACGATGCTTTGTTCGAGAAGATCGCCGTACACTCGCTTGGTGAGCGAGAGTCGGTGTCACTGATCGACCAGCTGCGTAAGGAACTGTGAGTCCATGTTCGAGTACCGCAAGTCCAGTTACAGCCATGAGGACGGGACCTGCGTCGAGGTCGCCACCAATGTTCCCGCCCTCATCGCCGTCCGCGACTCGAAGTCCCCCACCGGCCCCAACCTCCGCCTCACCCCGGCCACTTGGACGGCCTTCGTGAGCAGCGCGGCCCTCAGTCGACCGGCGCCACGCGAATGAGATTGCCGTCCGGGTCCGCGACGACGAACGTCCGCCCGAACACCTCGTCGCGCGGCTCACTCACCACGCGGACCCCCTTCCCCACCCACTCCTCGAACCGCCGGTCGATGGCCTCCGCCCCGCCGGACAACGACAGGCAGACCTCACTGGTCCGGGCCAACTCCGGGCTCACCCGCTCCCCTTCCCCACTCCACACCGCGAGGGACGTACCGCCGCCGAGGTCGAAGGTGATGTACCGAGGCGTCTCGAAAGCCGGCTTGAGCTGAAGCAGGTCCCCGTAGAACCGCGCCGCTTCAGGCGCATCGCTGACGTAGACGATAAAGCTGATCGAGTCCGACATGGCGCTCACTCCTTGGTCGCTCCGACTGAACGACTGAAGCTTCCGCGCAATACCTGACACCCACCGTCAAGTTTTCCGGCAACCTCAGCAGAACCACACGACCAACCGCACATGCGCACTCCCGTGCACCCCGCCCAACACCCGCATCACCTCCCACACGGGCCCCCAATGCGTCCCCACCCCCGCAACCTCCCCCCGACTCAACTCCCCGGACACATTCCTCTCCTCCCAGTCCACCCCCTCCAACTCCGCCCAACTGATCCACGTCGCCCCGTACGCCTCCCCGTAGTACTGCTCCCGCACCCCCTCCGAAACATCCCCTGGCAACCCCCTCCCCTCGGCCAACGGCCGAAACCCGAACGAATTCCGAACCCCGAACAGACACGCCAACGCGTCATACGCATTACCGGAGTTGAGCAAAAACAGATCCACCGCCCCCCACCACACCACATCCTCATCCTCTTCCCCCCATACCCGCGCCAAGGGCCTGCACTCAACCATCCCGTTCACTTCGGTAGCCATCCCCGCAGTCTGTCGCCTCCACCCGGCCCCGTCGCACCCATTTCGCTTGCGTACCGCTTCCGGAGGCTCCGAGGATGAACCCCATGGCCGAAGCCCCCGACACCGAGACCGCCTGGCGCTGGCTGTTGGAGCGCAAGCCATCGACTCGCGGCGCTTCAGACGACGAACTGGCCCCCATTGCCCAAGCCGCCCACGCGGAGCCGCGCTTGCGGGTGCTCTACCCCTTCCCGAGCCACGGTGCGCTCCACTTCCTGCGGGGCCGGGAGTCGTTGGGTGAGCCCGGTGGCGAAAAGTTCCCCCGCATCCTGTATGGCGGACCACCGTTCGTGGTCTACGTTCCTGGCGTCGTCGGCCCTGTCGGGCAACCCGCGACACTTGCGGAGGCCGCCGCTCTCGCGGTGAGCCACTTGCCCGAGGAGTTCGAAACCTCATTCCCGCCCGACCTGTAGATACACCTCCGCCACCACCATCAACTCCGCCCCCATCGCAGTGACTTGGCGGCCTGGTGACAACCTCTCGTCCGCCTCCACCTGCACCACCTCGTCCACCCCCAGCACCGGACTCTCCCACCCCGAGAACCGCACCCGCAGCCCTTGCGCGAAGGACTTGGACGTGTGCCACAGGAAGAGTTGGTCGGCGCCGAAGAGGAGGTAGCGGAGGTCGGGGAGGGGGGTGGGCTGATGGTGGAGGATTCGGTGGAGGTCGACGGTCATGTGGCCCAGGGACTCCGCGTCGATGTCGATGCGGCCGAGGAACAACTCGCCGGTGTAGGGGGATGTTTCGCCTACTCGGAATGTCAACTCCGCTGAGGTTCCGTACAGTTCGCGAGCCGTCCGGTACAGATCCGACGTCGGTCGGATTCGGGCTATCGTCCGGGGCCCCGCTGTCCCCAGCCGTACGGCGTACACCGTCTCCGCCCCCAGCAACAGCCAGTCACCCACCGCCCTCACCACCCCAGACTTCCGTCGGGATCGGGGGACTTGGGCAGCCGGCGGCAGACGAACCCGGCGATGAACACGTCGTCCTCCTCGGTCTCCGAAGCCCAGGCCGCCGAGGACGTCATCTCGTACTCCTGATAGCGGAAGGAGAGGGTCGGCCCGTAGGTGATGACCTGGACTTTGATCAGCTTGCGCTTGGGTGTGCGGACGGCGAAGACCGAGCCGTCGGTCAACTGGCCGCCGGGGACGGGGGAGTGGGCGTAGGGGAGGACGTCGAGGGCGTGGCCGTCGAGGGAGTCGTAGTCGACGTGGCCGAGGGCGGCGAGCCCGCTGCGGGGGTGGCCGGGGGTCAGGGTGCCGGCGGCATCGGTGTCGGACCACTCCCAGCGATGGTCGGCGATGTCCATCGTGACCTGAAGGCGCCCGGTGTCCCACTCGCACGTCGTCATCGGCGTGAAGTTGTTCTCCCCCGAGGCGAACGCCGTGTACTGGTGGGCCTCCCGGGTGAGCCGGATCTTCCGGGCGAGCGCGAGCGACTCCACGTAGGACGTGCAGCGGCCCTGAGGAGGGAGCGCCCCGTCGCTCAACTCCCGTACGCCCGGCGAGAATCGCCACGCCCGTGACCCGAACAGCTCCATCGGCGGGTCCAGCCACGGCCGCATCACGGACACCACGCGGTACTCGAAGGACAGGGAGGAGAAGGAGTCGTCGGTCGCCCGGCTCCCCAGCGCCGCCCCGAACGCCTTCGGCGCCCCCTCGGCCAGCGTCAGGAACAGCTCCCGGCCCATGGTCACCGAGGTCCAGGGCGTGTCGAGCGCGCCGCCGGGGGAGTAGTAAGTCGGCGCGTAGCGAAGGCCGTTGGGGGACGTGGAGAACTGGCTCGGAAGGCTCGGGTTGAAGGTGTCCCGGTGGCGTTTCCACACCCCGGAGGGGGACTTGGCGGCCAGTTCGGACGACTCGCGCAACGCGTCGTCGACCTCCGCCTTGTGGCCCACCGTCTGCCACGCGTCGACCGCGTCGTCCCGGGCCTGTCGCAGCCGCGGCTCGTCGACCCGCGTCCACCGGTCCCGCACCGCCTGATCGGACGACAACGCCGCCGCGTTCTCGGCCCGGTGGTACTCCGTGTCCGCGTCGAGCCACGCCTGCCGCATCGAGCGGTACGCGCGCAGCTCCGGGGAGGGGACGGGGGTGCCCGTCGCCGGGTCCGGGTCGTACAGATACGCCAACGCCTCGTCGTAGCGCGCCCGTTCGTCCGGCGTCAGCGCGCTGCGCGCCAGATCGGCGGCCAGGACCTCGCCGTACACGTCCCACAGATGGGTCGTCGCCGGCGGGTTCCAGACGGGGTGGGTCGGGATGCGGTTCGTCAGTTCCGCGAACTCGGCGAACACGCCGGCCCGGCGGGCGTCCAGGGCGCCCTCGAAGCGGAACTCGGCGTCCTGGTAGACCAAGGGGGTCACCGGCAGCGACACGAGGTGGTCCGCGTCCGAGAGCAGGTGCCAGAAGTGGATGCCCAGGCCGTACATCGAGGCCGCGTCCACGGGGGACGCGGCCGTCACGCCCGGCTCGGGCATCAGACCAGAGACCCGGGGTCGATGCCGTCGAGGAGGTTCGGCGTCTTGCCCAGCAGGTGGTTGACGAAGCCGATGATCTGCATGCCGGGGATGGTGATCGTCGAGCCGTCGCTCTCGAAGTGGTAGCGCCGGTCAGATTCTTGGTGGCTGTAGCTGCCCCGTGCGCGGAACGGCCCGAAGCCGACGCTGGCGCTCGCCGAGAACGAACTGGAGTAGGCGTGCAGGGCGGAGGCGAACGACGCGGAGCGGATCGACACGTCCTTCACGAACAGCGCCTGGAGGGGGTAGCCGATGAACCGGCCCTGCGGCGGGGCGCCGCCGTCCGACGGCATCTGGTCGTAGTTCCAGCCGTGCCCCTTGCGCAGGTCCCAGCCGCGATTCTCCAGGAACTCCGGGTAGAACCACGGCCGTACGATCTGGACCTGCGCGAGCTTGAACGACATCGCGAAGTCGTCCACCGCGTAACTGGAGTCGTACTGCGTCGAGTTGGAGGACACCCCGGCGCTCGCGCTCCAGAACCCGAAGCCGAAACCCCCGCCCGCCGACCACGACGTGTTCTCGGTGTGCTGATGGGAGTCGACCTGGCTGTGGTAGACGGTGTACTCGGTCCAGCCGTCCGACGTCGCGAAGTCACCGGGGACGACGGTCGTGTAGTAGAACCGCTGGCCCGGACCGGACGCGCCGGTGAGCGTGCCCAGGTCGTAGAAGTTCTCCAGATTGCGCTTCCACAACAGCATCGACTTCTCGGTGGTCTGGTCGATGTACGCGTTGATCTTCTCGACTTCGTTCTTGTAGCCGCCCGTCGTCCAGTCGTCCATCGCGGCGGCGACCTGCATCCGGTACAGCTCCGCGTTGTTGGACCAGTCGGCGACCGCCTGCATGCCCGCCTCGCCGGTCGCGGTCTGCGCGGCCGTCAGCTTCGCGTTGTACAGCAGCGCGGCCTGCCGGTACGCCTGCATCCCGGCCTTGTACGCCTTCTGCATCGGGCTGTCCTCGGTGACCTGCGTCTCCTCGTCGGTGATGATGTCCTTCACCGTCTTGGTGACCCGCAGCAGCCCCCGCATCTTGTCGAGCCGCTTCTGCTGCTCCTCCGTGAGCTGGTCGTCGATCACCAGCGAGAACTTGAGGATCTGCCCGTAGATCTCACTGAGCCGCGCCCCGCTCGCGTTGCGCCACACCCCCTCCTGCCGGTCGGTGGAGTACGCGGACGTGACGTCCGGGATGTAGTCGATCAACGAGGCGAAGTTGTACGCCTGTTGGAGCAGGAGCCGCTGCTCCGCCACATTGCTCCCGGACGCGATGCCCTCCGCCGCGAACCTGAAGTCGGCCGGTTCGTACGGCAGTCCGGGCATGCACCACGTGATGAACGAGTCCCTCGCCGGCGGCACCGTGCCGTCCCCGCCGGTCAGGATCGCGTAGAGCTGGTTACGGAAGAGGTTGCCGAGGTCCGCCAGTCTGTACGCCATGACGTTTCCGTCCTTTCCGGTCTACCGGTGCGCCGCGATGGAGCGCATCGTGCTCGCGAGCACGTCGTAGTAGTTCGGCGCCGTCGCGTAGCCCGCCTCCGCGACCGCCCGCGCGAACGCGTACGGGTCGTCGGTGTGCTCGAACGCGGACGCGTAACGGCTGTTGTCCCGAAGGAAGTTGCCGTGCGCCGAGAACGACTCCTCCGGGGTCGGGTACACCCGGAACCAGTCCCGCACGTCGTAGTCGTACTTGCCGTCGGCCCGGGGCGTCACCGAGATGACCTCCGGGAACTGCACATCAGGACGGCTCAACACCTCGTGCGTACGCACCAGTTGGCGGGTCTCCGGCGGATCGCCCGCCCGCGCCTTCACCCCGAAGAAGTTGTTCCCGGGCGCCTTCTCGCCCCACCCCGACTCCAGCGCCGCCTGCCCCAGCGTCACCAGCGCCGGCACCCCGGTCGCCGTCTCGCTCGCGTCCGCGTAACTCCCGTACAGGGCAACGAAGTCGCCCACCTTCGAGGGCGCCGAGGCCGCCGCCGACCAGACCGCGTCGTACGGCCCGACCAGGCCCGCCCACTGCTCGGAGACGGTGTGCGGGACACCGTCCTGCCGTTTGGTCCGCCAGTCGACGCTCACGTACTGCGTGCCCTTGAAGAAGTAGGCATGCCCGTTACCGGGATTGAGCGCGCCGTCGAGCCCGGTGCCGACCCACGCGGGGTCGACGCCGGACCAGCCGTCGGCGATCGGCTTGGGGTAGCCGGGGTCCTGCCGGTCGCCCGGAAGGTCGTAACGGGCGTACTGCGCACCGCAGAAGAAGTAGAGTTTGCCGTCGCCCCAGTTCAGCACCGCGTCGATCGTCTCGAACGCGAGCCCCGCCCAGTTCCCGCTGATCGGCAGCGGGTAGTCGGCCTCCACCTCGCGTGTCTCGTAGGGGATGCGGACGTACTCGGCGCCCCGGAACACGTACAGGTAGCCCTGTCCGAGATCCACCGCGCCGTCGATGCCCTCCTCCCAGCCGGGCGGCAACCCGGCCCAGGTGTCGTCGAGTTGCTGGTCGAAGTCCGGGTCGGCGGAGTCCGTCTCGATGTCGAAGGTCCGCACCGTCGAACCGGTGAGGAAGTACGCCTCCGGTACGCCGCCCATGCCGTGGCCCTTCCCGTCTGCCTGAGGTCTTCGGTCCCTGGATGTCTGTCCCGTCGGCCGTCACCTTCTGTCCCCTCCGGGGTTCTCGTTCGGGTGAATGCGCGGGCCGGACGCCGAAGGCCGGCGCCCTCCGCGAGGACACCGGCCTTCTCGCACCTCACGCCGCCAACTCGGCTTCCTCCACCGCCACTTCAGCCTCCTTGCGGCCACCCCGCATCACCAGCACCGCCACCACCGCCGCCGTCAGCACCCCCACCGCGCTCACCGCGAACGTCGTCCCCATCGAGGCCGTGAACGCCTCCCGCGCGGCGGCCAGGGTGCCCGGCTCGGTGGCCCCGGCGATCGACCGCCGGGCCGCCTCCGGCGCGTCCTGCGGCATCCGCGCGGTGTACCCGCCGGTCAGCAGCGAGCCGAGGATCGCGATCCCGAGCGCCGTACCCGCCTGCTGGATCGTGTCGTTGAGCGCCGAGCCGACGCCCGCCTTGTCGGCCGGGATGGTCCCCATCAGCGCGGCGACGGCGGCCGGCATCGCGAGCCCGGCGCCGAGACCGAGAAGTCCCAGCGAGACGGCGGGAGTTGTGAACCCGCTGCCCGCGTCGACCGTCGTCAGCAGCGCGAAGCACGCGACCATCACCAGCATCCCCGCGAAGATCACGGGCCGGTTCCCGAACCGCGCCGCCAGCTTCACCCCCGCCCCGTTCCCGGCCAGCGCCGCGATCGCCAGCGGCAGGAACGCGAGCCCCGCCTCGACCGGCGAGTACCCGAGCACGAACTGGAGGTACTGCGTCAGCACCAGCAGCAGCCCGCCGTTGCCGATCTGGACGAGCGCCAGCGAGAGCGAACCGCCCGTGAAATCACGGTGCTTGAAGAGGACGAGCGGGACCATCGGCGCCGCCGTCACGTTCTCCCAGACGACGAACCCGGCGAGGGCCACCACCGCGACGGCCAGCGTGAGCGCCGAACGCCCCTGGAACGCGCCGTGTTGGGGGATCTCGATGATCCACCACACCAGCGCCGTCATCCCGACCGCCGACAGCACCGCGCCGAGCGGGTCCGCCTTCTGCCAGGGCGCCCTGGACTCGGGCATCAGGGTCACCCCCGCGACCAACGCCAGTGCCACGACAGGGACGTTGAGGAAGAAGATGGAGTGCCACGAGAAGTGGTCGATGAGCACACCGCCCAGCACCGGGCTGCCGACCAGGCCCAGCATCGACACCGAACCCCACGCGGCCATCGCCTTCGGCCGCTCCTCCTCGTCGAAGACCGTGATCAGGATCGACAGCGTCGACGGCATGATCAGCGCCCCGCCCACCCCCATCGCGACCCGAACGGCGATGACCTCACCGGGAGTTGTGCAGAACGCCGCCGCGAGCGAGGCCGCCCCGAACAGCACCAGCCCGATCAGCATCACCCGGCGCCGCCCGAACCGGTCGCCGAGGCTGCCGGAGGTCAGCAGCAGGCCCGCGAAGACGAGGATGTAGGAGTCGAGAATCCACTGCGTGTCCTGCGCGCTCGCCCCGATGTCCGTGGTCATCGACGGCACCGCCACGGTCAGCGCCATGCTGTCGATCGTCAGCACGACCGTGCTCAGACAGAGCACGACCAGAATCCACCAACGCCGTCCACCCATCGGATTCCCTCCCTGTGCGTACATCGTGCGCTTAGTGCGTACGACGTTCTCATCAGCCATGCGCACACCGTACGCCGATCGGAACGGTGTGCGCAACGGATGAGTTCGACGGGAAACGGAAGGGAACATTCCAAGGGTGTCGCGATCGCCACACTTTCCGCCGTCCGAGAACAGTGTGAAACATCAAACACTTCAGGTAAAAAGGCGGTATGAATAATCGGAATGAGGTTTCCGGTTTATCCCGTACGCAGTTTCTCCCGCCCCCGCTCCCCACGGAGCGCACGGTCCTGGGTCTCGCCCCCGAGTACGCCCGCTGGCAGGCCGAGGAACCCGTCGTCCGAGTCCGCCTCCCCGACGGCAACCAGCCCTGGCTGGTGACGCGTTACGCCGACGCCCGCGCCGTCCTCGCCCACCCCGCGTTCAGCGCGGACGGCACCCGCCCGGGCTTCCCCGGCACCCGAGCCAAGGTCAGACCGCGCGGACCGGGACAGTTCCAGCTCATGGACGCGCCCGACCACACCCGACTGCGCCGGGCTCTCATCCCCGAGTTCGGTCACCGCCGTATCCAGGGCCTGCGAGATCAACTCCAGCGGATCGCCGACGAGTTGATCGACACCATGACCGCCGACGGCGCGACGAACGCCGACCTCGTCGCCGCCTACGCGCTGCCCATTCCCATGCTCGCCATCTGCCGCCTCCTCGGAGTGCCCTACGAGGACAGCGCGTTCTTCGAGACGAAGTACCGCGTCGTCACCAGCCTCGACACCGAGCCCGCCGAAGCCCTCGCCGCCCGCGAGGAGTTGTACGCCTACCTCGGCGACCTTCTCGCACTGCGCCGCGAGGACCCCGCCGACGACCTGATCTCCCGGCTCGCGGCACGCACCGAGATCACCCCCGAGGAATCCGTCGGGATGCTCTCGCTGCTGCTCGCGGCGGGCCACGACACCACCGCCAACATGCTGTCCATGGCGGTGATCTCACTGCTGCACGATCCGGACGGGCTCGCGGCCCTCCAGGCCGACCCCGCGCGCTGGCCGGCCGCCGTGGAGGAGCTGCTGCGCCAACTCAGCGTCATCCACGCCGGGTTGCGCCGGGTCGCCGTCGAGGACACCGAGATCGGCGGGACACCGATCCGCGCCGGCGACGGTGTCGTCGTCTCGCTCCAGATCGCCAACCGCGACCCCGCCGCCTTCCGGGGCGTCACCCATGAGCTGGACCTCGCGCGGGACGCGGGCCACCATCTCGCCTTCGGACACGGCCCGCACCAGTGCATCGGCCAGTCCCTCGCCCGGCTCGAACTGCACGCCGGGCTCGCCACCCTCTTCCGCAGGCTGCCGGATCTGCGGCTCGCGGCGCCCGTCGAGGGCCTCGAACTCTCGCGCAGCGCGGTGCACGGCGTGCGCACGCTGCCTGTCTCTTGGTGATCCGTCATCAAGCCTTTGTGCAGGGGCAGTTGAACACCTCGCTGGGTTGATCCCCCTACTTTCAGGAGTGCTTCCCCATGAGTGACGTCCAGTTGAACGAGACCGTCCGCAAGAACTCCAGCCCCTCCGTCAACGCCTGGCTCTCCGCGTTCGTCGAGCGCCACGGCGGATTCGTCGGCAGCGTGCACCTCGCGGAACCCGCCGAGGAGGGCGAGATCGTCCTCGTCGCCGCGCACAACCTGCCGCCGGGTGTCGTCAACGGCGCCGCCGTCGTCGTCATCGGCAAGGGCATGGCCGGGGTGACGGCCGAGCGCAAGGAGCCGATCGGTCTCACCGACCTCCAGACCGACACGTCCGGCGTGGCCCGTCCGCCGGCCCGCCTCTCCGGTTCCAAGGGCTCCGTCACCCTCCCCGTCTTCGACCCCGCCACCCCCGGCAGGCTCGTCGCCGTCGTCGGCCTCGGCTTCCCGCAGGCCCGCGAGTTCACGGACGAGGAGATCGAGCGCTACGGCAAGGACGCGGAGTCGGTCCTGGCGGCGGCGTGAACTGAGAAGGGACGGCAAGCGGTCCCACAACTTGCCGCGCGCTGTTGCAGCAAGCGGTCCCACAACTCGCCGCGCGCTGTTGCAGCAAGCGGTTGCACAACTCGCCGTGCACTGTCTCGGCAAGCGGTTGCACAACTCGGCGCCCCTCACGAGACGAGGGGCGCCGAGCCCGTTCCCGGCTCCCTCCCCTCCAGCACGCATCCCCCCACCCCAGTCGCCACCACCCCCCACCCGAGTTGCTCCTGCGACGCCACCCGCCACAAGTGACTCATTCCGCACCGCTACTTGGCCGGTCGTACACGGTTGAGGGTTGAAGAACCCCCGCTACAGTCGACCGACAGGCGTCATCACGCGGCGTGCGGCATCCGCACCGCGTCCTTCGCGCCGCGCCTCCGCACGCCGCTCCCCGCACATCCTTCGCACGGCCTCCGCACCACCCCGCACGGCGTTCGAAATCCCGGGCAGGCCGCAGACCACGGCCATGTCACCGACACTCGAAGCAGCCAGGAGGTCACCCGACCATGCCCCTGCGCCATCTCACCCCACATGACCAGCGCCTCTTCCTCCGCTACGGCACCGGCCCCGCCGCCTTCGTACCGGACCCGCTGATCCACCGGGCCGTGGCCCGCCGGACGGCCGCCGCTCCCCACACGATCGCCGCCGAACACCGCGGCCACACCCTCACCTACGCCCAACTCGACGCCCAGGCAGAGGCATTGGCCGCCCGACTGCACCGCGAGGGCGTCCGCCCGGGCGACCACGTCGGCCTCTTCGTACGCCGCTCCCTGCCGATGCTCGTCGGCCTGCTCGGCATCCTCAAGGCAGGCGCCGCCTACGTCCCCCAGGACATCGGCCTCGCCCCGCCCGCCCAGCTCTCCCACGTCATCCGCACCGCCCGCACCCGCGTCGTCCTCACCCTCGGTGAGTACGCGCACCGCGTCCCCCTCCCGCTCGGCCATCAACTCATCGACCTGGACGAGCCGTTCACCCCCGACCGGGCCGAACTCCCGGCGCCCGCACCGGACGACGGCTGCTACGTCCTGTTCACCTCCGGCACCACCGGCCGCCCCAACGGTGTGAAGGTCACCCACCGCAACGTCGCCAACATCCTGCTCACCGAACCCGGTTCACTCGGCATCGGCCCCGGCGACCGGGTCGCCCAACTCCTCAACATCGCCTTCGACATGGCCGCCTGGGAGATCCTCGGCTGCCTCGCGCACGGCGCCACCCTGGTGATCCGCGACCGGGACATCGAGGCCGCCGCCCGCACGGCGACCGTCCTGATCGCCACCCCCACGGTCCTGTCCGGCATCGACCCGGCCGCCTGCCCGAGGGTCCGCGCGGTCGCCGTCGCCGGAGAACCCTGCCCCCGGCCGCTCGCCGACGCGTGGGCGAGCAGGACCGCCTTCTTCAACTGCTGCGGCCCGACCGAGACGACCATCGTCAACACCATGTCCCGGCACGACCCGAGGAACCCCCTCCTCACGATCGGCCGCCCCACCCCCAACAACACGGTCTACGTCCTGGACGCCGACCGGCGCGCGCTGCCCATCGGGGAGGTCGGCGAGATGTGGGCCGGCGGCGACTGCGTCTCGGCGGGCTACCTCACTGACGACCCCAACGACCGCCTGAACAACGAGCGTTACGCACCCGACCCGTTCCTCGGCGGCGGCAGACGCATGTTCCGCACCCGTGACCTCGGCCGCTGGACCCCGGACGGCCGCCTCGAACACCTCGGCCGCACCGACGACCAGGTGAAGGTACGCGGCTTCCGCGTCGAACTCGACTCCGTGTCCTCGGTGTTGGAGCAGGTCCCGGGGGTCGTCCGCGCCGTCACCCTCAAACGCGACGACCGCTCGCTCGTCTCCTTCGTCTGCCCGGCGGACGTCGACCCCGCCACCGCCAGGCAGGCGGTCGTGGACGCGCTGCCCTACTACTGCGTGCCCGATAATGTCATGCCCCTGACATCATTACCGGAGACCGACCGAGGCAAGATCGACAAACCGGCGCTCCTCCAACTCGCCCTGGACCGCCCGGCGGTGGCCCGATGACGACGGAGCTGAACCGCACCGGAACCCCGCTCCCACCCCTCATCTCCCTTCCGCGCCGCCTGCTCAAGCACCCCCGGCTGATGCACTACAACCGGCTCGCGGCGCTGGTATTCGCGGTGAACGTGGGCTGCCTGTACGCGAGTTGGCCGATCAGCGAGCAGGGCATGGCGCACGCGGTCCTCGCGAACCTCGCGCTGGCGATCCTCATTCGCCAGCAGTACGTCATCAACTTCCTCTTCCGGGTGGCGACTTCAGCCCCGGTCAGTTGGCCGCTGCGGGCCCGCTGGACGCTGGGCAAGGTCTACCACTTCGGCGGACTCCACGTGGGCGGCGCCCTCGCGGGCACGGCGTGGTTCGCCGCGCTGACGTTCGCGACCCGCAACACAGCTGTTCTGGCGGTGAGTTGGGTGCTGCTGGTGCTGCTCCTCGGCATCGTCGCGACCGCGCTCCCGCCCTTCCGGTCCCGGCACCACGACCACTTCGAGAAGATCCACCGCTTCGGCGGCTGGAGCGCGCTCGCCCTCTTCTGGGCGCACACGCTCCTGACGGCCGGCGGGCCCGTCGAACCGGCGGTCCTCGCGGTCGTCACGTTCAGCGTCGCGCTGCCCTGGCTGCGGCTGCGCAAGGTGGACGTCCGGGTCGAACGCCCCTCCCCGCACGTGGTGTTGGCCCGCTTCGACTACGGCGAGACCCCGTTCGCCGGGTCCTCCACCGCCGTCAGCCGCAGCCCGCTCAAGGAGTGGCACTCCTTCGCGAACGTCCCCTCACCGGGGCGGCCCGGTTTCCGGCTCACCATCTCGCGGGCGGGGGACTGGACGGGGAAGTTCATCGACGACCGTCCGACGAAGCTGTGGGTGAAGGGAATCACGACCGCCGGGGTCGCCAACATCGAAGTCCTCTTCAGCAAGGTGGTGTACGTCGCGACCGGCAGCGGCATCGGCCCCTGCCTGCCGCACCTCCTCGCCGCCGAGGTCCCCTCCCGGCTCGTCTGGGCCACCCGCGACCCCCGTGTCACCTACGGCGACGCCCTCGTCGACGAGATCCTCGCCGTCCAGCCCGACGCCGTCGTCTGGGACACCTCCCGGGCCGGCAAACCCGACATGGTCGCCCTCGCGTACGCCGCCTACCGCGACTTCGGCGCCGAGGCGGTCATCTGCATCTCCAACAAGAAGCTCACCTGGCAGGTCGTCCACGGCCTCGAACGCCGAGGCATCCCGGCGTACGGCGCGATCTGGGACTCGTAGAAAGGATGGTGACGATGCGTCACATCAAGACCGAGCGGTACGACGGTGTCGTGCTCGTCCGGCTGCACCGGCCGCAGGTCCTCAACGCGCTCAACTCCGAGCTGCTCGCCGAACTCCTCGACACCGTCCGGCCGTTGGCGTCCGACGAAGAGGCCGGCTGTGTCGTCCTCACCGGCTCCGAGCGGGCGTTCGCGGCCGGCGCCGACATCGGGGAGATGGCCGGCAAGAGCGCGGGGGACATGCTGGCGGAGGACTACTTCGGGGCGTGGGAGGAGTTCGCCGACCTGCCCGTGCCGAAGATCGCCGCCGTCAACGGGGTCGCCCTCGGCGGGGGTTGTGAACTGGCGATGATGTGCGACCTGGTGATCGCGGGGGAGTCGGCGCGGTTCGGCCAGCCCGAGATCAGACTCGGGGTGATCCCCGGGATCGGCGGCACCCAGCGTCTCACCCGGCTCGTCGGCCGCGCCAAGGCGATGGACCTCGTCCTCACCGGCCGCACGATGGACGCCCGCGAGGCCGAGACCGCCGGCCTCGTCTCCCGGGTCGTCCCCGACGACCGCGTCCTGCCCGAGGCGCTGGAGGCTGCGGCCACCGTCGCCTCGTACGGCCGTCTCGCCGTCCGCACCGCCCGGGACTGCGTCGACCGCGCCCTGGAGACCGGCCTGCGCGACGGCATCCGCTACGAACGCCGCGCCTTCCACGGCCTGTTCGCCACCCACGACCGAACGGAGGGAATGACCGCCTTCCTGGAGAAACGCCCACCCCACTTCACCGGCCGCTGAACGCTCCGCCGGGACACACCGGTTCGGGCCGCCGTCCGCCTGAGACGGCGCCCCGGCCGGGTCCGCCCACTCGGCGGACCCGGTTCACCCACGAACACAGCTCGCGGCGAGGCTGCTGACCGCAGAGGCGGCGGCATCCACATAACGGGGCTGCTCACCCAAGGCGGCAGCCCCGCCCGCACGGCGCTCCCGTCTCCCCGCAAGGCGCGTTCGCCCCGGCCCGCGCGGCGGGGCCGTTCGCCCGCGAAGGCCGATTGCGGCGGAGCTGCTCAGCGCAGGGACGATGGCGTCCGCGCGGCGGGGCTGCTCACCCAAGGGGGCCACTCCACACCCACGAGGTGCCCCGCCCACGCGGCGGTGCCACTCACGCGGTACCCCCCCGTGCCACGCCCCCGCCCCTACCGGAAGCCCGCCCGCCGCAAAGCGCCCCCCGGCCCGCCCGGCAGAGCCGTCCCCCCCGCCCGGCAGCCCAGCGCCCCGAGCCCCGTCAAACACCGCCGAGCCCCCACCCCACCCGGCCGACGCGTCACCCCACCCGACCGGCGCATCACCCCACCATGCGCCCACACCTCACCCCACCCGCGAAGCCAACGCCCGCCCCACCCCCGGCTCCCGAGGCCCCAGGAACCGGGGGTCCGGGTCGAACAGCACGTCCAGCGCCGCCTTGCCCGCCGCGAACACCTCGCGGGTGCCCCCGTACAGCCAGGTCGCGTCGTGTTTCTCGGCGACGCCGACGCCGTACGAGTCGATGCCCGCGGCCTCGCAGAGGGCGACGGCGCGGCGTATGTGGAAACTCTGGCTGATCAGTACCGCGCGGTCGACGCCGAAGATCTTCTTGGCGCGCACGCAGGAGTCCCACGTGTCGAAACCGGCGTAGTCGCTCACCACGTGGTCGTCCGGGACGCCGTGGCGCGTCAGGTACGTGCGCATCGCGTCCGGCTCGTCGTACTCCTTGCGGCTGTTGTCCCCCGTCACCAGGACGACCTTGACGCGGCCCTCGCGGTAGAGGTCCACCGCCGCGTTCAGCCTGCCCCGCAGGTACGGCGACGGCTCGCCGTTCCACAGGCCCGCGCCGAAGACCACCGCGACGTCCCGCCGGGGCGCGTCGGCGGTCGTGCCGAAGCGGCCGGACGTCGAGAAGAACAGCCACGTCGACGGCAGCAGCGCGAGCACGCACACCGCCACCACGGCCTGGAGGAGCCGCCGCTGACCGGCCCGCGTACGGGGCAGCCGCGGTCCGCGCAGGGCCGGCCCCCACCTGGGCAGCCCCCGCAAGGCCAGCTCCTCCGGCGTCAGCCTCCCCGACCCCGACCCCGACGCCGACCCAGACACCGATGCCGACCGCCACGACCACAACCCCGACCCCCACAACCGCGGCCCCCGCATGAGCACCCTCCCCGTCTCACCCCCACCCCGGCCTCCCCGGACCGCTGTCACCAGGCAAGACGCACCCAGCCTCGTTTTGGTTCACCGCCCCCGGCCCCCTCACACCCGCCTCGCCCCGCCCAGCCTCCTCCCACCCCGCCCCCTCGCAGCCCCGCCCCGCCCAGCCTCCTCCCACCCCGCCCCCTCGCAGCCCCGCCCCGCCACCTCGCCCCCACCCCGCCCACCCCCTCACACCCCACCCCCACCCACCGTGAACCCCCGGAAAACCCCCGTGACGGTCACGCAACCACCACGCAACGCCCCTGCGCGAGGATCACCCCATGCCCAGCCAGCTCAGCCTCGTCCCCCGCAGGCGCCCCGCGCCGCCCGCCCTGGTGGTCGTCGCGCACGGCAGCCGCGACCCCCGGGCGCTGCGCACCGTCCGCGCCCTCCTGGACCGCGTCCGCGCGCGCCGCCCCGGACTGCCGGTCCACCTGGGCCACATCGAGCTGAACGAGCCGCTCCTCACGGACACGCTCGCCGGCCTGGACACCGAGGACGTCGTCCTGGTCCCCCTCCTCCTCGGCCGGGGCTACCACATCAAACGCGACATCCCGGAGATGGCCGCCGCGACGCACCCTCACGCGCGCGTGGCCGGCGCGCTCGGCCCCCACCCCCTCCTGATCGACACCCTCGTGGCCCGCCTGGCGGAGGCCGGCTGGCCCTCCCGGACGACCGACCCCCAGCGCCACGAGACCGCGATCGTCCTCGCGGCGGCCGGCTCCCGCGACCCCGACAACGCCGCCGACACCGACCGCACCGCCCACCTCCTCTCCGCCCGCCTCGGCGTCCCCGTCGTCCCGGCCTACGCCTCCACCGCCGAACCGGCCGTCCCGAACGCGATCGCCGACCTCACCGCACGCGGGTACACGCGCGTGGCCGTCGCCTCGTACTTCACGGCCCCGGGCCGCTTCGCGACGGAGTGCGCGCGCGTGGCACCGTGGGTGGTGTCGGCGCCGCTGGGGGCGCATGACGCGATGGCCGACCTGATCCTTCACAGATACGAGGGGTGCTTGGAAACAAGGGCCGACACCAACGCCGCTTGAGGGGCGCGGGGAACTGCGCGCTCAGCCGCGACGGCGCCGCACCCGCCCTCCGACAACCCACGGCGGCCGTTCAGGCGAATTGTCAGCCCCACCCCGTACTGTCGAACCATGGAAGGCACCGACTCACCCCCCGCCCACGACCCGCCCGCCTACGACCCCTCCGCCGCCGACCGCTGGGCCCCCGAGCCCGACAAACGCCCAGGCCGCACCGCCTTCCAACGCGACCGCGCCCGCCTCCTGCACTCCTCCGCGCTCCGGCGGCTCGCCGGCAAGACCCAGGTCGTCACTCCCGGCACGCAGGGCCCGATGTGGGACGCGAGCCCTCGTACGCGCCTCACGCACTCCCTGGAGTGCGCCCAGGTCGGCCGGGAGCTCGGCGCGGCCCTCGGCTGCGACCCGGACCTCGTGGAGGCCGCCTGCCTGGCGCACGACCTGGGCCACCCCCCGTTCGGCCACAACGGCGAACAGGCGCTGAACGACTTCGCGAAGGACTGCGGCGGCTTCGAGGGCAACGCCCAGTCCCTGCGCCTGCTCACCCGCATCGAACCCAAGCGCTTCACCCCGGACGGCTCGGTCGGCCTGAACCTCACGCGCGCGACGCTCGACGCGGCGACGAAATACCCCTGGCCCAGGGGCGCCCACCCCACGGACCCCGGCTCGCCCAAGTTCGGCGTGTACGACGACGACCGCCCGGTCTTCGACTGGCTCCGCAAGGAATCCCCCGGCACGCGCGCGTGCTTCGAGGCCCAGGTCATGGACTGGTCGGACGACGTGGCCTACTCGGTGCACGACGTGGAGGACGGCCTGCACGCCGGCCACATCACCCCGGCGAGCCTGCACGCGCGCGAGGAGCGCGAGGAGATCTTCCGCGTGGCGGTGGGCCGTTACGTCCCGGGGGACACAGATCCGGCCGAACTCGCCGCCGCCCTCGACCGCCTCCTCGCCGAGGAGTGGTGGCCGCACGGCTACGACGGCTCGGCGGTCGCCCAGGCCGGCCTCAAGGACGCCACCAGCCAGCTGATCGGCCGCTTCTGCCTCGCCGCCGAGGGCGCGACCCGCGCGCGGTACGGCTCGGGCCGCCTCACGCGCTACGGCGCCGAACTCGTCGTCCCCCGGGAGACCCGGTTCGAGTGCGCCGTCCTCAAGGCCGTCGCCGACCGGTACGTCATGCAGCGCGCCGAGCAGGCGCGGCTCCGCGCCGACCAGCGGATCGTCATCACGGAACTGGCCGAGGCGCTCACCGCGCGGGCGCCGTTCGGACTCGACCCGCAGTTCCACGCGCTGTTCGTCAAGGCGCCGGACGACCACGCCCGCGAAAGGGTGATCGTCGACCAGATCGCGTCCCTCACCGACGCGTCCGCGAGGGCCCTGCACACACGGCTGACAGGCCCCGTCTGAGATCGCCCCGGCGGGGTACTACCCCTTCCCCCCGAACGTTGCGTGCGGGACGCTCGCATGTGGCGACACCCTTACGAGGAGGCATCAAGTGGTCGACGCGGATCAGACGTTCGTCATCGTCGGAGGCGGCCTGGCCGGCGCCAAGGCGGCGGAGACGCTCCGTGCGGAGGGCTTCACCGGGCGCGTGATACTGATCGGCGACGAGCGCGACCACCCCTACGAGCGCCCCCCGCTCTCCAAGGGCTACCTCCTCGGCAAGGACGAACGCGACAGCGTCTTCGTCCACGAACCCGCCTGGTACGCGCAGAACGACATCGAACTGCACCTCGGCCAGACGGTCACCGCGATCGACCGCGCGGCGAAGACCGTCCGCCTCGGCGACGGCACGCTCGTCGCGTACGACAAGCTCCTCCTCGCGACCGGCGCCGAACCCCGCCGCCTCGACCTCCCCGGCACCGGCCTCGCGGGCGTCCACCACCTCCGCCGCCTGGCGCACGCCGAGCGCCTGCGGCACGTCCTGAAGGCCCTCGGCCGCGACAACGGCCACCTGGTGATCGCCGGCGCCGGCTGGATCGGCCTGGAGGTCGCCGCGGCGGCCCGTACGTACGGCGCCGAGGTCACCGTCGTCGAACCCGAGCCGACCCCGCTGCACGGCGTGCTGGGCCCCGAACTGGGCCAGCTCTTCGCCGACCTGCACGCGGAGCACGGCGTGCGCTTCCACTTCGGCGCCCGGCTCACCGAGATCGTCGGCCAGGACGGCATGGTCCTCGCCGTCCGCACCGACGACGGCGAGGAGCACCCGGCGCACGACGTGCTGGCGGCGATCGGCGCGGCCCCGCGCGTGGGGCTCGCCGAGGCGGCCGGCCTCACGCTCGCCGACCGCGCGGACGGCGGCGGCGTCGCCGTCGACGCGAGCCTGCGCACCTCCGACCCCGACATCTTCGCCGCCGGTGACGTCGCGGCCGTAGACCACGCCCTGATCGGCGCGCGCCTGCGCGTGGAGCACTGGTCCAACGCCCTCAACGGCGGTCCGGCCGCCGCGCGCGCGATGCTCGGCCGGGACGTCACGTACGACCGGGTGCCCTACTTCTTCTCCGACCAGTACGACCTGGGGATGGAGTACAGCGGCTGGGCGCCGCCCGGCTCGTACGACCAGGTGGTGATCCGGGGGGACGCCGGGAAGCGGGAGTTCATCGCGTTCTGGCTGGCCGAGGGCCGGGTCCTGGCCGGGATGAACGTGAATGTGTGGGATGTCACAGAACAGATCCAGCGGCTGATCAGGAGCGGCGCCCCGGTGGACCCGGAGGCCCTCGCGGACCCGAGCGTCGGCCTCGACACACTCGGCACCTGACCCCGCGCGAGGGCCGGCCGCGGACCGACGGCGTCGGCGCTGTCGGTCGGCCCCCGTAGAATTCCCGCGTGGCAGGACGGATCAACGACGAGGACGTGAAGGCGGTACGGGACGCGGTCCCGATCGACGCCGTGGTCTCCGAGTACCTCCAACTGCGCAGCGCGGGCGGCGGCAACCTCAAGGGCCTGTGCCCCTTCCACGACGAGAAGTCCCCGTCGTTCCAGGTCAGCCCCAGCAAGGGCCTCTTCCACTGCTTCGGCTGCCAGGAGGGCGGCGACACCATCACGTTCGTGATGAAGGTCGACCACCTCACGTTCTCCGAGTCGGTCGAGCGCCTCGCCGCGCGCGCGGGCATCACCCTCAGGTACGAGGAGGGCGGCTACAACCCCTCCCACCAGCGCGGCGAACGCATCCGCCTGGTCGAGGCCCACAAGATCGCCGCCGAGTGGTACGCCGAGCAGCTCGCCACCAGCCCCGAGGCCGACACCGGCCGGATGTTCCTCGCCGAGCGCGGCTTCGACCAGGCCGCCGCCGTCCACTTCGGCGTCGGCTACAGCCCCCAGGGCTGGGACCACCTCACCCGCTTCCTGCGCGGCAAGGGCTTCACCGACCGCGAACTCACCCTCTCCGGCCTCTCCCAGGAGGGCCGCCGCGGCCCCATCGACCGCTTCCGGGGCCGCCTGATGTGGCCCATCCGCGACATCGGCGGTGACGTCGTCGGCTTCGGCGCCCGCAAGCTGTACGAGGCGGACACCGGCCCCAAGTACCTCAACACCCCCGACACCCCGATCTACAAGAAGTCCCAGGTCCTGTACGGCATCGACCTGTCCAAGCAGTCGATCGCCAAGTCCAGCCGCGCGGTCGTCGTCGAGGGCTACACCGACGTCATGGCCTGCCATCTCGCGGGCGTCACGACCGCCATCGCGACCTGCGGCACGGCCTTCGGCAGCGAGCACATCAAGATCCTGCGCCGCCTCCTCATGGACAACGGCAGCGCCCGCGTCATCTTCACCTTCGACGGCGACGCGGCGGGCCAGAAGGCCGCCCTGCGCGCCTTCGAGGACGACCAGAAGTTCGCCGCCGAGACGTACATCGCGGTCGCCCCCGACGGCATGGACCCCTGCGAGCTGCGCCTCGCGAAGGGCGACGCGGCGGTCGCCGACCTCGTCGAACCCCGCACCCCCCTCTTCGAGTTCGCGCTGCGCCACATCGTCGCCCGCTACGACCTCGACACCCCGGCCGGCCGCGCGGGCGCCCTCGACGAGGCGGCCCCCGTCGTCGCCCGCATCAAGAACAGCGGCGCCCAGCACGAGGTGGCCGTCCAGCTCGCCGGTCTCCTCGGCATCCTCGACACCCAGTTCGTCGTCAAGCGCGTCGCCCAGATCGCCCGCTGGGCCCGCGGCAAGGGCGAGGCCCCGACCCCCGGAGGCCGCGGGCAGCAGCCGTACGACGACAGCCCGCGCCCCGCCGTCAAGGGCCCCGCCCTCCAACTCCGCAACCCCGTCTACGCCACCGAACGCGAGCTCCTCAAACTCGCCCTCCAGCGCCCCGAGTTGGTCTCCCCGGCGTTCGACGCGTACGGGGTGGACGAGTTCACCTGCGCCCCCTACGCCGCCGTCCGCCAGGCCATCCTGGACGCGGGCGGCGCCGAGTACGGCATCGAGGACGCCCAGGACTATCTGATGTGCGTGCGCGAGGTCGCCCCGGACGACACGGTCCGCGCGATGGTGACGGAACTGGCCGTCGAGACGATCATGCGCCGCACGGTCGACGAGGTCTACGCGGGCGCCCAGCTCGTCACCGTCCGGCGCCGTGCCGTCGAACGCCGCATCCAGGACGTGCAGAGCACCTTCCGGAGACTGGAGTCGGGCGGGGACTCGGCCGAACTCGCCGCGGTGGGCAACGAACTGTGGGTGCTCCGCCAGTACGAGCAGGCGCTACAGGCCCACGGGATCTCCGCGCTCTGAGAACGTCGGCGCCACCGCCCGCAGCAGGCGCCGTACGAACTCCTCCTCCGCGTCGGCGAGTTGGGGGAACTCCACGATGAAGTGGTGCCATTCCACGTACCGCAGGGCCTCCACCACGTCCTCGTACCAGACCTCGTGCCGGGAGTACTCCGGCCACTCCCCGCCCGCCTCGAAGACCTGGTGCAGCAACTCGTAGGGCAGCGGGTGGCGTTCGGCGAGCAGGACGGCGTCGTACAGGTCCTTGCCCTGGGAGTACATGTCGAGGGTCAGCCAGAGCATCTTCCAGGCCAGGGAGAGCGCGGGCGTCGCGCCCAACAGGACGGCCCCGCCCGGGACTTCGACCGGCTCGGGTTCCTCGGGCAGCCGCTCCCCGAAGACGAAGTCGAGCTGGACGTGCCCGCCCGGCAGCCCCGGCGCCGTCCACGGCAGGACCAGCCGGCGGCCCGGCACCCGCTCGTACGTCCAGATGTCCTCCGCGGCCGCCCCCGCCGCGTCGAACACCACAGCCGCCGCCCCCTCGAAGCCCTGTACGGCCTCCTCGGCGCCCCGCGCGATCCCGTCGAGCATCAGGGCCGTCCGGGCATCGCCGAGGCCCCACGAGCGCGGTACGACGACGAAGTCGAGGTCCCCCGGCTCGCGCGCCGCCTCCCCGAACCAGGCCGTCATCAGCATGCTGCCGCGCAGGACGAGGGAGTCCACCCACTCCGAGTCCGCGATCACCCGCAGGACCGTCTCCAGTGCCGCCCGCCGGGCGACCCGCCACGCCTCGGTGCGCGTCGGGTCCGCGAAGGCGGGGTCGGTCGCCCGGTAGGCGTTCTGGTGCTGCTTCATCGACGGGTCGAAGACCAGCTTCTGCGCGACGTCCGCACCGGGGACGGTCCGCAGCGTGCGCGGCAGGTCGTTGGCGTTGCGCGCGCGGTCGTCGAGTTCGCCGCGCGGTGAATCGCCGCCGGACTGCCACCAGTTCTGCCAGCTCACGCGATCCACCCCTCGTCCACCGACTCGTCGCTGTCGTACAGCACGAACTCCCGTTCCACGGACAGCACATGGCACCCGTCGAGCGCCCGCAACAGCTTTTCCAGCGCGGCCTGCGCGCCCGCCGCGTCCACGCCCCGGCAGCGCTGCGTCACGAACCGCTCGCCCTCACGGCGCACGTTGCGCGACAGATGCGCCCCGAACGGCCCGACCAGCGACGCCAGTTCACCGAGACCGGCGTCCGCGTCCAGCCTCAGCTTGACGTGGTGCTCGAAGTAACGCCCGTCCCCGCAGGGCCCGTCCGGCACCTCCGGAGCCCACGGCGCCGACTCGATCTTCACCCGCACCGGCACGAACCCCGCCGCCCGCAACCCCTCGGCGACCTCCCGCGCGCGGACCACCGCCGCGTCGTACGAGGCGCAGCCCGCCGTCAGCATCGGCTGGACCGGCATCCGGCCCCGGGCCAGTTCGATCACCGTGAGCTTGAGTCCGGCGGCGGACGCCCAGGTGCGCAGGCGCCCCAAGTCGGGGCGGTCGACGGTGAGATGGATTTCGTACAGGGATTCGGACACCGGACGATTCTCACAGGTCGCGGCGGGCGGGTCACCGGCCGGTCACGTCCCGGACTCAAAAAGTCACCGCACGCCCCTCGTGGCGGCGATGTGTCGTACCCCACACTGGGTGGCGGTGCCTGAGTACTCGGAGCGCGGCCGATCCGTCCCCCACGGAGCCCCCACCCCCGCCGACGCTCACCGCGTACGGGACGGACAGCGGCGAGGCCGTCCACTCCGCCCCCGAAGTACCGCTGTCGTACCCCCTGGCAGCGATCATCCTGGAGGTCGCCCCCGTGCAGACCCAGACGCTCACCCAGACCGACGTCAGTACCGAAGCGGAGCCCGAGGCCGAGACCGAGGCGCCGGCCGTCGTGCCGGCGCAGGGCCCCGCCGCGCACCATCCCGAGGCGGGGCCGCCCGCCGAGGAGTTCGACGACCCCGCCGAGCCGCCGGAGACCGTCGCCCCCGTCCGGCCCGCCGACACCGGTGGGCCCTCCTCGGACCTCTTCCGGCAGTACCTCCGGGAGATCGGGCGCATCCGGCTGCTCACCGCCGCCGAGGAGGTCGAACTCGCGCGCCGCGTCGAGGCCGGGCTGTTCGCCGAGGAGAAACTCCTCAACGCCCCTGATCTGGACGGTGAGTTGGCGCTCGATCTGGACCGGCTCGTGGTCATGGGGCGGATGGCCAAACGGCGGCTCATCGAGGCGAACCTGCGGCTCGTCGTCTCCGTCGCCAAACGGTACGTCGGACGCGGGCTGACCATGCTGGACCTCGTCCAGGAGGGCAACCTCGGGCTCATCCGGGCCGTCGAGAAGTTCGACTACGCCCGCGGCTACAAGTTCTCGACGTACGCCACCTGGTGGATTCGCCAGGCCATGTCCCGGGCCCTCGCCGACCAGGCCCGCACCATCCGCGTCCCCGTCCACGTCGTCGAACTCATCAACCGCGTCGTACGGGTCCAGCGCCGCATGCTCCAGGAGCGCGGCTACGAGCCGACGGCCGAGGAGGTGGCCGCCCAGCTCGACCTCGCGCCCGAACGGGTCGGCGAGGTCCTGCGACTCGCCCAGGAGCCCGTCTCCCTCCACGCACCCGTGGGCGAGGAGGACGACGTGGCCCTGGGCGACCTCATCGAGGACGGCGACGCGGCGAGCCCCGTGGAGTCCGCCGCGTTCCTCCTGCTCCGCGAGCATCTGGAGGCCGTCCTGTCGACCCTCGGCGAACGCGAGCGGAAGGTCGTCCAGCTCCGCTACGGCCTCGCCGACGGCCGCCCCCGCACGCTGGAGGAGATCGGCCGCATCTTCGGCGTGACCCGCGAACGCATCCGGCAGATCGAGTCCAAGACCCTGAACAAACTCAGGGACCACGCGTTCGCGGACCAGCTGCGGGGCTACCTGGACTGAACAGGGCACGCCGACCGGCGTGACACGTCAGTCCACCTCCGCCACCGCCTCCGCGAACTGCGCCTTGTACAGCCGCGCGTACGCCCCGCCGGACGCCAACAGGTCGACGTGCGAGCCCTGTTCGACGATCGAGCCGTTCTCCATGACGAGGATCGTGTCCGCGTCCCGGATCGTCGACAGGCGGTGCGCGATGACGAACGACGTACGGCCGTGGGCGAGTTTGGCCATGGCCTTCTGGATGAGCACCTCGGTCCGGGTGTCCACCGAGGACGTCGCCTCGTCGAGGACGAGGATCACCGGGTCGGAGAGGAACGCCCGCGCGATGGTGATGAGCTGCTTCTCACCGGCGCTGACGCCACTGCCCTCGTCGTCGATGACGGTGTCGTACCCGTCGGGCAGCGTCCGCACGAACCGGTCCGCGTGCGCCGCGCGGGCCGCCTCCTCGATCTCCCCGCGCGTGACGTCCCGGGAGGCGCCGTACGCGATGTTCTCCGCGATCGTCCCGCCGAACAGCCACGTGTCCTGGAGGACCATCCCGATGCCGGAGCGCAGCTCGTCCCGGGTCATCCGGGCGATGTCGACGCCGTCGAGGGTGATCCGCCCGCCGGAGACGTCGTAGAACCGCATGAGGAGGTTGACCAGCGTCGTCTTGCCGGCGCCGGTGGGGCCGACGATGGCGACGGTGTGGCCGGGTTCGACGACCAGTGACAGGTCCTCGATGAGCGGCTTGTCGGGGTCGTACCGGAAGGAGACGCCCTCCAGCGCGACCTGGCCCCGCAGCTCGGCCGGCCGCTCCGAGACCGCCGCGTCCGCCTCCTGCTCGTCCGCGTCGAGCAGCTCGAAGATCCGCTCGGCGGACGCCACCCCGGACTGCACCAGGTTCGCCATGGACGCGACCTGCGTGAGCGGCATCGAGAACTGCCGCGAGTACTGGATGAACGCCTGCACGTCACCGATCGACAGCGACCCGGACGCCACCCGCAGCCCGCCGACGACCGCCACCAGCACATAGTTGATGTTGGACACGAACAGCATCAGCGGCTGCATGATCCCGCTGTTGAACTGCGCCTTGAACCCCGCCTCGTACAGCGCGTCGTTCTGCTCGGCGAACTGCTGCGCCGACTCCCGCTGCCGCCCGAACACCTTCACCAGCGTGTGCCCGGTGTACATCTCCTCGATGTGCGCGTTGAGCTGGCCGGTCGTCCGCCACTGCTGCACGAAGTGCGGCTGCGACCGCTTCCCGATCCGCGTCGCGACCAGCGCCGACAGCGGCACCGTCACGAGCGCGACCAGCGCCAGCAGCCAGGACACCCAGAACATCATCGCGAGCACGCCGATGATCGTGAGCAGCGAGTTGATGAGCTGCCCCATCGACTGCTGGAGCGTCTGCCCGATGTTGTCGATGTCGTTCGTCGCCCGCGACAGCACCTCCCCGCGCTGCCGTTTGTCGAAGTACGACAGCGGAAGGCGCGACAGCTTCGTCTGCACGTCCTCCCGCATCCGGAACACCGTCCGGTTCACGGCCCGGTTGACGAGCCGCGTCGCGACCGCCATCAGCAGCCCCGCGACCACGAACACGCCGACGGCGATCCCGAGGACCTCCCCGACGGACCCGAAGTCGATGCCCTTGCCGGGCGTGAAGTCCGTCGACCTGAGCATGTCCGCGACGGACGACTGCCCGTTCTCCCGCATCCCCTGGAGGACCTGTTCCTTGGACTCCCCGGCCGGCATCTGCCGCCCGATGATCCCCGAGAACACCAGGTCGGTCGCCCGGCCGAGGATCTTCGGCCCGACCACGTTCAGCCCCACGCTGATCACGACGCACACCAGCAGCGCGTAGACCGTGAGGCGCTCCGGCTTGAAGTACCCGATGAGCCGCTTGCCGGACACCTTGAAGTCCAGCGACCGGCTGTCGGGTCCCGCACCGGCCATCATGCGTGCCGCAGGCCCGGCCATCAGGCAGCCTCCGCTTCCGTGAGCTGGGAGAGCACGATCTCCCGGTAGGTCTCGTTCTCCGCCATCAGCTCGTGATGGGTGCCCGTCCCGACGACCCGGCCCTCGTCCAGGACGACGATCCGGTCCGCGTCACGGATGGTCGACACCCGCTGCGCGACGATCACGACGGTCGCCCGCGCCGTCTCCCGCGCGAGCGCCGCCCGCAGCGCGGCGTCCGTCGCGTAGTCCAGCGCCGAGAACGAGTCGTCGAACAGGTAGATCTCCGGCCGCTGCACGAGCGTCCGCGCGATCGACAGCCGCTGCCGCTGGCCGCCCGAGACGTTCGTCCCGCCCTGCGCGATCGGCGCGTTCAGCCCGCCCTCCAGACGCTCCACGAACTCCTTGGCCTGCGCCACCTCCAGCGCGTGCCACAGCTCGTCGTCCGTCGCGTCCGGATTGCCGTAGCGCAGGTTCGTCGCGACCGTCCCCGCGAACAGGTACGGCTTCTGCGGGACCAGGCTGACGGCCCTGGCGAGCAGCTCCGGATCGATGTCCGCGACCGGCACGCCGTCCACCAGGACCTCGCCGTCCGTCGCGTCAAACAGCCGGGGGACGAGCCCCAGGAGCGTGGACTTGCCGCTGCCCGTCGAGCCGATCACGGCCGTCGTCTCGCCGGGCAGCGCCACCAGGTCCACCGCCTTCAGCACCGGCTCCTCGGCACCCGGATAGCGGAAACCCGCGCCCCGCAGCTCCAGATGCCCGTGCCGCCGCAGCTCCCGCACCGGAGCGGCCGGCGGGACGACACTGGACGACGTGTCCAGCACCTCCTGAATCCGCTCGGCGCACACCTCCGCGCGCGGGATCATCATGAACATGAACGTGGCCATCATCACGGCCATCACGATCTGCATCAGATACGCGAGGAACGCCGTCAGATCACCGATCTGCATCCCCCCGCTGTCGATGCGATGAGCCCCGAACCAGACCACCGCGATCGACGACAGGTTCACCACCGTCATGACGATCGGGAACATCAGCGCCAGCAGATTCCCCGCCTTGAGCGATACGTCCGTGAGGTCCGCGTTGGCCTTCCGGAACCGCTCCTCCTCGTACGCGTCCCGCACGAACGCGCGGATCACCCGGTTGCCGGTGATCTGCTCCCGCAGCACCCGGTTGACGGTGTCCAGCCGGACCTGCATCGACCGGAACAGGGGGCGCAGCTTCAGCACGATCAGCGTCACGCAGATCCCGAGCAGCGGGACGACCGCCACGAGGACCGCCGACAGGGGTACGTCCAGACCGAGGGCCAGCACGATGCCGCCGACGCACATGATGGGCGCGGAGACCATCAGGGTGAACGTCATCAGCACGAGCATCTGGATCTGCTGGGCGTCGTTCGTCGTCCGCGTGATCAGCGACGGGGCGCCGAAGTGGCCCACCTCGCGCGAGGAGAACGACTGCACCCGGTCGAACACCGCCGCGCGCAGGTCCCGGCCCAGCGCCGACGCCGTCCGCGCGCCGTAGTACACGGCCCCGATGTTCGTCACGACCTGCGCCAGCGAGATGACGATCATCAGAGCGCCGTAGGACAGGATGTAGCCGGTGTCGCCGTTGACGACGCCGTGGTCGATGATGTCGGCGTTCAGCGTGGGCAGGTAGAGGGTCGCGCTGGTCTGGAGCAGTTGCAGCAGCACCAGCAGCCCGATGGGTTTTCGGTAGGGCCTGAGATAGGTCCGCAGAAGTCGTATGAGCACGCTACGTCTCTCGGCAGAGGGTGGATGGGGTCCGGCGGAGGGGCCTCATGGTTGCCCCTGGCCCCTATCGTCGGACACTCCACCCGCGTTACCTCAACCGATTAACCCATCAGGTGCCCTTCTTGAGCTGACAGCGCAACCGGGAACTCGGGGATGGCGCGGAGCGTTGGAACTTACGGGAAAGCGTTTTACGCGCGCCTCGTCTCCAGCGGAGCGTCAGTGCAGGGCCCCGGGATGGATCTGCTCCCGCACCGACACGAACTGCTGGCGCACGGCCTGGCCCACCGCGAGGTCCTCGCCCGGGTCGAGCACCTGCGCCGCCGCTCCCTGCCAGGCCGGCGGCGTCCGCGGGTCCAGCGTCCCCTGCGACACCCCGAGCGCCCACGCCGCCTGCCGCGCCGCCCCGATCGCCGCGTAGTCCGCCGGCTGCGGCACGACGACCTGGGCCCCGAACAGCGACGGCGCCACCGCCTGCACGGCCGGCAGCTCGGCCGCCGCGCCCAGCAGGAAGATCCGCCGGACGTCGACCCCGCGCCCGCGCAGCACGTCCAGCGCGTCCGCGAGCCCGCACAGCATCCCCTCGAACGCGGCCCGCGCGAGGTGCTCCGGCTTCATCGACTCCCGGCGCAGCCCCGTGATCGTCCCCGCGGTGTGCGGCAGGTTCGGCGTCCGCTCACCCTCCAGATAGGGCAGCATCACCAGCCCGTGCGACCCCGGCGTCGACTGCGTCGCGAGCTCCGAGAGCGTCTCCAGATCCTTCACCCCGAGCAGCTCGGCGGTCCCGCGCAACGTCCGTACGGCGTTCAGGGTGGTGACGACGGGGAGGTGCATGCCGGTCGCGTCCGCCAGGGACGTGATCATCCCGGAGCTGTCGACCAGCGCCTCCCGGTGCACCGCCATCACCGAGCCGGAGGCCCCCAGCGACACGACCGCGTCCCCGAGACCCAGGCCCAGACCGAAGGCCGCGGCCATGGTCTCGCCGGTCCCCGCCGAGATCAACAGCCCCTCCGGCGTCGTACCCGCCGCCTCGGAGGGCCCGATGACGTCCGGGAGCATCACCTGGTGACCGAGCGCCAGCTCCACGAGGTCGGGGCGGTAACCGCCGGACGCGGCCGACCAGTACCCCGTACCGGAGGCGCCGCCGCGGTCCGTCGTCCGCCGCGCGGGGCGGCCGAGGAGCTGCCAGACGAGCCAGTCGTGGGCCTGGAGGAGGACGGCCGTGCGCGCGGCGGCCTCGGGGTCGCTCTTCGCGAGCCAGCGCAGTTTCGTCACCGGGTGCGCGGACTGCGGGACCGTGCCGACGGCCTGCGCCCACGCGCCGCGCCCGCCCAGCGCGTCCACGAGGTCGGCCGCGGCGACCTGGGCACGCTTGTCGCCGCCGGTCATCGCCGGGCGGACGGTGTTGCCCTGGGCGTCCAGGGGGATCACCGCGTTCTGCTGGGCGCTCACGCCGATCGCCTGCACGCCCTCCAGCAGACCGCCGCCCGCCGCCTCGCCGAGGGACAGCAGCCAGGACTGCGGGTCGACGTCGCTCGGGCGCCCGGCGCCCTCCGGGCTGTCGACCGGGTGCGGGGCATAGCCCTGCCTGAGTACGGCGCCCGTGTCCGTGTCACAGACGACGATGCGAGTGAAATCGGGCGCACTGTCCAGCCCGGCGACTATCCCCATGGGTCAAATTCTGCCGTAGCGCTGCGCTCGCTCGGGCCGGTGAGGTGGTGGAGGGCTCGGGGGGTCTTTCGGGTGCGGGTGCGTCGTGGCTGGTCGCGCCCCTTGGAAGGGGGCTTCGCCCCCTCAAGGGACACGGCTGTCACGTGTTGCTCGTTCCCCAGTCGTCGTCCTCCGACGCCGCGTTGCGTTCGCGGAGGGTGCGGACCCGGGTGGCGACCGAGTCGGGGAAGCGGGTGGTGACCTTGTCGAGGGTGGCGCCGGCGAGTTGACGGCCCTGCTGGGCGGCCGATTCGGCGGTGTTGCGGACGGCGGGGTTCTGGGCGACCCGGCGGGCGGATTTCTTCAGCTGCTCGTAGCGTTCGCGTCCGGCACGGGTGCCGAGGACGTAACCCACGGCGAGTCCGGCGGCGAACGTCAGCCGGTAGCGCATGACGGCGACCCTTCCCTGGTGTCGGCGGGGATACCGATTGGCGAAGCACCCCCCTGCTTGCGCTAATGTATGTGTCGCAGCGAGCGGGCGCCCCCTGGCAAGTACCCAGGTGGCCGCGTTCGATGCGATCGAGAGCATTCCCCTGTAGCTCAATTGGCAGAGCAGCCGGCTGTTAACCGGCAGGTTACTGGTTCGAGTCCAGTCGGGGGAGCTCGATCCCCTGTAGCTCAATTGGCAGAGCAGCCGGCTGTTAACCGGCAGGTTACTGGTTCGAGTCCAGTCGGGGGAGCATGCCGAACGAGGACCCCGTTGGGGTCCTTTTTCATGTCCGGTGGAACCACCCGGCCCCTGCCGCGGTCCTCCCGGATACGAAGGCGAGGTCAGCAGGCATGCGGAAGCCGACCATCCGAAGCGGGAGATCGTATGACCGGCTATGCTGCGGCAGACGGCGCGCACACATGTACGCGACACGCCGCTATGGGGCGGTAGCTCAGCCGGTTAGAGCAGCGGACTCATAATCCGTCGGCCGTGGGTTCGAGTCCCACCCGCCCCACCATTACTACGCGCGCAGAAGCCTTCTGGCCTGCGGAGACGCGATTTTTCCAAGGTGTGTGGCGTGCGGCGGACGCTGCGCGTGGTGCGGCGAATCCTGCGGTTTTCTCCACTGCGTACGGCAGGAGCGTCGGGCGCCGAGAACGCTCAGCCGAGTTGGGTGAGGGTCGGGCTGCCGCCGGGAGCTGCCGCGTCGGCCGGGGGCAGGGCTGTGGTGTAGAGGCGGACGTCGCTGAGGCGGCCGTTCGCGTATTCGCCGTAGGTGCCCTGGTAGAGGCGGCGGCCGAACTGGAGGGGACCGGCGGCGTTCCAGGCCGTGCCGGTGTAGGTCTTGGTGGCGGACAGGTGGCCGTCGACGTAGAGGAGGAGTTGGCCGGCGTCGGCGTCGTGGACACCGACGAGGTGGGTCCACCTGCCGGCCACTGCTTTGGCTCCGTAGGCGGCGGTGAAGGCGGTGCTGGTGGTGTCGTCGTCGTGGCGGCCGAAGGCCCAGAGGCCGGCTCCGGAGGAGTAGTAGAGCTGGAAGCCGTTGGCCGCGCCGACGGACGGGTCGTCGGACTGGGACACGAAGGTCGAGTTGGCACCCGAGAGGGAGTTCAGCTTCACCCAGGCCGAGACGGTGAAGCCGGCGCTGGTGTCGACGCCGGGACCGGTTGTGGCGGCGTAGGCGGTGCTGCCGTTCAGGTTCAGGGCGGGGCCGCGGTCGGCGTCCGTGGTCCAGGATGCGCCGCCGGTCAGGGTGGCGGGCGCGTTGCCGGTGGAGTCGGATGCGGTGGTGCCGGTGCCGTCGGTCAGGTTCCAGCGGTGGGTCGCCGTGTCCGTCACCGTGCCCAGGGAGACCGGGTCCGCGAAGCCGGCGGTCGTGCCCGACGGGGCGGCCCCCGGGTACTCGGTCAACTGGCCGGCGGCGTCCGTGGCGTACAGGTCGGGCTTGCCGTCGGGGCCGCCGGTGGCGCTGTTGACGTCGCCGGGGGAGGCGGCCGTCGGGTAGTCGTGCCTCGGCAGGACCACGGACAGGGCCGTGGCGGGGTGTGCGTTCCAGCCTGTGGGGGTGCTGCTCGTCCAGTTCTGGGCGGCGGAGTTGTTGCAGGTGTAGAGGCGGGCCTGGGTGCCGTTGGACGAAGCGGGCGAACGCGCAGGCGCGGGCAGATGCGGCGGACGCGGCGACGACCGAGCCGAGTCCGGCGGCCTCCGGAGCCTCCGGCACCAGGCCGTCGGCGCGGGACTCACGTCCGCCAGTGCAGAAGACCGCGCCCGGAGCGAAGAAGTCGAGCCAGACGATTGTCACCAGGACCAGGGTGCCCCGGGGCACGACCATCGAGGACGGTCTGGCCGGCGCGAGGAACCTCCGGAACCGGCTGGCGGAGCGTTCGCTCTTTCCGGACGGGGGCGAGGAGGCCGTCAGTATGGCCATGACCAGGAAGACGTGGACGGCGGGCTACAACGCCGAAACGGGCGAGATAGTTGCCGCTTCCTCGGGCTGCGGATACTGCGCGGAAGGCAATGTCATCAACGCTCTGGGCGGTGACGTCAACCGTGTCGTACTGACGCGTGCGCTGTACTGGGACAGGGAGGAGGAGATCTGGGACGAGATGCCCATCTGCGACAAGTGCCAGGTCTTCCTGACTCCGGACGACGTCGAGCCAGGGCCGTGGTACTACCACCCCGGCCCGTGGGACAACGGGTGACGACCGTGACTCGTACACTTTCCCCCGGGCCGCCGGGGCCACCCGGAATACCAGGACCTCGGGAGTTCACGCATGAGCATCAGGCCGTCGTTGATCCAGGCCGAACGAGTCGACTGGGCTTCCCTGCGGTGTGGCTGCGGCGAGACCGGCGCGCATATCCCCGACACCTTCGCGGCCTTGGTCGAAGCGACGACGCCGCGGGAGTTGGCGGAGGCAACCCTGGAGGGCCACGTCTACATCCAGTCGCTCCTTTTCGAAGTGGCGGTTCCTGTCTCCTCGATGATCGTGGCGGCCCTGAACGAGCCCCTCTGGGAGGACGTGCGCGTCAGGCTTCTGGATGACCTCGGTACCTGTGTCGGCGGGGAGTCCCACTGGACCGAGGTCGAGGCAGGCGCACCTGAGATCGAGATCGACTGCCAGATCGCGGCCCGGGAGGGCCTCTGGACGCTTTACCAGGAGTACGCGGCTGGTCGGGCGCTGCTTGCGAGGCTGGTTCTCGATGTGGTCGACAACGACCGGGAGCGCTTCGCGTATTTCGACGCCAAGTTGAAGGGCCGGATTCAGAAGCGGGCGAAGCGTCGCGGGCCGACTGGCTGGTGAGGTGAGTGAGTTGTGCCCGAGTGGGACCCCGATCCCGTGCGGCGGGGGTCACTCCGTTCGGCATCTGGTCGTTGATCCCTTGAGGGCCGGCGGTGTCTTGGCCTCTGTGCGCATGGCGGCGCTTGCCGAGGAGACGTCGGAGGAGAGTCTCACTGGACCGAGGCAGAGGCGGGTGCTCCGGAAATCGAGGTCTACTGCCGGATCATGGCGCGTGAGGGGAACTGGACGCTGCATCAGGAGCACGCGACGGGCCGTGCGTCGATGGCTCGGATGATCCTTGACACGGTGGACACCGACCGTGAGCGGTTCGAATACCTCGACCTCAAGCTGATCGACCGGGTCAGGAAGCGGGCGAAGGGGCGCTGAATCGCAGGTGAAAGGTGGCTGGGGACCTCGAATCCCTTTTTCGGGGTCGAGGGCATCGTTCGCCGACGGCAGCCTTGAACGCCGTGGCGGGACGCCGTACCCCTGTTGGCTTCTGGGGTCCAGGTGCCGAGCGACCCCTCGGCGGGCTTGAAGAGGATGTTCTCCTCATCCGACACCTTCTTGAACGCGTTGACGAGTTGCTCGGTGACCTTCTTCTCCGCCCGTGTTCCGATCCGGTGCACCGTGGAGATCAGCAACTCCACCAGAGTGTCGGCGATCTTTGGTGCAGGAGTGCGTCCGTAGAGGGGAGGGGGATTCCACCGAGACCTGTGCCCGTCAGCCGGCCAGGACCTTGCGCGTGACATCGATGAACAGATCCGGCGGCAGACCGATCGCCCGCACAGCCAAGAGCTTGTCGATCTCGGTGAGCATCGTCTCCAGGCGCACATGGCCCGGCGCTTCCTCGATCCTCCTCGGCACCGGTGGCCGCGTCCTCACTCTCCGCGGTCAGCCGCGAGGAGACCGGGGTAGTCGCCACGATGCGGTCGCACCGGCCCGGCGTCGGCGGCTCGATGCTTTCTGCGCGGCAGCGCGCCGGCAGCTCCATCCGGACCTGCTCCGGCCTGCGTTCCTCGTGCGCGACGGTCTCAGCCAGACATGCGGTCAGCTTCTCCGCGTCCGCGACGCCGCATGCGCCGAAGCCGGGGTACTCCCGGATCTGAGCGTGGTGGTACTCGACGGCGCGGCCCGTTCACTCGTGGAGACCGAGCTCCGAAGCGGGAACCTGTACCTGCCGGGCGACGAACTCCACGGCGTCTCCCGCAGCTCTGCCCGGTTCCGGGGAGACCGGTCGTACCGCGTGCAGAACTTCAGCAGCAGCTGCCGACCTCTTCGTACGCAGGGGGACTTGCTCGTCCCGGTGCGGAGCGGTGGGCGTGGTGGGCGTCCGGGGCGTGCGGTGTTGATTCGAGGGCGTCGGCGGGTCGGCAAGTCGCGGCTGGTGGAGGAGTTCGTCGAGCGTGCCGGGCTTCCGTACGTCTTCTTCACCGCCGTCGGGGGTTCCCGGGAGGGGGATCTGGCGGGGTTCGCCGCCGAGGTGGTGTCTTCGAGTCTTCCCGAGTCGGGCCGTTTCGCGGACTTCGCATCCCCGCAGACCTGGGACGCGGCATTGAACCTGCTCGCCTCGGTGCTGCCCGTCGACACGCCCAGCGTCGTCGTCCTCGACGAGATGCCCTACCTCGTATGCGAGGACCCCACGTTCGAGGGCGCTTTGCAGAAGGTGTTCGACCGGACCCTGTCCAAACTGCCTGTCCTTCTCGTCCTCATCGGCTCCGACATCGCCATGATGGAACAGCTCAACACCTACGGACGGCCCTTCTACCAGCGCGGCACCGAGATGGCCGTGCCCCCGCTCACCCCGGCCGACGTCGCGGCCATGCTCGACCTGCCGCCCGCCGACGCCTTCGATGCCTACCTCGTCTCCGGCGGGCTCCCCCTGATCCTGGAGGAGTGGCCGCAGGGCGCCGGCGTCTGGGAGTACCTCCGGCAGGCCCTGAGCAGACCGACCTCGGCCCTGCTGGTCAGCGGCGAGCGGACGCTGGCCGCCGAATTCCCCACGGAGGCGCAGGCCCGTACCGTGCTGGGGGCCATCGGGCACGGCGAGCGCACGTTCACCTCGATCGGCCGCGCCGCCGGAGGGCTCAACCCCGGTTCCGTGACCCGCTCCCTGGAGGTCCTCACCGGTCGTCGTATGGTGGCCGCCGACCTGCCGCTCTCCGTCAAGCCCAGCCGCGAGACCCGCTACCGCGTCGCCGATCCCTACCTGCGCTTCTGGCTCTCCTTCATCGGCTCGGGCATCCCCGCCGTCGAACGAGGCCGTGGTGACCGTGTCCTGGCCGCCATCCGTGCCGGTTGGACGTCCTGGCGCGGCCGGGCCATCGAACCCGTCGTCCGTGAGGCTCTCTGGCGTATGAGCGCCGACGGTGAACCGCTGCCCGAGGGCGCCGACGTCATCGGCGGCTACTGGACCCGCACCGACGACCCGGAGATCGACGTCATCGGAGCCGACCGCGCTCCCATCGCCCAGAGGATCACGCTCGTCAGGTCCGTCAAGTGGCTGGAGAACGAGCCCTTCGACCATCGTGACCTCGCCCGCCTCATCACCCATCGCTCTCGGCTTCCCGGAGCCGACGACGACACTCCGCTGCTCGCCGTCGCACGCAGCGGCTGCACAGCCGAAGGCGTCCTCCACCTCACCCCCGAGGACCTCCTCGCAGCCTGGGCCGGCCCGGAGGGGCCCATGACGTGATCATCGATCAACTGCCCCGACCGCCGCGTGCACAGTGATCACTCGGAGGGCGGTCAGGCTCTAATGGTTCTCGCGCTGAGTGCGTCGGCGAGCAGCTTGTGGACGGTGGGGCGGTGAGACATCTGGACGACGACAGTGTCGTGCCGGACAAGGAGCGCCTTGTCGGGGCATCGAGATTGCTCGGACGGGCCAGTCGGCAAGGGAGGGCTGGAGCCGGGGCCTACTCCAGTTCCGCCGCGCGCCTCTTGAGGTCTTCGGCGAACGTGTCCCAGTCGGGCCCGAAGGACAGGAGGTCCGCAGCCGCCTCTCGGAGCAGTTGCGGGTCGTCGGGGCGTTGCAGGCAGGCCAAGCGGTAGGCGAGATTCCGGGCCCAGGGCGGCAGGGCCATCCAGTCCTCGTCGAGGATCTCACTGAGCATGGCGAGGATCTCGTCGGCCGTCGCGAAGGTGAGCTTCTCGACGAACTCGCGGGCCGCTTCGTTGACCTGCTGATGGTCCGCGTCGTCGATCGCCTGGCTGAGATTCCTGGCGGCAGGGGTCGGATCGGGCATTTCTCGCTTCTCCTGACTGATTTCTTCCGGCGCCCCGAAGAGGGTGGACGACACAGGTGTCCGGACCCTAGTCGATCCGGGTGCGGATGCGGTGCCGGGGAACGGTCGTCACGGGTTGAGCCAATAGGTGGCCACTTGGTAGGCGCCGTCGGGTCGCTGAACGACTCGGTAGCCGACGTCATGCCCGTCGATCTGCACCGACCTGTCGAGCGGGCCGGTGAACTCGGGGGTCCGCGAGCGGGGAACGACCCCGCCGTCCTTCATGTACGCGTACACGTCGGAGACGATCGCCTGTTCGATCTGATCGGGCTTGAGGTTGGTGGTGCGCAGATCGTTCGTGGTCCCGTCCGGGCCGGTGTGGGGCCGGTCGTAGCCGTGACCGGTGTTGAAGTGCCACTGGTCGTCGCCCACCATGGCGGAGCGCTTGAGGTCCTTCCCCTCGCCCTTGGACGTGTACTCGCCGATGGCCGGGCCGTCGCCGTTCGGGTACGGCGACAGACCGAAGGGGTCGCAGACGGTGTGCGGGTTGGTCACGTAGGCGACCGGGTTCGGCGCCGGAGAAAGTCCCAGCGGGTCCGCAGACGTGTACCGGCCGGTCTCCGGGTCGTAGTGACGGAAGAGGTTGTAGTGGAGACCGGTTTCCGGGTCGTAGTACTGGCCGGGGAAGCGCAGCGGTGTGTAGGCCGTGCTGGAGCGGGACCAGGCGGTGGTTCCCCACAGGGTGGTGCGGGTGCGCCAGGCGATGTGCCCGGACTCGTCGACCAGTTCCGTGGGGGTGCCGATCAGGTCGGTGGCCACGGCGAAGAAGCGCCGGTCGATCTCCTCCTGACGGGCGTCCGGGGTGAGGATGCGTTCGGTCTGTGCGAGAGGCACAAGGCCCCGATGCTCCCAGGTGAGCGCCACCGGACGGGGCAAGTCGCCGGAGACGCTGGTCTGTTCGCAGAGAACCAGACCGTCCCAGGTGAACCGGATCTCCTCCGCCACCGCGTCGCCGTCCGCCGTCAGGCGTTGCTTGGCGGTACGTCGGCCCAGAGGGTCGTAGTGGTAGCGCCAGCGGGTGCCGTCGGGGGTGACCACGGAGGTGAGACGGTCCTCGGCGTCCCAGGTGTACCGCCAGGTGTCCGGCTTGCGGGAGAGCCGGACCTTCTGACGCAGAGTGACGCGGCCGAGGGCGTCGTGCTCGAAGCGGACGTCACCCGCACGCGTGACGGTGGTGCCTGTGTAGGTGCGAGGGCCGGTGGCTTCGTGGCCGGGGTGTGCGTCGGGCCAGGCGGCTGCGGTCTGGTTGCCGCTCGCGTCGTAGGCGTACCGTTCGCTCCAGCCGTGTGCGTGGACGGCGGTGACCCGGCCGGCCGGGTCGAGCTCGAAGGTGCGCTTCCCCGACAACCGGTCGGACGTCGCGGTGAGACGGCCGTCGGCGCGGTAGGCGTAAGTGCGCTCGTTGAGGGTGCCGGAACCGGCGGTGAGGTGCTGGGCGGACAGCCGGCCGGCCTCGTCCCAGGCGGAGGTCTGGGTGACGATGTCACCGAAGACGCGTTCCACTTCGCGTCCGGCGAGGTCGTGCGTGAAGGTGATGTCGTGGCCCCCGGTGCTCACTAGGGTGGGGCGGCCCGCGGCATCGTAGGCGTAGCTCGTGACCACTCCGGTGGGGGTGGTGCGACGAATTCGGCGGCCGACGGCGTCGTACGCGTGGTCGAGGGCGCGGCCGTCGACGAGTTCGGTCTTGAGCCGACCGCACCGGTCGTAGCGGCGCACCAGTTCGCTGTCCGGACTCGATGCCTGGATCAGGCGTCCGGCGCGGTCGTAGGCGTGGACGGTGACCCGGTCCGCGGCCTCCTTGCGGATCAGCCGGCCGAGTTCGTCGTAGGCGTACGCGGTCACGCCGCCGAGGTGGTCGGTCCGGGTGGCGAGCTGTCCCGCGGCGTCCAGGCCGTAGGCGACGGTTCGGCCGTCGAAGTCGGTCTCGGAGACGAGCCGGTCGGCCCGGTCGTACCCGTACGCCCAGACGAGACCCTGAGGGTCGGTCACTCGGGTGAGCCGTAGGCCGGCGTCGTGCTCGAACTCGTAGCGGGCGCCATCGGGCTGGATGCGGGCGGCGAGCAGGTCGAAGTGGGTGTACTCGAAGCGGGACACTCCGCCCGCCGCGTCGGTGTGGGTGAGGCAGTTGCCCTCGCCGTCGTAGGTCCAGGACTCGGTGGCGCCGTCGGGCCCGGTGCGCCGGGCGAGTTGCCCGTCGGCGTGCCACTCCAGGTGGGTGACGCCGCCTGCCGGACCGGTGACGCGGACCGGTCTGCCGAGGGCGTCGCGTGTCAGGCGGGTGGTGCCGCCGGCCGGGTCGGTCACGTCCACAGGGCGGCCGGATTCGTCGCAGCGCACGAGGGCGGTGGCGCCCAGGGCATCGGTGACGGAGGTCAGGAGACCGGACTCGTCGTAGGTGTAGTGGGTGGTGCGGCCCGCCGGATCGGTGGCGGCCGTGCGGTTGCCGCGTGTGTCGAACTCCTGGAGCCACCGGGCGCCGTCCGGATCGTGACGCTCCACCGGCAGGCCGAACGAGCCACGTACGACACGGAGTTCGGTGCCGTCGGGGCGGGTGACGGTGGTGAGGCGGCCGTTCTCGTCGTGGGCGAAGGCGGTGGTGCGGCCCAGGGGGTCGGTGCGGGTGCGGAGGTTGCCGCGCGGGTCGTGGGTGAAGCGGGTGGTGTGGCCGAGGGGGTCGGTGGTGGCCAGGAGGCGGCAGCCGGGGCCGAAGACGTGGCGGGTCGTGTGTCCGCCGGGGGTGGTGAGGGTGGTGGTGCGGTGGCCGGTCTCGGGGTCGGGGCCGGTGTAGGCCAGGGTGATCTGGACGTGGCCGGCCTCGCCGCCCTCCGCGACGACGCGGTCGTGGTCGTCGTAGACGTAGTCGTAGCGGCTCGCGTTGGAGTCGGTCCAGGCGATGACGCGGCGGCGGTCGTCGTAGAGGAAGGTGGTGGTGGCGCCGGAGGGCTTGGTGACGGTGGTGAGGTCGCCGTCCTGGTAGCCGTAGCTCATCAGGGGGAGGTCTGTGCCGTCCTCGCCCGCTCCGGCCAGGCACAGGGCGGTGACCAGGCCGTCGGTGCCGGACAGCTTCAGGCGGTGGCCCGCCGAGTGGGCGAGGGCCAGCGGCAGGCCGTCCTCGGCGCGTTCGACGGTGACGGTGTGGCCGTTGCGTTCGGTGACGGCGGACAGCCAGGCGATGCCGTCGCCTCCCGGTCCGCTGCCGGGCGGGGCGGTGAAATGGGAGGTCAGGCCGCTGTCGGGGTCGGTGAGCGTGTAGTCGCCGTCGGGGTCACGGGCCAGCAGCGTGCGGGCCCCGCCCGTCTCCGGCGCGGTGGGGGCGCCGGGTACCGGGTGCGGGTAGGGGACGAGGAGTCCGTCGGCGGTGACATGGACGACCCCGATGGCGTCGATCGTCAGGCGCTCGTCGACGGTGGAGGTCCAGGAGGGGCCGAGGAAGCGGCCGAGCGTGCAGCCGGACTCGGTGCGGCGGGTGAACGCCAGCGGCAGGATGCCGGGGATCTCGACGTCGGTCTGGGGGAGGTACATCCGGCCCGTGGCCAGGTCCACCGGGTCGGTGCCGTCGGCGTGGCGCTCGACGTCGGGACGGCTGTGGGTGCCTTCCGGGGTCTCGTCGAGGAGCCGGCGTGCCTTCGCGAGGTCGGACGCCTCCTCGGCGACGCGCAGGCCCTTGACCGCGGCGCCGCCTCCGCCGGTGGCGATCGTGAGCGCGACGTCGGGCAGCAGGCGGCCGAACCCTTCCGTGGGGTCCTTCATGAAGTTGTCGACCATCTGCTTGCCGGTGCCCACGGGGTCGTTGGCGGCGACCAGCAGCCCTGCGGCGAGGCTGTTGAGGGACGTGGCGTACTCGGCCGGGTGGGTCAGGTTGTACGGGTCCATCGGGTTGACCGAGCGGGCGAAGTTCAGGATGCCGGCCGTGCCCTTGATCAGGCCGCCGGCCACGTGGTCGCCCATGATCTGCCACTCGTCGAGCCCGTCGGTCACCTGCTCGGCGTACGACGGCTTCCGGGGGGCCATGTCGCGGGCGGCGCGGATCGCCGTGCGCGCGGTCTCCGCCGCGGAGTTCCGCTGTCGGCGGGCCTCCGCGAGGATGTCCTGCGCGTCCTGCATCAGCTTCTTGCCGGGGTCCTCGAACGTCGCCGCGGGCTTGGCGGGGAGCGAGGAAGGGTCGCGTTTGTCGGCGGGCTGGGCGTTGTAGCGGTCGACGGCGCTGTTGTAGGCGTCGACCTTCTTGCGGTGGGCGTCGGCCGCGTCCTCGGAGGCCCGGGTGCCTTCCTTCCACTTGTCGATCGCGGTCTGTGCCTGCCCTTGCGCCCAGGTGACGGTGGCGGCGAACGCGTCGAGCGCGCTGATGGCCTTCGCGCAGGCGTCGGCGGCGGTGTACCACTTGGGCGGCTGGGTGTTCACCGCGGTGCGCAGCGCGTCGGCCGCCTCGCCCTTGAGGCGGGAGGAGTCGAGCCCCTTGAGACCGTCGCCGGTGGTGTCGAAGGCCGTCTGGAAAGCCCGGAGTTTCGCGGCGGTGGCGTCGAGTTCGCCCGCGCTGCCGTAGATCAGCTTGGTCTTGTCCTCGGTCTGCCCGAGATCCAGTTCGTCGACCTCGGCGCCCATCCGGTTAGCCACCGAACGGGACTGCTCGCGCACCCAGTCCGCGCCCGATTCCCAGCCGACGTCATGCAGCCGGTCCGCAGTCCAGTTGCCCGCGTCCTCGACCCGGTTGCCGACCCACTCGACTCCGCCCTCGATCGCGTCCTCGACCGAGTCGGGCGTCAGGTCGCTGATGAAGTCGCCGATTCCCATGGTCAGTTGCCCCCGGACTCACCCTGTTGTGTCTGCTCCTGCTGGGTGCGTTCCTCCGGCGACGGTCCGAAGGTGTCGTCCAGCGCCTGGTTCCACTCGCCGTCGGAAATCCCGAGCGTGTCTTTGAGCACCTCCGACCGCTGACCGCCCTGCCCTTCGGTGAGGAGTGTGCGGCCGGTGTCCTGCCACGTCTGCTTAATGTCCTGACCGGCCTTGTCGAAGGACTCGCCGCTCCAGTCGGGGTTCAGGTAGTCCGGCGTGAACACGTCGCCCCAGTTCTGCTGGGCGATCTCCTCCTCGGTGGCGTGCGGATTGCCGCCCATCAGGGAGTTGACGCCCACCTTCAGTGAACCCGCCACGTACTGGTCGTTCTCCCACTGGGTGCCCGCCGCCAGGCCCAGCCGGTTCGCGAGCGCGCTGGCGTCGCCCACCAGGGCGCGTACACCCCACTCCCAGCGCTCGCAGAAGTCCTCGAAGTCGACCGAGAGGCCGTGGTGGCCGGTTTCCATGCCCGTCATGGACAGCTCCGAGAAGCCCTTGCCGAGGACCGAGCCGGTGGGGCCGCCGAGGTCGCCGAGCTCGTCGATGGTCGCGCCGACGCCCTGGGTGAACTTCGCCACGGACGCCTTGTCGAACTGGACGTCCATTCCGTCACCGCCCATGGCCGTGGGCCCCCTCGTCGACGGCGGCGCCGTCCGGGACGATGCCGGTGACCGGCGGGAAGAACATCGACCCGTCCTCGGTGGCGATGTCCACGGCGAGGCCGGCGGGTTCGTTCAGGGACGGCACGATCTCGTCGACGATGCGCGCGCCCAGGAGCGCCGCGTAGTCCATGGGCCGGTCGCCGGGGCCGTGGTGCAGAGCGAACCGGGCCAGCGCGGACTCGTCGGTGAACCCGCAGATCCACCGCACGCCGCCCGACCGCGCCGACCAGAGGCCGCCGTCGGCCGTCGGCACCAGGAGAACCGAACGTCGCATCTCGCCGACCAGGGCACGAGGGTCACCGACACCCCTTCTCCGCTCGGCGATCTGCTCGGCCAGCGCTGTCCTTGTCTGTTCCATGGCCCGTTCCCCCTCATAGGCGACTCACGACACGGTAGATCAGGACGCTCGGCTGGACGGGGGCGGTTCTCGTGAAGATTTCCGAGGCGGAGCGGCCCTGGTGTACGAGGCTCCGGCCGGTACCCGGTGCTCTTGGACGGGACATGCCGGCAGGACCGGGCTCGGGAAGGGGGAGGGGCGATCGTCCCGGCATGGCCTTCTTCGGTGGCCTCGGAGACTCGCTGGCCACCGCGGTGACGGCCGACTGGACCGTAGCCGACGAGGCCATGTCGCCTACGCACTCAGCAGCCGGCACCCCACCACTGGCCCCCTTGTCCGGTGCCGTCTCCCGCGAGCGCCGCGGCGAGGTCCGCCTGCGCCACAGCGGACGCCGGACCGAGGCCGCGCCCGCTCTTCAACGGACCTTCCCGGAACCGAGGGGAGTCCGGGCGGTACTTCAAGCGGTCGCGGTCATGCCGGGGAAGCCGGGACGGCTCGCCGAGGCTTCATGCGATGGAGTACCTCACGCCGGTCAGTTCCTCGGAGGCGGTCCAGAGTCGTTGTTGGAGGTCGAGGTCGTAGGAGCGGGCGGTGGAGGTCACGAGTTCGGGGTGGCCGCGGATCTGGCCGCGGCCGTTCGGGCCGTAGAACTGGCCGCCGAGGACGCTCGGGTCGGTGGCCGCGCGCAGGGTCGGCAGGGCCCCCATCTCGGGGGTTTGCAGGACGAGGCTGCTCAGTATCTGTACGGGGCGTGGTGTGTTGCGCATCAGGTCGGTGGCGGAGCCTCCGGGGTGTGCGGCCAGGGCGATGGTGCCGGTCGTCGCCAGCCTGCGCTGGAGTTCGTAGGTGAACAGGAGGTTCGCCAGTTTCGAGCGTCCGTACGCGGCGAACGCGCGGTAGCCGTGGTCCCAGGGGAGGTCGTCGAAGTGGTCCGCCGCGCGGGTCCGGTGGGTGGAGCTGCTCACGGTGACGATCCGTGAGGCGGGTGCGGCGAGGATCTGGTCGAGCAGCAGTCCGGTGAAGGCGAAGTGGCCGAGGTGGTTGGTGCCGAGGTGCAGTTCGAAGCCGTCCTCGGTCTTCCGTCTCCGCTTGTCGGAGCTGCTCACGCCGGCGTTGTTGATGAGCAGGTCGATCGCGCCGTACCGGTCGCCGATCTCCTTCGCGGCCGAACGCACCGACGTGAGCGAGCCGAGATCGAGCTCCTGGAGGGAGACGGTGGCGTTCGGCACTCGCCGGGTGATGAGAGTGGCCGCGGCTCGCCCCTTTTCGAGGTCGCGTACGGCCATGACGACGTGTGCGCCCTTTTCGGCGAGGGCGATCGCGGTCTCGTGGCCGAGGCCGCTGTTGGCGCCGGTGATGACGGCGAGCCGGCCGGTCTGGTCCGGGATGCGGGTGGAGTCCCAGGTGGACGTGGGGGGTGTCTCTGCCATGGTTTGAATGTATGCGATGCTCACAATGTAGTCAATGATAACTATGTAGGCATTGACTACTCAGGGATAGGGTGACCTGCATGAAGACCCGTCCGTACCACCACGGAGACCTCCGCACGGCACTGCTCGCCCTCGCCGAACAGACCCTCCGTGAGCGAGGGCCGGGCGCGCTGTCGCTGAGGGAGCTGGCTCGCGAGGCCGGGGTGAGTCCGGCCGCGCCGAGCCGTCACTTCAAGAGCAAGCAGGCGCTGCTGGACGCGTTGGGACTGGAAGGGTTCGACCGCCTCACCGCCGAGCTGGCCGCCGCGCTGGAACGGTCCGGCGACACCTTCGCGGACCGGCTGGCCGCACTCGCCCGCGTATACCTCGAATTCGCCGTCGCCAACGCGGCTCTGCACGACTTGATGTACGCGTACAAGTACGACCCCGACGCGTCCGACGAGCTGATCGCCGCCAGACGGCGCCTCGGCGCCATGACCGCGGAGCTGATCGAAGCCGGGCAGGGCCGGGGGGAGGTCTGCGAGGGTCCGGTGGACCGTGTGGCACTCCCGTTGACCGCCGCCCTGCAAGGGCTGGCCGCTCTGGCGGTGACCGGTGCGATTCCCTCCGGGCGGATCGAGCGGGCGGCCGACGACACGGTCGCCTTCGTCCTGCGCGGCTGTGCGCCGACTGGCGGTACTACGGCCGCTTCGCTCCCCTGAGCCGGGCGGCGGTCTTTGGGCGGTCGCGGGGGTCTTTGGTCGGTCGCGGAGGTCGCCGGGGTAGCGGAGGCTTCGGTCGGTGACGTGTGTAACGCTCGAACGGGCTACGACGCTTATAAGAACAGCACCGCATCGGCGGTCGCGTTCTTATAAGATCGCGCCGCACCCGTCGACTCCGGAGAGTGAATGACCGCGCTTCTCGTTGCCGCGCAACAGCCCGACGACCACCACGCCCGGCTTGCCGCCCTGGGCACCAAGCCGGAGTACCTGTACGAGGCGCTGCGGGCCGGTGAAGTCGCCCGCCGCTCGGCGACGCCGAACCACCCGGCCAACACGGCCGGCACGCGCGCGTATCAGGAGCATGTCCGGATCATTCGGGATCTGCACAAGCGGTACGAGGGCTGGGCGCCGCTCACGCACCATCACCTGGAACTGGCCTGCAACCCGGACCGGACGATCGCCTTCGGCGTCATGGTCGGGGACGCGGCGACGGGGGAGCCCTCCCTTCCTTCGAGGAACCGGTACCCGCGCGGAGCGGCCACCTCGAAGGTCGCCGAGGTCAACGCCCAGCTCGAACTCTTCCCCGCTCCGACGCGCCGCGGCGAGGTGGTCCTGGACGCCGACGACGCCGCCGGACTCCAAGTCTGGTTCCTCGTCTCGCACCGCGTCGAGGTGGACGGCAAGGTCCGTATCCACTGCGAGCTGTCGCTGCCCGAGATCGTAGTGAACGGCTATGTGAAGAAGTGGAGGGAGCGCATCCCGCTGCCCGTCTACGAAATGGACGGAATCGAACCGCCGTACGAGGATGGGTCCGGCGAGATCGACATCCCGGTCGACTTCCGCTGATCGTCCGCCTTGGTGCGGCACTGTTCGACCAGTGCCGCACCCGCACCATCGACAAACGAGGCAGCCCACCATGGTGACCCCATCGCGCATCACATTGGCCCGGCGGCGCCGGGGGCTGACTCTCGCGGAGCTGTCCGCACGCACCGGGCTCTCGTTGCAGAGCCTGTCGAACTACGAGACGGGCCGTACGTCTCCCCGCCCCCGTACGGTCGAGCGGATCGCCGGCGCGCTGGCGTTTCCCGAGCGGTTCTTCAGCGGCGCCGAGATCGACGAACTGCCCGCGGAGGGGATCTCGTGGCGGGCGCGGACCAAGACGCCGCCACGGGTACTGGACTCGGCGCGAGCGGCGGGCACGCTCGCCGCTCAGCTGTACGACTGGATCGACGAACGCTTCCGGCTCCCCGCACCTGACCTCCCCTCCCTCGGCAAGCCGGACCCGGAGACGGCCGCGGAGATGGTGCGCACCCGCTGGGACCTCGGCAACGCGTCGGCGCCGAACATGGTGCACCTGCTGGAAGCCCACGGCGTCAGGGTCTTCTCCCTGCCGCCGGACTCCCTTGAGGTGGACGCCTTCGCGGTGTGGCGGCGCAGCGTCCCGTTCGTCTTCCTGAACACGATGAAGACCGTGGAACGCGGCAGGTTCGACGCTGCCCACGAACTCGGTCACCTGGTGATGCACGCGGGCGGCGAGCGCGCGTGCGCCGGGCCGGAGGCCGAGCGCCAGGCCAACGACTTCGCCAGCGCCTTCCTGATGCCGGCCGCCGGTGTTCTGGGCCACATGCCGTCCGGGGCCAGGGTCGACCAGATCATCCAGGGCAAGCGGATCTGGAAGGTCTCCGCCATGGCGCTCACCTACCGCATGCACGACCTGGGTCTCCTCACCGACTGGCAGTACCGCTCCACCTGCGCGGACCTGAGCGCGCGCGGCTACCGAACCGACGAACCCCAGGGCCTGAAGGAACGGGAGACCTCGCAGATCCTGACCAAGGTCTTCCAGGCCCTGTGGTCCAAGGGGGTCCTCCTCGGTGACGTCGCCGATGAACTCGGCGTCACCGAGGACGAGTTGGGGCAGCTACTGTTCGGGATGGCGACGGTGGCCGTGGAGAGAGATGATGAGCGCGGCCATGACCGGCAACGCTCTGGGGGCTTGAGCCTGGTGCGCTGAAGCGCGGTCTTCGGTTACGGTCGGCTCCGCGCGTGGGCTACGTCCTGGACGAGGACCCCATGGTTTCCCGGTCAACGGCGAGCGTGGGTAGGGCGGTTGATGCGGAGGCGTCCGTCGAAGTCGGCTCCCTCGGGGGCGGTGCGCACATCGTCCTCGCGGTTACTGCTCCTGACGCGGGGTTCGCCGGCCGTGACTCTCAGCGCCGTCGGCGTACGAACACCCCATGAAAATCAGGGAAGTTCACTCCACGGCCCCTTCCCACACCACCCGTGAGTCCACCACCAGCCGCACTCCCCGCCGCCCGTCGGCCAGTACCTCGATGTCCGGGTCGGTGAGGCCGGTGAGGGAGTCGTGGAGGGCGGTGAGGAGGGTGGGGGCGAGGTGGTCGGGGATCAGCGCGTCGACCGGGCCGGTGAAGCGGACGGACGGCTGTGTCCCGAGGGTCGCGGCGGCCTCGCGCAGGAGGCGGGCCCGTAGCCCCGACGGCGGTTCGGCGGGCGGCTGTTGGAGCCGGAAGATGGCGGTACGGATCTGCTGGACCGTCGCCTCCAGCTCGGCCACGGCGGTGTCGATGGCGTCCCGGGCGCGGGCGTCTCCGGAAGGGGGCCACGCCGGGCCCTCGGCGGAATCCCGGACGGCGTCCTGAGCGCGACGGCTTCTGTCCCGCCCCTCTCCGGAGTCCTCGCGAGCCGAAATGCCCTCGTGCGTCCCGCAGTTACCGCCCCGGCCCGCACCCCCGCACCTCCCCCCAGCCGCCCTCCTCCCCGTCGCCTGAAGCATCATCCCCGTCGCGAACAGCCGCTGGATCACCAGGTCGTGGAGGTCCCGCGCGATCCGGTCCCGGTCCTCGTACACCGCGAGCCGCTCGCGCCGGTGCCGGGCGTCGGCGAGGAGGAGGGCGACCGCGGCCTGCGAGGTGAACTGGACGGCCAGCCGCTTCTCCGTCTCGGTGTACGGCCGTCCCCCGTGCCGGCGCGGCAGCGCGAGGGTGCCGATCAGACGCCCGTCGGCCTGGAGCGGCAGCATCATGCTGGGCCCGAACCGGTGCCGGACGTGCGTGGTCATCCGGGGGTCGGTCGCCGAGTCGTCGATGAACACCGGCTCACCGCCCAGGAGTTGGACGAGTAGGGCGCTCCCGGGCCGGATCGTCGTCCCGACGATGTCACCGGGGTCGTCGTACGTCGACGCCGCCACGATCTCCATCCCGCCCTCGGCGGTCGGCTGGAGGACGACGCCGGCGGCGGCGTCGGCGAGGAGGCGGGCGCGGTCGGCGACGGTCATCAAGGGGTCGGCGATGGTGGTCAGGGGGGTGCTGGTGGCGGAGGCCGGGGGGCCGGTGGGCGTGGGGGCGTCGGCAGTCGTCCGGGGTCTGGCTGACGTGTCTGGGCCGGTGGACGTATCGGGGTCGGCTGACGTGTCTGGGCCGGTGGACGTCTCTGGGTCGGCGGACGTATCGGGGTCGGCGGTCGTCTGAAGGCCGGCTGACGTCAGGGAGTTGGCGGTCGTCAGGGGGCCGGCGTTCATCTGGGGATCGCTCGAACTCCCGCTGCCCAGAAGAGCAGTGGTGACGGCGGCGGCGCCCTCGATCCACCGTTCGCGCTGCCGGGCGGCCTCGTAGAGGTGGGCGCTGGTGAGGGCGGCGCTCGCGCGGGCGGCGAGGACGTCGAGGGCGGGGGAGGGCCGGCCGCCGGCGAGATGCAGGCGGCCGTACCCCTCGACCGGGACGTGCAGCACCGGCGCGTCGCAGGGGCCGGTTTCCAGAACGGCGCTGCGAGAACCGGTCAGTTCGGCCGCCGCGTCCACGATGTGCCGTACGGTCGTGGCGAGTTCGAGGTCGGTGCCGATGGCCAGGAGGGCGTCGAGCCGCACCGGGTTCAGGCGCCCAGCGGGGCCAACTCCATGGGCTGGATGCGGCCTTCGAGCATCATGCCGAGCCCCTGGGCCGCGCAGATGTCGGGCCGGTCGGCGATGTGCACCGGCATGCCGGTGGCCTCGCGGAGCATCTGGTCGAAGCCGGGCAGCAGCGCCGAACCGCCGACCATCATGATGCCCCGGTCCGCGAGATCGGCGACCAGGTCGGGCGGGCAGTTGCGCAACACCCGCCCGATACCGTCGAGTACGGCCGTCAGCGGCGTCTCGATCGCGTCCCGGACGGCGGCCGTGTCCACCTGGACGCAGCGCGCGAGCCCCGTGGCGACGTCCCTGCCGTGGATCTCCGTGGACGAAGGGCCGTGCGGGGAGAGGCCGTTGCCGGACAGCGCGAGCTGCAACGGCCGCACCGACTGGCTCGGCAGGATCAACTCGTGCTGGTGGCGCAGGTGTTGGACGATCGCGTGGTCGACCGCCACGCCGCCGACCGGCACCCGCTCGGCCGTGACGATCGCGCCGAGGGAGAGCACCGCGACCTGGGTGGCGGCGGCCCCGCACACCATGATCATCGTGGCCTCGGGCCGCTCGACCGGCAGCCCGCAGCCGATCGCGGCGGCGGTCAGCGTGTCCACCAGCTCCACCCGCCGCGCCCCGAGCCCGACCAGCGTCTCGATCGTCGCGCGCTGCGCCAGCGGATCGGCGTCGTGCGGGGTGCAGGCGGCGGCGCGCAGGCGCGGCTTGTAGCGCAGCTGACGGCGGATCTTGTCCCCGAGGAGGTGGCGCAGCATCCGCTGGGCCATCTCGATGTCGACGACCGTCCCGCCCGACACCGGCCGCACCACGCGGATGTAGTCCGGCGTGCGCCCGGTCATCTTCTCGGCGAACTCGCCGACCGCGATCAGCGCGCCGGTCCGGGTGTTCACGGCGGCGGCCGACGGCTGGTCGACGACGAGCCCGGCCCCCTTCACGTACACCCGCGTCCTCGCCGCGCCCAGGTCGACGGCGAAGTGACAGCGGCGCAACTGCTCCAAGCTGGCGGTCATGGACAGGTCCTCCCGAGAGCACGACCGTGGGGCCGCCGGTCGGCGGCCTCCTTCGCATCGTGCGGGCGCGCGAGAGGGGGCGCCTGCTGGGATGGGCCGGGCAGGGAGCGGCCGAATGGATGATTTGCGGTGAATTGCCGGAAGTATGGAACACCTAAAGGTCGTACGGGTCACCCTTAAGGGGCCGCCCGAATCCCTTAGGGGTTCCCCAGAGCGCGCGCCGCCTCCAGCACGGGTGCCAGCGAACGCACCACCACCTCGCCCCCCGCCTCCCGCAACCCCTGCTCCACCGTCCGGTTGCGCGCAAGCCCGATGAAGGGCAGCCCCGCCCGCTGCGCCGCCGTCAGCTCCGCGACCGTGGAGCCGAGGAACACGGCAGGCCCGGCGTCCTCGCCGAGCGCCCGCCGGATGGCGTCGGGGTCGGGCATCAGGGTCGCCGGGTCGTCCGCCCGCCCGTACACGCCGGCCAGCGGCAGCCGGTACGGCGCCACGTACCGCCGCACCGCCTCCGCGCAGCAATCGGTTACTACCGAAACCCGTCGACCCGCCGCGTGCAGCGTCCTGATCAGCGCCACCGCGTTGTGCGTCGTCGGCGCGTCCGGTACGGCGGCCAGCTCCAGCTCGTCGAGTCGCGACCGCAGCAGCGGCCCGAGGGGGTCGCGGGCGAAGGCGCGCAGCACGTCCAGCGGGTGGACGACGGTGTCCCGGGCCTGCGCCGTCCCGAACGGCCGCCCGGCCAGGGCCTCTTCGGGGTCCCGGTGCTCCGCCGCGACCGCCAGCAGGGCGAGCGCCGCCGCACGGGCCTGCGCGGCGGGGAACAGCCGGGTGACCGGGCCGTCGAAGCCGAGCAGCACCGTCGGCGCCGCGAGGAGCGCCGTCAGCCCGGGCGCCGCCTGTTGTGCAACCGCTTGCTGCGAGTACGGCACTATCCGCACCTCGCAGCGCACCTGGAGCCCCGGCACCGGCCACGCCCTCAGCTCCTTCCCCAGAGCCCGCTCGGCACCCTGGGGACGGTTGTGCGAGTGGTGGCGGGTGATCCCGGGCGCCTTGTCGGTGACGTACGCGAACAGCGCGTCCGCGACCCGGGGGACCTCCGCGCGGACGAACGCCACCGGGTCCGTCACCCGCCAGGTCAACTGAGCGGACGCCGCGAACCTGACCTTGCCCGAACTGGGCAGGCGCAGCTCCCGCGTTGTGGTCTGCGGGGTGAGGTCCACCTCGTAGTACGTCGCCCGGCCCGGCCGCCGACCCCCGTACGGCTGGGCCGGGTTGAGGAGGGTGAGGGGCGCGTCCGGGAGGATGTGGACGACGGCGGTCCGCCCGGGCGCCGGGCCGTGCAGCTCGTGCAGGTCCCGGGTGAGGTACGGGCCCTTCACCAGGTCCCGCTCGTCGTCCTCGGGCCTGGGCGCCGGCAGCGGGCAACACCAGGCCGTCGGCGGGGAGTTGAGGTCTTCTCCGTACAGGGGCCGGAAGCGGTGGGGGCCGAAGGCGGCCGAGCTCTCGATGAACGACTCGTACAGGGCGGGCTCGACGGTGACGGTCACCTGGGCGGGCGACTGCGGGGGAGCGGGGGTATCGCCGAAGGTGACGTGGAGCCGGGGCGCGTCCGGGAGGGCCGCGAGGGGGCCGGGGAGCCAGCGGACGGCCGCCGCGAGGAGCGGGACGAGATAGGTGTCCGGCGAGATGTCGACGCGGTAGCCCTGCGGGAGGACACGGGTCTCGTACTGGACGGGGGTGAGCCCGCCCCGGGAGAGGACCTCGTCGACCGCGTACTCCAGAGTGATGCGGGATTCGGGGGTGAGCGGGGTCAGGAACTCGAAGCGCAGCGGCTGCGGGGTGCGGATCTCGGCGTCCGGGAGGTGCAGGACGAAACCGTCGGTGACCTCGGCGACGGAGCTGGGACCGAGGTGGCCGACGACCAGCTCGGCGACCAACTCCCGGATACGGCCCGGGGATTGATTCCACTCCGGCTGCACGCGCATCAGTTCGTCGTACGTCACCCGGCGGCCCCGGTGGTGCATCAGCTTGACCAGCACGGACATCGACTCGGGGGAGTGGACGAGCCGGGAGGTGGAGCCCCGTGTGACCAGTATCGGTGAGGTCATCTGGATCTGGAGCCGGTCGGACGTGCGGGCGCGTGCGAGCAACTCGGCCGTCTGCTGCGGATATCGGTCTCGGAACTCGTGCACCTCCGGCGAGCGGTTCGCCAACTCCTCGGTGAGCCGGTGGAATTCGACGACGTCCCCGGACGCCCCCTTGCCCAGCGACTCCCGCCCCAGCGCGAACCGGCTGACGAGTACGGTGCCGTCCGGACGCAGCAACAGGCCGTCGCCGCCGTCCTGTCCACGCACCAGACCAGCCGCGTGCAGGGCGTCGAGCCCCTTGCCGACATCGAGCACGAGCGCGGCGTACACCGAGAGGGACACGCCGGGCCCGCTTCCCAGCACCAGCTCCGGCAGCGTCACCCCCTCCACGAACTCCCCGACCAGATAGGGAGTCTGCCCCTCCACGCCGTGGTCCAGCACCCGCACCACATGCGGACTGCGCACCCCGGCCAGGGCTCGCGCCTCCTGCGCGAACCGCCCCAGACGCCCCGGCTGTTCGGGATACAGATGGACGACGACCCGCTCCCCGGTCCGGGTGTCCACCGCCTCCCGCACCCGCTGCCCCGGCCCGCGCCGCCCCAGCACCCGGTACCGCCCGCCGAGCAGCGAGGTCTCCGCCGCCCCTCCGAGCCGGTCGACGGTCTCCCCCCGGACGGTCGCGAACGCCTCCCCGTCTCCCTCCCCGCTCCCACCGCGCGCCCGGAACGCCCCAGGAGCGAACCCGGCCCGCTCGTCGATCAACTCCCCGATCTCCGCGAGGAATTCACTCGTACGCCCGCGCACGGTCCGGGGCAGCGTCCGTTGCAGCAACTCCCGCACCCCCGGCCGGAACGCGTACGACCCGGCCGGCCCTTCCACGGTCGTGAGCATCCCGCTGAGGATCACCTCGGCCAGATGCTGGGGCCGAGGCTCCTCCTGCACGGCGTGCTGCACGAGCCGCATCACCGGCACCGAGGGCGCGGCCAGCGACAGATGGCCGGCCAGCCGGAACGCCTCGGGCGACGCGGTCGACTCGAACCGCAGGACGATCTCACGAGCCGTCAGCTCCCTTATGTCCGCGGCCTCTTCCGGAACGTTCGGCGCGGCCGTCAGCCAGGCCGCCGCACCGGGGACGCGTGCGCCTCCCGGATCGGTCAGCAGGGCCGCCCAGTTGGCGAGCCACGGCGCGCTCGGCTCCAGAACGGCCAACGGCACGGCGTCGAAAGAGGGTTGGGCGAGATCAGGGTCGTACGGAGTGAAGGTGAGGGACGCGGCCGGGGCCGCGAAGGCCGGGGAGGTGAAGACGCCCGGCTCGGCGGGGAGGGCGGTCGGCGGCCAGAGGTGTTCGGGGAGGGGCTGGACGACGGCCAGGGGGACGTGGGCCGACCAGCGGCGCAGGGTGCGGTACCAGCGCTCGCCGTCCGGGCCGGGGCGCCACTGCGGGCCCATGCAGTCGCTGAGGACGAGGATCGCGGTGCGGCCGTCGGCCGGGGCGGTGACGCCTCGCGCGTGCCCGTCGGGCGTGAGGGAGTGCAGGGAGACCGTGCGGAAGATGCCCGACTGGGCGAGGGCAGTGTGCAACTCCCTTACCAGCGGCTGCCATACGGGCATCGTCGGACCCGTGTCGTGCACCACGCACAGGCGCAGCCAGCGGTCCCGGGCCGGGCGCAGCACCGGGAGCCAGACCGCCGGGTCGCCGCCGTGGCGGGCGATGCGGTCGACGGTCGCGGCCTCGTCCAGGAGCTCCGCGCGGGGTGCCGGCACCGTGCGTTTGAGAGGGCGCAGGGCGCGCTGGAGGGTGAGCGGGTGGGGGAGCATCGGCGGGACCGGGATACGAAGTGGCCTGCCGCCGACGGGAGTTCTGGTCTCCGTGGGGGAGGGGGTGGGGAGGTGGAGGGGGACGCGGGGCGGGGCGGGTGCCGGAGGGAGGGTGACGGCCGGGTCGGACCGGTCGGGCCAAGGGGCGGTCGGGCTCGGGGGCGCGTCCGGGGTGGTGGCCGGGTCCGGGGCCGCGGTCTGGGGGCGTGCCGAGGCATCGTCCAACTGCCCCGCCAGCCACAGCACTTCGGCCAGCTCGCGGGGTGTCGGTCCGTCCGTTCCCTCGGTGGCGGCGCCCAGCAGGGCGGCCAGCCGCGCGAGGGGGGCCTCAGAGTCCATCCGCGTCCGCCACCGCGTCGAGGTAGGGCATGAGCCGCTCCGCGAGTTCACCCCGGGAGGCCGCGTCCAGTCCCGTGACCCCGGTCAGATAAAGGGCGTTGAGGAGCTGGTCGGTCGCCAGGTCGCCGTTCGCGGCGCGTTCCAGGAAGCGGTCGATCAGCGGATCGGCCTCGGCGGCCGGGGTGTCGAGGTGGGCGTGGACGATCTCGGCGAGCTGCGCCCGGTCGGGACGCCGCAACCGCAGCCGCACACAGCGGCGCAGGAACGCGGGCGGGAACTCGCGTTCACCGTTGCTGGTGAGGACCACGAACGGGAACGCGCGGCAGCGGACCCGGCCCCGGGCGATCTCCACCGGCGACTCGGAACCGTCCGCGAGGACTCGCACTGTCGGGCCCTCGTCCGCCGACTGGCGTGCGGCGCGCAGGAGTTCGGGGATGTCGTACTGGCCCTCCTCCAGGACGTTCAGCAGGTCGTTCGGCAGGTCCAGGTCGCTCTTGTCGAGTTCGTCGACCAGCAGGACGCGCGGCAGCTGGTAGGGCAACAGGGCGGTGCCCAGGGGGCCGAGGCGCAGATGGTCCTCGACACCGTCGTACGCGTCGTCCTTGCGGGCCGCGTACAGGCGGGAGAGCGGGTCGTAGCGGTAGAGGCCGTCCGTGAGCGTGCTGCGGCTGGTGATGTTCCAGCGGAGTACCGGGCCGAGCCCCAACTCCCTTGCCACCGCGTACGCGAGGGACGACTTGCCGGTGCCGGGCGGGCCGGTCACCAGGAGCGGGCGGCGCAGGATCAGCGCGGCGTTGACGAGTTCGACGCTCTCCGGGGTGGCGACGTAGGTGCGGGCGCGGTGCACGCGGTCCGGGGAGACGGCCGACTCGTCGTCCGCGTCGTGCGGCGCGGGCACGACGGGGGCGCCGTCGAACGCGCGCCAGGGCGGCGGGTCGGGCAACTTCCCGATACCGGCGTGGGGTTCGTTCGAGCCGGTGTAAACAGACCAGTGAGGCATACGAGTTGGGCTCTTCTCGGGTGTCGGGTCGGTCAGGCCACCGGCGAGTGGCTGTGGGTCGTGGGCAGGTCGGTGAACAGCCGCGGGTCGTCCCACAGGAGCTGGATGCCGCGTGCCCAGTGCTCCTCCTCGGCCGCCGCCTCCTCGCGCAACTCCATGATCTGGCGCGGCAGTTCGGCGGGCGGCACACCGGCCACCCGGGAGTCGAGCTGGTCCAGGAAGGTCTTCCCCGAGCAGCCGGCGCCGCCCGCGCACTCCTCCCCGGGGCCGCTGTCGCAGCCGTCGCGGGACCAGACGACGATCGGGGCGGGCGCGGTGAGCGTCACGTCGAAGTGCGCGCGGGCGCGGGGCGCGGCCGGGGCGGTGGAGAAGCCCGCGAGGCAGGCGTCCGGTTTCCGCAGCCTCATCCTCAACTTCCCCGGCTCCTCGGCGTTTCCGCACTCGACGCGGTGCACCGGCGAGCCCGCCGCGCCGTCCAGCCGACGGCTCCACGTCCGGGCCAGGACATGGCGTGTGCTGTTTCTGCGGCGCGCGTGGTCGGTGACGACCAGCGGGAACGAACAGCCCAGCGGTGTCTCGTCGTCGGGGCCGCTCGGCCACCGATCCACCGGCAGGTCGAGCCAGTTGCGGGGCAGCGCGAACGCGATCAGCTCGTCCGCGCCCGGCGTCAGGAACGGGAACGCGGCCTCGATCTGCCGCTGCACGTACTCGGGCAGGCCGTCCCTCGACACCGTGTCCGAGCCGATCTGATGCCGCCGCCCGCCGCTGTACGCCGACACCTCGACCCGTACCCGGTCGTCCCCGGCGCCGCTGTGGTGCAGATCGACGAGGATCGGTGACCACTCGGGCGGGGCCTCGGCGGAGGCGGCGGGCCGGGCGGGTGTGACAGGCGGGGCGGGCGTGCCGGGTGAGGTGGGTGGGACCGATGTGACCGGTGTGACGTGCGTGGCGGACGAGGGGTGGGTGCCGGGTGCGGCCCGCCCGCCGGAGGTGTCCTGCCGGGCGGCGGTCAGCAGCGCCTCCAGCCGCTCCGCGAACCGGGCCACCGTTCCCGCCGCCTCCTCGCCCTCCAGCTCCGACAGCACGAACAGCGCCGCCGACCGTAACGAGTCGAAACCGTTTTCTGGCGGTCTCGGGTCGAACGCGTCGCGCACGGCGTTGTAGAGCTGCGTCGGCTCGCAGGCCGTCCCCGCCGCCTCGGCCCGCTCCACCAGCCGGTACAGCCGGGCCCGGTCGGCCGGGCGGTGATCGGCGACCGGGATCAGGCCGTCGAGGTCGCGCCAGTACCGCTTCATCACGTCCGTCGGCATCATCCGCCCGTTGAACACCCCGCTCGCCCCGGCGGCGGCCGTGACCATCCCGACGACCTCGCCCGTGTCGGCGAGCACGACCGCGGCCCCGCTGAAACCCGGCGCGAGCGGCTGTCCGCCCTGCTGCCAGGACTCCACCTGGTTCCACTCGTCGCTGATCAACTGGGGTGCGGTGATCCGGTACTCGGCGATCGTGCCCTCGTCGAAACCGGTCGGGTAGCCGTAGACGATGAGCTTCTTGGGACCGCCGTCCGCCGCCCTGCCGTGCGCCGCGCCCGGCGGGGCGAGCGCGGCCGGGGCGATGGGGGCATCCCCGGGAGGGACCGGGACGTCCCTCTCAAGTCGTAGTACGGCGAGATCCCCGCGGTCGTGCCCGGCCCGCGCGCTCCAGCCGCCGTGGGCCAGAAGTCGTACGGGTACGGGGTCGGTGCCGGGGCGCTCGGTGAACGAGACCGTGAGCCCCTCCGCCCTGCCGTCCAGGACGTGGGCGCAGGTCACGACGGTGTCAGGGGTGACGAGGAAACCGGCGCCCAGGACCTCTCCGTACGCCTCGATCCGGGCGTGCCATGCGGCGCTTCTCATCGGCGACGTTCACTCTGCCGGGGTGTCGGGGGTGGAGGGGGTGGCGGAGGTAGGCGGGTTCTCGCGGGTGGCCGGGGTGGCGGGGGCCGCTGGATTGCCGGGGGCTGCGGGGTTGTCGGAGGGTGACGACCCCCACGTCAGTTTCACCACCAGATGGCCCTCGCTGGTGCCCTTGGCGATGATCGCGCCCGCCTCCGCGGAGAGCTTGACGCCGAACTCGATCTCCACGGCGTCCGGTTTCAGCGCGCCGTCGCGGAACACCCGCAGCGCCGACTGCGCGGCCGTCCGTACGCCGTCCAGCGCGGCCTCGAACGTCCTCGCCGCCTGCACGCTGCCGTCCCGCGACGCCAGCCGCGACCCGGCCCGCGCGTCGACGGACTCGACGGCGACGACCGCGCCGTCCTCCGTCTTGAACTCCACGAGACTTTCCACGGCGCCCCCGTCCGACGTGCCTTAGTGCACTCCCATTGTTACGTACGGTACTTGAGGTTGTCGCCCGTCTTCCGTGTTCCTCTTGTGAACACCGGCGGCCCGAACAGGCCCGATCTCACGTTCGGATCACCCCCAGCTCGGCCAAGTCCTGCGGCCTGATCCGGAGTTGATCAGCGGTCGCCTCCACCTCCGCCGACGGCCGTTTGAGGATGGCGGCGGCCAACTCCGGTGCGATGACGGAGAAGTAGCTGTCCGGTGTCGCCCACGTCCGCCCCGGCGCCGCCAGCGCGAGCGCCCCGCCGGAGCCGCCCTCCCCGATGACGAGCGTCGTGATCGGCGTCCGCGCCTCGGCGACGGCCCCGAACAGCTCGGCGATCGCCGCCCCCGCGCCCTGCCGTTCGGCCTCCGCGTCGTTCGCCGCACCCGGCGTGTCCACCAGCGTCAGCACCGGGACACCCAGCCGGTCCGCCAGCCTGATCAGCCGTACGGCGGTCCGGTACCCGGCGGGCCGGGTCGCCGCGCCCGTCTGCGCCGCGAAGGCGACAACCTGGCCGTCCGCCCGCACCCCGAACCCGCAGACGATGCCCTCGGCGTCGGTGCCGCCGCAGCGGTCACCGCTGATCTCGGCGCGGTGGGTGAAGTAGGCGTCCAAGTAGGCGCGGGCGCGCGGATGTTGAGGTGAGCGGGCGCGGCGGACCGCGTCCCAGCCGGTAGCCGGGAGGTCCGTGGCACCGAGCGGGGTGGGGACAGGGGCGGGGCGGGGCGGGACCGGCGGGGGCGTGACGTCGGCCGGCGGCTGCTCGCCCCCGCCGGTCGGCCGCACCTCGCCGCTCGCCGGTGTGCCCAACAGGCGCAGCCACAGCCCCAGCGTCTCCCGCAGCTCCTCCGGCCGTACGACGGCGTCGGCGGCACCCGCCGCGACCTGGGCCTCCGCCGTGTACGCGGCCGGGTCGGCGTCCGGGGGCCGAACTCGGGAGCCCGCGAAGCCCACTTGGGCGCCCGGCAGCGCGAGGATCACGTCCGCGCCCGCACCGAGGGTTGCCCAGCCGCCGCCCGTGGTGGGGTCGCGCAGGACCGCGATCTGCGGGAGACCGGCGGCCCGGGTGAGCGCCGACTCGCGTGCCACGCGCTGGAGTTGGGTGAGGGCGAGCATGCCCTCCTGCATACGGCTGCCGCCGGTGGCGACGAGGGGCACGACCGGGAGGCGGTGGGCGCGGGCGTGCCGGTAGGCGGACTCCAGCCGGTCGCCGGTGCGTTCGCCGAGGGAGCCGCCGAGGAAGCCGAACTCGAAGGCGATCAGGACGACTTGGGTGCCATCGACGTCGGCGGTGCCGCACACCACGGACTCGCTCTCGCCGGTGCGCTCGGCGGCGCGGGCGAGCGAGGCGTCGTACCCCTGCCAGCCGAGCGGGCCGTCGGGGGCCGACTCCTTGGCCGGGTGGGGGAGTTCGGTGAACGTGTCGGTGACGAGGGCGATGATCTCGCGGGCGGAGGCGCGGGTCACGAGGCCAGGGCCCGCTTCATGATCTTGCCCATGTCGTTGCGGGGGAGGGCGTCGAGGTAGTGGACGACGCGGGGGCGTTTGTGCGGGGCCAGCCTGGACGCGACGTGGTCGGCCAACTCGTCGGCGGTCGGGCGGTGTTCACTGTCGCTCGGCACGATCCACGCCACGATCCGCTCACCGAGGTCCGCGTCCGGCTCCCCGGTCACGGCCGCCTCCCGCACCCCGGGGTGTTCGAGGAGGGCGTTCTCGATCTCGCCGGCCCCGATCTTGTAACCCCCGCTCTTGATCAGGTCGGTGGCCTTGCGGCCGACGATCCGGACATAGCCGTCGGGGTCGCGCACCGCCATGTCGCCGGTGCGGAACCAGCCGTCGGTGGTGAAGGCGGCGGCGGTCGCGTCGGGGCGGTTCAGGTACTCGGTGAACAGGTTGGCACCGCGCACCTGGATCTCGCCGACGCTCTGCGCGTCGTACGTCTCGATGGTCTGTCCGTCCTCCTCGACCAGCCTCAACTCCACGCCGGGCAGGGGGAGTCCGACGGTTCCGGCGCGGGCCTCGCCGTCCGCGCGGACGCTCGTGTTCATCAGGGTCTCCGTCATGCCGTACCGCTCGACGACCCGGCGACCGGTGGCCGCCGCGATCCGCTCGTGGTCGTGCACGGGCAGCGCCGCCGAACCGCTCACCAGGAGCCGGGCGTTCGTGAGGGCCTTCACCAACTCCGGTTCGTCGGCCAGGGATTCGGCGATGCGGTGGTACATCGTCGGGACCCCGAACAGCATCGTCGAACCGGAGTTCAGCTCCTTCGCGACGCTCTCGGTGGAGAAGCGGCCCAGGTGGCGGACGCTGCCGCCGCGCCGCAGCGGGCCGAGGATGCCGAGGACGAGGCCGTGCACGTGGAACAGGGGCAGGCCGTGCACCAGGGCGTCGTCCTCGGTCCACTGCCAGGCGTCGGCGAGCGCGTCCAGGGTGTGGGTGATCGCCCGGCGGGGCAGGACCGCGCCCTTGGGCGGGCCCGTCGTGCCGGACGTGTAGACCACGAGGGCGGGGGAGTTGGGACGGAAACCGTCGGCGGGGAGCGTGCCGGTGGCTTGGACGTCCACCTCGACGCGCTCGAACTCCCGCAGCGCCTCGGGGAGTTCGGCGCCCGGCGCGGTCAGCAGCAGAGAAGGGGCGCTGTCGGACAGGATGTGCCGCAGCTCCTTGTCGCCCGACTTCGGGTTCAGCGGCACGGCGGTGCCGCCCGAGAGCAGCACCCCGACGACCGCCACGGCGGTCTCCAGCTCCGGCGTCGCCCACACCGCGACCCGGCGGCCCCACGCCAGCCGCTGCGCGACGGCCCCGGCCGCCGCCGCGAGCTGCGCGTACGTCAGGGAGCGTGGGCCGAAGGCGAGGGCCGGCCGGTCGGTCGGATCGTCGGTGAGGGCGGGGAAGAGAGGGGACACGGGTCGTACTCCTTAACTGTGCGGCGTTCGCTGTTCGCCGTTCGGCCGAGATCGAGGAGGCGGCCGGGTACTACGGGTACTACGGGTAGGACTGGCCGCGGGTATGACGGGTATCACGGGTCACCCGAAGCCCGGCACGACCATCACCAGCCACGCCACCGCGGGCACCACCGCCACCACGATCCCTCCGTAGATCATCAACTGCCGGAAGAAACGCTCACGGTCGACGTCCGGTGCCGCGGCCAGCACCAGCGCGCCGTTCGTCGAGAACGGGCTGACGTCCACCACCGTCGCCGACACCGCCAGCGCGCACACCATCCCGACCGCCCCGATCTCGCCCTGCGCGAGGAACGGCACGGCGAGCGGGATCAGCGCGCCCATGATGCCGACCGACGAGGCGAACGCGGAGACCAGCGCGCCGATGTAGCAGAGCAGCACCGCCGCGAGCAGCGGCACCCCGATACCGCCCACACCCTCACCGGCCCACTTGATCGTGCCCATCTGGTCCAGGACACCGACGTACGTCAGCACACCGCAGATCAGCAGCACCGTCGACCAGGCGATCTCCCCGACCGCCTTACGGCTGTCCGCCGGCCACGCGGTGCTCAGCACTACGGCCAGCGTGATCGCCGTGAGCCCGGCGTCCAGGTCGAGCAGGAGGACGGCCAGGACCAGCGCGACCAGCGAGACGAGCGTGGCGATCCGGGCCGGGGTGAGCCGGACGGCCCCCGGGCCGCCGGAGACGTCCGGGACCCGGGAGGTGTCCGCCCCGACGGTCCGGGGAACGACTTCGGTGGGGGCCTTCCCACCCTTAGGGGCCGACCCCCCACTACCCGTAGTACCTGAGGGCGAGGACGAGCCCGCGGACGGCGTGGTCGCGGACGGTGCCGTACCCGTACTACCCGCAGCCCCCGTAGTACCCGCACCCCCCTCCAGCACCACCCCCTGCCGCCACAGCTTCCGCCCTCCGCACGCGAAGAACACGACCCCCGCGATGACGATGTTGGCGAAGAGCGAGGCGAGGAAGAGGGCGATCTCGTTGCCGGGGAGCTTCTCGCGTTCGACGATGCCGTTGACGATCGTCCCGTAGATGCTGATCGGCGAGAAGCCGCCGCCCTGTGCGCCGTGTACGACCATCGCGCCCATCAGCAGCGGGCTGATCCCGTACTGCGCAGCGAAACTCAGGGCGACCGGCGCGACGATCGCGACCGCCGCCGGGCTGACCGCGCCGATGCCGGTGAGGATGCCGGTCAGCGCGAACATCACCCACGGGATGAGCGCGACGCGCCCCCGCACGAGCCGGATCGCGGCGTGCACCAGCCAGTCGGTGGTGCCGTTGGCGCGGGCGATCGCGAAGAGGTAGGTCACGCCGACGAGGACGACGAACAGGTCTCCGGGGAAACCGGCGAAGATGCCGTCCGCGTCGAGGTCGGCGACGAGTTCGCCGACGCCGAAGGCCGCGGCGAACGCCAGCGCGCCCATGTTGACGGAACGGGTGGTGGCGATGACGAACACGACCACCAGGACGAGGATCGAGATGAGTTCGGGGGACATACGGGCTCCCGTCGTTGGGTCCCGGAGCGACAAGGTGGGGGAGTGCGGGGAGGGTGGGTGGTGTGGGGGGATCGGGAAGTGGGGGGTGGTGCCGGGGGCTGGGCAGCCGAGTGGCTGAGTGGTTCAGTGGATGAGTGGCTGAGCCACTTTGGTGAGTGGTCGAGTGGCTGAGCCACTTTTTCGCGTCGGCTGATTAGATTGCGCGGCTCGGCGGCCGTCAAGAGGGTGCGCAAGAATTGGCTCAGCCACTCGACCACTCAGCCACTCGTCCACCGAGCCATTTGTCCCGGCCCGCCCGGTGCTAGGCTCCCGCCCGAGAGGGGGACCCGTGAACGACGCCCTGCGGCCGATGATGAAACAACGCCTGTACGAGCAGGTGCTCGACCGGTTGCGGCAGTACGTGATCGACGGCGGACTGCGCGCCGGGGACCGGTTGCCGCCCGAACGGGACCTCGCCCAGCGACTCGGTGTCAGCCGGGCCTCCGTGAAGCAGGCGATCGTGGTCCTGGAGGTGCAGGGCCTCGTCGAGGCGCGGCACGGCGGCGGGACGTACCTCGTGCGGGACAGCCTCGACGCGGAGCCGGTGGACCGGATGGTCGAGCGGCGCCGGCGGCTGCCGGACGTGCTGGAGGCGCGCGAGGCGCTGGAGACGAAGCTTGCCGAACTCGCCGCCGAGCGGCGGACGGAGGAGGATCTCGCCGCGATGCGGGCCGCGCTCGCGCACATGGCCGAGGAGATCGAGTCCGGCGCCCACGGCATCGAGGGTGACCGGCTCTTCCACTCCGCCGTGACCGAGGCGGCGCACAGCGCGCTGCTCGCGGAGTTCATGCGGTCCATCGCCGAGCAGATCGCCGAGAGCCGGACGGAGTCCCTGCGGCAGCCGGGGCGGCCGAACCGGTCGTGGGCGCAGCATCAGGCCATTTTCGACGCGATCGCCGCCGGGAACGCGCGGCGGGCGGCGACCGCGATGCGGACGCATGTCCGGACGGTGGCGAAGGTGCGGCTGCTGGACTGGGAGCCCGCCGAGGCCGAAGAGGACCGCTGAGCACGGGAGCGCTCCCGGGCGGTTCGCCGGACTCGGCCTACGGCGCCGTCTCCACGAGGTCCGCGACCACGCAGCTCACGTTGTCCTCGCCGCCCGCCCTGTTCGCCGCGTCGATCAGTGCGCGGGTGGCGTCGTCCGGGGTCGTGGCCGTGGTGAGGACGTGCTGGATCTCCTCCTCGGGTACCACCCGGGTGAGACCGTCGGAGCAGAGCAGGTAGCGGTCGCCGGGCCGGGCCTCGTGGAGGCGGAGGTCGGGGGTACCCGTAGTACTTCCGGTGGTGCCGTCGAGGGACTTCAGCAGGAGCAGCCGGTCCGGGTGCGAGGCCGCCTCCTCCTCCGTGAGACGTCCCTCGTCCAGGAGGGACTGGACGACGCTGTGGTCATGGGTGATACGGAAGAGACCCGTACCCCTCAGGAGGTACGCCCGCGAGTCCCCGATGTGGACCAGCGCGAGCCGGCTGCCGGTCCACAGCAGGGCGGTCAGCGTCGTACCGCTGCCCTCACCGCCCGCACTGCCCTCGGCGGCACTCCGCACGGCCTCGGCCGCACCGGTGACGGCATCCTCCAGGAGCCCCAGCACACCGCCCGCCGGGAGGTGCCCGGTGTCCAGGGCCCGCAGGACGTCCACGGCGGCGCCGCTGACCACCTCACCCGCCTCGCCATAGCCGTCGGCGACGGCGAGCAGCCGGTGGTCGGCGTAGGCGGTGTCCTGGTTGGCGGGGCGTACGAGGCCGCGGTCGGAGCGGGCGCGGTAACGGAGTTCGAGCATGGCGGAGTCCTTCCGGGTGGTGGAGGCCGGCGGGGTGGAGAGCTGGTCGACGAGGAACGCCGCGAGATCACGGCGTACGGCCGTCTCGGCCTCGACGCGGGACCAGTAGGCGTGGATCTCGCGGGCGATGTCCGGCGGCGGGAGATCGCGGAGGGCGCGGATCTGGGGGAGGGGCATGCCGAGGCGGCGTAGCCAGGCGATCAGGCGGGCCTGTTCGAGTTGTTCGGGGGCGTAGTGGCGGTAGCCGGTGTCGGGGTCGACCCTTACGGGGCGCAGGAGGTCCAGTTCGTCGTAGAGGCGGAGGGCTTTCGGGGAGAGGCGGGAGGCTCGGGCGAAGGCGCCGATCGTCAGTAGAGGCGTCAGGGGCATCAGGGGGTCCTCAGGGGTGGCTCCCAGGGGGTGGGCGGCCGGTGGTGTCGATGGTGGGGGTTGACCGGAGGGGAAGGTCAAGGGGTGGGGGTTTCCCGTGGTCGGGAGGGGTTTGCGTTGGCATCGGGTGCGGGGCGCGACCTACAGTGCAGGGGCGTTGATGGTCGTACTGTCGTACGGAAGTGGGAGTCCTGTCGTGCCTCGTATCGCACTCGTCACCTGCCGTCCCGGACCCGATGTCGTCGCGGACCAGGACCTTCCGGGGCTGGTGGAGGCCCTGCGGTCGGCCGGGGCCGAGGCGGTGGCGGTGCCGTGGGACGACCCCGACGCCGACTGGGGGTCCTACGATCTCGCCGTCATCCGCTCGACCTGGGACTACTCCTGGCGGTCGACGGAGTTCCTGGCCTGGGCGGGCAAGTGCGCGGGCCTCACGCGGCTCGCGAACCCGGTGGACGTCGTCCGGTGGAACGCCGACAAGCGGTACCTGGGGGAGCTGGCGGCGGCCGGTGTCCCCACCGTCCCCACCAGGTATGTGGCGCCGGGTGCTACCCCGGAGCTACCTCCCGAGGGTGAGTACGTCGTCAAGCCCACCTCCGGCGCGGGCGCCCGCTTCGCCGCCCGCTACACCTCCGAGGACCACGACACCGCCGTACGCCAGATCGAGCGGATGCACGCCGAGGGGTTCACGGCGATGGTCCAGCCCTATGTGCGCAGCATCGACGCCCACGGGGAGCGGGCCCTCCAGTTCTTCGGGGGGCGGCTGGTGCACGCCAGCCGCAAGGGGGCGGTGCTGACCCCGGGGACGGCGTACGACGCGGAGAAGGTCGCGCATCCCGGGCTGACCGCGTGGCAGCCGACGGAGGCCGAACTCGCCACCGCCGAGCGGGCGTTGGCGCAGGTGCCCGGGGGTGAGGAACTGCTGTACGCGCGCGTCGACCTCGTCGACGGGGACGACGGGCGGCCCTGCGTGATGGAGCTGGAACTGGTCGAGCCGAACCTGTTCCTGTCGCTGCACCCCGGGTCGGTCGAGAAGGTCGTGGCGGCCGTCCTCGCACGGGCGTGACCGCCCGCCCACACCGCGCTCGCCCGCACAGCACCTGCCCGTACAGCACCTGCCCGCACAGCGCCCGCTCACACCGCGCCCGCCCGCCCCGCCCCGGTCAGTCCCTGACCGTGACCCGTTGCAGCAGGCCCCAGGTGAACTCCGCCGCGACCCGCTGAGGCACCCCCCGCTCGTCCGGGGCCGTGAAGGACAGGCCCCAGCGGGTGGGGGCGGTGCCCTCCAGGGGGCGGGCGGGGGCGAAGGCGGTGGCGGCCTCGTCGACCGTGCAGGACCAGGGGGTGAGGTCGGGGACGGCCCTCAGGGTGGGGGCGGGTGAGCCGGGGGCGCGGATCAGCCACTCGTTCCAGACCGATCCCGTAGGGGACAGCAGGACCTCGAAGCGCAGGGTCGGCCACAGGGGGACCGGCCAGAGCCAGGAGTCGCAGGTCAGGTCGCCGATACGGCGGGTGGCCGTAGTCTCCGGGGCGCCCAGAAACGAGCGGTAACGGCTTGCTGCCGCGCGGCCCCGCGGCGCGTGCCGCATCGCCTGCCAGCGCTTGTTCGCCTCGCGCATCTCCCCTGCGGAGACGCCGAGTTCACGACGCGCCTCGTCCACCAGATCGGGGTTGTGATCGGCCATGCGGCGCAGCAGGACGAGCTGGAAGTCCAGCGGGGTGAAGGGCTGAGGAGCGGGCGGCATACCCCCATCGTCGCCGATCGCGACCCCGGAGCGGCCCTCTTGCCGCAGGTCGGCCGCATCCCCTCCCGCCGGCCCCCTCCTCAGCCCTCTCCTCGGCCCGCTCGTCGGCGAAGATATGGATCGGGTCTTTTCACGACCATTGCCCGGTCGGTGGCTTCTGACTAGCCTGTGTTCGTTATCCCGATCGCCTGTTGAAATATCGAACACACCTAAGGGAGGGGGCCGGCCATGGGACGTCTGGTACCTGCCGTGACCCGGGCTCTGGACATTCTGGAGCTCTTCCTCGACGGGGACGGGACGCTCTCCGCCCCTGACATCGTGCGCCGGCTCCAGCTTCCGCGCACCACCGTGCACGAACTCGTGACGACGCTCTCCGCCCGCTCGTACATCGTCCCGGTGCCGGGCCAGCCCGGACGGTACCGGCTCGGCGTCCGGCCGTACCAGCTCGGCAGCCGGTACGCGGAGCAGCTCGACCTCGCGGCGGAGGGGCAGAACGTCGCCCGGTCCGTCGCCGAGACCTGCGACGAGACCGTGCACGTCGCGATCCTCGAAGGCGCGGACGTCATCTACATCGCCAAGGTCGACTCGACGCACGCGGTGCGGATGGTCTCCGCCGCCGGACGCCGGCTGCCCGCGCACTGCACGTCCGTCGGGAAGATGCTGCTCGCGTCGCTCCCCGAGCACGAGCTGAGCGTACGGCTGCCCGCCGACGCCGAGTTGGTGCGCATGACGCCCAACAGCATCACGGAACCGGGGGCGTTGAGGGAGGCGCTCGCCGTCATCCGCGAGCGCGGGCTCGCCGTGGAGAGCAGGGAGTCCAACCCTGACGTGAGTTGTGTCGCCGCGCCCGTCCGGGACCGTACCGGGCAGGTCGTCGCCGCGCTCTCCATCTCGGTGCCGATGATCCGGTGGAGCGACGAACGCCGGGTGGAACTGGAGCAGTTGGCGGCCAAGGGCGCCGTCGACCTGTCGGAGCGGCTCGGATACCGGAGCGTGGCGTGATGTCTTTCGAGGTGGCGGTACGGGCCGAGGCGACGCTCGGCGAGGGGCCCACGTGGGACGCGCACGCCGGACGGCTGCTGTGGCTCGACATCCTCGGGTCGCGGGTTCACACGTACGACCCGGTGAGCGGGCGGCGGAGCGTACGGGTGACCGAGCAGCACGTCGGCGCCGTGAAGCCGCGCGCCGGGGGCGGGCTCGTCCTCAACCTGCGGGACGGCGTGGGCCTGTTGGACCCCGACGACTCCTTCCGCTGGCTGCACCGCGAGGTCGTCCCCGGCCGGCGCGCGAACGACGCGGCGGTCGCCCCGGACGGCACACTGTGGGCCGGCACGATGCGGTACGACGAGGCGCCGGGCGGTGGCACGCTGGCCCGCTTCGGGGCAACGGGCCTGCTGGAGACGGTCCTTGACGACGTCGCCGTCAGCAACGGCACCGGCTGGAGCCCCGACGGCGCCCTCATGTACTACGTCGACTCGCCCACCGGCCGCGTCGACGTCTTCGACTACGACGGCGAACGCGTCGGCGGGCGGCGGGAGTTCGTGACGATCGAGGACGGCGCCGGATTCCCCGACGGCCTCACGGTCGACGCGGACGGCTGCGTGTGGGTCGCGCTGTGGGACGGCGGCGCCGTACGGCGCTACACCCCCCAGGGCGAGCTGGACCGGGTGATCTCCCTGCCCACGCCCCGCGTCACGGCCTGCGCGTTCGGCGGCGCGGACCTGACCGACCTGTACATCACGACCGCGCGGATCGGCCTCGACCGGCCGCACCCCGTCGCGGGATCGCTGCTCGTGGTGCCCGGCGCGGGGAAGGGGCAGGCGCTTCCGGCGTTCGCGGGGTGAGCGCGGTGCGGGTGGGCTCGGGTCGGCCCACCCGCTCTCCCGTGGCCCGTCCCGCGCGGCCTTCCGGGTCCGGCCTCCGACCCCTGCCCCGCCCCTGGCCTCTCGCCCCACCCCCTACTCCAACCCCGCCCGCTTCCTCTCCTCCGCCGTCAACGGCGCATCCTCCAGCGCGGGTCGGAGCGGCCCCGCGATCGCCGCCAGCAGTACCGAGGGGGCCAGCAGTGCCTGCCCCCCTCGCTCCAGGGACGTCACGTCCGTGACCGCCCGCGCGATCCGCCCGTTGCCGGTCGCCGTGTGGAGCAGCCGGCCCACGTACGCGGCGAGGGCGCGGTCGCGGAAGGTGGGGCCGGTCTCCGTGGCCCCGGGGTAGAAGACGTCCATGCCGAGGGCCAGGTCCCAGGCGGCCGACGCCGGCCGGGACACCGCCTTCTGGATACGCCGGGACAGCCCCCGCCCGCCGATGCCGTGACGGATCGTCAGATCGCGCAGGATCAGGGCCTGCTGGGCGGCGACCGACATGCCGTGGCCGTAGACCGGGTTGAGCGCGCACAACGCGTCGCCCAGGACCGTGTAGTTGTCCGGCCAGGATGTCATCTTCTCGTAGAAGAACCGCCGGTTGGCCATGGTCCGGGTGAAGGCGACGTCGGTGAGCGGGGTCGCCCGTTCGACGAGGTCGGCCAGCACCGGGTGGCGCAGCGTACGGGCGTAGGCGCTGAACTCGCCGGTGTCGGAGCTGGGTTCGCCGCCCCGGGTGCCGAACAGGGTGACGAGCCAGATGCCGTTCTCGATGGGCAGGAGCACCCCGGCCCGCCCCGGTTCGCCGGTGCGCGGGTCGGGCTGGACGTTGACGACGGGGAATTCGTCGCGGGCGGCCTCGGGGGCGCGGAACAAGCGGGTGGCGTAGGCGCCGCCGGAGTCGACCACGCGGTGCGGCGGTTCGGGGAGCCCGAGTTCCTTGAGCCAGTGGGGAGTTCGGGAGGCGCGTCCGGTCGTGTCGACGAACAGGTCGGCTTCCAGGGTCCGTTCGGTGCCGTCCCGGTGGCGGAGCCGAACTTGGGTGACCGCGTTGGCGGTCCCATCCAGGCCGAGCGCCTCGGTCTCCTGGAGGAGCCGGATGCGCGGATGGGCGAGGACGGCCGCGCGCACGGTCGCGTCCAGGAGGTCGCGGCCGGCCAGGAGCATGTGGTGGGACTCCGGCCAGCGGCGGTACCAGCCGTACGGGGAGAGGACCACCATGTCGGTGGTCACGGCGTGCCGTCGTACGCCCGCCTCGGCGAGGCGGGAGGCGATGCCCGGGACGAGTTCGGCGAGGGCTCGGGCGCCGCCGGACCACAGCTGGTGGGCGTGGCGTGCCTGCGGCAGGTTCTTGCGGGGAGCCGCCTCGGCGGGCAGGAAGTCCCGTTCCACGAGGGTGACTTCGGTGGCCGTCTCGGCGAGGGCGCGGGCGGCCAGGAGTCCGGCGAGCGAGCCGCCCAGGACTACGGCGGTGCTGGTCATGGGTGGTTGCTTTCTGCGGGTTTCCGGGAGGCGGCGGCCCGGACGGCGGCGAGGTCGTCGGGGGAGCGCAGGGCGCGCGAGACGTCGAGGATGGTCTGGAGGAGGTCCGTGGGGTCGGGCTGGCCGGTGCCCTCGGGCGGCTGGGCGTCGACAGGGCGGGCCACCGTGTCCTGGATGGCGCAGGCCGCGGCCAGTGCGCGGGCCCGCCCGGCGGGGTGGCCCAGCGCGACGGCCGCCTCGTAGCGGCGGCTCGCCTCCGCCTCGTCCAGCCTGCGGGCGAGTGCCAGCAGGACGTCCCGGATGAACGTCTCCCGCCGGATCAGGCGGAGTTCGGCGGTGGCGCGCAGCGTGAACGGCACGCCGGAGCCCTGCGCGTCACGCAACAGCGTGTACAGCGCGCGCAGTTCGATCCGGGTCCGGTGCAACTGCCAGCGCTCGTGCAGGTACTGGCCGGTGTGCGGGAGGATGAAGCCGAGGGCGACCAGGACCGCCGAGAGACACGCGGCGAGCGGCGCGATCGTCGTACTGAGCGAGTCGAGGTCGTTGCCGGTCCAACGGGCCACGACGGCGGTGAGTTTGAGGACGTCGAAGACCAGGTTCAGGGCGTAGCCGATGACGAGGAAGACCAGCCCCGAGCGCAGCCAGGCGTCGAGTCCGTCGGTGCGCACCCAGTTCCAGATGAGGCGGCTCGTGATCAGGACGGCGACGCAGTGCGCGAGGAGGTAGAGGACGATCTCCTCCCGCATGAAAGGGGTGTTGGCGTAGTACGTGTCCAGGTCGCGCACCCGCTCCACCGGCGCGTCCGCGAGGAGGAACAGCACCCACAGCAGGGCGATGACACCCGAGTAGACGCCGATCACCCACCGCATCGCGCGCCGCGTCGAGGGCGTCAGGTCCGAAAGGCCGTTGCGCCAGGCGATGATGAGCAGCAGGCACGAGCCGGCGAACGCGGTCAGCAGCGAATAGCACCACGGCGCCGAGATGTTGGGGACGCCCGTGACCCGGTTCGTCCAGCGGATCGTGGACGGCGCCACGAACACGAACACCGCGCACGCGAGCAGCAGCAGCCCGCCCACCGCCCGCAGCAGGGGGTCGCGCCACAGCCGGACGATCGTCGGGAGCTTGATGGCGAGCGCCGCGCACAGCATCACCGTCGGCACCCAGAACGAGACGGAGACCGCGTCGAACGTCATCGCCCGCGGCTCCCGCGCCCCGGGTACCCCAGCAGCCGCTGCGCGGTCACGGGCCCGAACTCCCCGCCCACCGGGCGCAGATAGGCGCGTACGGCGGCGGCGAGCCGGTGCCCGAAGTCGTCGGCCTCGGCCTCGTCGACCTGCCGGGAGCCGTCACGGGCGGCGGCCGTCAGGGGGACGTCCTCCCAGCCGGACAGGGCGTCCACGGCGGCGTGCCGATGCCGGTGCCGGGCGTGCAGGTGCCACAACTCGTGCCCGAGGATGACGAGTTGCTGGACCTCCTCGGCGCGCTCCTCGACGATGACCAGGTCGAAGTCGTGGAACTCCACCCACAGGCCGGTCACCTCGATCTCGTCCGGGAAGCGTTCGAACCGGACCTCGACCCGCCGCCCGCTGCGCCGCGCGGTCATCTCCTCGCACAGCGCGCGGCACAACTCCCGTGCGTCGTAGGGGCGTCGGGCACGTCTGGCGAGCCCTTCCGCCAGGTCGGAGGTCAGCCCGCGCATGGCCGAGCCGGTCCTCGCGCGCCGCAGCGCGGAGGAGAACCGGACCGCGCCCGCGATGTCCATCGGTGCCCCCTTCTGACTGCCCTGCGGCAGCCTGTTCGAGCCTACGCGGGTGGATGTGTCCGCGTCATGAGGGAGCGGTGGAAAGCGCTGTCGGAAACAGTGTCGCGGGCGGAGCGGACGCGGCTGACGGCGCTCCGTCCCTCGGCGCCCGCCACGCCGCCGTGCGGAGCGGGCTCAGCGGCGGATCGTCCGGCCCCGGTACAGCCGTCCCGGGACGTCGGTGAAGGTCAGGTCCAGCCCGACGCCGTCGCGTTCGGCGTGCAGGTGGAGATGCGGTTCGGTGGTGTTGCCCGAGTTGCCGACCTCGCCCAGGAGTTGGCCGGTGCGGACGAGGTCGCCGGGGCGCACGGTGACCGAACCGGGGCGCAGGTGGGAGAGTTTGACGATCTCGTGCCCGGTGTCCAGGAAGACGTGGTTGCCATGGGCGGGCTGGTAGCGGAGTTCGCCGGGCCGCTGGTCGTCGACCACGCCGGCCGCGGAGATCACCTGGCCGTCGCAGGGGGCGTGCACCGTCCGTCCGTACGCGGCGTACGCGTGCGCGTCGTGGCCGGGCCGGGTCCGGGTGCCGAGCGGGCCGAGCCCGACCAGGTCGACGGCGCCACGCTGCTCGGTGACCCGGGCGTGGTGGTTGATCAGCGCCCCGCCGCCCTGGAGGACGTACCAGGTGCCGTCCAGCGGGAAGCGCAGCGGGCGCGACAGGGCCGTACCCCAGCGGTGGCGGCGCGCGGCCGTCACCAGGGCCAGCGCCGCCACCAGCAGCCCCGCCCCGAGTACTACGGGTATCCCCGGGGTGCCGGTGGGCAGGCCGGGGAGGCGGACGGCGGAGGCGAGGGCCACGGCGGCGGCCGTGCCGACGGCCCGGCGCAGCGTCCGGGGCTGCCGGGCGGGGGCGGACCGGGCCCCGGCGAGGACGAGGAGCGCGGCGAGCGCGGCCAGGTCGCCGAGCCAGGTGAGCCGGTCGCCCGCGCCCCACAGCCGCAGGACGGTCCACAGGGCGACCGGCAGCAGGAACAGCGCCCTGGTCAGGGGCGTGGGCAGGCGCCGGGCGGGCGGGGCCGGGGCGTAGTGGGAGCCCTCGACGAGCAGGCCGGTGAGCTCGCCGCCCGGCGTGGCCGTGGCCCAGACCCTGACCCGGCCCGTGGCGCCGCGCAGGAGCAGGCCGTCGGGGCTGTCCTCGACGGCCTGGAAACCGCCGATCCGCTCCAGCGTGCCGCGTACGACCTCCTCCAGCCGGTCGGCGCCGACCGCCTCCACCACGCTCGGGGCCAGTGCGGGGCGGTCGGCCGGGGCCGCCGTGAGGAAACGGGCGAGGGTGCCGGCTACCGGGGGGAGGTCGGGCATGGCGGGGGTCCTCTCAGTGGCCGGCACCCGTAGTACTCAAGGGGTAGGCGTTCCCTACGCCCGAGGTCAGGGGCTCGGCCTGCAAGACGATCACCGGTGGGCCGAGGTTTCCCCTCCGGGAGATTCGTGTCGTAACCATTGACGTGAGGCGGATGGGAACCTACGGTCCCTGTTCGAAGTTACGAGCGTTATTCGATATTTCGGACGATAAACGGGTCTCGAAGAGCAAGGGCAGGCAATGGGACGACCTGACCTGAATCGCAGGCAACTTCTCGCCGCGGCCGGCGGCCTCCTGGTCGCGGGCAGCTTCGGCTTCGCCGCGCTGGGCAGCGGAGCCGACGCGCTCGCCTCCGGCGCACGGACACGGGTGCGGTACTGGAACCTCTTCCAAGGCGGCGACGGCGGCAACATGGTCGCCATGGTCGACGCCTTCCGCAAGGCGAACCCCGGGGTCGACGTCAAGGACTCCACCCTCACCTGGGGCGGCCCCTACTACACCAAGCTCGCCATGGCCGCCGCCGGCAGCCGCGCACCCGACCTCGCGGTCATGCACCAGGGCCGCGTCCCCGGATTCGCCCCCGGACGGCTGCTCGACCCCTGGGACATGGACCTGCTCGCCAAGTACGGCGTGCGGGAAACGGACTTCAACCCCGTGCTGTGGCAACGCGGGCTCGTCGGCGGCGAGTTGTACGCCCTCCCGCTCGACATCCACGCGCAGCTCAACTTCTACCGCAAGGACGTCTGCCGCAAGGCCGGGCTCCTCGACGCGAACGACCGCCTCCCGGAGGCGACTTCGGCCGACGCCTGGTTCGACGTCCTCAAAGCGGCCAAGAAGCAGCTCAAGCCCGGCGTACAGACCCTCGGCCTGCACGCCAACGACCAGAATTTCGCCTGGTGGTTCTTCGTCGCCTTCTACCAGCAGCTCGGCGGCGGCTGGTTCGACGACGCGCGCACCGAGGTCGTCTTCGACACCGAAAAGGCCACCCAGGTACTGGAGTTCCTCCGCAAGCACGTCACCGACGGGTACGTCACCGTCGGCGCCTCCGACGGCGAGGCGTTCATCGCGGGGTCGCCGTTCGCGTGGGAGGGCAACTGGTCCGTCCCCTACTACGGGGGCGCCGGCGTCGAGTTCGGCGCGCAGCCGCTCCCGCCCGTCTTCGGGCGGCCCGCGACCCACGTCGAATCGCACTCCTTCGTCCTGCCCCACCAGTCCGACCGGGGCGGCGTCACGAACGACGGCGCCCACCGCCTCGCCGCCTACCTCGTCACCCACGCCACCGCCTGGGCCGGCGGCGGCCACATCCCCGCCTACCTCCCGACGTTCGAGGACCCGGCGTACCTCGAACTCAGCCCGCAGAACGAGTACTCCCGGCCCGCGATGGACCACCCCGCGACCGAACCCCGCATCTGGTTCGCCGGGTCGACCGGCGTCCTGGCGGGCCGGGTCGGACCGGCCGTCGCCGCCTCCAACCTCGGCTCCACGAAACCCGCCGACGCCGCCCGCCGCATGAAACGCGCCCTCGAAGTGCTCCTGGAGTCGAAGAACCCGATGGACGGGCTGACCGCGGCACAGGAGGCGACGGCATGAGCGGCACCGCGTCTTCGCGAACGGCCCGCCCCGGCGTCCTGAAGGGAGCCGCCGCATGAGCAGCACCGGACTCGTCGACACCCGCGTCACGCAACCCCGTTCGGCCACCGCCGCCGACTCCGCCCGGCTGCGCTGGGGGCGCCGCTTCCAGCACGGCGGCTGGTTCGTCGCGCCGTTCTTCGTGCTGTACGGGCTGTTCGTGCTGCTGCCCGTCGTCCGCGGCCTCTACCTGAGCCTCACCGACGCCAACATCTCCGGCGACCACACCAGTTTCGTCGGACTCGCCAACTACCGCGAGGCCCTGCGCGACGACCTCGTCTGGTCCTCGCTGTGGCACAGCGTCAAGTTCACCCTGTACGTCGTCCCCGCGATCGTCGTCGTCGCGCTGCTGATGGCGCTGATCGCGCACCACGCCGCGCACTTCAAGTGGGTGTGGCGGCTCTGCTTCTTCGCGCCGTTCCTGCTGCCCTCGGCCGTCATCGGCAACCTGTGGTGGTGGCTGTTCCAGCCCACCAACGGCATGGTCAACCACGTCCTCGGCCTCGACACCCCCTGGCTCACCCAGAAGTCGACGGCCCTGCTCGCCGTCGTGGTCGCGACCCTGTGGTGGACGGTCGGCTTCTCCTTCCTCCTCTACCTCGCCGCACTCCAGGCGGTGCCCCAACACCTCTACGAAGCGGCCGAGTTGGACGGCGCCAACGCCTTCCAGCGGCTCCTGCACATCACCGTCCCGAGCCTGCGCAACATCACCGGGCTCGTCGTCGCGCTCCAAGTCCTCGCCTCGCTCCAGGTGTTCGACCAGGCGGTCGTCATGTACCAGTTCGGGCCCGGGCCGGAGGAATCGACGCGCACGTTCGTGCAGTACACCCTCGAAGAGGGCTTCACCAACTACCGCGTGGGATACGCCTCCGCGATCTCCATGGTCCTGTTCGTCATCGTCGCGGCCGTCGCGCTGGGCCGGATGTGGCTGCTGCGCCGGCGTGAGGAGGGGACAATCCGATGAGCACGTCAACTCCGGTACTGCGCAAGCCCCGTAGCACCTGGACGCCCGGACAGATCGCGCTGACCGTCGTCGCGGCCGGCCTCTCCCTGCTCTGGCTCGCCCCGCTCGTCTGGGCGCTGTCCACCTCCCTCAAGTCGCCCGAGGAATCGGTCGCCGCCCCGCACTGGATACCGAAGGACTTCACCCTGGAGTCCTGGCGACAGGTCTTCGAGGCCGGCAACATCCCCAACTGGTTCGTGAACTCGGTCGTGGTGTCGGTCTGCGTCACCTTCCTCGTCCTGATCGTCTCCGCCCTCGCCGGATACGGCTTCGCCCGCACCGAATTCCGGGGCAGATCAGCCCTGTTGGCCCTCACGATGGCCGGCCTGATGTTCTCCCCGGCGATCCTCGGCGTCCCGCTCTTCACGACCGTCCAGTCGCTCGGCATGGTCGACACCTACTGGGGCATGATCCTGCCGCAGTGCGCGCCGGCCGCGATGGTCTACATCCTCTACAAGTTCTTCCAGTCCCTGCCGCGGGAGTTGGAGGAGGCCGCGTTCATCGACGGCGCCGGCCGCTGGCGGATCTTCTTCACCATCGTCCTCCCGCTCTCCAGGCCGTCCCTCTCGGCGGTCGGCATCTTCACCTTCATCGCCTCCTGGAACAACTTCCTGTGGCCGTACATGGTGACCAACAACCCCGATCTGATGACCATGCCGAACGGCATCGCCACCGTGCAGAACGCGTTCGGGATCGTCTGGCCGCAGCTCATGGCCGGCGGACTCATCGCCGGGCTGCCGCTGATCATCGTCTTTGTCTTCTTCCAGAGCCAGATCGTGCGGGGCGTCGCGCACACCGGTCTGGCCGGACAGTGAGAGGGCATCCGATGCGCCTGAGGCTGACGACCGTCCTGACCGCCGCACTCCTCGCGCTCGCCCCGACGACGGCGAACGCCACCCCGGTCACCCCAGCCATCCCGGCAACCCCGGCAACCCCGGCCATCCCGGTCACTCCGGCGACCTCCGCCACCCCTGCCTACCCCGACCCCCAGCCGATCACCGGCCAGCAGATCATCCACGACCCCACCCTGATCCGCCTCAACTCCGGCGGATACGTGGCCTATTCGACCGGCGGCATACTCGGCGCCCGCCTCTCGAAGGACCGCGTCCACTGGGACGACGCGGGCAACGCCTTCGCGACGCCCCCGAGTTGGTGGTACGAGTACAACGACACCGGAGACCCCTGGGCGCCCGACATCTCCTACCGGGGCGGCAAGTACTGGCTGTACTACGCCGTTTCGTCCTGGGGCACCAACCACTCCGCGATCGGCTTCGCCACCTCGCCCTCCGGCCTGCCCGGCACCTGGACCGACCACGGCAAGGCGTTCACCTCCGAACGCACCGACGACTTCAACGCCATCGACCCCGCGCTGATCCGCGCCGACGGACGGCTCTGGATGAGCTTCGGTTCGTACTGGACCGGCATCCGCATGGTCGAGCTGGACCCGAGGACCGGCCGGGCCGTCCCCGCCGCCGAGGTCCACCACCTGGCGACCCGCCCCGACGCGCCGTACGCGGTGGAGGGCCCGTACATCGTGCGGCACGGGCGGTACCACTACCTGTTCGCCTCCTATGACACCTGTTGTGCGGGAGTGAACTCCACGTACAAGATCAGGGTGGGCAGGTCGGCCTCGGTGACCGGCCCCTACGTGGACCGTCAGGGCAAGCCGATGCTGGAGGGAGGGGGAGATCTGGTACTTGAGGGCCACGGCAGATACGTGGGTACGGGGGGTGAGTCGGTCTTCCGGGACAGGGGCCGGGACTGGCTGGCGTACCACTACTACGACGCTGAGGACGACGGCGTTCCGAAGCTGGGACTGAACCGACTGGACTGGACAAGGGACGGCTGGCCCCACGTGGTCTAGCCCTCCGTGCGAAAGGAAGAAATGCGAACCGCCCGCTTCACACTCGACCCCGCCTTCACGGTCGGCGAGGTCAGCCCCCGGCTCTTCGGCTCCTTCGTGGAACACCTCGGCCGCTGCGTCTACACCGGCATCTTCGAGCCCGGCCACCCCGCCGCCGACGCCGAGGGCCTGCGCCAGGACGTCCTCGACCTGGTCCGCGAACTCGGTGTCACCACCATCCGCTACCCCGGCGGGAACTTCGTCTCCGGCTACAAGTGGGAGGACTCGGTCGGCCCGGTCGAGGACCGCCCCCGCCGCCTCGACCTCGCCTGGCGCTCCACCGAGACCAACCGCTTCGGCCTCTCCGAGTACATCGCCTTCCTGCGCAAGCTCGGCCCGCAGGCGGAGCCGATGATGGCGCTCAACCTCGGTACCCGGGGGGTGGCCGAGGCACTCGAACTCCAGGAGTACGCCAACCACCCCTCAGGTACTACCCTCGCGGAACTACGGGTGGCGCACGGCGACAAGGAGCCCTTCGGCATCAAGCTCTGGTGCCTCGGCAACGAGCTGGACGGCCCCTGGCAGACCGGCGCCAAGACCGCCCAGGAGTACGGCCGGATCGCCGCCGAGACCGCCCGCGCGATGCGCCAGATCGACCCGGACGTCGAACTCGTCGCCTGCGGCTCCTCCAGCCAGTCCATGCCGACCTTCGCCGCCTGGGAGGCGACGGTCCTGGAGGAGGCGTACGACCTCGTCGACTACATCTCCCTGCACGCCTATTACCAGCCCGAGAACGGCGATGTCGACTCCTTCCTGGCCTCCGCCGTCGACATGGAGTCCTTCATCGAGAACGTGGTGGCCACCGCCGACCACATCGGCGCGAAGCTGAAGTCGAAGAAGCGGATCAACCTCTCCTTCGACGAGTGGAACGTCTGGTACATCTCGAAGTGGCACGAGATCGAGAACTCCGGCGAGCGGGACTGGGCGGAGGCTCCCCGGCTCCTGGAGGACAACTACAGCGTCATGGACGCGGTCGTCTTCGGCTCGCTGATGATCGCGCTGCTGCGGCACGCCGACCGGGTCACCGTCGCCTGCCTCGCGCAGCTCGTCAACGTCATCGCGCCGATCATGACCGAGCCGGGCGGGCCCGCGTGGCGCCAGACCACGTTCTTCCCGTTCGCGCAGGCCGCGCGGTACGGGCGGGGCGAGGTCCTCGACGTACGGGTGGACTCGCCGTCGTACGACACGAAGCGGTTCGGGGAGACGGACCTGCTGCACGCGACCGCCGTGCGGGGGGACGACGGTTCCGTGACCGTGTTCGCCGTGAACCGCAGTCGTACCGAAGGGCTACCGCTGGAGGTGGCTCTCGGGGGGCTCGGGGTCGACAGGGTCGTCGAGCACAGTGTGCTGGCCGACGCCGACCCCGACGCCCGTAATACCCTCGCCGACCCGGAGCGGGTCGCGCCGCACGCGGGGGAGGGGACGGCGCTGGCGGACGGCAGGCTGACGGCGACGCTGGAGCCGCTCTCCTGGAACGTCATCCGCCTCGCGTGAGGTGGTTCCGCCCGTGCCGGGAACTGGCCCCACAATGGGCCCATGAGGATCTCGGCACGGGCGGACTACGCGGTACGGGCGGTACTGGAGATCGCCGTACGCCAGGGCGACGACCCGGTGAAGACGGAGACCGTCGCCCTCGCGCAGGACATCCCGCACAAGTTCCTGGAGGGGATTCTCGGCGATCTGCGCCGGGCCGGGGTCGTCGACAGCCGGCGCGGCGGGGGCGGGGGGTACCGGCTGGCCCGGGACGCCTCGGCGATCACCGTCGCCGACGTCATCCGGGGGGTGGACGGGCCGATCGTCTCCGTACGCGGGGAGCGGCCCACTGAGCTGACGTACAAGGGGACCGCCGAACCGCTGCTCCCGCTGTGGATCGCGCTGCGGGCCAACGTACGGCGGATTCTGGAGGGGGTCACGATCGCGGACCTCGCGGGGGACGCGCTGCCGGGGCCGGTGAGGGCGCTGGCGGCGGAGCCGGCGGCCTGGGAGAACCCCTAGGGGCGGGCCCCGTAGTACTTGAGTGTGAAAGAGACTCCTGTGAATGGCCGGAGTTCGACGTAGGCGCCGAACTCCCTTGTCCCTACGATGCGTTCGCCCCGGCCTTCACGGAAACCGCACAGATCCTCCATAGGTTTCGGCCGGGGCGTGACCACCCCCCACGGACCGATTCACGGGAGATCCCATGAGAACCGGTGCACTTCTGCTCGGCGGCGCCGCAGCCGCCCTCCTCGCCACGGCGCTGCCCGCCCAGGCGGACCCGGCGTTCATCGACCCGCCGCCGGACAAGATCGTCATCAACCTCGCGACCATCAACGGCTCCGGCTGCCCCGCCGGCACCGCCGCCGTCGCCGTCTCCGAGGACAACACCGCGTTCACCGTCACCTACAGCGACTACCTCGCGCAGGCGGGCGGGAACTCCGACCCGACGGCGTTCCGCAAGAACTGCCAGCTCAACATGGTCGTCCATGTGCCGGGCGGCTTCACCTACGCGATCGCGAGCGTCGACTACCGAGGGTTCGCGTCCCTCCAGCGCGGCGCGACCGGCCTCCAGCGGTCCTCGTACTACTTCCAGGGGTCCTCGCAGACCGCGTTCAAGAGCCACACCTTCAACGGCTCGCTCGTCGACAACTGGCAGGCCACCGACTCCACCGAGTGGGCCCAACTGGTCTGGGCGCCCTGTGGAGTTCAGCGCAACTTCAACATCAACACGGAGGTCCGGGTGACCGCCGGGACGCAGTCGCCGGGGAAGGTCAGCTTCATGACCATGGACTCGACGGACGGGGACTTCGCGACGATCTACCACATCGCGTGGAAGGAGTGCCCCGGTAAGTGAGCGCGGAGGAGCGGCCCCGGTGCGCACCGGGGCCGCTCCCGTGTCCGGCGTGACCGCTCCCGCGCCGGGGCCGTCGCTCGCGCGGTGGTTACCGCTCGATGCCGAGGGTGAGGCTGCCGGAGTAGCCGGCGGTGGGTGAACTGCCCAGTGCGGTGAGGGTGAGGAGGCCGGAGGCGGCGCCGCCTTCGTCGTAGATCGAGTCCTGCGCGAGGGTCGTGCGGGTGACCGTGTTCGTGCTGTACGGGGTGAGCGCGCCGACTCTCGCCGTGACCGTCTCGTCGAAGAAGAGCTGGCCGGTGTGGAGTTCCTGGCCGCCGGTGAACGAGCCGTTCGAGGTGAGGGTGACGTTCACGTGGACCTTGACGTGGATGTGCACGCAGCGGCCCCGGTACCAACCCGGGTACACCGTCGTGATGTTGGCGACGCCGCTGGAGTTCGTGAGGACGCCGCCGCGCAGGAAGGTGCCGCTGTCCGGTTCGGTGTGGCCGTTGCTGCCGACGAAGCCGGAGTACTCGCCGAGGACGTCCGCGTGCCAGATCTCCACCAGCGCGTTGCTGATCGTCGCGCAGGTGTCGTCGTCCACGACGGTGAGGGCCAGTTTGAGCGGGAAGCCGGTCTTGCCCTCGGTGATGTCCGCCCTGACGTACTGCCCGTCCAGGTAGTACGGGCCCTCCGTCATCTCCTTCGTCAGCGTGCAGACGGCCGCCGCCGCGACCGGAGTCGCCTGTACGGCCTGCGAGTTGTCCGAGTCGTGCGCGGACGCGACACCTACGGCCAGGGTCGCGGCCGTCGCCCCGCCGGCGACCAGCACGGTACGCCGGCCCACGGGGAGGCGGGGTTCTGAGCGGGGTTCGGGGGTGTTCAACGGGTTCTCTGTCATGAACACGGCACCGTAGGGAGGGTTTCTATTGGGGAGCTGTCAGAAAGGTAAAGTGACTCATCGTCAAGTCTCGTGCGAGACAGGTGTGTTGGATGGGTCGCATACTCAAGGGTGTTGCCCGGGTTCCCTGGGGGAGCCTCATGGACGCGGCGCTGGACGAACTGGGCGACCGGATCTGCTCACTCGGCTTCGTCGTCTCGGAGGCCACCCCTCATGTGGTGCCGTTCCTGGTGGAGTTGGCCGGGGACGGTTCGGTCCGGTGCCGTGCGGACGTCCTGGAGCTGATCCGTAAGATCTACTCGGCCCGGGCGTGGGAATCGGCCGGTTCGTCGAGTTCGCCGAAGAGTCTGGACGAGCGTGTCGCCTGGGAGGCTGCGCGGCGACTGGTGGTGGTGCTCGGGTAGGGCGCGGGGGTTTCGAAGAGTTTCGGGTAGGTGCTCGGGGCGTTGACGCGCAAAGGGTTCGATTCTACGGTCCGGTTCGGTGACGCGAATGTCGTTCGGAAGGTCGAACGGTGAACTCCCCCCACTTCAAGGAGCGTCTGTATGGGCCGTACGTCTCGGAGGGCCGCGTGGATCGCGGTGCCTGCCGCGTTCTTGCTCGCGTTGATGCCGACGGCGGCGTCGGCGTATCCGAACCCCGGGCGGGTCACCGGGGACACGGTTGTTCATGATCCGACGATGATCCGGACGTCCGGCGGCCGGTATCTGGTGTACGGGACCGGGGGCGGGATCTCGTATCGGACGTCCACCGACCGGGTCGCCTTCAGCGCCGGGGGCGACGCCTTCGCGAACAAGCCGAGTTGGTGGTCGTCGTACGGGGCGACCGAGGCGTGGGCGCCGGACATCTCGTATCGCGGGGGCAAGTACCTGCTGTACTACGCCGTTTCGACGTTCGGATCGAACAAGTCGGCGATAGGGCTGGCGACTTCGACGAGCGGGCTGCCGGGCTCATGGGCGGACCAGGGGGTCGTGTACAGCTCGGCCGGCTCCAGCGACTACAACGCCATCGACCCGAACCTCTTCGTGGACGACGACGGCAAGTGGTGGCTGTCGTTCGGGAGTTGGTGGACGGGGCTGAAGATGATCCAGCTCGACCCGGGGACCGGCAAGCAGCTCGGCAGCAACACCCCCCGCTACTCCGTCGCGTCCCGCCCCACCGGGACGAAGGCGGTCGAGGCGCCGTTCGTGGTGAAGCGCGGCGGGTACTACTACCTCTTCGCGTCCTACGACACCTGCTGCGCGGGCACGAGTTCGACGTACAAGGTGAAGGTGGGCCGCGCGAGCGGCGTCACCGGGCCGTACTACGACAGGAACGGCGTCGCCCTCATGAACAACGGCGGCACCCCCGTCCTGGAGACCCACGGCAGCGTCATCGGCCCCGGCGGACAGTCGATCATGGCCGATTCCGACGGCGACCTGATCGTCTACCACTACTACGACGGCAACGACAACGGCACCCCCAAGCTCGGCATCAACCTGCTGAACTGGAGCTCGGGCTGGCCTGTGGCCTACTGAACGGATGGAACTGAGCGCACCGGCCGTCGAGTTCGAGAAAGCGGTACGGCAGGGAGCCGAGCCCAGGGCCACCGCGCTCGCCATCTGCACGCGCCTCGGTATCCCCCGCGCGGAAGCGGAGTCACGACTGCGCGCGGCCGACGCCCTGTTCACCGAGTCCGGCCCCGGATCGGAGCCGGACCTGGCGCTCTTCCTCGACACGGGTCACGTCTTCGTCGTCGACCGTCCGCTCGACGAGAGGGAGACCGAGATCCGTGACCTCCTCGTCCGGGCCACCGGTGCGATGGGCCGCGTCCCCAGCGGACTCGCCCACAGCCTCGGACGCTGGTGGCGCACCGGCGAGTTGACGCGGGCCTTCCTCGTACTGGCCCGGCGGGAGCAGGTGCGGGGAGACGCCGGGGCGTACTGGTCCGCGCTGGCCGCCGCCGGGGAGCTGCTGCTCGGCAGCGCCGGAGACGGAGTCGGCGAGGCCGGCAAGGGCGGCGACGAGAGTGTCGTCACCGCATGGGAGAAGTGCCGGACGTCAGCCGCGTCGCACACCCCGTAGTACCCGCGGTACCCGTAATACCGGAAGGGCAGCACCCGTAGTACCCCGCACCCCTCCCGGTACCAGGTACTACCGGTACTGCCCGTAGCTCTCAGGGACGACCCGTAACGACGCGCCCCCTGCCTTCGTCCCCCTACCCCGCCTGCCCCATCCCCGCCGCGTTCGGCCAGCTGCCCGCGTTCGGCCACCCCGTGGCCGGCGCAGGGGAGAGGCCGTTCGTCCCGCGGACCTGCGCGGCGGTGAGACCGCCGCGCGCCGGAACGCCGGGCGGGGTCATCCCGGGCGGAGCGACAGGCGGCGGGGCCATCATCGGCGCGGGCGCGGGCGCGGGCGCGGGCGCGGGCGCGGGCGCGGCGGCCGGTGGCGGCGTAGGCATCGACTGCGGCGCCGGCATCGGAATTCCCGCCCCGTTCGACGGCATCGGTATCTGCTGCGGCACCTGGGCCATCATCGGCGCGGCCATGGGCGCCTGCGCCATCATCGGCGCCGCGGCCATCGGAGCCGGCGCCTGCGCCATCGCCGGCACCATGGCGGCCGGGGCCATCGCGGCCGGAGCCATCGGCGGCGCCATCGGAACCATCGGCGCCTGCATCGGCAGTCCGGCTCCGACGGCCGCCGCCATCGGAGCCGGGGCGCCGACCGCGAGGGCCTGAGCGGCAAGTCCCTGCATGCCGGCGCCGTTCGTGACCAGCCGGTCGACGGCGGCCGTACCGGAGCTGTAGCCCATCGCGGGCGCGAGCTCGGGCACGGGCGCCCCCTTACGGGTCCCGTAGAGCACCTGTTCCATCCCGGACACCAGTCGACGCACGTCGACCTGGGGGCGCACCACGAGCCGCAGGAAGCGGCTGGAGGAGCCGATCTTGTTACCGCACTCCCGGACCAGGACCCGGTGCTCGGTCAGCAGCCGGTCCCGGACCACCGTCCCCTCGGCTCCCACCGGAAGACGGACGAACAGGAAGTTCCCCTGAGAGGGGTAGACCGTGAGACCCGGCAGCGCGGACAGCTGACTCGCCATCTCCAGCCGGTCCTTGCGCACCTGCATCAGACTCTGCGCGTACTCCGGCCCGTGGTCCTTCAGCATGAACACCACGTGCTCGGCGAAGGAGTTGAGGTTCCACTTCGGCAGCATCGAGCGGACCTTGCCGGCCAGCGACGGGTTCGCGACGAGGTAGCCGAACCGGATGCCGTGCAGCCCGAAGTTCTTGCCGAGGCTGCGCAGGACGACGACGTTGGGCCGCAGCATCGCCTCCTGGACGACGCTCGGCTCCTGCTCGGCGTCGGAGAACTCCAGGAACGACTCGTCGATGACGATCAGGTCGAGGTCGGCCATGGAGTCCATGAACTGCACCAGCGCCTGCCGGTGCTGGAAGCCCCCGTCGGGGTTGTTCGGGTTGCAGATCACCGCGACCCGCGTCCCCCGGGTCCGGATGAACTCCGAGTACTGCGCGAGGTCCAGGACGAAGCCGTTGGCCTCCTGGAGCGGGAACATGTCGACCCGCTTGCCGGTCTCCATCGGCTGGTCCGTCCACCGGCCGAACGTCGGCACCGGCACCGCGAGCGACTCGCGGACCAGCAAGTGGTCGATCCAGGTGATGAGTTCGGTGGAGCCGTTGCCCATCGCCACGGCCTGCGGCGGGAGTTGGAGGAGGTTGCACAGCTCGGAGGTGATCGTGTCGGCGCTGCTCGGGTAGTACGTGATGATGTCCCGGAACCGGGCCGCCATGTCGTCGAACATCGCGGGCGTCGGGAAGTACGGGTTGCACGGGATACAGAAGTCGACCGGGCCGGTGCCCTCCCCGCCTTCTCGCGTCAACGCCGCCATCGACGGGCTGTGCGCCGCCGTGCTGCGGAACAACGAGGTGACGTTGTCGGCCATGGAACCTCCGTAGTGGGCGGGCCCGTTGGGGACGACCGGGCCCGTCGCGGCTGGGCGGCCCGTGCGGGGAAGCACGGGCCGCCCTTACATACGGAGGCTGGGGTGGCGCTGTTCACCCACTGAGAAATCGGTAAGAAGTTGTGAGTCTTCTGTGGGCAACGTCCGTATGGCTAAGGCTCGTTGACCAGAGCCGCGCCCTCCGGCCGGCTCACCGCGCCCCCGGCAGCCTCAGCGCGCGCTGAACGAGTGCACCGTCCGAGTCCGGTACGTCTGTCCCGGACGCAGCGTCGTCGAGGGGAACTTGGGCTGGTTCGGCGAGTCCGGGAAGTGCTGCGTCTCCAGGCAGAGCGCGTCACCCTGGCGGTAGGTGTGGCCGCCGGTCCCGGTCAGGGTGCCGTCCAGGAAGTTGCCCGAGTAGAACTGGAGCCCCGGCTGGTCCGTCGCGATCTTCAGGGTACGGCCCGACTTGGGGTCGCGCAGCGTCGCGACGTGCACCGGCTTCGCCGTGATCCCCTTGTCCAGCACCCAGTTGTGGTCGAACCCCTTGGCGAGGACCTGCTGGGCGTGCCCGGCGCGGATGTCGCGGCCGATGGTCTTCGCCTTGCGGAAGTCGAAGGGCGTACCGGTGACCTTGGCCAGCTCACCCGTGGGGATGAGACCGGAGTCGGTCGGGGTGTAGCGTCCGGCGGCGATCGTCAGCTCGTGGTTCTCGATCGTGCCGCTGCCCTCACCCGCGAGGTTCCAGTACACGTGGCTCGTGAGGTTGACGACGGTGGCCTTGTCGGTGGTGGCCTCGTAGTCGATGACCCAGTCGCCGTGCTTGGTCAGCGTGTACGTGACCTTCGTCTTCAGCGTGCCCGGGTAGCCCATCTCGCCGTCGACGCTCGTGTAGTACAGGCGCAGACCGACGTCCGTGCCCTTCACGAACGGCTCGACGTTCCAGACGTGCTTGTCGAACCCCTTGGTGCCGCCGTGCAGGCTGTTGGCGCCGTCGTTGACGGACAGCTGGTACTTCTTGCCGTCCAGCGTGAACTGGCCCTTGCCGATGCGGTTGCCGTAGCGGCCGATCAGCGCGCCGAAGTACGGGGACTTGGCGACGTAGTCCGCGATGTTGTCGAAGCCGGCGGAGACGTTCGCGTAGCGGCCGTGCCGGTCCGGGGTCTCCAGGGAGTGCACGATCCCGCCGTACGACAGGACCTTCAGCTTCGTGCCGCCGTTGGCCAGCGACCAGAGGTAGACCTTCGTGCCGTCGGCGAGCGTGCCGAACAGCTTCTTCGTCGGAGTACGGCCGGCCGTCGTACCCGTAGTACCCGTGCTCGCCTCGGCCGTCCCGCCGAGGGTGGTCGCGGCGAGACCCGCCGCGGCGGCGCCCGCGATGACCGTGCGTCTGTTCAGTTCCATATCTGCGGCCCCTTATGGGAAGGGCCCCACCCCTGGGGGTGAGGCCCGGAGATGGTTACGAACCGGACTTGCGCTTGTTCCACACGTCGAACCCGACCGCCGCCAGCAGGGCCAGGCCCTTGATGACCTGTTGCCAGTCGGAGCCGACGCTCAGAAGGTTCATGCCGTTGTTCAGCACGCCGAGGACGAGGCCGCCGATGATCGCGCCGAGGACGGTACCCACGCCGCCGCTCATGGACGCGCCACCGATGAACGACGAGGCGATCGCCTCCAGTTCGAAGCTGAGCCCCGCCTTCGGAGAGGCCGCGTTCAGACGGGCGGCGACCACCAGACCCGCCAGGGCCGCGAGCACGCCCATGTTGAGGAAGACAAGGAAGGTGACCTTCTTGTCCTTGACACCGGACAGCTTCGCCGCCGGGAGGTTGCCGCCGATCGCGTAGATGTGCCGCCCGAACACCGAGTTGCGCATCAGGTAGCCGTAACCGACCACCAGCACACCGAGGATGAGCAGGATGATCGGCGCGCCCTTGTAGCTGGCGAGCAGCATCGTCACCGCGAGGATCGCCGCCGCGATCGCGACGATCTTCAGCAGGAACAGGTTGCGCGGCACGACGTCGAGCGCGAACTCCTGCTGCCGCTTACGGTCCCGGACCTCCTGGAGGACCGTGAAGGCGATCAGGATGAACCCCAACAGCAGCGTGATGTTGTGGTAGTTGGTGTCCGGCCCGACCTCGGGCAGGAAGCCGTTGCCCATCTTCTGGAGCCCGTCCGGGAACGGACCGAGGGTCTGCCCCTTGAGCAGGATCTCCGTGAGCCCCCGGAACAGCAGCATGCCCGCGAGGGTGACGATGAACGACGGTATGCCGAAGTAGGCGATGAGGAAGCCTTGTACGGCGCCGGCGACCGCGCCGATGGCCAGGCAGAGCACCAGCGCGACCGGCCAGGACACGCTGTGCTGCACCGTCAGTACGGCCGCGAAGGCGCCCACGAACGCCGTCACCGAACCGACCGACAGGTCGATGTGCCCGGCGATGATGACCAGCATCATCCCGATGGCCAGGATCAGGATGTAGCTGTTCTGGAGGACCAGGTTGGAGACGTTGCGCGGCAGCAGCAGGTCGCCGCTCGTCCACACCTGGAACAGCACGATGATCAGGCCGAGCGCGATCAGCATGCCGTACTGGCGCATGTTGCGGCGCAGGCCGTTCAGCACCAGCTGGAGCAGGTTGCCGCCGGCCCCGGAGCCCCCGCCCTTGCCGGGCGGCGCGGCGGCCGGGATCTTGTCGGTCACGTCCGTGCTCATCGCGTTACCTCTTTGTCCTTCGTCATCTGACGCATCAGCACTTCCTGCGTGGCCTCGGCCCGCGGGAACTCACCCGTGAGCCGCCCGGCGGCCATGGTGTAGATGCGGTCGCACATGCCGAGCAGTTCGGGCAGCTCGGAGGAGATGAAGACGACCGCCTTGCCCTGGGCGGCCAACTGGTCGATGACCGTGTAGATCTCGTACTTGGCGCCCACGTCGATACCGCGCGTGGGCTCGTCCAGGATCAGCACCTCGGGACCCGCGAAGATCCACTTGCTGAGGACGACCTTCTGCTGGTTGCCGCCGGACAGCTTGCCCACCGGCTCGAACACCGTCGGCGCCTTGATGTTCATCGACTTGCGGTAGCCCTCGGAGACCTTCTGCTCCTCGTGCTCGTCGACGATCCCGCGCTTCGCGACCTTGTCCAGCGCGGTCAGCGAGATGTTGCGGTTGATGGTGTCGATGAGGTTCAGCCCGTAGTGCTTGCGGTCCTCGGTGACGTACGCGATGCCGTGCCGGACGGCCTCGGCGACCGTCTTCGTCCGGATCTCCTGGCCGTCCTTGAGGACCGTGCCGCCGCCGTAACGGCCGTACGTGCGGCCGAAGACGCTCATGGCCAGCTCGGTGCGACCGGCTCCCATCAGGCCCGCGATACCGACGATCTCCCCACGCCGTACGTGAAGTGACACATCGTCGACGACCTTGCGGTGCTGGTCGATCGGGTGGCCGACCGTCCAGCCCTTGATCTCCAGGGCCGGAGCGTCGTCCACCTCCCCGTCGTACGTGCTGCGTTCGGGGAAACGGTGGTCGAGGTCGCGGCCGACCATGCCGCTGATGATCCGGTCCTCGGTGGTCTCCGCGGCCTTCACGTCCAGCGTCTCGATGGACCGGCCGTCGCGGATGATCGTCACCGAGTCGGCGACCTTGCGGATCTCGTTGAGCTTGTGGGAGATGATGATCGAGGTGATGCCCTGCTTCTTCAACTCCAGGATGAGATCGAGGAGTTTGTCGCTGTCCTCGTCGTTGAGCGCCGCCGTCGGCTCGTCGAGGATCAGCAGCTTCACCTTCTTCGAGAGCGCCTTCGCGATCTCCACTAGCTGCTGCTTGCCGACGCCGATGTCGGCGACCCGGGTGTCCGGGTGGTCCGTGAGGCCCACCCGGCGCAGCAGTTGGGTGGCGTGCCGCAGCGTCTCGCGCCAGTCGATGAACCCGCCCTTGGCATGCTCGTTGCCGAGGAAGATGTTCTCCGCCAGTGAGAGGTACGGCGACAGCGCCAGCTCCTGGTGGATGATGACGATGCCGCGGTGCTCGCTCGCCCGAATGTCCTTGAACTCGCAAGCCTCACCCTCGAAGAGGATGTCGCCCTCGTAACTCCCGTGCGGGTGAACGCCGGAGAGGACCTTCATCAGCGTCGACTTGCCGGCGCCGTTCTCCCCGCAGATGGCGTGGACCTCGCCCTGGCGGACGGTCAGAGTGACGTCCGAGAGCGCTTTGACACCGGGAAAGGTCTTGACGATCGAGCGCATTTCCAGGACGGGTCCCGCCATGGTCGTGCCTTCCAATCCTTAAGGGCCGACGCTTACTTGAGCTGGTCCGCCGTGTAGAAGCCGCTCTGCACGAGTTCCTTCTCGTAGTTGGTCTTGTCGACGCTCACCGGCTCCAGCAGGAAGGCCGGGACGACCTTCGTGCCGTTGTCGTAGGTCTTCGTGTCGTTGGTCTCCGGCGTCTTGCCGTTCAGCGACGCGTCGACCATCTCGGTCGCGGACTGGGCGAGCTTGCGCAGGTCCTTGAAGACCGTCATCGACTGCTGGCCGGCGACGATCGACTTCACCGACGCGATCTCGGCGTCCTGGCCGGTGATGACCGGCAGGGGCTTGGCGGGGGTGCCGTAACCGTCGGAGCGCAGCGCGGCGATGATGCCGATCGAGATGCCGTCGTACGGCGAGAGCACCGCGTCGACCCGGCCCGAGGTGTACGTGGAGGTGAGGATGTCCTCCATGCGGCGCTGCGCGGTCGCGCCGTCCCAGCGCAGCGTGGTGACCTTGGTCAGCTCGGTCTGGCCGGACTTGACGACGAGCTTCTTCGAGTCGATGTACGGCTTGAGGACGCTCATCGCGCCGCCGAAGAAGTACTTGGTGTTGTTGTCGTCGTTGGAGCCCGCGAACAGCTCGATGTTGAACGGGCCCTTGCCGCTCGCGAGGCCCAGCTTGTCGACGAGGTACTGCGCCTGGAGCTGGCCGACCTTCTCGTTGTCGAACGAGGCGTAGTAGTCGACGTTCTTCGTACCGAGGATCAGGCGGTCGTAGGAGATCACCGGGATCTTCGCGTCGGCGGCCTGCTGGAGCACGTTGTTGAGCGACTTGTTGTCGATCGCCGCGATGATCAGCGCCTTGACGCCCTGCGTGATCAGGTTCTCGATCTGCGAGACCTGCTGGTCGGGCTCGTCCTCGCCGTAGACCAGCTTCGTCTTGTAGCCCTTGGCCTCAAGGTCCTTCACGACGTTCTTGCCGTCGGCGATCCACCGCTCGGAAGACTTCGTCGGCATCGAGATACCGACCAGGGCGCCCTTGGTGGAGTCGGAGGACTTCTCGTCGCTGCCGCCCTCGCCGCTCTGGCCGCAGGCGGACAGGGTCAGGGCGAGGGAGGCGGCACCGGCTATGGCGGCGAGTACGGCTCTGCGGTTGCGCATGGTGATCAATCCTTGTTTTCTCGTCGTTGAGAGACCGGCGTCCCCGTCAGGCGCCGGGTCGTGCAAGCGGTGGTGCGGGCTCAGTCCCCGGTCGGGAAGCGGTTGAGCGTTCCCGGCAGCCGGGAGCCGAGCGGCGCCATGTCGCCGTCCGCGCCGTGCCGGGCGAGCAGGTCCAGGGCGAGCCGGCCGCGCCGCACCCGCTCCCGGGCGGTGTCCAGGGTGACGTCCCGCAGATGGGTGCCCCACGGATAGATCGAAGGGGCCTTGGACAGACCGAACTTGAGGTAGAGCGGTGCGCCGCGCCGGATCAGCTCGGCCACCTCGTACATCCGGACGTAGCCGCCGAGGTCGTCGGGCGCCTCGATGTACATGTCCATGGGAGCGCCCGACACCCGCCGTATCTCGGTGAGGTGATCCAGCGTCAGATCGCTGGGCACGTTCACCGAGTCGGCGCCGAGCCTCTCGTAGACCGCGTACGCCGCCGGGTTGACCGGGCCGATCAGCGCGGACACCTTCAGCGTCGTGTCGGCCGGGATGATCCCCGCCTCGCGGGCGCGGTGCAGCGTCCACAGCACGCCCTCGTCGGCGACGAGCAGGCACTTGACGCCCAACTCCGTGGCGCGGACGGCGTCTTCGACACACCCGGCCACCGCGTCGTGGCCCCGGGCGCGCAGCCCGCCGCCGCGCGAGTCGGTACGGGTCGAGCCGCCGATGTCCCAGGTGCCGCGCGGGCCGGTGAACAGGCAGAGCTCGATGTCGCGTTCGGCGGTCGCCTCGACCATCTCGGTGATCTCGGCGTCGGAGAGCATCCACACGCCGCTGCCCTGGCTGATCCGGTGGATCGGCACGTCGAGGCGGGAGGACTCCTTCAGTACGACGGCCAGCGCTTCGGGACCCTCGCAGGAAGGGACCTCGGTGCGCCAGGTGCCACCGCCCGGGAAGGTGTGGGCGGAGGCGTCGGCGGGGTCGAGGGCGGGCGCACCCAGGCCGAGCGCGGTGAGCGCGGGCTCACCGGGGCGACGGGCTGCCGGAACGGAAGCGTCGGTCACAAGCTTTCCTTCGTTGTCCTGGAGGTTCGGTATTTCGGACGAGGTTCGCGGCTCGGGGTACGGGGTGAAGCGCGGGGTGATACCTGGGACCTACTGGGTGTACGCCGGTACGGGGACCGTCAGATCGCCCCCGTACCGGCGTACGACTCGGGGGTTACGGCTTCAGCAGGACCTTGCCGACCTTCGGGTCCCCGGAGCCGACCAGTTCGATCGCCTCCGAGAACTCCGCGAGCGGCAGCTCGTGGGTGACCAGGGGCAGCGGATCGAGGAGCCCGGCACCGAACACCCGCACGGTGTGCGACCAGGCGTCCGGCGGCGCCCCGAAGACGGTGTGCACCTCCAGCTGCCGTACGACGAGGTCGGTCGGGTCGAGCCCCTCCGCCCCCGCCGCCGGGATACCGGTCAGCACCAGCCGGCCCCCGCGCCGCAGCAGCGAGGCCGCCGTCCGCGCCGCCGAGGCGGAGCCGGCCGTCTCGATGACGACGTCGAAGTCGTCCGGCAGCTCCTGGTCCCGGGTGCGGAAGTCGCTCGCGCCGAACTGCCGCGACAGCGCCTCCCGGTCGTTCCGGGTCCCCACGACGAGCAGTTCGCCGGGCGAGCCCGCCTTCAGGAACTGAACGGCGAACATCCCGAGCGTCCCGGTCCCGACGACCGCCACCCGCTCACCCGGCAGCGCGTTCGCCTTGATCGCGGCAGCCGCGATACAGGCGGCCGGCTCCAGCAGCGCGGCGGCGGTCAGGTCCGCGTCGTCCGGCAGGACGTGCAGCAACCGCGCGGGCAGCGTCAGCGTCGAGGCCATCGCGCCGGGCTGCGTGAACCCGGTCTCCTCGTAGCCGTCCGTGCACAGCGTGGTCTCCCCGGCGTGACACCGGTCGCACACCTGGCAGTTGCGGAAGCCCTCCCCGACGACCTTGCGGCCTACGAGAGTTGAAGGCACCCCGGTACCGACCGCCTCGACGGTCCCGGACCACTCGTGCCCCGGCGTGAGCGGGTAACGGACGTACCCCTCGGGCCGGTTGCCCTGGTACACCTCGCGGTCGCTGCCGCAGATGCCGGTCGCGTGGACCCGCACCAGCGCCTCGCCGGCGGCCGGCTCACGCGGGGTGTGCGGCTCGACGCGGTGCTCGCCGGGCGCCTGGACGACGACCTGGGTGCTCACTGCGAACCCTTCGGCTTGCGCTGCTCCCAGCCCTCGGCCCACAGGTCGAACCGGGCCTGCTGCTGCGGGAACTCGGCCGCCGCGTCCGCGTCGAACTCGACGCCGAGACCGGGCGCCTCGGACAGGTGGAAGTACCCGTCGACGACCTCGGGGGCGCCCTTCACGATCTTCTTGATGTCCGCGTCCGCGAAGTCGTTGAAGTGCTCCAGGATCTTGAAGTTCGGGGAGGTGAACCCGACTTGGAGCGAGGCGGCGGTCAGGACGGAGCCGCCGACGTTGTGCGGGGCGACCAGCGTGTAGTGCGTCTCGGCGGTCGCCGCGAGCTTGCGGGTCTCCCAGATGCCGCCGATGTGGCCGACGTCGGGCTGGATGATGTCGACGGCCTGGCTCTCGAACAGCTCGCGGAACTCGATGCGGTCGTGGATGCGCTCACCGGTCGCGACCGGGATGTCGACCTTCGCCGCAACCTTTTCGAGAGCTTTCAGGTTCTCCGGCGGGCACGGCTCCTCCAGCCACGCGGGCTTGAAGGGCGCGAGCTCCTTGGCGAGCCGCACGGCGGTGGACGGCGAGAACCGGCCGTGCATCTCCAGCATCAGCTCGGCGTCGGGCCCGATCGCGTCGCGCACGGCCTCGATCAGGGAGACCGCGTACAGGGACTGCTCGTGGTCCAGCTCGAAGTGGCCGGTGCCGAACGGGTCGATCTTCAGCGCCTTGTACCCGCGCGCCATCACGCCCTGCGCGGCCTTGTGGTACGCCTCGGGGGTCCGCTCGGTGGTGTACCAGCCGTTGGCGTACGCCTTGACCTTGTCGGTCACCTTGCCGCCGAGGAGCTGCCAGACGGGGACGCCGAGCGCCTTGCCCTTGATGTCCCAGCAGGCCATCTCGATGACCGCGATACCGGACATCACGATCTCGCCGGCCCGCCCGTAGTCGCCGTACTTCATACGGTGCACGAGGTCTTCCACCGAGAAGGGGTCGGAGCCGAGAATATGGTTGGTCTCTGCCTCGCGCAGGTAGCCGATCAGTGCGTCGGTGTGGCCCAGCATCCGGGTCTCGCCGACTCCGGTGACGCCTTCGTCGGTGTGCACCTGGACGTAGGTCAGGTTGCGCCAAGGCGTCCCGACCACGTGTGTGCTGATTCCGGTGATACGCACGGAAGTCGCCCTTCAGCTGTTCGAGATTTCGTCACATGTTCGAAATGCTGGCGTGACAGTAAGGACGGCGTGAGGGGAGTGTCAATGGGTCGAACGCATAACGGTTTCGACAGTTTCGCTCCCGGCGGGCAGGTTTCGATCGCCTGTTCCCACCAAACCTCCACAGGCTCCTCTAGGAACTCCACGTGTCGGGAACCTAGTCTTCCCGCGTCATGGACTACTGCCACTCCTGCCGACGCCACCTGAACGGCGCACTCGTCTGCCCTGGCTGCGGCACCTCCGCCGAAGCTCTACGCGCGTATTCCGCGGGCTACGGAACACCGGCGGATGTGGCTCAGGAGTCGTACGGGCCGATACCCGAGACGTACGGGACCCCGCCCGTCCCCTACGAGGCGCATCCCACCGACTACCCGCTGCTACCTGAGTCGTACGGGTACCAGTCGGGTCAAGAATCGGTCACGCCCCCCGTTCCCCCCACCCCGGACCCCACCCCGGACCCCATCCCGGACCCCGCCCCCACCCCCCGTCCCGAGCTGACGACCACCCCCGCACCCGCACCCGCCGAACACGCGTACGACGCCGGCGCCGACGACGAGGACGAGTCCCCGAGGTCCGGCGCGAGCCGTCGCGATCGCAAGGCGTCCGCGCACCGAAGACGCCGTCGCCGCGTCGTGCTGATCGCGGCCGGCGTGATCCTGCTGACCGGCGCCGCGGGCCTCGCGGAACTCGGCATGGACGCCCCCGGCTCCTCCTCGGGCAACCCCGCCGCGGCGGGCGGCGAGTCCGCCGAGGTGGACGGCGCGTCCCCGTCCCCCGGCGGCACGGCCCGCCCGACGGCGGGCCCCTCCACGCCCGCCGGGAACGACCCCAGCGCGTCGGCGTCCCCCTCGGCCTCCGCCTCCCCCTCCGCCTCGGACGGCACCTCCCCGTCCCCCACGGAGACGGACCCCGGCACCACCCCCGCCGACCCGGACCCCACGGCCCCCGCCGGGACCACCCCGACGGACCCCGACACCACGACCCCGACGGCCGACCCGACGTCCCCCGCGCCCTCCCCCCAGCCGTCACCCTCGGAAACCTGCAACCGTTTCCTGTGGTGGTGCACGTAGGCCGCACCCCGGCATCCCGGGACACGGCCCACGCACGAACCACAGGGCGCCCCGCCGCACGCCGCGAGCCGCGCCCCACACCGCCGGCACCGCCCTGACGACGCCGGCCCGGCCCTCACGCCGGGCGCGCCGCCCTCACCTCGCGAGCACCGCCTCGTGCACCACCCGCACGAGCCGCTCGTTCTCCGGAGCCGCCCCGCCCGGGAACGCCATCCGCCGCCGGGTGTACCCGTAGGCGAACCCGGCACGCGGATCGGCGAACGCCTGGGAACCCCCGGCGCCGCTGTGCCCGAAGGACCCGGCGCCCAGGAACGGGTACGCGGTGTCGGCGACCGCCTGGAAGCCGAGCCCGAACGATTTGTGCGTCCGGGCCACCAGGTCGTACCCGGTGGAGTGGATCTGCCCGACCTCGGCGATCGTGTCCGGCTTCAGCAGCGGAGGCCGCCCGTCCACCTCGGAGATCACCGCCGCGTACATCCCGGCGAGCCCCCGCGCCGCACCCACCCCGCCCGCCGACGCGGGCCCCTTGGCGCGCACGGTACGGGAGTTGGCGTACGCGACGAGGTCCCCGGGGTCCGGGACGTGCGTGTTGAAGGCGAGGGACGCCAGCGAGTGGGGATCGCGTGGTACGGCGTCAAGTTCCGCCTGTTGCTTGGGAGTCGGCAGCATCGGCTGCACGGACCGGTAACGCGGTTCGAGCGCCGCCGGCAGCCCGAGGAAGAAGTCGAGCCCGTACGGCGCCCGCACCCGGTCCTCGTACACCTCCTGGAGGCTGCGGCCGGTCGCCCGGCGCACCACCTCACCGGTCAACGCGCCGATCACCAGGGCGTGATAGCCGAACGCGGTACCGGGCCGCCAGAACGGCCGCTGGTCGGCGAGACGTTCGGCCATCAGCCGGTCGTCGGCCTGCTCGGACTCCGAGAACCCGGCGTCCAGACCGACCACGCCCGCACGGTGGGTGATCAGCTCCCGCAGCGTGAGCTGGCCCTTGCCCTCGGCGGCGAACTCGGGCCAGTAGTAGGTGACTTTGCGGTCCAGCTCCAGCGTGCCGTCCTGGACGAGGAGCGCGACGACCAGATGGGCGGCGCCCTTGGTCGACGAGAACACCCCGTACAGGGAGTCCGCCGCGCTCTCCTCGCCCGCCCACAGGTCGACGACCCTGCGGCCGTCCGCGTAGGCGCACAACTGGCCCTCGTAGTCGGGCCGTTCGGTCGCCACGAACGCGGCGAACTCCTCCCGTACGGCGTCGAAACCGTCCGCGACGGTGCCGTGGATCTCCAGCGTCATCCGCTCTCCTCAACCAGACCGCTGACTTGCGTGTGCCATGGTGAACAACGCCTGTGCGACCTGGGGGAACTCCCCCTTCGGATGGTCCCTGAAGAGGGGTTCCGTGCCGAACAGGACGGCATGCGGCCCGCTCACGACCGACGGCCGCCCGGCCGCGGCGGCGGGACCGCCCGAGCCGTCGGCCAGCGGTCGCCAGTGACCGGAGACGAGCGGGTTCCCGGCGGCGTACGACTCCTCGACGCGCACCCCGGCCCCGAGCCCGGTGAACCAGACCGGCGCGTACGCGAACCCGTACCCCGGCTTCCCCGAACTCACCGTCCGGACCACGCCGTTGGCGTCCCCGTTGCCCTCGACGGCGGTCACCGCCAGCAGCCCGGCCCCGGCGTTGACCCCGGCCCCGACCGCGCCCCGCCCGACGAGCCCGTGCCCGGCGAGGAAGGCGTCCAGCGCGCCGCGAGCCCCCGCGTTCAGCCGCGCGTGGTCGAGCCCCGCCGACGCGAACAGCACGTCCACGGACGCCCAGTCGAACCCGGCGTTGAGCACCTCGGTGGAGACCGGCGTCACTTCGAAGCCCATCTCCCGCAGCGCGAACAGCTCCCCGGCGGTGACGGCCGCCGCGACCCGGACGCGGTGCAGCGGGGCCGTCCCGGTGAACGGCGTCGCCGTGAAGGCCACGTCGTGCGCGCGGGCGACGGAGCGTGCGGTGCGGCGCGCGGACGCCGGGACGACGACACTCGTCGCGCTGTCCCGCCGTACCGAAACCCCCTGCTTCAGAAGGGAGTTGAGGGCCGCGTAGGCGTTCGGGTCGTCCAGCCGGAGGCGGAGGTTGCCGTGGGAGGGGACCGAACTCACCGGTGCCGCACCGGAGATGGGCCGGGCGGCGGGGAGGCGGCCGGAGGTGACCGGTGCGACCGTCGCGCCCCAGAGGCGGCCCAGGCTCCAGCCCGAGATGTCGTACATCGCCGAGACCTTGCCGCTGATGTCCCGGCCGTCGGCCAACAGGGCGTTCGCCAGGCCGCGTTTGGGCTGGCGCATGTCGACCAGGTACGAACCCCGGGCGTACTTACCGTAGTCGGCGGTCGTGCGCGTCACGCGGATGTCGTTGGCGATCAGGTGGTCGACCAGCCGGGCCGCTGCGGTCGTGCCCGCCGGGATGACGTACGCGCGGGGGAACGTCGTCGTGTAGACGTCCTCCGGGCCGATTCCCGGTACACCGGGGACGGTTGCCGGTGAGACCGGGACCTGGGCGGCGCCCCGGGCGCCCCGGCGGAAGACCTCGATCTGGTCGGTGAGGAGCGCGGTGCGGCGGGTGCGGACGAAGTCGAGGGTGGCGTCCAACGCGGCGCCCGCGACAGCCGTGTTGATCGCCGAGCGGCGGCGGAGCTCCTCGACGGGCAGGCTGTTGTAGGCCGCGTTGTTGACCGCGAGGGGGATCTCGACCGTGTGCGCGGCGACCGTGCCGTGGAAGGCCGCGTACTGCGGGGTGAAGATGGGCGGCCAGTCGTCCCAGCCCTCGTCCTGGTCGCGGAACGGGATCTGCGCGGGCTGCACGCCGTCCCGACTCGGCGTGTAACCCAGGGAGTTGACGGCCTTCTCCATGCCGAGGGCGTTCGCGTACGTGTTCTTCAGGAACAGGTCGTACTCGTAGTTCTCGCCGTGCGGGGGAGTGGTCGGCTCGATCAGGGTGCCGTTGACGTAGCCGTGCAGGTCCAGCATCACCGCGGGCTGCTTGGCGAGCTGGATCTGCCGCATCGCGCGCGTCTCGGGCTGCGAGGCGGTCACGAAGTCCCGGTTCAGGTCGAAGCCGTTCGCGTTCGCGCGGGTTCCCGCGATCCGGCCGTCCGGGTTGGCCGTGATGTTGAAGTACAGGCGGGAGTGGGCGAGGAGGTCCTTCGTCCGGGCGTCGCCCGCCGTCGCGAGGCGCTCGATCAGCTTCAGGGAGGCGTCCGTGCCCTCCCACTCGTTGCCGTGGATGTTGCTGTTGAAGAACACCGGCGTCTTGTAGCCGGGCAGCTGCCGTGCCGACGACACCTTGGCGTCCTCGACGAGCCGCCGCATCCGCTCCTGCGACCTGGCCTGCGCCGCGCTCTCCGGCGCGGTGACCGTCACGAGATACAGCCGGTGCCCGCCCGCCGACCGCCCGGCGATCTCGACGCTCACCCGACTGCCCAGCCGCTGGAGGGAGTTCAGCTTCGGGGCGATCGCGTGGTACGGCGTGAGGCCCAGCTTGACGGACCGGTCGGCCGGGTTCACCGGGTCGGGCGCGAGCGTCAGCCTGCGGGGGTAGCCGCGGGTGTCGGCGGCCAGGTCGGGGGTGGGGGCGGAGAGCGCCCGGCTCGCCGTGGCGGCCGGGGAGTCGGCGGCGCCGGACGTGAACTGCCGTTCCCTGGTGGGCCGTTCGTTCTCGGCGTGCGCGCTGTGCGGCGTGAGCAGGAGCGAGCCCGTCGCGGTGAGCGCGAGGGCGGTGAGCAGCAAAGGTCTGGCAGGGGTGGCTTGCGTGGTGCGCACGTGTACCTCCTCTGGACTTGCCGGTCCTGGACTGCCGCCTGCGGGCCTGGATTTGTAGACAGATCCGCAGATCGGTACGGCGAGATGTACCCGTTCGACTCAACCGCAACAAGAGGGTGTCGAAATCACGGGCGAAGGTACGGACCAGCGGGCCCTGTCGCGAAGACGCGGGAAGGCCGCGCCCCACGTCCAGGGGCACGGCCTTCGGGGACGCGCGGCGACCGGGAGCGGACCGGTCACCGCGCGAGTCTCACGGGGTTCAGACCTTGACGACCGCCTTGCCGATGTTGTCCCCGCGCAGCACCCCGAGGAACGCCTCCAGCGTGTTCTCCACGCCCTCGGTGACCGTCTCGCGGTACTTCAGGGCGCCCGAGGCGATCCAGGGGGCGACCTCGGCGACGAACTCGGGCTGGAGGTCGTAGTGGTCGCCGACGAGGAGGCCCTCGATCCGGCCGCGCGTCTGGATCAGGCGGGCGAGGTTGCGCGGGCCGGGCGCCGGCTCGGTGTTGTTGTAGACCGAGATCATGCCGCAGACGGCGATCCGGCCGCCCAGGTTGAGGGCGCCGATCGCGGCCTCCAGATGCTCCCCGCCGACGTTGTCGAAGTAGACGTCGACGCCGTCCGGCGCGGCCTCGTGCAGCAGGTCGGAGACCTTGCCGGTCTTGTAGTTGAACGCGGCGTCGAAGCCGTACTCCTCGACGAGGAGCTTCACCTTCTCGTCCGACCCGGCGGAGCCGATGACCCGGGAGGCGCCCTTCAGCTTCGCGATCTGCCCGACCTGGCTGCCGACGGCCCCGGCCGCGCCGGAGACGAAGACGGAGTCGCCCTCCTTGAAGGCGCCGGTGCGCAGCAGACCGGCGTACGCCGTGAGGCCCGTCATACCGAGGACGCCCAGGTACGTCGAGAGCGGCGCCGCTCCGGCGTCGACCTTGACGGCCTGTTTCGCGTCGAACGTCGCGTACTCGCGCCAGCCGCCGAAGTGCAGGACGTGGTCACCGGGGGCTATCCCCTCGGCGTTCGACTCGATCACCTCGCCGACCGCGCCGCCCTGCATGACCTTGCCCAGCTCGAACGGCGCGGTGTACGACTTCGCGGCGCTCATGCGCCCGCGCATGTACGGGTCCACCGAGAGGTACTTGTTGCGGACCAGGACCTGCCCCTCACCGGGCTGGCGGACCTCCGCCTCGACCAGGGCGAAGTCCTCGGTCTTCGGCCAGCCGACGGGGCGGCTGAGCAGGTGCCATTCGCGGTTGAGCATGGGGGACCCTTCCATCAAGTTACTTCAGTACCTGAAACAACCATGCCTCTGAATATTTCATGTTGTCAAGTATCGGGGTACGCTGGTGGGCATGGCCACAGAGAACACCCGCCGCTACGACCCCCTCACCGCGGAAGTCGTCGAACTCATCGGCGAGGTCGTGGCCCGCTTCCACGACGACTACGACACCGCCGCCACGGCCCACTCCCTCACGGGCGCGCAGGCCCGCCTCCTCACGCTCCTCACCCTCGAACCGCTCCCCATGCGCAAGATCGCCGAACGCCTGAAGTGCGAGCCGTCGAACGTGACGGGGATCGTCGACCGCCTGGAGACCCGCGGCCTCGTCGAGCGCCGCCCCGCCCCCACCGACCGCCGCGTCAAGCTCGCCGCCGTCACCCCCGAGGGCCGCCAGGTCGCCCGCGACCTCCGCGACAGCCTCCAGTTCGCCCACGAACCCTTCGCGGAACTCTCCGCGACCGAGCGGGTGCTCCTGCGCGGACTGCTGCGCCGCATGCTGGGAGAAGGCGCGGGGGAGAGCGAGGGCGGGAGCGGGCGCGAGGGCGTCTAGGGCCGTTGTCGGTGGCGGCCGGTAGGGTTTTCCCATGCGCGATCTTGGGGTGGGCTTCGGGTATCTGGTGCAGGGGCAGCGGTGGGTCGCCCGGCACGGCAAGCAGTACGGCTTCGGGCTCATCCCCGGCCTGATCACCCTCGTGCTGTACGTCGCGGCGCTCGCCTCCCTCATCCTCTGGGGCGGCGACCTCGTCTCCTGGGCGACCCCCTTCGCCGACGACTGGTCCAGCCCCTGGCAGGGCCTCTTCCGCGGCTTCCTCACGGTCGTCCTGTTCGCCCTCGCCCTCCTCCTCGCGGTCCTCACGTTCACGGCCGTCACGCTCCTCATCGGCCAGCCGTTCTACGAGAGCCTCTCCGAGAGCGTCGACCGTGACGTCTCGCCCGACGGCACCGCCCCCGAGTCCGGCCTCCCCCTCTGGCGCGACCTCCTCGTCTCCGCCCGCGACAGCCTCCGGGTGCTCGCGCGCGCCCTGCTGTGGAGCGTCCTCCTCTTCGGCCTCGGCTTCCTCCCCTTCGTCGGCCAGACCGTCGTCCCCGTCATCGGCTTCTTCGTCACCGGCTTCTTCCTCACCGAGGAGCTGACCGCCGTCGCCCTCCAGCGCCGGGGCGTCGAACTCCGCGCCCGCCTCGCGCTGCTGCGCTCCCGCAAGACCCTCGTCTGGGGCTTCGGCACGCCCCTGGGCATCGCCTTCCTCGTCCCCGTCGTCGCCGTCTTCCTCATGCCGGGCGCGGTCGCCGGGGCCACGCTGATGAGCCGCCATCTCCTCGAAGAGGAGAACAAGGCGGAGACCGAGGCGGACGACGCGGAGGTGGGCGTCTCTTGACCGACATCGGCGTCCGCGCGCTCGGCCGCGCCACGCTCGCGCGGCAACTCCTGCTGCGCCGTGAGCGGTTGGCGGTGCCGGAGGCGGTGCGCCGGGTCGTCGCCCTTCAGGCACAGCAGGCCGCGTCGCCCTATCTCGCCCTGTGGAACCGGGTCGCCGGATTCGACCCCGCCGAGCTCGACACGGCGTTCGCGGAACGGGTCGTCGTCAAGGCCACGCTGATGCGGATCACGCTGCATGCCGTGCACGCCGACGATCACCTCCCCTTCCGGGGCGCCGTCCAGCAGACCCTGTACGCCGGGCGCCTCGGGTACGCCTTCGCCGAGGCGGGGCTCACTCCCGCCGACGCGAACCGGATCGTGCCGGAGCTGCTGGAGTTCGCGGCCCGCCCTCGCGTCTCCACCGACCTGGAGGGGTGGCTGCGGGAGCGGCTCGGGGCGGAGAAGGCTGCGGGGGCGTGGTGGGGGTTGCGGGCGTATGCGCCGCTGCTGCATGTGCCCACCGGTGGGGAGTGGGGGTTCGGGGGGCCTCGTAACACGTACGTGGCGGCGCCGGTCGGGGGGCGGTTCCCCTACGTCGACCGGGTGGCCGATCCTGTGGGGTTGCGGGAGTTGATCCTTCGCTACCTCGGGGCGTTCGGGCCGGCGAGCGTCGCCGATATCGCGCGGTTCGGGATGTTGTACAAGGGGCCTGTACGGGAGGCTCTGCGTGGACTCGGGGACGCGGTCGAGCAGTTGAGGGGGCCTGAGGGGGTGGTTCTCTACGACGTTCCCGGGGCGCCCCGGCCTGATGAGGACGTGCCCTCGCCGCCTCGGTTGCTGCCCATGTGGGACAGCGTGTTGTTGGCGCATGCGGATCGGGGGCGGGTGTTGCCGGAGGAGTACCGGCGGGTGGTGATCCGGGTGAACGGGGATGTGCTGGCGACGGTGTTGGTCGATGGGAGGGTGGCCGGGGTGTGGCGGGTGGTGGACGGGGGGATCGAGGTGAGTGCGTTCCGCAGGTTCACGGAGGATGAGTGGGAGGGGGTCGCTTCCGAGGCCGGGGAGTTGTGGGGGGTGTTGGCTCGGCGTGGGGGTGATCCGTATCGGCGGTTCGGGCGGTGGTGGGGGAAGTTGCCGGGGGCGGAGGAGGTGCGGGTGGTGGGGGGTGCGCGGTAGGGGGCGGTGGCGGAGGGTTGTTCGGCGGGTGCGGGTGCGTCGTGGCCGTTCGCGCAGTTCCCCGCGCCCCTGAAAGACGTGCGCGCCCGCCGTTGCCGCGTGCCGCTGGAAGTCGTACGCTCCGCCGCTCCGCCGCTCCGCCGCTCCGCCGCTCCGCCGCTCCGCCGCTCCGCCGCTCCGCCGCGTGGCGTCGAACGGCGTGCGCGTCCGGCGGTCCTCGGTGTCCCGCCCCCTCAGCTCGCGTTCGTCGCCACCCGTACGATCTCGCGGACCTGGGCCACGATGTCCTCCCGGTTCCGTACGAAGTCGGGGTCCGTCACCTCGGTTGTGTTGTCGGCTGCGAATTGGAGAACCGGGGTGTGGACGTGGCCGCCGGGGAGGGTGTTGTGGAGGTTGAGGCGGTCTCGGAGGAGGGTGGCGCGGTAGGCGATCTCGTTGGAGAGGTAGTCGCCGCCGCCTCCCTCACGGGCGGTGGAGCCGGGGGTGGGGCCGTCGGGGCGGTCCACGGGGGTGGTGGCGCCTGCGGGGATTTCTGTGACGGCGGTGTTGTCGTACACCGGGAACGGGCCGGTGTGGGCGGCGGTGATCGCGGCGTAGGGAAGGGTGGTGGTTGTCCACTGCGGTTGGGTGGAGGGGGTGGGGACCGGGATCGTCTCCGTGCGGCCGATGTTCTCGTTGTCGCCGAAGCCGCCGCGCCAGGCGCCGTTGGTGCGTTCGATGTCGAAGCGGCCGACACGGCCTTGGCTGACGGTGGTGAAGAGGTCGACCTCGGGGAGGTGGGGGCGGAGGGTGCGTTCCACGGTTCCGTCCGTGAAGTCCTGCCAGCGGACGGGGAAGACGGCCGTCTCGATCCGGGCGAGCCCGGTGGCGGTACGGACGACCGTCCCGTCCAGGGCGAGGGCGGAGGCGCCGGACGGGTTGGAGATCCGGATGTCGCGGTCGAGGGTGAAGGGGTCGAAGCCGGTGACGAGGACCCGCTTGAGGCCCTTGGCGCGAGCCGGATAGCGGATGTCCGTCTGCCCCCGCGAGGTCCGCTCCAACTCACCCAGCAGAGCCGTACGTTGCGCCGCGCTCAACCCGAACTCCGGCTCCCACCCCCGTACTTCCCGCGTCATCCCCAACCGCGCCCAGTACAACGGCCGATCGTCCCCCCGGCTCAGCTCCCCGCCCGCCGGCCCCCGCCCCTGCGCCCGGTCCACCGCCCGCCGCCACAACGCGGACCCCTCCCGTACGACGACGGCACGCGCCTGCGCGTACCCGCGCGCGGAACCCAGCGCACGGGCGAACTCCGGTGCCACGGAGTCGAATCCGGACCGGGCGAGGATCTCCTGCGGAACCGCGCGGTCGAGGCGCTGCTCCTCGACGGTCGGCGCGAACGCCGGTGCCGCGCTCGCGGTGACGGGAGAGGCGAGGCTCGTGAGGAGGGCCAGGCCGAGGGCGCCGAGGTGGACGCGGAGCGAGAGCATGTGGGGGTTTCCGTTCCTGCCGGGGGACCGGGACCGCCGAAGTATCCCGTGCCGGAAGTGGTCTACGCCACCCCTCCGGATCACCTCCCCCTCACCCCCCAGGCCCCTCCCGTAACTCCGGACTTGTGAAGGGTTCGTTCGGAATCCAGGGGGGTAGATCGCCGGGGGACGGCGAGATCCCCGCACACCGGATAGCGTGCCGGTACGGGGTCCGCCCCTTGGGAGCCACCCCGGTCCGGGACCCTGACCCCTGGACCGGGGTTCACCCACACCCCCGACGAAACCCCGGTGAACCAGCCGTCTACCGCGCGGAGAACCCGTACACCGTCTCCGACCGGTACACCTCGCCCGGCCGCAGCACCGTCGACGGGAAGTCCGGCCGGTTCGGCGAGTCCGGGAAGTGCTGCGTCTCCAGCGCGATCCCCGCGCAGGGCGAGAACGGCGCCGAGAGATGGTCGGCGGTGTAGACCTGGAGCCCGGGTTCGGTGGTCGACACCGTCAGCACCCGCCCCGACGCCGGATCGTGCAGCTCGGCGACCTCCTCGGGCCCGGCCGTCACCCCCTTGTCCAGCACGAAGTTGTGGTCGTACCCGCCGCCCGCCTTCCGGGACGTACGGAGGTCGAACCGCGAACCGGAGACGTCGGCCGGCTCGCCCACGGGGATGAGGGTGTCGTCGACCGGGGTGTACCGCGAGGCGGCGACGCGGAGTTCGTGGTCGGTCGCCACGGAGGAGCCCGCGAGGTTGAAGTAGCTGTGGTTCGTGAGGTTCACGACCGTCGGCGCGTCCGTCGTCGCCTCGTACGCGATCCGCAGCGCGCCGGACGCGTCGAGCGCGTACGTCACGGAGACCTCCAGACGCCCCGGGAAGCCCTCCTCGCCGTCCGGCGAGACCCGGCTCAGCCGGACGGCGTGCGGACCGGTCTCCTCGACGTCCCACACGACCTTGTCGAAGCCCAGCGGGCCGCCGTGCAGGGAGTTGGGGGCGTTGTTGGGCGCCAGTTCGTACGTCCGGCCGTCCAGCGTGAAGCGCGCGTCCGCGATGCGGTTCGCGTACCGGCCGATCAACGCGCCCAGGAACGGCTCCGGATGGTCGAGGTAGCCCGCCAGCTCGGCGAACCCCAGCACCACGTCGGCCGTCCGCCCGTCCCGGTCCGGGACCTCGACGGACTGCACGATCCCGCCGTACGACAGGACACGCACCCGCGTACCGGCCCGCTCCAGGGTCCAGCGGTGCACCGGGGTGCCGTCGGAAAGTGTGCCGAAGTGTTCGCTCATGAGCGAAACCCTAAGACACGGGTACCACTCTCCTCACGCCCCCGGCGCCGTGACCTTGGCGTACGCGATCTCCGCCAGCCGCGCCTGCCCGTCCGTGCTCGGATGGAACCAGTCCCACCGGCTCAACTGCTTCGTCCCGAACTGGAAGTCGTACACCGCCCCACCGTCGAACCGGCACCGCAGATCCTTCGCGCACACCTCTTTCAGCACCGAGTTGTACTCCCGCACCCGCTCCTGCACCGAGTCCCGCCGGGTGGTCGCCGCCTGGTCCTGCGAGTCCGCGTCGGCCAGCATCGACGGGCATATCCCCAGCTTCCAGACGACCTTGCCCAGCGGGCTCGTCCGCCCCTCGGACCAGAGCCGCTTGAGATCCGGCACACTCGCCACGTACACCTGCGACTTGGGCGCCAGCGAGCGCAGCGCGGCCATCGACTGCTCGAAGGACGTACGGAACGCCGCGACCGGCGTCATCTCCGCGACCGAGTCCCGGCAGGCGTCGTTCGCCCCCGCCATCACCGTCACCAGCTCCGGCTTCCGCGTCCCCGCCTGCGCCATCTGACCCGGCAGATCCGCCATCAGCGCACCGGTCCTGGCGTAGTTCCAGCTGTGCGTCGTCGCCTTCACGGGCCCCAGCAGCCGGACGGCGAGCGAGTCGACCTCCGTGCTTTCACCCGTCGCCCACGACACCTCCGGACAGTCCTGGAGGACCCCGCACGCGTCGAACCCGCGCGTGATGGAGTCCCCCACGGCCGCCAGCGAGGCCGGTTTCACGTTCCACACCGGGGGCGACGGCTTCACCGCCGCGCGGGTCGCCGAGGGAGCCGGAAGACTCCCGTCCGCGCCCGTGCACCCCGCGACCGTCAGCGACAGCCCCGCCATCACCCCGGCGAACACGCCCCGCCCTCGCGTCGTCACCATGCTCGACTGGCCCCTTCGGTCGTCCGGCCGCAAACCCCCATCACCCTGTACAACGCACCCGAGTTCCCGGACCGCTCCCGGTTCCCGAACCGTCTTCAGGACAAATCCTTGCCGTTTCCAGACGTGATCCACGGAACGTTCCCCACCCGCACAGGCGTCCTGCCGAGTGAATGGCGGGCCTTTCGGGGCATCTGGACCGACCGTACGTCACACTCCGCACCCCGTCGCACGGTAGCCTCGCCATCAACGTGGCTGCCCCGACGCCGCCGCTCAGCCAGCCCTGCAAGATGTCCCGCTCTGCCCGGAGGTCCCGGTGACGACACGTGGAGTTCTGTACGTGCACTCCGCGCCGCGCGCGCTGTGCCCGCACGTCGAGTGGGCCATCGCCGGGGTGCTCGGTACGCGCGTCAACCTCGACTGGATCAGGCAGCCCGCCGCGCCCGGAACCTGGCGCTCCGAGTTCTCCTTCAAGGGCCAGGCCGGCACCGCCTCCAAGCTCGCCTCCGCGCTGCGGGGTTGGCAGATGCTCCGCTTCGAGGTGACCGCCGAACCCTGCGCCACCGCCGAGGGCGAGCGCTACAGCTGCACCCCCGACCTGGGCATCTTCCACGCCGTCACCGGCATCCACGGCGACATCCTGATCCCCGAGGACCGGCTGCGCGCCGCCCTGTTGCGCTCCCAGCGCGGGGAGACGGACATCGAGGCCGAGATCACGAAACTCCTCGGCAAGCCGTGGGACGACGAGTTGGAGCCGTTCCGGTACGCCGGTGAGGGCGCGCCGGTGCGCTGGCTGCACCAAGTCGTGTAATCACACCGCGACACGCAACCCCGGTACACCGAACCCCGGCACACCAGAAGGGCCCGACCTCGATGAGGTCGGGCCCTTCAGCGTCGTACGCGGCCTTCTCAGACCGAACGGAACGCCAGCACCACGTTGTGCCCACCGAACCCGAACGAATCGTTCAGCGCGGCGATACGGCCCTCGACGGGCAGCTTGCGGGCCTCGCCGAGGACGACGTCCGCGCTGGCCTCCGCCTCCGGGTCGAGGTTGTCGACGTTGATGGTCGGCGGGGCGACCCGGTGGTACAGCGCGAGGACGGTCGCGACCGACTCCACGCCACCGGCGCCGCCGAGGAGGTGACCGGTCATGGACTTCGTCGCGGAGACCGCGAAGTGGTCGGCATGGTCGCCGAACACCTTGCGCAGCGCCTTCAGTTCCGCGATGTCACCCGCCGGGGTGGAGGTCGCGTGCGCGTTGACGTGCACGATCTCCGCCGGGTCCAGATCCGTGCTGGCCATCAGGTGGTTGAGCGCGGCGGCGATGCCACGGCCCTCCGGCTCCGGCTGCACGATGTCGTGCGCGTCGGCCGAGATGCCCTGCCCGACGGCCTCCGCGTAGACACGCGCGCCGCGCGCCGCCGCGTGCTCGGCGGACTCCAGGACGATCACGCCCGCGCCCTCGCCGAGGACGAAGCCGTCGCGCGCCTTGTCGTACGGACGGGACGCGCCCTGCGGGTCGTCGTTGTTCTTGGACATCGCCATCATGTTGCCGAACGCGGCGATCGGCAGCGGGTGGATCGCCGCCTCCGTGCCGCCCGCGACGACGACGTCCGCACGGCCGGTGCGGATCATCTCGATCGCGTAGCCGATCGCCTCCGCGCCCGAGGCGCAGGCGGAGACCGGGGTGTGGACGCCGGCGCGCGCGCCGACGTACAGGCCGACGTTGGCCGAGGGGCCGTTCGGCATGAGCATGGGGACGGTGTGCGGGGAGACGCGGCGTACGCCCTTCTCCTTCAGCACGTCGTACTGGTCGAGCAGGGTCGTCACGCCGCCGATGCCGGAGGCGATGACCGCGCCGAGCCGGTCGGGGTTGATGGAGGTGTCCTCACCGGCGCGCGCGGTGAAACCGGCGTCCTTCCAGGCTTCCTGGGCCGCGATCAGCGCGAACTGCGCCGAGCGGTCCAGCTTGCGGGCCTGCGGACGGGGGAGGACCTCGGAGGGGTCCACGGCGATCTGGGCCGCGATCCGGACGGCCTGGTCGGCCGCCCACTCCTGGGTCAGCGGGCCCGCGCCGGACCGGCCGGCGATCAGACCCTCCCAGGTCGAGGCTGCGTCGCCACCCAGCGGTGTGGTTGCGCCGATACCGGTGACGACCACGGTGCGATTGGTCGAGTTCACGGGAATTTCTCTCCTACGGAATTTCGAGGATGGGAACGGCGCCACCGCCGGGTGGCGGGGCAGTCACCCCACAGGCTCAGAGCCCAGGGAAGGTCAGCCCTGGTTCTTGAGGATGTACTCGGTCGCGTCACCGACGGTCTTGAGGTTCTTGACGTCCTCGTCCGGGATCTTGACGTCGAAGCGCTCTTCGGCGGCGACGACGACCTCGACCATGGACAGCGAGTCGACGTCCAGGTCGTCGGTGAAGGACTTGTCCAGCTGGACGTCCTCAACCGGGATGCCGGCGATCTCGTTCACGATCTCCGCGAGACCTTCGACGATCTCTTCCTGAGTGGCGGCCATGGTGGCGCTCCTTCTTTTCTTTCCAGAGGGTTGGCTGTGCTGCTTACCGTGGCCAGGCGCATGATCGCGTGATCCGGCAACGGAGTGCCTAGGGGAGGGTAACGACCGTCGCCGCGTACACGAGACCCGCCCCGAAACCGATGACGAGCGCCGTGTCGCCGCTCTTCGCCTCCCCGGTCGCCAGGAGCCGCTCCATCGCGAGCGGGATCGAGGCGGCCGAGGTGTTGCCGGTGGTGCGTACGTCACGCGCGACCGTGACGTGCTCCGGCAGCTTCAACGTCTTCACCATCGAGTCGATGATCCGCTCGTTGGCCTGGTGGGGAATGAAGACGTCGAGGTCGTCCGCTGTGATGCCGGCCGCGTCCAGCGCCTGCTGGGCGACCTTGGCCATCTCGAAGACGGCCCAGCGGAATACCGCCTGACCCTCCTGCGTGATGGCGGGGAACTTGTCGACCGTGCCGTCGCGGTAGTCCGTCCACGGCACCGTCTGCTTGATCGTCTCGGACTTGTCGCCCTCCGAGCCCCACACCGTCGGGCCGATCGCCGGCTCCTTCGCGGGGCCGACGACGACCGCTCCGGCGCCGTCACCGAACAGGAAGGCCGTCGCGCGGTCCTCCAGGTCGGTCAGGTCGGAGAGCCGCTCCACGCCGATGACCAGCACGTATTCGGCGCTGCCGTCGACGATCATGCCCTTGGCGAGGGTCAGGCCGTAGCCGAAGCCCGCGCAGCCCGCCGAGATGTCGAACGCGGCGGCCTTGTCCGTGCCCAGCTTGTCGGCGATCTCCGTCGCGACTGCCGGGGTCTGCTTGAAGTGCGAGACGGTCGAGACGACGACCGCGCCGATCTGCTCGGCGGTGATGCCCGCGTCCGCGATCGCCTTGCCGGACGCCTCCACCGACATCGCGGCGACGGTCTCCTCGTCGCTCGCCCAGTGCCGGGTCTCGATGCCGGACCGGGAGCGAATCCACTCGTCGGACGAGTCGATCGTCTCCAGGATGACGTCGTTGGGGACGACCCGGACCGGCCGGTAGCCGCCCACCCCGAGGATGCGCGCGTACGGATGACCCTTGCCGGGCTTGATCTTCGCCATCGGGATCTCCTCTCAGGCGCCGTGTTCCGCGATCAGCTCGCGGGCCGCGTCGAGGTCGTCGGGGGTCTTCAGGGCCAGTCTCGGTACGTCGGGCAGGGCGCGCTTGGCGAGGCCGACGAGGGTGCCGCCGGGCGCGGCCTCGATGATCGCGGTGGCGCCCAGCGCGCGGAACGTCTCCATGCACAGGTCCCAGCGGACCGGGTTCGCGACCTGGCCGACGAGACGCTGAAGCACCTCGGCGCCGGTCGCGACGGCCTCGCCGTCCTTGTTGGAGACGTAGGTGACCTCGGGGTCGGCCGGGGTGAGACCGGCGGCGGCCTCCTCCAGCACCGACACCGCCGGGGCCATGTGATGCGTGTGGAAGGCGCCGGCGACCTTCAGGGCGACGACCTTGCGGACGCCTTCAGGCTTGTCCTCGGCCAGCGCCGCGAGCTGCTCGGCGGTACCGGCGGCGACGATCTGGCCCGCGCCGTTGATGTTCGCCGGGGTCAGCCCCAGCTTCTCCAGATGCGGGACGGTCGTCTCGGGGTCGCCCCCGAGCAGCGCCGCCATCCCGGTCCGCGTCACGGCGGCGGCCTCGGCCATCGCCAGACCGCGCTTGCGGACGAGGGACAGCGCGTTCTCGGGGGTCAGGACACCGGCCCACGCGGCGGCGGTCAGCTCACCGACGCTGTGCCCGGCGACCGCGCCCGGCGTGATGGCACCGAGTGCCGCGCCGGAGACGATCCCGGCCGCGACCAGCAGCGGCTGGGCGACGGAGGTGTCACGGATCTCGTCCGCGTCGGCGTTCGTGCCGTAGTGCACCAGGTCGAGCCCGATGACCTCGGACCAGGCGGCGAGCTGGTCGGAGACACCGGGGAGGTCGAGCCAGGGGGTCAGGAAGCCGGGCGTCTGGGCGCCCTGGCCGGGAGCGACGAGTACGAGCACTCTCACACTCTCTCTTGGGTACGGGCACGGCCGCCCGTGGGGACAGGGACGAAGAACAGCAGGGGGTTTTGTGGACCCCCGACAAAAGCCTAGGTCTGGGGATCTCCGTCGGCCAGGCGCCCCAGGATCAGCGCGATCCGCAGAGTAAAGGCCGAGCGTACATCGGAGGGTGACCATCCGGTGACGTCAGTCACACGTCGCAGCCGGTAGCGCACGGTGTTCGGATGGACGAAGAGCATGCGGGCCGCGCCTTCGAGACTGCTGGCCTGTTCCAGATATACGGAGAGTGTTTCCAGCAGTGCGGAACCGGCCTCTTCCAGCGGTCTGTAGATCTCCTCCACCAACTGACCGCGCGCGGTGGGATCGCCCGCGATGGCTCGTTCCGGGAGCAAATCGTCCGCCAGGACCGGCCGCGGAGCGTCCTGCCAGGCCGAACACGCCTTCAGCCCGGCCGCCGCCGCCTGCGCGGACCGGGTCGCCGTCAGCAGGTCCGGGACGATCGGCCCCGCGACCACCGGACCCGCCGCGAACGGGCCGATCAGTGACTTGGCGACGGCGATCGGGTTGTCGCTGCCGCCCGCGATGACGACGAGACGGGTCCCCAACACGCCGGTCAGGACCTGGAGTTTGGAGTGCCGTGAGGCTCGCCGGATCGCCTCGACCGTCAGCTCCGAGTCACCGTCCGGAGCCGTGCCGAGCACCACGCACACGTGCTCCGGGGCGTTCCAGCCCAGCGCCGCCGCCCGGGACACGGCCCCCTCGTCGGCCTCGCCGCTCAGCACCGCGTTCACGACGAGCGACTCCAGCCGCGCGTCCCAGGCACCCCGTGCCTCGGCGGCCTGGGCGTACACCTGCGCGGTCGCGAACGCGATCTCCCGCGCGTACACGAGGAGCGCCTCCCGCAGCACCGCCTCGTCGCCCGGCGCGGCCACCTCGTCGATCGCGGACTCCATGACCTCGATCGTCGTACGGACCATCTCGACGGTCTGCCGCAGCGTGATCGCCCGGGTCAGCTCTCTCGGGGCGGTGCCGAAGACGTCCGTCGAGATCGCCTGCGGGGCGTCGGGACGCCGGAACCACTCGGTGAACGCCGCGATGCCCGCCTGGGCGACCAGGCCGATCCAGGAACGGTTCTCCGGGGGCATCGCCCGGTACCACGGCAGGCTCTCGTCCATCCTCGTGATGGCCTGCGCGGCCAGCGATCCGGACGACTTCTCCAGCCGCTTCAGCGTGGCGGGGTGCGGGTGGGCCGGAGCGGCGGGCGGGGGGGTGGTGGGTCTCGGTTCGGGCACGGAAACAAGGGTGCCTCATCCGGGCGGGTCGGTGAGGCGTGGGGATACCTTGGTGGGGTGATGGACGTGCGGCGCGGGGACTCGCGGTACCGGGGCGGCGATGCCGGACGGGGCATCGAGACTTTGCACTCTTTTTCCTTCGGGTCGTACTACGACCCCGACAACCTCCGCTTCGGCGCGCTCATCGCCTGCAACGAGGAGCGGCTCGAACCCGGCGCCGGATTCGACGAACACCCCCACTCCCACACCGAGATCGTCACCTGGGTGATCTCCGGCGAGCTGACCCACCGCGACTCCGCCGGGCACGAGACGGTCGTCCGCCCCGGGGACGTCCAGCGCCTCTCCGCCGCAGGCGGCGTCCGCCACGTCGAGCGCAACGACGCCGCCGTCCCCCTGGTCTTCCTCCAGATGTGGCTGGCCCCCCTCGAACCCGGCGGCGAGCCCTCCTACGAGACCGTCCGGGGCATCGCCGACTCGACGCCCTACGCCGTCGTCGGCGCGGGCGCCATGCTCCACGTCCGCCGCCTGTCCCCCGGCGAACGCACCGCCGTGCCGGAGGCGAAACTCGGGTACGTCCACGTCGTGCGCGGCGAAGTGCGTTCGGGCGACGTGGAGTTGGCGGCCGGGGACGCCCTCCGCATCACCGGCGAGGGGGAGTCGGAGCTGGTCGCCGTCGGCGGGGCGGCGGAGGTGCTGATGTGGGAGATGGGCGGCTAGCCCCCGGCGTTCTTCCAGACGGCGACGTCGACCGTGACGTAGCGGCTCAGGTCCGACTCCGGTGAGCGTCCCTTGTAGGTGATCAGGGCGATGTGACCGGCCTTCGACCGCACGCACATCCTGGTGCCGACGGCGACCTGGGGCAGCGGCAGTTCCCGGGTGAAGCGGGTCTCCTCCAGGCAGGTCCGAAGGGTGCCCTGCTGTTTCGCGTCCAGCACGACGACCTTGCGGCCGACGCTGCCGATCAGCTCGCTGTCGTTGCCCTGGAAGAAGTAGAAGTCGGAGTCCTCGCCGTTGCGGGTGGAGCCGCCGTCGTTCATGGGCTTCGGCGGGGTGTCCGTGAAGCGGATGAAGAAGTCGAGGGGGATCTCGATGTTCGGGTAGGACGCGGGGGCCGGGTCCGTGGTCCGGGAGGGGGCGGTGGCCTCCGTGCCGACGCGGTCCCCGTCCGGTTCCGACCCGTCGTCGAGGTTCAGGATCAGCTCCGAGGCCCAGAAGGCGACGGGGACGACGACGGCGGCGGCTATCGCGACGCCGCGCCAGAGCCTGTTGCGGCGCGGCGGGGGAGGGGGGTGGGGCGGGCGCCAGGAAGGGCGGGGAGCGGGGGCGTGGGCCGGAAACTGGGTGGGGGCCTGGGCGTGGGCGTGGCCCGGGGGCTGGGCGAAGTGCGTGGGGGTGTAGGCGAGGGGCGGCGGGTTGTACGCGGGGTGGGCGGCCGGGGTGCGGTGGGGTACGGGGGTCTGCGCACCCGGGCCGGCGGGCCGGCCGTGCGGTTCCGGCATCGCCGTGGGGATGTCCGCGCCGACCGCCGCCGGGAGCCAGTCGCCGGACTGGCGCAGGGGAGCGGGGGACGCCTGCTGGCAGAGGGCGATCACCTCCGCCGGGGTGGGCCGGTTCCCCGGCTCCTTGTCCAGGCACCTCGCGATGAACGCCAGCTCCGGAGGCAGCCCGGTGAGGTCGGGCGTCTGGTGGACGACGCGGTACAGCAGCGCGTGCGCCGAGCCGTCGCCGTACGCGCCCTTCCCCGTCGCCGCGAACACCGCGATCTGGCCCAGGGAGAAGACGTCCGACGCCGGGGTCACCGGCTTGCCCGCCGCCTGTTCCGGGGACATGAACGCGGGGGTGCCGGGGGAGACGCCGGTGCCCGTCAGGGCCGTCGCGTCCGAGGCGCGGGCGATGCCGAAGTCGATGACCCTCGGGCCGTCCGCCGCGAGCAGCACGTTCGACGGCTTGAGGTCCCGGTGCACGACGTCGGCGCCGTGGATCGCGGAGAGCGCCTCCGCGATACCGGCGAGCAGCAGCAGGACGGACGGCAGCGGAAGGGGGCCGTGCCGCCCGACGGCCTCCGCGAGACTCGGCCCCGCGACATAGGCGGTGACCAGCCAGGGCCGCTCGCTCTCCACGTCGTGGTCCAGCACCGGCGCGGTGTAGAACCCCTGCACCCGCTGGGCCGCCTCCACCTCCTGCCGGAACCGCCGCCGGAACTCCGGGTTCTCGGCGAGCTCGGGCCGCACGGTCTTCACCGCGACCGGATGCCCGCCAGGTGTGTGCGACAGGTAGACGGCCCCCATCCCTCCGGCCCCCAGCCGCGCCGACAGCCGGTACGGCCCCACCACCTCGGGGTCCCCGTCCCCCAACTCCCCGAACCGGCCGTCCTGTTGCCCCGCGCCCATCGCTCCCCCGAGATCACCGAGTCCTGTGAGTGACGAGGTTATCCGAGGGTCTGTTCGGGTCAGCGCCCCTCAGGCGGACCGGAGTTGGGCCAGCACCCCGTCCGTGAACGCCGGCCACACCTCGACCGCCCAGGGGCCGAAATCGCGGTCGGTCAGGGCGACGCAGGCGGCGCCCGCGTCCGGGTCGATCCACAGGAAGGTGCCGGACTGGCCGAAGTGGCCGAAGGTCCGCGGGGAGGAGGAACTCCCGGTCCAGTGCGGGGACTTGGCGTCCCGGATCTCGAAGCCGAGACCCCAGTCGTTGGGGTTCTGGTGGCCGTAGCCCCGCAACACGCCCTTGGTGCCGGGGAACTGGACCGTCATGGCCTCCAACACCGTGCGGGGGTCGAGGAGTCGGGGGATCTGGACCTCGGCCGCGAAGCGGAGGAGGTCGGCGACGGTGGAGGTGGCGTCCTTCGCGGGGGAGCCGTCCAAGGTCGTGTCCGTCATCCCGAGCGGCTCCAGCACCGCCTGCCGGAGGTACTCCGGGAACGGGATGTCCGTCGCCTTCGCGATGTGGTCGCCGAGCTGCTCGAAACCGGCGTTCGAGTAGAGCCGCCGGTCGCCGGGCGGGGCCATCACCCGGTGCTCGTCGAAGGCGAGGCCGGAGGTGTGGGCGAGGAGCTGGCGGACGGTGGCGCCGGGCGGCCCCGCCGGCTCGTCGAGGTCGATCGCCCCCTCCTCGTACGCGACGAGCGCGGCGTACGCGGCGAGCGGCTTGGTCACCGAGGCGAGGGGGAAGCGGTGGCCGGCCGGACCGTGGGTGCCGAGGACGACGCCGTCGGCACGGACGACACCCGCCGCGGCGGTGGGGACCGGCCAGTTCTCGATCTGGTGGAGGCTGCTCAGCGACATGCCGTGAGCCTACCTTCGCCATTCTTACCGTTTGCGCTTGCTTCGAGCCCACTCCAAGGTCATAGCGTGGGTACATGACGGTGATGCAGACCTCGCCCCTGACCCTCGAAACACCCTCCCCCACCGACGTCTGCGCAGCTCCGCCGCCGCCCCATCCCCGTCCGGAGGGGAAGGACAGCTACACGATCAGCGAGGTGGTGGCGCTCACCGGGCTGACGGCGCACACGCTGCGCTGGTACGAGCGGATCGGGCTGCTGGACCACGTGGACCGCTCGCACACCGGCCAGCGGCGGTACTGCAACCGCGACCTGGACTGGCTGGACTTCGTGAGCAAGCTGCGCCTCACGGGCATGCCGGTGGCCGACATGGTCAGGTACGCGGAGCTGGCACGGGAGGGCGAGAGCACGTTCGGTGAGCGCCGGGAACTGCTGGAGTCGACGCGCAGGGACGTCCAGGCGCGCATCACGGAACTGAACGGCACGCTGGCGGTACTGAACCGGAAGATCCAGTACTACTCGGCGTAGGCGGGGCGGGGGCACGGGTGCCGCAGCTCCGTCTCAGCCCCGCCTACAGCTCGGCCAGCAGCTCCGCCTTCTTCGCCGAGAACTCCTCGTCCGTCACGAGCCCCGCCTCGTGCAGCTCCCCGAGGTGCCGGATGCGCTCGACGACGTCGGCGGGGTCGCGGCGGGCCTGGGCGGACAGGACGGCCGCCCCCTTCTGCCCGCGCACGGCCGCGAGGACGGCGGCGGCGAAGGGCAGCGACTCGTGGACGGGGCCGTAGCCGAGGCCGAAGACGACGGCCGCGGGGTCCTGGTCGGGCTGCGCCACGGCGGACGGCGTCTCTCCCCGCACCAGCCGCAGATGCCCCTCGAACACCTCCGGCGAGCGCCACTCCACACCGGTCAGCTCGGAGACCGCGAAGTTCTGGTCGCCCGCCTTCCACTTCGCGGAGGACGCGCCGGTCCAGAACCAGCGGAACCGGACGCTGCTGCCGTCGAAGGACGCCTTCGCGTCGTACGCCTTGAAGGAGAGCGGCACCTCCGGGGCCTCCACGAGGAACCGTTCCGCCGGGCCCGACCGGGTCAGCAGCCCCCGGACCTCCTCGGCGTAGTACTCCGCGAGCGCGTCCCGCTCGGCGGGCAGGACGAGCCGGTAGGGGTCGGAACCCTCCTTGAGCTGGCCGTCGGCCGCGGCGAGCAGCGGGTCGGCACCCTCACGCAGTTCGAGCCGCAGGACGACCGTCCCGCGCTTGCCGGGGGCCAGCGACACGCCCTCGACCGCCGCGAGGGGGACCCGGCGCTCCCCGAGCGCCGAGAACAGCTTCGGCGCCCGCATCCCCCGTTCGTAGCGGATGAGCACGGAGTCGGACCCGAACTCCCAGGCGGCATGCGAACCGGCCAGTACATCACCCATGCGGCTCATCGTATGCGGGACCCGCATCTTCGTCCCCTCCCCGCGCGTACCGCAGTTCCTGCTGTTTCTACGCGCGTCCGGCCGTGGTAGTGCCGGACAAATCCGCCCGGCAGGTCTCGTCATCGTCGGCGCACCGCACCGAGTGGTATGCGCCAGTCCCGATCTCGGCGAAGTTGCGCAGGCTGTCCGTGCCGGGCTCGAAGTACCCGCCGTGGCCGTGCGCGAGCTTCGCGGAGAGCCGGCGCGCCCCGAACTCCGCCGAGACGGGGTCCTCGCCGTGCCCGAGCCCGCCGAGCTCCAGGTACGGCACGTCCTGAATCCAGTCGTCCGCGTCCCGCATCGCCCACACCCGGGCGGAGGTGTGCAGGTGGGACGCCTTCTCCACGCGCATCCCGGGGCTCCCGGCGACCGCTATGTCGGCCACCCGCCGGGGCATCCCGTGCGCCGCGACCCCGCAGACGACGGAGCCGTAGCTGTGGCAGAACAGCGACACCGGCGCCTTCCCGGGCAGCGCCCGCAGCAGCGCGTTGAGGCGTACGGCGCCGTCCTCGGCGCGCATCGCGGTCGCCGACTCGATGCCGAGCCCGGCGGGGGCCGTGTAGTCGGCCCAGGCGATGACGGCGGTGCCGGTGCGGGGGCTGACGGCGCGCTCCGCGTCGTACAGGGCCTGGGCCATGCCGACCGGGGCGGTGTATCTGCGGCCCGTCTTCTCGAAGGTGAGGACGTCGGTGTCGACACCGGGGACGATGACGGAGATCCGCGCGGCGGTCGTCAGGTCGCCGAAGACCTCGGCGGCCCGGCCGCTGCCCTCGGGGTCGAAGGCGAGGATCTGCCGGCCGCCGCCCGCCATCGCCTCGAAGCGGTGCATCCGGCGGCCCGCCTCGCGCTGGCCGTCCTCGCTGAGCCGCCCGTCGTGCGTGCGGGCCCGCTCGACGGCGGCGGCCTGGGTGAGCGCGATGCGGTTGGCGCGGTAGCGCAGCCTGACCGGGGCGCCGTTCATGTTGCCGACGGCGAGCGGGTAGGTGTGGGCCAGGATGTTGCGCTGGGGAGCGGTGAGCGCGGCGAAGAAGCGGGCCAGTCTCGCCGGGGCCTGGTCGGGGTCCGGGAGGAGCCGGCCGTCGACGAAGCCGTGCCGCCAGGCGGCGACGGAGGCTTCGAGCGCGCTGTCGGAGCGCTGGGGGCGCAGGGCCGTCCAGCCGGTCGTCGACAGCATCACGAACACGACGGCCAGCGCGAGCAGTGCGCGCCAGACGCCGAGCTGGGGAGAGGGGTCGAAGGAAGTCACTGGGAGGACACACTAGGAGAACGGAAGGGTCTCGGGGGCCTTCAGTGACAGGGATCACGTTTCGATAAAAGGGGCCGTGGGCAACGGTTCGATCAGCTGTCGCGCCAGCTCCCGAGGAGCGCCGGACCCACCTCGTCGAGGTAGCGCGCGGTCCGCTCCCGCATCCGCGCCAGGTCCATCCCCGCGTCGTCGCCCCAGCCCCGCTCGGCGACCCGGATCACCCCGCTGAACAGCGCGACCACCAGCCGCGGCCGGGGGTCCGTGGCCAGGTCGACGCCCTCCCGCCCGGCGACGATCCCCGCGACCAGCTCCTCCAGCTCCGCCGAGCGCCGCAGATGCGCGGCGAACAGCGCGGGCGTCTCCTCGATCGTCCGGTAGCCGTGCACGTACAGCTCCATCGGTACGACGCTCTCGATCGCCTCGTCCATCGTCCCGAGGCTCTCCCGCAGGGCGCGGCTCATCGCCTCGAACGGGGGCTCGTGGGGCGGGCGTTCACGCAGGCACTCGACGAAGTGGTCCTCGGCGATGCGGGGGGTGAAGAGGGCGACCTCCTCCTTGCTCGCGAAGTAGCGGAAGAAGGTGCGCTGCGAGACGTCCACGGCGGCGACGATCTCGTCGACGGTCGTGCGCTCGTAGCCCTGCGCCGTGAAGAGCGTGAGGGCGGCTCTGGCCAGGGCGTCTCTCGTGTGTTGCTTCTTGCGTTCGCGGAGTGTGCGCATATGTGTCAGTCACCAGCTTGTGAATTGGTTCGTCAATTGTCAGTGGCTGTCACTAGCGTGGAACTCATGACTAGTCAGACCACCCTCGAAACGGCGGGTCACGGGGACGGGGCGCCGTCGGCGCCGGCGGACCGGCCGTCCGGCGCCGGACTGCGCGGCCATCCCTGGTTCACGCTGATCACCGTCGCCGTCGGGGTCATGATGGTCGCCCTCGACGGCACCATCGTGGCCATCGCCAACCCGGCCATCCAGAAAGACCTCGGCGCGACGTTCGCGCAGGTCCAGTGGATCACCAACGGCTACTTCCTCGCCCTCGCGGTCTCCCTCATCACCGCCGGCAAACTCGGCGACCGCTTCGGCCACCGCCAGACGTTCCTGATAGGCGTGGCCGGTTTCGCCCTCGCCTCCGGCGCGATCGGCCTCTCCTCCAGCGTCTCCGCGGTCGTCGTCTTCCGGGTCCTCCAGGGCCTGTTCGGCGCGCTGCTGATGCCGGCCGCGCTCGGCCTGCTGCGGGCGACGTTCCCCGCCGAGAAGCTGAACATGGCGATCGGCATCTGGGGCATGGTCATCGGGGCGTCCACCGCGGGCGGGCCGATCCTCGGCGGGGTCCTCGTCGAGCACGTCAGCTGGCAGTCGGTGTTCTTCATCAACGTCCCTGTCGGCGTCGTGGCCGTCGTCCTGGGGGTGATGATCCTCCTGGACCATCGCGCAGAGAACGCCCCGCGCTCCTTCGACCTCCCCGGCATCGGCCTGCTCTCCGGCGCGATGTTCTGTCTCGTCTGGGCCCTCATCAAGGCGCCCGAGTGGGGCTGGGGAGGCGGCCTGACCTGGACGTTCCTCGCGGTCGCGGTGGCGGGCTTCGGGGCGTTCGCCTACTGGGAGACGAAGGTGAAGGAGCCGCTGATCCCGCTCGGCCTCTTCCGCTCGGTGCCGCTCTCCGCCGGTGTCGTCCTCATGGTCCTCATGGCCATCGCCTTCATGGGCGGCCTCTTCTTCGTGACGTTCTACCTCCAGAACGTCCACGGTCTCAGCCCGATCGACGCGGGTCTGCACCTCCTCCCGCTCACCGGGATGATGATCGTCGGCTCACCCCTCGCGGGCGCGATGATCACGCGGTTCGGGCCCCGGGTCCCGCTGGCCGGAGGCATGGCCTGCACGGCGATCGCGATGTACGGCGTCTCCACGCTCGACACCGACACCGGCAGCCTCGCCATGTCCGTCTGGTTCGCCCTCCTCGGGCTCGGCCTCGCGCCGGTCATGGTCGGCGCGACCGAGGTCATCGTCGGCAACGCGCCCATGGAGCTCTCCGGCGTCGCCGGCGGCCTCCAGCAGGCCGCCATGCAGATCGGCGGCAGCCTCGGTACGGCCGTCCTCGGCGCGGTGATGGCCTCCAAGGTCGACAGCGCGCTCCCGGCCAACTGGAAGGCGGCGGGCCTGCCCGACATGACGCCGGCCCAGCTCGACCAGGCGTCCGAGGCGGTGCAGGTCGGGGCGGCTCCGGTGGCGCCGGGGACGCCCGACGCGGTCGCCGCGAAGATCGCCGACGTCGCGCACGACACGTTCATCGCGGGGATGAGCCTGGCGTCCCTGGTGGCCACGGGGGTGGCCGTCTTCGCGGTCCTGGTCGCGCTGCTGACGAAGCGGGGCGCGAACGCCGACGCCGCCGGAGGGGGCGTCCACATCTGACACCCCATCAACTCGCCCCCGGTCAACGAAACTGACGCAACGTCAACCGAATTCCCCAATCAGGGTGACTTCGCTAAAGGTTCCTCGCGAAGCCTTCCCCGGGCACGTCACAGTGGGTCATGCCCAGGGCTGCGGCGCGCTGCCGGAGGGGGATAGCGCGCCGCGGTCCTGGGGGCGCCGGGGAACGGACGGGCTTCCCCGGCGCCCTGCCGGCGAGGGTTACGCGTCGCCCCCGGCCGCGCCGGGGTCGGCCGCCGACACGTCCAGGAGCTGGTAGCGGTCGATCGCCTGCTTCAGGGCCGAGCGGTCGACCTTGCCCTCCTTCGCGAGTTCCGTGAGGACGGCGAGGACGATCGACTGGGCGTCGATGTGGAAGAAGCGGCGGGCCGCGCCCCGGGTGTCCGCGAAGCCGAAGCCGTCGGCGCCGAGGGACTGGTAGGTGCCCGGGACCCAGCGGGAGATCTGGTCGGGGACGGCCCGCATCCAGTCGGAGACCGCGACGAACGGCCCCTGGGAACCGCCGAGTTTACGGGTGACGTACGGCACCTTCTGGTCCTCCTCGGGGTGCAGGAGGTTGTGCCGCTCCACCTCGACGGCCTCGCGGCGCAGCTCGTTCCAGGAGGTCGCCGACCAGACGTCCGCCCGGACGTTCCACTCCTCGGCGAGGACCCGCTGCGCTTCCAGAGCCCAGGGGACCGCCACCCCGGAGGCCAGGATCTGGGCCGGCGTCGAACCCGCCGTACCCGCCGACACCTTGTGGACGCCCTTGAGGATGCCCTCGACGTCGACGTCCTCGGGCTCCGCCGGGTGCTGGAGGGGCTCGTTGTAGACGGTGAGGTAGTAGAAGACGTCCTCGCTGTCGGGGCCGTACATGCGCCGCAGGCCGTCCTGGACGATGTGCGCGATCTCGTACCCGTACGCGGGGTCGTAGGCGACGCAGCCGGGGTTCGTCGAGGCCAGCAACTGCGAGTGGCCGTCGGCGTGCTGGAGGCCCTCGCCGGTCAGCGTGGTGCGGCCGGCCGTGGCGCCGAGGACGAAGCCGCGGGCGAGCTGGTCCGCCATCTGCCAGAACTGGTCGCCGGTGCGCTGGAAACCGAACATCGAGTAGAACACGTAGACCGGGATGAGCGGTTCGCCGTGCGTCGCGTACGCCGAGCCCGCCGCGATCAGGGACGCGGTGCAGCCCGCCTCCGAGATGCCGTCGTGGAGCATCTGGCCGGTCGGCGACTCCTTGTAGGCGAGCAGGAGTTCACGGTCCACGGACTCGTACTGCTGGCCGAGCGGGTTGTAGATCTTCGCGCTCGGGAAGAAGGAGTCCATGCCGAACGTGCGGTACTCGTCGGGCGCGATCAGGACGAAGCGGCGGCCCAACTCCTTGTCCCGCATGAGGTCCTTGAGCAGCCGGACGAACGCCATGGTCGTGGCGATGGACTGCTGGCCGGAACCCTTCTTCACACTCGCGTACACCTTGTCGTCCGGCAGCGCGAGGGGCTTCGCGCGTACGACGCGGGTGGGGACGTAACCGCCGAGCGAGTTGCGGCGGTCGTGCATGTACTGGATCTCCTCCGAGTCCCGGCCCGGGTGGTAGTACGGCGGCAGGCCGGACTCCAACTGCTGGTCGGAGATGGGGAGATGGAGGCGGTCGCGGAAGCCCTTCAGGTCGGCGACCGTCAGCTTCTTCATCTGGTGCGTGGCGTTGCGGCCCTCGAAGTTCGGGCCGAGCGTCCAGCCCTTGACGGTCTTCGCGAGGATGACCGTCGGCTGGCCCTTGTGCTCGACGGCCGCCTTGAACGCCGCGTAGATCTTCTTGTGGTCGTGGCCGCCGCGCCCGAGGTGCAGGATCTGGTCGTCGGTCATGCCCTCGACCATCGCGCGCAGCCGCTGGTCGTCGCCGAAGAAGTGGTTGCGGATGTAGGCGCCCGACTCGGTGGCGTACGTCTGGTACTGGCCGTCCGGCGTCGTGTTCATCCGGTTGACGAGGATGCCGTCGCGGTCCTGCGCGAGCAGCGGGTCCCAACTGCGGTCCCAGATCAGCTTGATGACGTTCCAGCCGGCGCCCCGGAAGACGGACTCCAGCTCCTGGATCACCTTGCCGTTGCCGCGCACCGGGCCGTCGAGGCGCTGGAGGTTGCAGTTGACGACGAAGGTCAGGTTGTCGAGGCCCTCGCGGGCGGCGATCGTCAACTGGCCGAGCGACTCCGGCTCGTCCATCTCGCCGTCGCCGAGGAACGCCCAGACGTGCGACTTCGAGGTGTCGGCGATGTCGCGGGCGTGCATGTAGCGGTTCATGCGGGCCTGGTAGATCGCGCCGATCGGGCCGAGGCCCATCGAGACGGTCGGGAACTCCCAGAAGTCCGGCATCAGGCGCGGGTGCGGGTACGAGGAAAGCCCGTACGGGGCGCGGGACTTCTCCTGGCGGAACGCGTCCAAGTGCTGCTCGGAGAGGCGGTCGAGGAGAAAGGCGCGGGCGTAGATGCCGGGGGAGGCGTGGCCCTGGAAGAAGACCTGGTCGCCGCCGTCGCCCTCGTCCTTGCCGCGGAAGAAGTGGTTGAAGCCGACGTCGTACAGGGACGCGGAGGACGCGAACGTCGCGATGTGGCCGCCGACGCCGATCCCGGGGCGCTGGGCGCGGGAGACCATCACCGCGGCGTTCCAGCGGGTCGCGTTGAGGATACGGCGCTCGATCTCCTCGTTGCCCGGGAAGAACGGCTCGCTCTTGGTGGGGATCGTGTTGACGTAGTCCGAGCTGCGCATCTCGGGGACGGCCACGCGCTTCTCGCGGGCCCGCTCGATCAGGCGGAGCATCAGGTAGCGGGCGCGTTCACGGCCGCGCTCGTCGACGGCGGCGTCGAGCGAGTCGAGCCACTCCTGGGTCTCCTCGGGGTCGAAGTCAGGAACCTGACTCGGAAGGCCGCCAATGATGATCGGATTGCGATCTGATCCGGAAGCCACGCTGTTCCTTACCTGTCGGAGGGCTGCCGAGGGGCTGGGGAGGCCCTGGGAGCCGCTTTTCGGTATGCCTGCTGCACCGCTGCCCATCGTGTACCTCGGGGCGTCAAACGTCATCTCTACCGTTTGGTAACCCATGGGGTGTACACCGGGGTAACGGTCCCCTTCTGCGAGTCGGCGATTTTCAAACGCGCAAACAGGGCAGAAAGGTGTGGCGTGTGTCACTTTGGACAGGGAATCCGTGCCTGGAGTTGCGGCGACACGGCCCGGATCGTCACCGTTTAGGCGGTCCGAACCGCCGGGTACTTGCGCGATCCGCCCCGCCCGTGTGGACTACGGCCAACACCACGCGCGTACGCGTGGCCGAGTTGTCATCGAAAGAACATGATCAGGAGGCAGACCGTGAGCGCGACCGCGGACCACGCGGAGACGAGCCTGGCCGTGCGGCTGGGTTTCCAGCCCGCCCAGGTGGTCCAGGAGATCGGCTACGACGAGGACGTAGACCAGGACCTCCGTGAGTCCATCGAGGAGACCGTCGGCAGTGAGCTGGTGGACGAGGACTACGACGATGTGGCTGACGCCGTCGTCCTGTGGTTCCGTGACGACGACGGCGACCTGACGGACGCCCTGGTCGACGCCCTTGGGCTCCTTGAGGAGGACGGTTCGATCCTGCTCCTCACCCCGAAGACCGGGCGGGACGGCTACATCGAGCCCAGCGACATCAACGACGCGGCCCAGACGGCCGGTCTCTCGCAGACCAAGAGCGTCAGCGCCGGCAAGGACTGGGTCGGCACCCGCCTGCTGAGCCCCAAGGCCGCGAAGCGGTAACGCTTCCCAGCAGCACGAAGGCGCCCGGGTACGGCCCTCCTCAAAACCAGCCGCACCCGGGCGCCTTTTCGGCCCCACACCGGCCGCCCCGGTGCTCCGCACCGCATCTTCCCGGTGTGCCCCACATCGGCCACTCCGGCGCCCCGCACCGCGCTATCCCGTCCCGGCGACCCTGGCCCCGCAGCCCGGCATCGCACGGCGCCCTGTGCCCCGCGAGCTCCCAGGAACACCCACCGGGTTCGACCTCAGGCCCCTGCCTGCCCGGACAGCCGCACGCCCTCGCTCGGCCCGGCAACGCGCGGCGCCCCGCGAGCCCCCAGAACACCCACCGGTCTCGATCTCACGCCCCGCCCGCCCGAACAGCCGCACGCCCCCGCTCGGCCCAGCATCGCGCGGCGCCCTGCGTCTCGTGAGACCGCAGGAAGACCCACCGGGTTTGATCTCTCACCCCCACGCCCAGCGGGACAGCCGCAGGCCCCGCCCAGCCCGGCAATCGCCGGGGGCCGCGTCGCCTCGCCTCGGCTTGTTACGGGGCCCCGTAGTCCGGCCGAGGTATTGGAAGGCACCCCGGCCCGCTCACCGGCGCTCCCCAGCCGGCACCCTCACGTCCGTGCCCGGTCCAGCGTCGTGGCGTCCCGGTGCCAGCCCTTGCCCCGCTTGATATCGCCGCCCGCCCGCGCGCCGTACCCCGGTGCCCCTGGCGTTCACCGCGTGGCTCGGGCGATACAGGCCGCAGAGTCCCGCCGGGCCGCCACTCCGGCCCAGCACCCCACGAGCGCCGGCAAGCCCCCTCCAGGCCCACGGCCCGGCACAGCAGGCCCGCTCCGCCGGGCTTCGACGCGGCTCGGCTCGGCTCGATACGGTGCCCCGTGGTCCGGTGGAGGTCTCGGGGAGATCCGTCGGCTCGGCCCCCCATGGCTCTGCCCAGCCGTCCCTCCCCGCCCCCGCCCTGCCCTCGCCCCCACCCTCGTCTCGCGGCTCTCCGGCCTGGCCCCCGGCCCTCGGTCCACCGGCGTTCGCGCCGGCCCCCCCCCACCCCGTCCCCGTACGCTGTGATCCCCCGAACAGCCCACCGAAGGGAAAGATCCCGATGGCGATCCAGGTCGGCGACAAGGCACCCGACTTCGAGCTCAAGGACAACCACGGCGCGACCGTGACGCTCTCCGAATTCCGGGGACGCAAGAACGTCGTGCTGCTCTTCTACCCCTTCGCGTTCACCGGCGTGTGCACCGGCGAACTGTGCGAGCTGCGGGACAACCTGCCGAAGTTCGAGGACCGCGACACCCAGCTGCTGGCCGTGTCGAACGACTCCATCCACACCCTGCGCGTCTTCGGCGAGCAGGAGGGCCTGGAGTACCCCCTCCTCAGCGACTTCTGGCCGCACGGCGAGGTCTCCCGGGCCTACGGCGTCTTCGCCGAGGACAAGGGCTGCGCCGTACGCGGCACCTTCGTCATCGACAAGGAGGGCATCGTCCGCTGGACGGTCGTCAACGCCCTCCCGGACGCCCGCGACCTCGGCGAGTACGTCAAGGCGCTCGACACCCTGTGATCTCTCGGGGGCGGGGGCTTTCGGGAACCCGCCCCCGTGGCCGACGGTCGAGCGGATCTTCAGGCCGGAGCCGAGCCAGCCGTGTCTCCGCCGGGCGGCGAGGCGTCCACCCCGGCGGCGCGGAGACCGACCTCAAGCATGTAGACCAGCTCGGAATTGAGCGACCGCCGCTCGGACTTGGCATGCGCGCGCAACCGGTCGCGCAGATCTTCGGGAAGACGCAGAGTCATGCGAACCTCGTGTGCCATGGTGCTATTTTGACCCCATGGCGACACCGATGACGGTGGAGGACACAGGCCACGCCCGGTACACCTACCGCCTGCGCGTGTCGGCGTCCTCCCGCATCGCCCTCACGGCGGAGTGGGACCGCTGCCGATGGGTCTGGAACGAGTCCGTGGCCCGGTCTAAGAAGGCGCACGCCGAGAACGACGCCTGTGGCCCCGCGAGGCTGGACAGGATGCTGACCGAGGCCCGCGATCGCACACCGTGGCTGGCGGCGGGCTCGTCGGTGCCGCAGCAGCAGATCGTCCGGGACTTCGGGAAGTCCCGCGCGAAGGCGCTCAAGGACATCAAGTCCGGGCTTCCTCAGCGGCGGCGGGCCGGAATGCCCCGGTTCAAGAAGAAGCGCGAGGCGCTGCCGACGCTGAACTACACGCGGCGCGGTTTCCGGTTGCGGGACGGCCGCCTGCGTCTGGCGGGCGGTGTCGTGGTGACGGTGGTGTGGTCGCGTGAGCTGCCCGGGCCGCCCACCAGCGTGCGTGTCTACCAGGACAGCGTCGGCGCGTGGTACGCCTCGTTCGTCGTTCCGGCGGTGATCGAGGAGATTCCGCGGACCGGTCGGGTCGTCGGTGTCGACTGGGGAGTCGGCGTGATCGCCACCACCACGAGTGACGATCACGATCTCCCTCACCCCGGGTTCGGCCGCGCGGCGAAAGAACGACTGACCCGCTACGACCGCATGATGGCCCGTCGCAGGCCGAGGAAGGGCCGGGCGGCCTCCCGGGGCTACCGCGAAGCGAAGAGGCTGCGTGCGAAGGCGTGCAAGAAGGCCGCTCGGCAACGGCAGGACATCGGGCGGAAATGGGCCAAGCGCGTCGTACGGGACCACGATGTCCTGGCGGTGGAGGACTTCCGCCCGAAGTTCCTCGCCGGATCGGCAATGGCCGCGAGGGCGGCCGACGCGACGATCGGCGCGACCAAGCGGGCTCTGCTGGAGATGGCCCGGAAGCACGGCCGCATCGTGCACCTGGTCGACCCCGCGTACACGACCATGGACTGCGCCCGGTGCGGAGCGAGAACCAAGCACGCGCTGCCGCTTTCCGAGAGAACCCATACCTGCGCCGCGTGCGGGACCGTGTCCCCCAGGGACAAGAACTCCGCCCGTGTGATGCTGGTCCGGGCCGGTCTCGACCCGGCTGGTGCCGATCGTGCAAGACCTGACGGCCCGCCCGGTCCGCAGGCAACGTGAACCAGGAATCCCGCGTCCCTGAGAGCGGGAGGTTTCAATAGGATCGGATCGTTGATCCGACATATCCGAAGCACGACGGGGCTCCCCGCCCCAGGAACCCAATGGAGGACTCGTGGGAGTCAGCCTCAGCAAGGGCGGCAATGTTTCGCTGACCAAGGAGGCCCCGGGCCTGACCGCGGTCATCGTCGGTCTGGGCTGGGACGTCCGCACCACGACCGGCACCGACTTCGACCTGGACGCCAGCGCCCTGCTGGTGGACTCGTCCGGCAAGGTCGCCAGCGACGCGAACTTCGTCTTCTTCAACAACCTCAAGAGCCCGGACGGCTCGGTCGAGCACACCGGCGACAACATCACCGGTGAGGGCGAGGGCGACGACGAGCAGATCAAGGTCAACCTCGCCGGCGTCCCGGCCGAGGTCGACAAGATCGTCTTCCCGGTCTCGATCTACGACGCCGAGAACCGCCAGCAGTCCTTCGGCCAGGTCCGCAACGCGTTCATCCGCGTCGTGAACCAGGCCGGCGAGGCCGAGATCGCCCGCTACGACCTCTCCGAGGACGCCTCGACGGAGACCGCGATGGTCTTCGGCGAGCTCTACCGGCACGGCGCGGAGTGGAAGTTCCGCGCCATCGGCCAGGGCTACGCCTCGGGCCTGCGCGGCATCGCCCAGGACTTCGGGGTCAACGTCTGACACCCGTTCCCCCTCCCGGCGCCGCATCCGTTTAGGGGCGGCGCCGGGAGCGCAGGACAACCGGAGAAGCACCACCAGGGGAGGACAGCAACATGGGCGTCACGCTCGCCAAGGGAGGAAACGTCTCCCTGTCCAAGGCCGCGCCGAACCTCACACAGGTGTTGGTCGGCCTCGGCTGGGACGCGCGCTCCACCACCGGAGCCCCCTTCGACCTCGACGCCAGCGCCTTGCTGTGCAACAACGGCCGGGTCCTGGGCGACGAATGGTTCGTCTTCTACAACCAGCTGAAGAGCCCGGACGGCTCGGTCGAGCACACCGGCGACAACCTCACGGGCGAGGGCGACGGCGACGACGAGTCCCTGATCGTCGACCTCACGAAGGTCCCGGCCAACGTCGACAAGATCGTCTTCCCGGTCTCGATCCACATGGCCGACGAACGCGGCCAGACCTTCGGCCAGGTCGCCAACGCGTTCATCAGGGTCGTCAACCAGGCCGACGGCCAGGAGCTCGCCCGCTACGACCTCTCGGAGGACGCCTCGACGGAGACCGCGATGATCTTCGGCGAGCTCTACCGCTACCAGGGGGAGTGGAAGTTCCGTGCAGTAGGACAGGGGTACGCGTCGGGTTTGCGGGGCATCGCTCTAGACTTCGGAGTCAACGTTTCGTAAAGCCGAGTACGGCGCGGGGGAGACCCGTACCTACGGATTGGGTAGCCAGTGCTTCTGAAAACCTTTGGCTGGTCGTTCGCGGTCACCGCGCTCGGCCTGGTCGTCGGGGTCCTCTACGACGGATGGACCGGCCTCGGCGTCGTGGCGATCCTGTCCATCCTCGAGATCTCCCTGTCGTTCGACAACGCCGTGGTCAACGCGGGCATCCTGAAGAAGATGAACGCCTTCTGGCAGCGCATCTTCCTCACGGTCGGCGTGCTCATCGCGGTGTTCGGCATGCGCCTGGTCTTCCCGGTGGTGATCGTCGCGGTCAGCGCCAAACTCGGCCCCATCGAAGCCGTCGACCTCGCTCTCAACGACAAGACCCGCTACCAGGAACTGGTCACCGACGCGCACGCGTCGATCGCCGCCTTCGGTGGCATGTTCCTGCTGATGATCTTCCTCGACTTCATCTTCGAGGACCGGGACATCAAGTGGCTCGGCTGGATCGAGCGCCCGCTCGCCAAGCTCGGCAAGGTCGACATGCTGTCGGTCTGCATCGCCCTCGGCGTCCTGCTGACCGCCGCGTTCACGGTCGCCCCCAACGCGCACATCCACGGCGGCGGACACGTCGACAAGACCGAGACGGTCCTGCTCTCCGGCATCCTCGGCCTGATCACCTACCTCGTGGTCGGCGGCCTCTCCGGCTACTTCGAGGGCAAGCTCGAAGAAGAGGAGGAGAGGGAGCACGAGGAGGAGGAAGAGGCCAAGCGCTCGGGCAAGCAGAAGCCGGTCATCCTGCTCGCCGGCCGCGCCGCGTTCTTCATGTTCCTCTACCTCGAAGTCCTCGACGCGTCGTTCTCCTTCGACGGCGTGATCGGCGCCTTCGCCATCACCAACGACATCGTCCTGATGGCCGTCGGCCTCGGTGTCGGCGCCATGTACGTCCGGTCGCTGACCGTCTACCTGGTCCGCCAGGGCACCCTCGACGACTACGTCTACCTGGAGCACGGCGCCCACTACGCCATCGGCGCCCTCGCCGCGCTCCTGCTGATCACCATCCAGTACGAGATCCACGAGGTCATCACCGGTTCGATCGGCGTCCTGCTGATCGCCTGGTCCTTCTGGTCCTCGGTCCGCCGCAACCGCGCGCTGGCGGCTGCGGAGGGAAAAGAGGGGTCTGACGACGCGAAGGCGGAGGTCCCCTCCGGAGTCTGAGCCGGGTCCGGCATCCGGGACCGGAGTGTGATCACCTTCCGGATGAGGAAGGCTACTTGGCGGGGCGGCTGTTCGACACGGCCGCCCCGCCGGGCATTTCGCGACGCGGGGTTCTACGAGAGGGACATGGGGCGGGAGATGGGCTTCTTCGACGGGCTGCTGGGCAGCCGCTCGGCCGACTTCGACTCGGGCAGCGCCGCGAGCAACGCGATCGAGCTGAGCAAACGGCACCCGCAGGTCTCCCTGACGAAACAGGGGGCCGCGACCGGCAACCTCCGTGTCAACCTGACCTGGCGGATGCGGACGTCAGACTTCGGCGGCATGCAGCGCGAGAGCCTCCTGCGCCACCCCTTCAAGGCCCTCAAGCCCCCGGAGGTCGTCGGGCACAGCCAGAGCATGGTCAACGTCGACCTCGACCTCGGCTGCCTCTACGAACTCGCCGACGGCTCCCGGGGCGTCGTACAGCCGCTCGGCGGGTTCCTCGGCGACGTCAACGACCCGCCGTACGTGAAGCTCAGCGGGGACGACCGGTTCGGGTCGGCGTCCGGCGAGACGATGTACGTCAACCTCGACCACCGCGAGCACATCAGGCGGCTGCTGGTGTTCGTCTACATCTACGACCAGACCCCGGCGTTCGACCGTACGCACGCGATGGTCACGCTCTACCCGAGCAACGGCCCCCGGATAGAGGTCGGTCTCGACGAGCGGCATCCGCAGGCGCGGTCCTGCGCGGTCGTGATGATCGAGAACGTCAAGGGGGAGCTGATGGTCCGCCGCGAGGTGCGGTTCGTGTACGGCTTCCAGGCGGAGCTGGACCGGCTGTACGGCTGGGGGCTCCAGTGGGGGCGCGGACACAAGACGAAGACCGAGAAGTAGCCCGCTTCCAGGGACCGCCGCCTTCGGGGACCGCCCGGCTCAGCGGCCGATGAACTGCGGTCCCTGCGGCGGCATCGTGAACTCCTGCGGGTAGCCGTACGCCGGCTGGGCCCCCTGTCCGTACGTCGGCAGGGAGGCCGGGTAGCCGTACGCCGGCTGCTGCGGGGGCGTCGTCGGCTGCTCCGGCGGGAGCGGCTGGGAGAAGGTCTGGGGGCTCGCGGGGGGCTCCTCTCGGGGCGGGGCGTCCTGGTCCTGGGCCTCCGACTCGTCCACCGAGATGCCGTAGTTGACGGCGAGGCCCTTCAGCCCGTTCGAATAGCCCTCGCCGATCGCGCGGAACTTCCAGCCGTCGCCCCTGCGGTACAGCTCGCCGCAGATCAGGGCGGTCTCCTCGCCGGTCTCGGGGCGGACGTCGAAGACGGCGATCGGCTCGGCGTCGGTGAGGTTCGCGTCGTACAGCAGGATCTGGAGGGACTGGACGTGGTCGAAGGGGACCCCGTCCGCGGAGGCGACGAGCAGGATCTGGCCGACGACGGACTCGACACCGGTCAGATCGGTCTGGATGGTGTCGGTGAGGGCGTCGGCGACCCGCTTCTTGCCGAGCCGCCAGACCTTCCCGGACGGGTGGCGGGGCTGGTTGTAGAAGACGAAGTCCTCGTCGGAGCGCACGCGTCCGTCGGGTCCCAGCAGAAGCGCGGAGGCGTCGACGTCCGGCACGCCCTGACCGGGGGTCCAGCGCAGTACGGCGCGGACCGTGCCGGCTTCGAGCGGGACGTTCGACCCCTTCAGCATCGCGTGCGTCATGCGGTCATCCTGCCCTCTCGCCGCTGAGCAGGACAACCGAGGCGTGGAGTCCATCGGGAGGTGCCGGTCGGCGTTACCAGAAATTCATTCCCGGCGGGAACTTTTGAACCGATCGGTACGTACTATTACCGGTCACCTGTTTCACAGGATCTACCAGGTTCACCGTTCGTCACGGGGAGAGACATGCGTCATTTTGGGCACATCGCCCCGGAGGAGAGGCGACGCCTCTTCCACCAGGAGCCGTGCGCGTTCGGCACGGACTCCCCGGCCAAGCTGCTCTCCGCGGCCCTCGGCGCCACGCTCTACAGTCCGGCCACCCGCCTCCGCCTCGCCGACGACGTGATCAAACAGGCCGGCCAGGGCGTCGTCTCCATGGTGCTGTGCCTGGAGGACTCCATCGGTGACGACGACGTCCTCGCCGGCGAGGAGAACCTCGTCCGCCAGTTCGCCGACCTCGCCGGCCGCCCCGAGGAACTGCCCCTCCTGTTCATCCGGGTCCGTACGGCCGAGCAGATCCCCGACCTCGTCCGCCGCCTCGGCGACTCCGTACGGCTGCTCAGCGGCTTCGTCTTCCCCAAGTTCACCGAGGAACGCGGCACGGCCTTCCTCGAAGCCCTCAGCGCCGCCGAACTGGCGAGCGGGCGGCGGCTGTTCGGGATGCCCGTGCTGGAGACGCCGGAGCTGATGTACCGCGAGACCCGCGTCGAGGCGCTGGAGGGCATCGCCCGCGCCGTCGACAAGTACCGCGACCGCGTCCTCGCCCTGCGCCTCGGCGTCACCGACTTCTGCTCCTCCTACGGCCTGCGCCGCGCCCCCGACATGACCGCGTACGACGTCCAGATCGTCGCGTCCGTGATCGCCGACGTCGTCAACATGCTCGGCCGCGCGGACGGCACGGGGTTCACCGTCACCGGCCCGGTCTGGGAGTACTTCCGGGTCCCGCAGCGGATGTTCAAACCGCAGCTGCGCACCAGCCCCTTCCTTGAGGTCGAGGCCGTCGAACTGCGCGAACGCCTCATCGAGCACGCGATGGACGGCCTGCTGCGCGAGATCTCCCTCGACCACGCCAACGGCCTCCTCGGCAAGACCTGCATCCACCCCTCGCACGTCCCCGCGGTGCACGCGCTCTCCGTCGTCAGCCACGAGGAGTACAGCGACGCCGCGGACATCCTGCGCCCCGAGCGCGGCGGCGGGGGAGTGCTGCGCTCGCAGTACACGAACAAGATGAACGAGGTGAAGCCGCACCGCGCCTGGGCCGAGCGGACGATGCTGCGCGCCGAGGTGTTCGGCGTGGCCCACGAGGACGTCGGCTTCGTGGACCTGCTCGCGGCCGGTATCCCCGGCTGAACCCGAGCCGTGTGTCGGTGTTGTGTTTCGGTGACGTCATGAGGAGCGAAGTGAACGACGCGGTCTGGTCCGGCGGTTGGGTGGCCGAGCGGCTCGGGGTCGAGCTGGCCGGGGACGCGGTCCTGCCGGAGATGCTGGGGCTCGCGCTGCGTCGTAACCCCAAGCGGGCGCATCTGCTCGTCTCCAACGTCCTGGGCAAGCACGTGCCGCAGCTCCCCTCGGTCGTCTACGGCCACGGCTTCGCCCTCGGCCGCCGGGTGCGCGAACTCCTGGGCGCCGAGGCCGACTCGGCGGTGGTGCTGGGGTACGCCGAGACGGCGACGGGGCTGGGTCACTCGGTCGCGGACGGCGTCGGCGACGTGACGTACCTGCACTCGACCCGGCGGCCGGTGGAGGGGGTCGAACGGGCCGGCGGCTTCGAGGAGGCCCACTCCCACGCCACCTCGCATCTGTTGCTGCCGGAGGACGGGGAACTCCTCGGCGGGGACGGGCCGTTGGTGCTGGTCGACGACGAGTTCTCGACGGGCAACACCATCATGAACACGATCCGGGATCTGCATGAGCGGTATCCGCGGGGGCGGTATGTGGTGGTGACGCTGGTGGACATGCGGTCGGAGGCGGATGCGGGGAGGCTTTCGGCGTTCGCGGAGGAGATCGGTGCTCGCGTGGATCTCGTGGCGACGGCGTCGGGGACGGTGAAGCTGCCGGAGGGGGTGCTGGAGAGAGGGCAGGAGCTGGTGGGGCGGCACGAATTGATCGGCGTCGGGGCCAACTCCCCAGGGGCGCGGGGAACTGCGCGACCAGCCCCCACCGGCCCGCAGCCGACTATCAGCCGAGTCGACTTGCACTGGCCCGCGGACCTTCCCGACGGCGGCCGTCACGGCTTCACAGCCCACCACCGAATACAACTGGACGCGGCCCTCCCGGAGATGGCGGCCCGCCTCGCAGAGGCACTCCCGGCGGACGCCACCCGCGTCCACGTACTCGGCTTCGAAGAGCTGATGTACGCCCCCCTCCGCCTCGCCCACGAACTGGAGCACATAGCCGACGCCGAGGTCCGCTACTCCACGACGACCCGCTCCCCGGTCCTCGCCGTGGACGACCCGGGCTACGCCATCCGCACCCGCCTCACCTTCCCCGCACACGACAACCCGGCGGACGGCGCCGGCGACAGGTACGTCTACAACATCGCCGGCGCCGGCTTCGACGCGGTCATCGTGATCGTCGACTCCACCGCCGACACCCCCGAACTCCACGCCCCCGAGGGCCTGTTGGCCCAGCTCGCCCAGCACACCCCGCACGTGATCCTCGCGGTGATCCCGTCATACCTGCCCGGAGGGCCCCGTATGCTGCAAGACCCCCTCAGAGGCCCCGCCTTCTCCTCGTACGCCCCGGAGGAGGTCGGCTGGCTGCTCCAGGACCTCTCGGACGTCACGCTTGAGGCGCCGACGGAGGAACGCGAGGAGGCCGTGCAGAGCGGCGGCGCGCACTACGCCGAGTCCCTGCCGATCGAGTACCAGCCGAGCGAGCAGTACCAGGCGCTGTTCCACACCGCGCTGACCGAGTCCGCGGAGCGGCTCGCGCAGGCGGTCGGCGTCGTCACGGAAACGGTCCTCGCCGAGCGCTCGCCGCACCCGGTGCTGGTCTCGCTGGCCCGCGCCGGCACCCCCGTCGGCGTCCTGATGCGCCGCTGGGCCCAGTACCGGCACGGCCTCGAACTCCCGCACTACGCCGTGTCGATCGTGCGGGGCCGGGGCATCGACGCGAACGCGCTGCGCTGGCTGGCCGCGCACCACGACCCGGCCGACGTCGTGTTCGTCGACGGCTGGACCGGCAAGGGCGCGATCACCCGTGAACTCGCCGCGGCCATCGAGGAGTTCGAGGCGGCGGGGGGGCCGGCCGGGTTCGACCCCGAGATCGCGGTCCTCGCCGACCCCGGTTCCTGCGTGCGGACGTACGGCACGCGCGAGGACTTCCTCATCCCGTCGGCCTGTCTCAACTCGACGGTGTCCGGGCTGATTTCGCGGACCGTGCTGCGGGCGGACCTGGTCGGGCCCGACGACTTCCACGGCGGCAAGTTCTACCGGGAGCTGGCCGGGGTCGATGTCTCCGTCGCGTTCCTGGACGCCGTCTCCGCGCGGTTCGCCGAGGTGGGGGAGGCCGTCGACGCGGCCGTCAAGGAACTCCTCGCGAGCGACCGGACGCCGACGTGGGAGGGGTGGGCGGCCGTCGAGCGGATCAGCGAGGAGTACGGCATCCATGACGTCAACCTCGTGAAGCCCGGGGTGGGGGAGACGACCCGGGTGCTGCTGCGGCGGGTGCCGTGGAAGATTCTCGCTCGCGCGGGGGCCGGGGCGGATCTGGGGCATGTCCGGCTGCTGGCGGAGCAGCGTGGGGTGCCGGTCGAGGAAGTCGCCGAACTCCCCTACACCTGCGTCGGGTTGATCCATCCTCACTACACACGCGGTGCCACTGGTGCCGACGGGAAGGCGGTGGCCGGCTGATGTCGGTGCTTGTCGCTAGCGACCTCGACCGTACGCTCATCTACTCGCCGTCCGCGCTCGCCCTGACGATGCCGGACGCGCGGGCGCCCCGGCTGCTGTGCGTCGAGGTGCACGAGGCGCGTCCGCTGTCCTTCATGACGGAGACGGCTGCGCAGTTGCTGTCCGATCTCGGTGACGCGGCTGTCTTCGTTCCGACGACGACCCGGACGCGCAAGCAGTACCTGCGCATCAACCTGCCCGGTTCCACACCGAAGTTCGCGATCTGTGCGAACGGGGGGCACATCCTGGTCGACGGGGTCAGTGACGGGGACTGGCAGGCGGAGGTCACGTCGAGGCTGGCTGCGGAGTGCGCGCCTCATGAGGAGATCCAGGCGCACCTCGCGGAGACCGCCGATCCCGTCTGGCTCCGTAAGCAGCGTGTCGCCGAGGACCTGTTCTCCTACCTCGTCGTCGAACGCGAGCTCCTTCCCGAGGAGTGGGTCAAGGAACTCTCCGCGTGGGCCGAGGAGTTGGGCTGGGGCGTGTCCCTCCAGGGCCGCAAGATCTACGTGGTTCCCAAGCCCCTCACGAAGAGCGCCGCCGTCCACGAGGTCCTCCGCCGCACCGGCGCGCCCCTCAGTCTGGGCGCGGGTGACTCCCTCCTCGACGCGGACCTCCTGACCGCCGTCGACCGAGCCTGGCGCCCCGGCCACGGCGAACTCGCCGACACGGGTTGGACAGCCCCCGACGTGACGGCCCTGCCGGAACGGGGAGTTCTGGCGGGCGAACGAATCCTGCGCGAGTTCTTGAAGGCGGCTCGTTCGAGGGGCTGAGGGTGGTGTGGCGGCTGCGGGCGGATCGTGGCCGTTCGCGCAGTTCCCCGCGCCCCTCAAAGACATGGCGCGCGCCGTCCTGAGAGCGCGGCGCGCGCTGTGGCATGAGAGAAACGGCTACGCCGCCAAACCCACGAGGGTCCGCACTGAACCACTGACAGAACCACGTCTGTTGGGGGCGCGGGGAACTGCGCGAAAACCCACGACGGCCCGCACTGAACCACTCGCAGGACCACGTCTGTCAGGGGCGCGGGGCTGTATCCATATGCGGCTCCGCCGCGTGGGCGCGAACGGCCACGACGCGCCCGCACACGCCCACCCTCCCGCACCCCCCTACCCCTCACCCACAACACCCTCCACCACAACACCCCCCACCACCCTGCCCCTTGGGCGCAGCCGACGTACCCCCCACCGCCACCGCCGACAACAACTTCACCGTGTCGCCGTGGCCCGCAGGGCACTCCGCGGGAGCGGCGGACTCCGCCATCGGCCGGGACAACTCGAACGTATCGCCGCAAGTCCGGCACCGGTATTCGTAACGAGGCATGCCGCAAGGCTAACGGCTCGGTCATGATCACGAAGGTTGGCGTGATCATGCCGCTGATCTTTGGCAGAATCACACTTTGTTCACTGGGGGAACACGAGTGTGAAAGGCCGGCAGGTCCATATGAGAGCGCGTTGGTGGGGCACGACCGCGGCACTGGCCACGGCCGTGTGCGGAACGTTGATCGTGCAGGGCATGACGGAGGGACCGGCCGGCGCCGGCGACGACAAGGCGGGCCCCGTAAGGAACTCCGTACAGTCGGCCCCCCTCACCCGCAGCACGGACGGCACCTCCGCGACCCTCGCCCGCCGCACCGTCACCCCCTTCACGATGCTCGGCGTCACCTGGTCGAACCCGACCGCGGAGGTCACCGCGACGGTGGAGGTCCGCACCCGCGAAGCCACCACCCGCACCTGGTCGAACTGGCTGGTTCTCGACGCCGGCACCGGCGCCGGAGAGACCGCGGCGAAACGCGGCGGCACCGAACCCGCCTGGGTCGGCGCATCGGACGGCGTCGAAGTCCGGATCGCCGGCAAGCGCACCACCGAACTCCCCGACGGCCTCCGCCTGGACATGATCGGAACCGAGGGCAGGTCCACGCCGAAGGCCCACGCGGCCGACGACCTCGAACCGGCCGCCTTCCTGACCGACCCCACCCCGGACCCCACCCCCGACGAGTCCCGCACGGAATCCCCTACGGCAACCCCCGTAGACCCCCCGACGGACACCCCCACCGACCCCGAGCCCTCCGCGTCCCCTACGGAATCCCCCGTAGACCTCCCGAGCGAGACCCCCACCACCCCGGAACCCTCCCCCTCGGAGACCACCCCGGAGCCCACCACCCCGACGTCCCCCACCCCCTCGCCCTCCCCCACGATCCCCACCGCCCCCGCCTCCACCGTCCCCCAGCCGACGATCCTCCCCCGCTCGGCCTGGCGCGCGGACGAATCCCTCAGCCCCGAGGCGAGCACGTACCTCCAGGGAGGGATCAAGGCGGTCGTGGTCCACCACACGGCCAGCTCCAGCGATTACACCTGCGAGGAGGCCCCCGCGATCATCAACGCGATCTACACGTACGACGTGACGACGCTGGGCTGGCGCGACCTCGGCTACAACTTCGTCGTCGACAAGTGCGGAACGGTCTACGAGGGCCGCAAGGGCGGCATCGACCTCCCGGTCGTCGGCTCGCACGCGTACGGCTTCAACTCGCAGACCACCGGCATCGCCGTCCTCGGCACCTACACGGACTCCGCGCCCCCGCTCCCGGTCCTCACCTCGGTCGCGAGGGTCGCGGCCTGGAAGCTCGGCCAGTACGGCGTGGCCCCGGACGCGACGGTCACCCTGACGACCGCCCTGTCCGGCCGGAACCACGCGGGCCGCACCTGGGCGCCGGGGGAGACCCTGACGGGCCCGGCGATCCAGGGCCACCGCGACTCCTTCAACACCCAGTGCCCCGGCGACGCCCTGTACGCGGCGCTGTCCACCGTCCGCACCCTCGCCGCGGGCCCCGTCACCGGCCTCACCCTCAAGTCCCTGACGGGGACGGCCCTCGTGGGGAGTACCCCGTACACGAACGGCCCGGCCACGGTGGCCTGGTCCGCCGACACCCCGGTCGCGCTCATCACGTCGTACGAGGTCCTGGTGGACGGCAAGGCCGTCGTCTCCCTCCCCGGTACCACCACCTCCGCCAGGGTGACGCTCACTCCCGGGAGCCACCAGGTGCAGGTGCGGGCGGTGCACCAGTCGGGGCGGGCGGCGACCAGCGCCGGACGCGCCGTCGTCGTGGACGCGACGGCCCCGGCCTTCCCCGTCAGGCCGAACCTCGTGCTGCGGACGGGGACGGTGAACACGGCTGCCGTGCCGGTGACGCTGGGGTGGAAGGCGTCCGACGCGACCGCGCTGAAGGAGGTCCGGCTGACCGCGCCGCTCGCGCGGACGTACGGCCCGACGGTCACCGGCGCCGCGCACACCGCCAAGTCCGGTGCCGCGACGGCGTTCACGCTGCGGGCGTACGACACCGTCGGCAACTCCGCGGCTGCCTCGGTGTCGGGGACTCCGGTGATCGCGCAGGAGACGGCGGCCGTCAGGTCCGGGGCGTGGACCGCGAAGTCGTCGACGAACTACCTGGGCGGCAAGTCCCTCACCAGCGGCGCGAAGAACGCCTCCCTCACCTGGACGTTCACCGGCCGCTCGGTCGGCTGGGTGGTGTCGAGGGCGGCGACCTCCGGTCAGGCGGACATCTACCTCGACGGCAAGAAGGTCACCACAATCGACCTCAAATCCTCCACAACCGCCTATCGGAACGTCGTCTGGACCAAGAGCTGGGCGGCAAGTGCCCAACACACGCTCAAGATTGTGGTGCGAGGCACCACCGGCCGCCCGGCGGTCACGACGGACGGGATCGTCAGCCTGAAGTAGTCCATCGGTACCTCCGGACTACCCCGGAGGTATCCCCTTGGCCTCAGGATGTGACGAAGTTCCTCCCTCCGGTTTCCGATGAACGCAGTGATTGCGTTCATTTCTGTCACTTTCTTGTGTGGAGAACTTGCGAAGAGCACTGGTAATTTGAGTGGGCCGCGTGGTCGGGGGGACGTGGGGGGTTTCGCAGCCGTGACCAGGTGAACGAAAGCCCTCCCTCACGCTCTGTGCGTCCCCGCGCGCGGCATCCACGAGTGCGGAGGGAGACGCTGTCGTGACCAGGCGGGGGGAGGGGGAGGAGCGCCGGAAGCCGGACTCGGTCCCGCGGCCGGACGAGACCATGCAGCTGAAGGTCCCCGCCTCCTTCCGGGCGGACGAGACCATGCAACTGCGCGTCGCGGACCTGGAGATACCCGAGGCCGGAAAGCCTTCCGGCAGACGGGCCCGCACCAGCAGGCTCGACCGCAAGAAGGAGCTCCGGCCGTCCCCGGCCCGCCGCCTCGCCGGCGCCCTCGCCCCGTACGCCCGCCGCCTCAGACCCGCCTACCCGCGCCCCGACCGCGACGGCTGGCGCCGCTGGGCACCCTCCTGGCGGCAGTGGGCCGGCGCCGCCCTCGCCGGCACCGGCGTCACCGTCGTCTTCCTCGGCATCGCCTACGCCGCCACCGACATCCCCGACCTCAACTCCTACGCGAAACAGCAGGACAACGTCTTCTTCTGGGCCAGCGGCACCCCGATGGCCCGCACCGGCTGGGTCCAGCGCCAGGACATGCCCCTCAAGGACGTCCCCGAGGACGTCCGGTACGCGGTCATCGCCGCCGAGAACGCCAGCTTCTACAGCGACCCCGGCATCTCCCTCAAAGGTATTAGCCGCGCCCTGCTGCGCACGGTCGGCTCGGGCGACACCCAGGGCGGCTCGACCATCACCCAGCAGTACGTGAAGAACGTCTACCTCAACCAGGACCAGACGGTCAGCCGCAAGTTCACCGAGGCGATGATCGCGCTCAAGCTGGACAACCAGATGAGCAAGGACGACATCCTCCAGGGCTACCTGAACACCAGCTGGTTCGGCCGCGGCACCTACGGCATCCAGCGCGCCGCCCAGGCGTACTACGGCAAGGACGTCGGCGAACTCAACGCCAGCGAGGGCGCGATGCTCGCCGCGCTCCTCAAGGGCGCGGGCCTGTACGACCCGACGCTCAGCGCCGCCAACCACGCGCGCGCCGTCGAACGCTGGAAGTGGATTCTCGACCGGATGGTCGACATCGGCAAACTGTCCAAGACGGAACGCGCGAAGTACACGAAGTTCCCGGAGCCCCTCAAACGCAACCCCCTTTATGACACGGGTCAACAGACCGACTATCTCGTCGAGTTGGCGACCAGTTACGTCAAGAAGGCCGCGAACATCTCCGACAAGGAATTCGACCTCGGCGGCTATCAGATCTACACGACGTTCGACAAGAACCGCGAGACGCAGCTCACCGACGAGGTCACCAAGGCCCGCCAGAAGGCCCAGAAGGACGACCCGAAGAACGCGAAGGCCGCCCACTACGGCGCCGCCTCGGTGGGCGCCGACGGACAGATCCTCGCCGTCTACGGCGGCCCCGACCACCGTACGCAGGGCTACAACGAGTCCAACGCCACGACCGTGCCCGCCGGTTCGGCGTTCCAGCCGTTCGTCTACGCCGCCGGGCTCGAACACGGCGTACGCAAGACCCGCGAGGGACCCGTCGAGCAGATCAGCCCCCAGAGTCTGTACGACGGGAACGACGGGGCGCTGATCAAGACGCCGGAGGGCCCGTACTGGGACCGCAGCGGCAAGCCGGTCGCCGTCAAGAACGACAAGGGCAGGTCGTACGGCACGATCAGCCTGCGCCGGGCCCTCGCGCTCGGCGTCAACGGGCCGTTCATGCAGCTCGGTATGGACACCGGCCTCGACAAGGTGCGCAAGACCGCCGAGGACTCCGGGCTGCTCTCCTCCAGCATCGGCGCGATGGTGCCCGCCCTGTCCACGGGCAGCTCCACGCCGAGCGCGATCCGCATGGCGAGCGGCTACTCCACGTTCGCCGCGGGCGGCACCCACACCGAGCCGTACTCGGTGCGCAAACTCACCCGCAACGGCGGCCAGGTGGAGCTCGCCCGGCCCGCCGCCCAGCGGGCGATGAGCGAAGAGGTGGCCGGCGAGGTGACGGACGCCCTCACCGACGCCTACCGCGCCGCCAACCCCTCGGCGCCGTCCTCCGCGAAGGTCGCCGGGAAGTCCGGGATGACCGACAAGGACACCGCCGCCTGGTACGTCGGCACCGCCGAGAAGGTCTCGACGGCCGTCGTCGTCTACCGCATCGACCTCACCAAGAGCCTCGAACCACTGCCGTTGGAGGGCATCGCCGGCACCACCGGCGACAGCGTCCCGTACGGCATCTGGTCGCGGGCCACGAGTCCGCTCGGCTGACCACCGGGCCGGACCCCGCCGACCAGTCCCTGTCCCCCAGCAGAATGAGCAGCCGCACATGAAGCAACCGTCGGGCCGCCGCCGCAAGGCTCCCGAGCCGCGCCCGCCCAAGTCCCCGGGCGTCGCCCGGCGTTCGGGGTTCCTGTCCCTGGCCGCTTTCCTCGTCGTCACCTCGCTCGTCGCGGGGTACATGGTGCTCTCCCGCACCGACCGGACCACCCCGACGGCCGCCGAGGGGCCGCCCGGCAGACAGACGGTGAAGGAGACCGAGGAGCCCTGGGACGGCAAGACGAAGGTGCTCGGCGACGGCTCGACGTCCTACACCGGCCCGCAGGAAGGTCAGTTGAAGCCGGAGCCGCTCAAGCCCGGTGAGAAACCGCCCCAGTTCGTCGTCTTCTCCTGGGACGGCGCCCTCCAGGGCGACGACCAGCTCTTCTCCCACTACCGGAGCCTGGCGCAGGAGTACAACGCGCACATGACGTTCTTCCTCACCGGCATCTACCTGCTGCCGAAGGACAAGAAGAACCTCTACAACCCCCCGCAGCACCCCCGGGGCAGCGCGGCGATCAGCTACGCGACCGACGAACACATCCGCACCACCCTCGAACAGCTCGGCCGGGCCTGGGAGGAGGGGAACGAGATCGGCACCCACTTCAACGGCCACTTCTGCGAGGCCAAGGGCGGCAAGGACTGGAGCGTCGCGGAGTGGAAGAGCGAGATCGACCAGTTCTACGAGTTCGCGGAGAACTGGAAGACCAACACCGGCTTCAAGTCGATGGACCCGCTGCCCTTCGACTTCCGCAAGGAGGTCACCGGCGGGCGCGCGCCCTGCCTGGAGGGCCAGCCCAACCTGCTGAAGGCGGCGAAGAGTTACGGCTGGCGCTACGACGCCAGCTCACCCGGCAAGTTCCAGGTGTGGCCCGACAAGAAGGACGGCATCTGGGACTTCCCGCTCCAGATGCTCCCCTACGAGGGCGGCAAGTACCAGGGCCTGTCGATGGACTTCAACTTCCTGTACAACCAGTCCAACGGCCAGGTGAACGGCGACCCCGCCAAGTACCCGCAGTGGGAGCAGGAGACCCTCGACACCTACATGGCGGGCTTCAACCGGGTCTACTACGGCAGCCGCGCGCCGATGTTCATCGGCAACCACTTCGAGGACTGGAACGGCGGCATCTACATGCGGGCCGTCGACCAGACCATCAAGAACGTCTGCACCAAGAAGGACGTGAAGTGCGTGTCCTTCAAGGAGTTGGCGGACTGGATGGACGTCCAGAACCCCGAGACCCTCGACCGGCTCCGAACCCTTGATCCTGCCCAGAGCCCGGACTGGTCAACCGTCGTCCAGTGACGGTCTTATAACAGCTTGCCGCTCCGTGGGTAACCCCCTTCACAACAGCCACACATGGCATGCAAGGATTCCGCTACCCGGCATCCCTCCCCCGCCGGGCAAGAGGGGAACTATCAGTGAAGTCAAGGAAATTGAGCCGTTCGCGGCGTCGCGTCACGATACTCACGGCGACCGCCGCGTCGGTCGCCGCGGGCGTCGCGCTGCTGCCGAACTGGTCGGCGGGCGCCGCGACCCCGAGCAACCCCACGGTGGACGCCAAGACCAGGGCGACCTTCCAGAAGCTGGCCGACGCGGTCTTCACCGACCGCACCGACGCGCTCGTGGACGGCAACCGCAAGAAGCCCACGACCAAGGGCTTCTCGGGTCGCGTCAAGATGTCCTCCAAGCAGAACAGCGCCGAGAGCAGCACCCTCAGCACCCTGACCCAGCGCAAGACCACGCTGGCCAAGGCCGGCGAGAAGTACAGCAAGGGCGCCACCAGCGTCAGCCTCGACACCGTCAAGGTCACGGGCCGCACCGCCAAGGCGAAGGTCACCGAGACCACGACCCTCAGCTACGAGAAGGTCACCGGCAAGGAGCCGACCACCACCGGCTTCCAGGCCCACCACGAGCTGACCTTCAGCGCCGACAGCAGCGGCAACTGGCAGCTCTCCGGCGTCCGTTCGACCGACGACGGCGGCCCCACCGTCAACCAGGTCGCGAAGCCCGCCGTGGCCACCGTCAAGCCGGCCGCCGCCGCGACCGACACCCCGGCCGCCCCGCGCGCCGCCACCACGCGCAACCCGGTCGCCGTCCCGAAGACCCTCACCGGCGGGACGTACGACTACAAGGCGATGGCGGCCTACGCCGAGAAGTACTGGAGCAACTACAACCCCGACTACCCGAACTTCAACGGGCAGGGCGCGGGCGGTGACTGCACCAACTTCGTCAGCCAGTCCCTGAAGGCCGGCGGCTGGAAGCACGCCCCGGGCTACGTGTACGACTACACGAAGTGGTTCGGCAACAACGAGATCCAGTCGTACTCGTTCGTCGGCGTCAACGAGTGGTCCTGGTTCACCCAGAACGCCAAGCGCTCCACGCCGCTCGCGAACGTCTACCAGATGCAGGTCGGCGACGTCCTCCAGGTCGACTTCGACCGGGACGGCTCCAAGGACCACACGATGATCGTGTCGTACGTCTCCGGCGGTATGCCGTACCTGACGTACCACTCGTCGAACACCTACCGGCGTTCGCTCTCCAGCATCCTCTCGTCGTACCCGAACTCGTACTACTACGCGTACCGCACCTGATCCCCCTAGGTCTCGGGTACCACGGGCCCGCCTCCCTCTCCAGGGTGGCGGGCCTCGCGCGTGTCAGTGGGCCGTGCCCCGCTCCTCGCGGATCTGCGACACCACCCGCGCCACCGCCTGCCGGACCGCCTCCGTCTCGGTCAGGAAGTGCCAGTAGTCGGGGTGGCGCCCCTCCAGACCGGCCACCGCGCGGTCCAGCCGGGCCACCGACTCGTCGAGCGGACGGGCGTGCCGGGGGTCGGGGGTGGTGCGGCCGGTCATCGCGAGGCGCTGCGCGTCCCGGATCGCGAACCTGGTCCGGTCGATCTCCTGCTGCGGGTCCTTCTGGACGGCGTTCAGCCTGGTCAGCCGGTCGCCCGCGGCCGACACCGACTCGTCCGTCGCGTTCAGCAGCGCCCGGACCGTCGACAGCAGCGACGCCGCGTCCGGCCAGCGCTGCGCGTCCCGCGCCGAGCGCGCCTCGCGGAGCTTCGCCTCGGCCTGCCGGACGTTCTCGGCGGCCTGCTCGGGCACCCGCTGGAGGTCCTGCCAGCAGGCCGCGGTGAACCGGCGGCGCAGCTCGCTGAGGATCGGGTCGACCTGCTCGGCGCGGGTCGTCAGGGCCTGCGCGCGGGTCCGCAGCGACACCAGCCGGTGGTCGATCTCGGCGGCCCGCTCCGGGAGCCGGCCGGCCTCCGCGCGGATCGCCTCCGCCTCCCGCGCGACCCGCTCCGCGCGCTCCAGGGTCTGCGGCACGCCGTGCTGTCCGCCGCCCTGGTTCAGCTTCGTCAGCTCGGGCGCCAGCGCCGCGAGCCGCGCCGCCAGGTCGTCCGCCGCCAGCCCGCTCGCCCGGACGGCGTCCAGCGCGTTCGAGGCCGCCAGCAGGGCCTGCCGGGCGCGCTCCACGGCCGGGGCGAGGCGGGCGAGCTGTGTCTCCGCCTTGCCGAGCAGCGGACCCAGACTGCTCGCGAAGCGGTCCAACTCCTGCTTCGCCCGGGTGAGTTCGTCCTTGGCGCGAGTCAGGTCCGTACGCGCCTGGGCCGCCGCCGAGGTCTCCAGGTCGTCGCGGTCGAGGTCGTAGGCGTCGACGGCGGTGATGTACTGCTGGCTCACCTCGTCGATCCGGCGGCCGATCTCCGCGAAGGAGCCGACGGCTCTGCGGGCCGGCGCCGAGTCGTCCACCGCGGTGATCGTCTCGATCGAGATCCGCAAGTCCCGCTGCGCGGTGTCCAGTTCGTAGAACGCCTCCGCCGCCGCGTCCTTCGCCGCCTGGGCCTCGGCCCGCATGCTCTCCGACCGGCCGCCGAACCAGCGCCGGGTGCCGCCCCCGGCGAAGGACGCGGGCAGGACGAGCGCGGTGAGGAGGGGGAGGGCGACGGCGAGCGCGAGCGCGTCCCGCAGGGGGGTCCTCGGGGGCGGCGGGCTCGGGGGCAGCGGGCTCCTCGGGGGTCGCTCCGGTCGACTCGCTCGTGAAGGTGTCGCCGTCACGTCCCTCTCCCGCGCTGTCGTCCGTCCTGCCTGGCCCGGTTCCATTCTCCCACCGGTGAAGGACGAACACACGGGCCGGTCGGTTCGCGCCGGAACGGTGTGTGATGCGGGAGGGGGAGGAGGGGTGGCGCGGAGGGGGTAGGGGGCGTGGCTCCGGAGGGGTACGGGGCGTGGCGCGGGAGGGGTATGGGGTGTGCTCAGCCCGCCGTGCGGATGCGGAGGTCGCCGTCCGAGACCCGTGCCGTGATCGTGTGCGCGCTGCCGTCGGCGTGCGGCACGGAGACCTGCCGGTCGCCGTCGTTCACGTCCGCCGTCACCTTGTACGTCGCCTTCGGCACCTCGACCGTGACGTCCCCGTCGTTCGCCTTCACCTCGACCCGGTTCGGGACGACGGACAGGCGCAGCCGGACGGAGCCGTCGCCGGAGCGGCTGGTGACCGTCCGGGAGGCGACGTCGGCGCGCACCGAACCGTCGCCCGTGTCCAGGTCCAGCGGGCCCGAGCTGTCGGTGATCCGTACGGACCCGTCGCGGGCCTTGACGCGCAGGGCGTCCCGCAGCCCGGCGGCCTCGACGTCGCCGTCGCGCGAGACGACCTGTACCGCGACGCCCCGGGGGACCTCGATCCGGTGCCGGGAGGCACAGTTCGCGACGAGGCCGGAGCAGCTCATCCGCAGCTTCAGCCGGTCGCCGGACAGGGACCAGGTCAGCTTCGGGTCCTTGCCGATCGCGACGGAGCCGTCGAACCAGCGGGTGACCACGGCGTGGCCCGCCTTGTTGCCGTCGGCCGCGACGATCTCCAGCGACGTGTTGTCCGCGTCGATCGTCAGGGTCGACCCCGGGAGGGCGAAGTCGCGGGTCTCGGGGGCGGTGTCGTCCGAGGCGTTCGCGCACGAGGTGGCCAGGGCGGCGACGAGGGCCGCGCCGGAGGCGAGGAGCAGACGGGTGCGGGTGGTACGGGCCATGTCGAAGTCCCCCTGGAACGAACCGGATCGGTCCTTCGAAAGTAGGTCCGCCGGGCGCCGGGATCGATCCGGCTCCCTCCCTGAAGCGGGGTGGGGATAACCCCCGGGGGACCCCCTAGGGGGATACGGGTTTGCGGGACAGGACCCCTGACAAGGTACGCTGTCGACTCGTCCTGGGTGCGTCAGCCTCGGGTACGGGTGCGTAGCTCAGGGGTAGAGCGCCTGCCTTACAAGCAGGATGTCGGCGGTTCGAAACCGTCCGCGCCCACACAACCTGTCTGACCTGCTAGAACAGGTCATATGGATCATGTAAGACCGCGTGGCTTACCTACCAGACTCGGCTAGGCAAGCCGCTCAGCTAAATGAACCTTGCCTAGCCCGGACACCAGGGAGTCACCCCGTGTCGGCACAGGCCAGGAAGTCCCCTCTCAGGGCGTCTCAGGGAACCACCAGGAGCGCAGCGCTCCGAGTCATCCCGCAGGACCCCGACACGTCAGAGGTCAGGGCAGCGTTCCTCTCCGACTACGCAACGCATCTGCGAGCGACCAACAACAAGCACGGTCGGCCTTACCAGGAGAAGACCGTCAGGTCGTACGTGGAATCCGTCCGGGCTCTGGACCGGTGGATGACAGCAGAGGGTATGGAGGGGGATTACCTCTCCGTCGACACAACCACGCTGAACCTGTTCTTCAGGGCGTACCACCAGGAGCACGAACAGGGTGGGACCAACACAGTTCAGCGGAACCTGCGTACGTTCTTCGTGTGGCTGGAAGGGGAGTACGAGCACCCCAACCCGTACGGGGACAAGAAGCTTCAGCGATACGCACCGCCCCAGGCAGGCAAGCCGCAGACTCTCTCAGCCGAGTTCATCGCTGACCTGTTGAAGGTGACGGGGAACGGGCATCCCCGAGTCAGGGAGTTCGAGACGGTCAGGGATCACGCAATCGTGCGCGTTCTTACGGAGGGACTGAGGGCAGAGGAGTTGCTGACGCTCCGTCTGGACTCTCTCGACCTTGAACAGGGGTTGGCGCAGGTGGTCCCTCTCAAGGACGCACGGAGCACGGGGGAGGGCCGGATCATTCCTCTACAGCCGCGTACGGTCGTTGCTCTGGCCCGGTACATCAGGGTCAGGGAAGCCCACAAGCTCAGCAGGTCTCAGGATCTCTGGTTGGGCACTCGCAACAGGTCTCGGCTCACGTACTCCGGTCTGTACCGGATGCTGAAGCGCAGGGCACAGGAAGCCGGTTACGAGGGATGCCACGCTCATCAGTTCCGGCACACGGCTACAGACGACATGCTGACTGCCGGAATGAGCGGAGAAGACGTGATGACCATTCAGGGCTGGAAGGACCCCACCATGTTGCGGCGCTACGCCGCAGATATGGCTACCAGTAGGGCTCTGAAGGCCGCTAAGCGACTCGGGGACCGGTACTGACCCAAGAGCACAGAGCGAACCCCCAGACGCCGTCTGGGGGTTTTCTCATACCGTCTTATGTGCCTGGGATAATTAGAGAGAGGAAGCGCCGGCGCTTCGTAGGGACAGAGCAAGAGGAGACAGACATGGGAATGAACCCCGTAGACCTTGACGTAGTGGAGCAGATGGCAGCAACAGCCACAGAAGGAAGCCAGGAAGCAGACCAGGGATGGCAGAAATTCCAGCAAGGGCTTATGGCTGCGATTCCGGGAGGCCGTAGAGCCAACTTCGGACAAGGATTCCTGGTTGGCCGTGCAGCACCGCTTAACGGCACCTGATTACCATCAGACCCCTTGAGGTCAATACACTTTCACAACAGTTTTATTACGAAAACCCATGAGTCTGCCGTAAAGTTACGGTGCGTAAATTAGAAGCCCCGACTGTTCTACGGAGAGTAGCATCTCCCGGCGGTTGGGGTTTTCTGCTGTCCGAGCTCTCACCAACATTCTTGGATTTCCTGCCATACTTTACATAAGAGGGGAGGCGTAGGCCGAGAAACTACGACCAACCGAGGTAGCAATGAAGAAGATCAAGATCGAAGACCTTCCCGTCTGGGAGGCAGAAGAACTGAGCCTTGGGGCAAAGCTGCTGTGGCTCTGCAATTTCCGCAGTGCAGACATTGAGAGTGAGACCGCGCGCGGGATTCTTGCACTACTGGCAGAGACAGAGCCCGAGCCTGAGGCGTACGAGTCACAGCTATTGAGCGCGGGATGGGCTACGCGTTACGGAAAGTCTCTGCGTTCAGTCGTCCCAGCCACATTCTGAGGGGTACGTATATGGCACAGAGATACGCACACCTATCGCCAGAGGCGGTAACCGTACACAGCCTAATCAAGTGGCACCTTCAATTCCGCAGTGAGTTCGTCACAGTGGAGGCTCTGGCAAGGGAGGCCCGTCTGAACATTCCTGAGCTAGGAGACTGCCTGAGAGAACTACTGGCATGTCCCGAGAGGAAACTAGTCGCATAGAAGAAAGGAAAGAGATGGAAGAGACAGAGGTAATCGAACTGAAGGGAGTCCCTCTAAGCCCATGGAGACAGAAGCGAATCAGAGACAGGGCCGATCGCCTGTATGACTACCTGGACGATTACGAGGGCGAGAAACTCACACAGAACGAACTCTGCGAGGCTCTGGGACTTGGCATAGACGGCCATCATCTCAGGGAAGCGGCATTGAACCTGGAAGAACGAGGATGGCTCATGGTGGACCGAAACCGTAAGCCTCATGCGTACACACTCAACCGAACAAGGAGAAACACATGACCAACCCAAACGCGTTCAGCTTTGGCGCCAGTGAAAACTACTGGGCTCGCGTGATGACACCTGAATACCAGGCAGAGAAGAAAGCCAGACAGGCACAGGAGAAGCTAGAAGCGGAAAGAGCAGCGGAGCGGCAGAGAAACGAGTGGCAGAAACAGGCTGTCATGAGCGCGGCTGGACCGGCGATCCTGGATATCGTCAATGGGTATCTGGCACAGAATAGACCGGCTGTATCCAGTGAAGTTCAGGAGGTTTTCCTCAACAGGCTAAAAGGTTCCACTCCAGTCGAGTACCGAAGTGCCCTGGAAGTTCTGAAGCAGAACGGATATGTACACGAGCTAGTCTCATCGACGCAAGGATATATGGGACAGAGAACAACCCATCTTTACCCCCTCCTACAGGAGGGGTAGTGGCCAAACCGGAAGAATTGAGTCTTCCTGCGCTGGCAATCTATACGGAATGGATTTCCACTGGAGAACTCATCCATGAGGAAAGTTTTTCACGAGAGTTCCCCGAGAGTGATTACGGGGCGATTCTTAATTCTTTGAAGAAATCGGGACTACTTCCGGAAGGGGCTGGGGAATTCCATCCCGAAACCCAAAGGGGAGTTCTATTTCATCAAAGAACTGCACGGGCCATTCGTATCGACTAGTTAATTCTGGGTCAAAATAGAGAAGTCCCCGTACCCAGGTAGGACGTTGATTCCTGGATACGGGGACTTTTCGTAAAGCTTCGGTCGTCACCGAGCGAGAAAAAGACCGAGCGTGAGATTCAAACAGAAAGAATTCGATTCATGTGCCGAGTAGTAACGTAATTATTTAACGAGAGGTCACGTCAGTGACTGATGTGCCAACATCCCCGAGAATGCCACCTGAAACGTTAACCAAAATAAGGATACCAGTTATGACAGACAGATCAGTCCCGCAGACCCTAGCTCCCAACGCATTGATTACGAGTGAGCTGAAGCCCAGCGTCTTTATGCGCTGGATTGACCTAGCCATGGATCTAGGACCACTCGACTACAAGGAATACAGGTGGGAAGAGCTGGAGGAAAGATGGGGAATCATCAAGAAGCCGGTACAGAAGATGGTGAGGACTCTGGAAGCCGCAGGATGGCTCTCTAGCGAGAAGACCAGAGACGGAGTCCGTATCTACCTCTTCCCCACTGCCGATGCCGCAGAGAGCCATCTGAAGCGCATCAAGGCGCAGACTGAGGATGCATGGAAAGTGAATACCGGCAAGCGACCGAAGACAGCCAGAGACAAGCAGCCGTACCGCAATCAGTACATGGTCGAGAAAGGGAACTTTACCCAGGTTCCAGAGACAATCCTTCAAGACCAGCGCTTCACCAATATGCAGCTAGGTGTGTATGTCGTCATCCGATGCACGACCAACACTCACAGCTTCTGGGGAGAAAGGAAACTTGCCGAGAAAGCCGGTATGGCTCTGTCGACCTTTACCGAGCATCTGAAGACGCTCAAGGAAGCCGGGTACATCGTCTATGACGGAGTCGAAAGGCTATCCAACCGCTACGAGTTCAACGACATGCCGGAATCTCTATCGGTACAGGTGGAATCTCCATCGGTACAGTCGGAACCTGTATCGGTACAGATGGAATCTCTATCGGTACCTATCAATACTAAACACAACACTGAACTAGGAATACTGACTACAACTACTGACCCGACCGGCGTAGCCGGGGGTCAAAACGATAACCAGAGAGAACCAGGGATTTCCCCTACTAAATCAGATACTGCCTCTGACAGTAAGGTAATCCCTGGTGTAGAAGAGACTGAAGAAGTGGATATGGTTCTTCCTCTGGCCAGCGAAGCTAACGGCTCCGCCGTTATCTCCCCTTCCCTTCCCTCTGGTAACCAGGATCAAGACCCCTGGTCTACTCCTAGGTCAGTTGAAGAACTAATGGAACTGGAAAAACAGGATCAAGTACACAGATCTGACGATCCATCAGCTCTCTGCGGTAACCGCCTCCCGCGTCCACGGTCAACCTCTACCTATCTGCAAGACCGCGCGGCTCTGGATGACCTGAAGCGTGACCGAAAGCACGAGAAGCTGAAGGCTCAGGAAGCCCGTATGGAGGCCCGCAGGGCGGAGCAGAAGGCCAACAAGGCTCGCATCCTTGGAGAGCCCCAGAAGGCGCCTGAAGCCGCTATGGAGGCTCCTGCGGCCATGGACCCCGTAAAGCGCCTGCGGGAATATCTCAGCCGCCAGCAAGCGGCCACTGTGCAGCCATAGCGACCCCCAAGTGGGCACCCCTGTACATCCTCGGTTCAACCCTGTATGATCAGTTGCTCAAGTCTTCTCGGGGAGGGGGGTAAGGGGGGAGGGGAATCCGTTGAATCTATTTAAATATGGAATTTCACATAGAAGGCTATGGAAATCCTCGTACAGTATTAGGTAACTCCACTTATCAATTCATAACTATCTAGAATTGATCGAGATCCCCTCATTTGTCGATGTTTGATAATTGGATAAGGCTACTTTATGCAATTCGAAGATTAATTCCAGAAATTACCCCTAGGTTCTATGGTCATGGCAGAACCTAGGAGTTACTCCTCTGATTGAATCCGAGTTCCCTGATTTAAATTCTGAGAACTCGGACTTCTTTAGATTCCTTCCGGAGTTACTTGTCTTGGCCCTGTCAGCTCATGGTCATATACCTATCGGTCTTCACGACCATCTTAGGCATTTTATACAGCGATAGGATCAGGCACTTTCTCCCCACCTGGTTGGTTGCTGGCTCGATGGACAGAATCTCTGCTGTCTTCCCGTTCCACAACTTCAGATGATCACCCGTCTTCAGGTTCCTCGCTGGCTTGCGTACTGGTGTGCTGATACTTCCTCCTTGTGCCGGTTTCCTATGTGACTCCCATCATCCCACCCGCCACTGACAAACAGACATGCTTCATTCCGCTTGTGGGCATAGGAAGAGCGCCCGACCTCAGCAAGACGATCGAGCGCTCATGCGGTGACCTCTTCAGGCTTCCGGACGGACGTTCCACTTCTCCAGTGCTGCCTTATTGGTGGATGCGTCCTTGAACTCAAGAGTCCATGGTCCGGTGTTGACGTCGAACTCCTTCCCGAAGCCAAGCCACTTGCCGACCATCCGGCGTCCGGTCGGCTCGATGAGCATCTGAACAGCCCCGTGATACCGAGCCCCCGCGTAGTAGCCATCCGTGGCCGTCTCCTCCGTCCATGTACCCGTGATGACGTTCCCGTCAAGGGTCAGATCCATGGTCAGGGGGGAGTTCGGGTTCAGGGAGGCATCCGGCAGGGAACGAACCGTGAGCTTGTTCCCGTGCTGGAGCAGCACGACGTAGTGAAGCCCTGTGAACGTCTCCTCACGGCCGGAGGAGAAGAACTCATACCGGCTGAGCCAGATACCCGAGTAGTTGCCGTTCGGTGTCCTGGTGGCCGTCTGAGCAACCTGCGTAGCCCTGGGGGCCGTTGCCGACGACGGCTCAAGGTCGTGTCCCCCGTGACCGTCACTCTGGACACTCGCCAGAACCGCAGGGGCGAACCCCAGGGCATCGATAGGAAGCCCTGTGACCCTCTCTAGAGCCCTTGCGTAGACAGGTCGGGGTGCTCCCGTTGTTCCGGCCTCCCAGCGCTGTACGAGCCGCTTGGAGGCATCGTTGGGTTCCCCTGCTGCTGCGCCTGCCTCCCGAATGGCTCGGGCTAGATCATCTTGGCTCATGAGCAGCCCCATGCGGACTGTCCGGAGCTTGGAGTTGGGTACCGGCTTAGAGGCTGTCTGAGGTGGTGTCTCGGCTGTGGTCATGTGATCAACGGTAGCCGTTTGAGCCCTTGAATGACACCGGTTTGACGCCCTGGTGGACGTCTCTATGACACCCCGTAAGTCGTCGCGGAAAGTAGCAATGGATCGCTAACCGTGACGTATGCCCAGTCGCTACGTGCCCACCATGACCCCGGACCACAACCGTTGGGTGATTCTCGATCTTGAGATGTGGGGGTACTGCACACTCCCCGACCAGGACGACCCCACATCCCTTCTCCCTCTCGAATGGAACAGTCGTGCCGGTGCAGAGTCCTGGCTACAGGGGTGCTACCGCCGCTGGTCTACGTGGGAGCAGCAAGGGGCACCTTCCGGGGCTGACGTCCCGGTCGGGTGGCGACCCCGCACCGAGGGTCCATCGCCTTGGGAGCGCAACCCCGATCTCGACCGGAAGGACGTAGCGGCCATGTGGCTGTGAACGGCCACTGTCTGACGGCGCCGGACATGGAGGAAGCCCCGGAGTGTGAACCCCAGGGCTTCCGCAGCATCCACAAAGCGCCGGCGCATTGCCTCGCACCATGACCCGTCAGGTCACTGCGTCCCCAAGACCTTGACGTCACACGTCTGCACCGACGTGTCACCGGGCATTCGGCCGTTGACCCTGAACGTGGCGGACTTCCCCGGTTGGACCGCTGGACTGGTCATCCTGATCCCCTCCACCTGCCTCCCCTCCCCGTTGAACCAGTAGAGCTGGATGAAGTAGGCCGTGGGGTCCGGGTAGTCGTTGGTCGCCCGGAGTTCCATCGTGGTCCCTTTGCCGGTACCGCAGTCGATGACCTTGACCGGCTCATCCGACTGGGCACCGGGACTACCTCCATCCTCGCTGCTCCCGCATCCGGCTACCGCAAGGCCGGTGAACAGGGCAACTCCCATGAGGAACGCATGGGTTCTCTTCACTCCGGATCACTCCCCTCGTAGGCGGGAATCCGCTGCCCCCGGCTCTCCGCGATGTTCAGTACGTCCCTCAGGCTCTCGATGAGCCGTCCGGCGATCCCGCGCAACTCATCCGATGTGAGCGTGGCGTCCTCTGCGAGCGCAGGTTGCACGAGTCCGACGATGACCGTGGCTGTCTCGATCTGCTGGTTCTCGATCCTGTCCGCGAGTAGGGACAGGGGTGTACGTGTGCCGTCCGTGATCAGGTGTGCTCGCTTTCCTTCCGGCCCCTTCCAGGGCAACAGCCGGACATGGCTGGGCCGGATCTCGGCGCTCATGTGGTCGTCCACGGTCATCAGCTCCTTGTAACCAGTGGCCTCTTGAGCTGAGATTACGCGCTTACGCGTTAGCGCGGTAGCAGATCACCGCAGTACCGCGCACGCTGAATACATGGCTGATCTTGACCGCTCCCGGAATCTCTGGCCCCAGATTGCAGATGATCTGCGCCGACGGTTGCGTGCTGGAGAGTGGGCACCAGGAGAGCGCTTCCCTGGGACGGTCGCACTTGCAGCGGAGTACGGGACGGCACAGGCGACCACACAGAAAGCGGTCGTAGCGCTGCGCACGGAGGGGTGGCTACGGCTGGAAGTCGGACAGGGCAACTTCGTGACCGACGCACCCCCTGAGAACGCCTGAGAGCTGTTCTGGCTACTGCCCAACCCTCTGGAAGCCCTGTGCGCTCGAAAGACTGGGGTAGCCGGTTGGAGAGGCCGAACAGCGAAGGTAGGGGGGTCCTTCAGGCGGTGCGGAACAGCATCAGGAAGGCAGGTAGGCAACTTCACTAGGGTGTCCTACGCAAGTTGCCTGATCCTTCGTCATAGGGTAGTCAGGGCACGTTTCCGCAGGTTAGAGTCATGGCTAGTCACGTTGCCTTACAAGCAGGATGTCGGCGGTTCGAAACCGTCCGCGCCCACACAGGTCGCAGGCCCCCCAGGCACCCCCTAGGGGGCCTTCTCCGTGTCCCGGGGCAGCCCCCGTACCTCCAGCCCCGCCAGCAGCTCGGCCGTCGCCGCCTCGATCGCGGCCACCGCGCGGTCGAACACCTCTTTGTTGTGCGCGGCGGGGGCCCGGAAGCCGGAGACCTTGCGGACGTACTGGAGGGCGGCGGCGTGGAAGTCGTCGGTGGTGGCGTCGTGGGGGAGGGCGGGCGGTCGGAGGGTCTTGATGCTGCGGCACATACGTCCAGTCTCCCCTGGTGGGACCGATCCCGCTGGCGCTTGGCAGGTCACCCGCCCGTTGGCATGATCGTCGGCGGCGGCCACCGGCGTCCGGGGCCGACCGGCGAAAGGAACCACGTCATGACCCACCCCAGACTCACCGTCGCGATCCTCGGCCCCGGCGGGGTCGGCGGCCTCCTCGCCGCCCTCCTGTCCCGCGCCGGACACCGCGTGATCTGCCTCTCCGGCGAGGACACCGCGGCCACCCTCCGTGAGCACGGCATCCGGGTCCGCAGCGGACACTTCGGCGACTTCACCGCCCCGGTCGAGGCCGACACGGAACTCCGCACCCCCGCCGACGCCGTACTGATCACGGTCAAGCAGACCGCTCTGGACGACGCCCTGAAGCGCGTTCCCTCCGAAGTACTAGGGGATGCCCTCCTGGTCCCGTTCCTGAACGGCGTCGAACACCCCGCGGCCCTGCGCGCCCACCACCGCCGTGAACTCGTCGCCCCCGCGGTCATCCGCGTCGAGTCCACCCGCACCGCGCCCGGCGTCGTCGACCACGGCAGCCCCTTCGCGGAGATCGACCTGTCCGGCGACCCGGTCGACCGAACTCGCCTGGAGACGCTGGCCGTCGCCCTGGACGAGGCCGGCCTCAGGGCACGCGTCCTCGACGACGAGACGGAGGCGCTCTGGGCGAAGCTCACGTTCCTCGCCCCCTTCGCCCTGCTGACCACCCGCCACGCCCTCCCGATCGGCGACCTCCGCACCGCCCACCGCGACGAACTCACCGCCCTCGTCACGGAGACCGCCGCGATCAGCACCGCCGTCGGCGCCCCCGCCGACCCTGCCCGGACCCTCGCCCGCTACGACGCCCTCCCGCCCGGCATGAAGTCCTCCATGCAGCGCGACGCCGAGTCCGGCCGCCCTCTCGAACTCGACGCGATCGGCGGGGCGTTGCTGAGAGCGGCCCACGCGCACGAGGTGCCGGTGCCGGTTGCGGAGCGCGTGGTACGGGAGTTGACGGCACACACCGGCTGACTCGCGGGGCGGGGGCGCCTGTTGGCCACACGCCTGTCGGCAACACCCTTGTCGACGTGACGCCTGTCGACGTGACGCCTGTCGTCGGCGCCCCCGCTGCCCCGCTGTCACCCCCCACTGTCAGTCCCCCCGCCTAGGGTCGCCCGCATGAGCACCGACCTCACCGAAGCGGCCTGGGATCGCATAGACGGCTGGCTCCGCACCCACGCCCCCCTCACCTTCGCCACGCTCGCCGGACCGGCGGACGAGGAGGAGATCCGGGCGGCCGAACGGGAGTTGGGCGTCACCTTCCCGCCCGACCTCGTCGCGTCCCTGCGCCGCCACGACGGCTCCCGGCGCGGGCCGGCGGCCTTCCGCTTCCGTACGCACGACCGGCTGCTCGGCGTCCGGGAGATCGTCCGGGAGACGCTGGCCATGCGGGGCCACGCCCGGGACGTGCCCGAGGAGGACGCCGAGTTCTACTGGCTGCCCGAGTACCTCAAGTTCGGTTCCTACGAGGTCACTTCGGACGGCCTGACCCTCGACTCCCGCGCGGGGAGGGCCTCGTGCGGCGCCGTCGGCCGGTTCTTCGACGAGACCGGCACCGACTTCGGGCACGCGGACTCGCTGGGCGGCTATCTGACCGAGCTGGCACGGCAGTTGGCGGACGGCGACGCCGTCGCGTTCGGCGGGCGGCTCGTCTGGGAGTCGGTCCGGCTCCCCGCCCGCCCGGAGTGGGGCGACCCCGGCGACCCGCTGCCCGCCTCGGACGACGGCCTCCCCGACCTCAAGGACCCCGGCTCGCCGGACGACGGGATCACCGCGTTCCGCCTCCACCCCCTCCAGGAACTCGGCGCCCTCATAGCGACCCTGCCCCGCGCCCGTGTCGCCGAGGCCGCCCGCCGCCAACTCCGCAGACTGGCAACGGAGTCGGGGCTCGCGAAGTACCCCGAGATCGCGGCGGCACTGGACACGCTGGACGCGGGCGAGCCGGTACCGAAGGGCGGCCCGCTGACCCTGCGGCTGCGCCACGCGGTCGCGCAGGCGAACGCCCGCCACGACAGCCTGCGCGCCTGGACGGCGGAGCGGGTCGGGTACGGGCTGTGGGGATCGCCGTACACCGCGCTGTGCGAGTTCTCCGTGCTGCGCGGGCAGGCCGGCCGGGGCTGGCGGGCCGAACTGCTCGAAGACCTCGGGAACCCGCCCGTCCCGGCGGTTCCGGACGACGCGTTCTGGGCGGCGCTGGACAACCCGGCCGTCGACACGGGCGGCTACCGCACCCGGTCGTAAAACCGTACGAACGTTCGACTACCTCGTTCGTGTGAACCCCGTGAGGAACTCGCTTCGCAAAATCGAACAGGCGTACCATTACCGCTGTGGCGAAGACCTATGACTTTCCGAGCGACCTGCGCGCCGGTCAGGAGGAGCTGCATCAGGTCCGGGCCGAGCTGTCGGCCCTGCTGAAGCGGCTGCCCTGGTCGGTCGTGCCGCTGGACGGATTCAGTGACAAGGAGGGCTGGCGCAGAGTGGAGCGCCCGGCCTCCCCGGGCTGGACGCAGGACGAGCAGGCGGAGGTGGAGAAGCTGCGCCGCAGAGAGCATGAGCTGGCGGTGTTCGTGACGGGACACCGGTTCTGGTCGGAGGTGGAGACGGGGGAGCGGGTGGCGGCCCGCTCGCGCCTGAAGCACGCGCACGAACCGCCACCCGAACCATGAGCTACTTCTTGCCGAGGAAGCCCTTCATCTCCGCGATCTCGGCCTGCTGCGCCGTGACGATCGCGTCGGAGAGGGCGAGCGCGGGAGCGTAACTCCCCTTGGCCTTCTCGGTTTCGGCCATCTCGATCGCACCCTCGTGGTGTTCGATCATCATCTCCATGAACCGGGTGTCGAACTTCGCGCCGGACGCCGACTCCAGCTCCTTCATGGCGGCGTCGTCCATCATTCCGGCCATCCCGGTCATCCCGGCGTGCTCGGAGTGGTCCGCCTTCTCTGCGGGGACGTCCTCACCCCATGCCTTGAGCCAGCCGCTCATGGTCTCGATCTCGGGGTCCTGGGCCTGCTGAATCCGCCCGGCCAACGCCTTGACCTGCGCGGACGACGCCCGGTCGGCGGCCAGCGCCGCCATCTCGACGGCCTGCCGGTGGTGCGGGATCATCCCCTGCGCGAAGGTGACGTCCTGCGCGTTGTGCGCCGACTCCGAGGCGCCCCGCGAAGCGGACGCGGACGGCGTCGCCGCCGAGTTCGCCCCGCTGCTCGCCTTGTCGTCCCCGCCGCCTCCACAGGCGGCGAGGAGGAGCGCGGCCACGGCGGCCACGGCGATCTGGGCAGGCCGGATACGGCCGATCTTGCTGTTCATGTGCGTGAACTCCTGCGTACGGAAGGTCTTTCGGGCGCGGCTGCACCCCACGCCGGCATCCGGCGTGGCGCGCGGGCGCCTCTAGATCCGCAGGAGCTGGAGTTCGGCGAGCGACGGCGGCGCCCTCGCGGCGCGCGTCGCCGCACGGCCGTCACAGCGCAGGACCTCGTCGGGTACGACGACGGCGACCGGGTCGGGAAGGGGTCCCGCCAGTGCCGGTGCCCCGCCCACCTTGGCCGCCGCGCAGGTCGCGTCGGCGTGCCGGGCGTGTCCGCCGCAGTGGCCGTCCTCGGAGCAGCCGTCGAGCGCGGCGGTCCCGTCGGCACGGCTCTCGACACCGGCCGGGGACATGGCCGTGACCGGAGCGCCGGTGATCGGAGCGCCGGTGACCGGGGTGTCCGTGGCTGGAGCCCCGGCCGCAGCCGCAGCCGCAGCCGAGGTCGTCCCATCGGCCCGTTCATGCCCCACGGCGTGCAGCCCCCCGGGCGCCAGCCCGTGCATCGCCAGCAGTCCCACGAGCACGCCGAGCACGCACACCAACGACGGCCACCCCCGCAGGGGCGACCGCACGGCGCACGGCTCGGCTCGGTTCACGGACGCCATCCTAGGGGGTCGCTGTGTACCCCCTGGGGGTTACCCCGGATCAGCCGGCCTTCTGCGGTCGCATCAGGTACGCCGCCCCCGCGCCCGCCCCGAACAGCGCCACCACGGAAACCCCGGTGGAGAGCCAGCTCGCGCCCAGGAAGTGCGCCCCGTAGTACCCGAGAGCCACGCTGTACCCCGCCCAGGCCATCCCCGCGAGGACCGACCACGGCAGGAAGTCCCGGACCCGGCGGTGCGCGGCGCCGGAGACCAGGGAGACGACGGAGCGCCCGGCGGGGGCGAAGCGGGCGAGGACCATCAGCGGACCGCCGCCCCGCGCGAGGGCCTCGCCGAGACGTTCCTGCGCCGTGGTGAGCCGCCGGGACCTGGCGATGGCCCGGTCGAGCCGCTCACCGCCGCGCCAGGCGAGCCGGTAGGCGACGAGGTCGCCCAGCACGGACGCCGTCGTCGCGGAGAGCATCAGGAAGAGGATGTCGGGCACGTGCTCGGGCACCTGCCCGGCCACCGCCGCACCGGAGCCCGCGGCGGCTGCCGTGGCCGCCGTGATGACGAGCACCCCGCTCGGCAGCACCGGCAGGAAGACGTCGAACAGCACCGACAGGGCCACAACCGCATAGATCCATGGACCGCCGGTCAGCGACCCCACACTTTCCAACACCACGACTCCCGTGACTCCCCCGATGACAGCCATACAGCGTACGCCCAGGGAGTGACAGAAGATCCAGTGGGGGTACGTACGACGCGCACGGAATGTTCACTCGAACGGCACGTTTCGAGCGGCGCTCAAGTCCGCTGTCCCTTAACAACGGAACAAGGGGGTAGCGATCGCGCTGAACCGAGACAGACTTCCGCAAACTTCAGGAACGGTGAGCATTCATGCTGGCAGCCATCTGTGCGGGCGCCGTCGCCGCGGCCCTCGCGGCCGGGCCCGGCGCGGCGCGTGACGTGGTCCTGCGGGCCGACGCCCGGTTCGCGCCGCCGACCGCCTTCGTCCCCTCCGACGCCGTCACCTACGACCAGGATCTCGTCCCGGCGGGCTCGTCGATCGAGGTCGTCCAGCGGACGGTGAACGGCGGCGCCACCGTCGTAACCCTCCGGGTGAGTGGTTTCCCCTCCGGTCGCGTGTTCGGGGCGCATGTGCATCAGAAGGCGTGCGGGGCGGACCCGGCGGCGGCCGGCGGGCACTACCAGCACGTGCCGGGGACGGGGGCCGGCCATGTGAACGAGGAGAACGAGGTGTGGCTCGACTTCACGACCGGCGAGAGCGGGTCGGGGGTGGGCGCCGCCTCGCACACCTGGACGTTCCGGCCCGGGGAGGCGGCGTCCGTGGTGATCCACGACGCGCCCGGCACGAAGGGGGCGCGCGTCGGCTGCTTCACGGTGCCGTTCGGCTGGACCGACGCGAGCTGACGTCAGGGGTACTACGGGGCCGAGGTCAGGGGTACTACGGGTAGGGGCGCCTTTCGAGGCGCCCGCGCGACCACCCGCAGCACCGCCCGCGCCACCGCGTCCGCGTCCGACAGCGTCACCGAGTCCACCCCCGGCCGCGCCCCCGCCGCGGTCACCCAGTGCACCCCCTCGGTCGGCACCCCGAAGGCGAACCGGCGCGGATGGGGCGCCCCGTGCCGGTCGAGCAGGTGGTAGGGCCGGGCGGAGACGTCCACGCCCCCCGTTGTGTAACCGCCTACTACGTGCGCCCGGCACTGCCCCGTCTCCCGCAGGTGGGCCAGGAGGGCGTCCCCGGTCGCGTGCAGATCGGGCTCCGGGAGCCGGGCCTCGACGAGCGTCGTGACCCGGACCGCCGAACCGGGCACGTCGGGGGAGCGGGCGAGCCAGGCGCCGTCCCGCGGGGTCACTTCGAGACGCGGGCCCAGCACCTCCACGACCCCCGCCTCCAGCAGCGCGGTCAGCTCCTCGATCCGGCGCCGGGGCGGGCCGATGGACAGGAACGCGTTCAACGGCGTGTACCAGCCGTCCAGATGGTCGCGCCGCGAGTCCCCCGCGAGCCCGCCGTGGTCGACGACGAGCCGCAACTCGTTGCGCAGATCCCGCAGTACGTCCAGCGCCGCCTTCCACGGCCCGTCCACGTTCCCCTTCACCGCCTCCACGACGTCCTCGCGGAGATACCCGAGCAGCCACTCCCGCCACTCCCCGCGATGCGCGAACTCCCGCCGCGCGTACGGCCGGGAGACCCGCTCCCAGTCCCAGCGGTCCCCCTCGGCCACCCCGAACTCCGAGAGCAGCGAGGCTTCTTGGGGATCGCCGTACGGCACGGCCAGATAGCGCTCGGCGAACTCGGGACGCCGGACCAGCGCCGTGTAGTACACCGTCTCGACCTCCTTCGCCACCAACGGCCAGACGTCGCGCAGGAAGTCGGGCGCCTCCCCGGAGTCCGCGCGCTTGCGGAACGCGGAGACCGCCTCGGGCGTCAGCACCTCGGGCAGATGCCGCCCGTACGGCCCCTTCGCGTTGTCCCCGCGCGCCTGGTAGGGCAGCCCCCGCCGCGACCCGGCGTAGATCCGCGGCTCCCGCCCCGACGGCACGTACCGCAGCCCGCCGTCCCGCGTCGCGGCGTACGTCCCGCCCCGGCCCGTCGTCAACAGGGCCATGTGGTCGAAGAAGTTGAGCCCGAGCCCCCGCAACAGCACGGCCTCGCCCGGCGGTACGGACCCGAGGTCGACGTCCGCCGGGTTCGCCGGGGGTATGTGCCGCAGCGCGTGCCGCTCGGCGTGCTCGGTGTCGCGCCGCTCGGCCGCCGAGGGCCGCGCCGGGAGGTGCCCCTGCGCGAGGACGACCGCCGAAAGCCCGGACAGCGTACGGCCGTTGTCCAGGACGAGGGTCTGCCGGCCGTCCGCCGCGTCGTCGAGGCGCGTCGCGCGCGCCCGGTGGGTCTCGACGCGGACCGAGGCGGGCGCCCCGCTCAGCGTGCGGGCGAACACCCACTCCAGGTAACGGCCGTACAGCGCGCGGGTCGGGTAGTCGTCCGGGCCGATCGCGCCGTCCGCCCACTCGTGCAGGCTCGGGCCGGGCAGGACCGGGCCCGAGCAGTTCACGCTGTCGTCCGTGAACAGGGTCACCTGGGAGGCCACGGTGTTCATCAGCAGTTCCCGGGACTGCGCGGTGCGCCAGACACGGCCGGGGCCCGGCGGCGCCGGGTCGACGACGTGCACGGTCAACCGGACGCCCGGGGCGAGCAGTTCCGGCGCCGAGGCGCAGAGGCGTTCCAGGACGCTGGTGCCGCGCGGACCGGCGCCGACCAGGGCGACCGAGAGCGGTGCCGGTTCGGCGCCCGCCCGTTGCTGCGGCACAGAGAACACAGTGGACAAAGGTGGACTCCCAGGCGTGTGGGGGCGCGGTGGAGCGCAGCGCCCCCCGGAAGGGGGGACACCCGTTCGGGAGAACGGACGGCCGCCTCATCATTGCCCTCGCTCGTCACGGAAGCCAACGTGGGCCCCCGCGGTCACAGTTCCCCCACATCGAAACGTGGAGGAAACCTTTGCCGAACCCCCGCTGATCCGCCGCTGATCCGGTCTTGATCGGGACCTGCGAAGGTCGTGAGCGACCGATACCGCTTCCCACCTGGACGATCCGGACCGAAGAGGCAAGCACCTATGGCAGCTCCCGAACTCCCGTCCGCCGTCAGGCCCGTTCTCGCGCACCCGCGACGCCGGGCGCCCGCGGCCCTCGACCTCGACGACCGGCAGCGCAAGCTCATCGCCCTGCTCTACGCCGGGCACACCGACACGAGCGCCGCGCACCGGCTCGGGGTCAGCCCCCGGACCGTCACCAACATCCTGCGCGCGCTCATGGACCGGCTCGGCGTCGACAACCGCTTCCAGCTCGGCATGGTGCTCGGCTCCCGGCTGCGCGTCCCGGACCGTGCCGCGCTCGCCCCGGCCCCGGCGCCGCCCGCCGGACTCCCGTCCTCCCGGCGGCCCCAGGGCAGACCGGCGGCCGGACGCCCCTGACGCCCCGTGAGCCCACGGGGGGCTCGGGGACCCGCCATGCCGCGAACCGAGAGGCCACAGTGACCAGTTCAGTGAAGAACGACAGGACCGTCCGCGTCGGATGCGAGGAGGACGTACCGGGCCGCCTCTACGGCAGGCTCACCGACGCGTTGTTGTGGACGGCGCTGCAACAGTCGGTCTTCTCGCGGCTGCCGCACCCGTTCACGTTCGTGGACGCCTCCGCCCGCGCGGGGCGCTGGGCACGCCGGATCGCCTCCGAGTACCCGCAGAGCACGGGCGTCCACATCGCCGCGACCCCCGAGGCGGCCCGCGAGGCCCGCGCCCGCTCGGACGGCGCCGGGTACGGCCGTCAGGTGCGCCATGTCGCCGCGCGGCCCGGGGAGTTGGCCGGCCTCCTCGACGACGGCGGCTACGACCTCGTCTTCCACGACTGCTCCCTGCTCAACGTCTGTCCCCAACCGGAGTCGGGGCTGCGGGAGTTAGTGCGGCTGGTGGCCCCCGGCGGCCTCATGGTGTCCTTCCTGCCCAGCCGTTGGCACACCGCGCTGGAGTACCTGGGCTGCGGCGACCTCCAGGCGGCCCTGCACAGCCTCGCCGGCCACGACCCCGGCGGTCCCGGCGCCCCGCACGCCCACCTCTTCACCCCCGGCCAGATCCGCCTCCTGTGCATGGCCCTCGACCTCCGCCTCGACACCCTCACCGGCTTCCCCGGCCTGGTCCTGCCCGCGGCCGGCTCCTTCTACGAACAGTTCCCCCACCAGGAGGCCACCTTCGCCAACGTCCTGAAGATGGAACGCGAACTCCTGATCGACCCCGACTCCGGTGCCCGCGGCGCCAACCTCCTGGCGGTGTCCTCCCGCCCGGCGGGAGGCGGGTGACCTCACTGCTGCCCGCCGTCCCCGCCCGGCGTGAGCGCCGGCAGGGCCGACAGGAGTTCGCTCGCCCGGTGTTCCTCCGGGAGGTGCAGCTCGGCCATCATGCGGCGGGACTCGGTGAGGGCGGTGCGGGCGGCGTCGGGCTCGCCCAGGTCGAGCCGTATCCGGCCGAGGACCATCAGCGCCTGGGCCAGATTGCGGACGTCGCGGGCCCGTTCGCACATCTCGACGGCGCGCACCGCCTCCACCACCGCCGACTCCGCGTGCCCCAGGGCCCGCAGGGAGTCCGCGAGCCGGAACCGGGCGCTGGCCTCCCGGCTCGTCAGCCCCGCCTCCAGGGCGACCGACAGACACCGCTCGTACCAGGTGACGGCCGTCTCGGGGGCGCCCAGCGTGTGGTGGGCGTACCCGAGGACGTAGAAGGCGTACGCGGCGCCCCCCGGGTTCCCGCACAGCCCCGGGGTGTCCGCCATCAGCCGCTCGCAGACGGCGATGGCCCGCTCCGGATCGCCCGTACTGACGTACAGGAGCGCCGAGTTGAGGGTCGTCGCGACCTCACCGGTGAGATGGCCGAGCCGCCTCGCCAGCACGATCGCCTCGTCGTAGCAGCCGATGGCCTCGGTGTACTCCCCCCTCAACTGGTGTGCGAGACCCAGGTCGTTGAGCGCCTGACGGAGGATCACATGGTCCTCGGAGTGCCGCGTCAGCGCGACCGCGAGCGTGGAGTGCTCGACGGCGACGGCGAGCCGGGAGCGCGCGAGGTGGATGTTCCCGCTGAGGAACCGCGCCCGCCCCTCGGTCCGTTCGTCCCCCGCCAGCACGGCGGCCCGCGTCAGACCGTGGATCGTGGCGTTCCACGCGACATGGCTCGTGTCACCCCAGTACGCGCTCAGCGCGATCAGCAGATCCGTCGCCGGCGTGAGCCACTCCCGGTGGTTGCACACCCCGGGCCGAGCCTCCGACCACTCCTGCGCGACCTGCGCCGCGACGGCCAGCGCCGTCGGGGCCTCCGACACTGCCCACGCCCGCGCCTCGGGGAGCCCGTGGAACGGCCGCCCCGGCATCCTGGCCGGGCTGAGGGCGTCCTCGATGGGGTCACCGGGCACCGCGTGCCGGAAGGCGTCCACCGCCGACGCCAGCAGCGAGTGCAGGAGCCGCTGGAACGGCTCGTAGTACATGTTCCTGGGCAGCTTCTCCCGCGCGAACGTCCGCAGCAGGCTGTGGAACCGGTAGCGGCCCGCCGTCGGCGCCTCCAGGACGGCCGCGTCGACGAGCGACTCCAGGAACTCCTCCGCGTCCAGCTCGTCCACCCCGAGCAGCGCGGCGGCGCTCGCCAGCGACAGATCGGGAGTGCTCGCGCACGACAGCAGGCACAGCGCGTGCGCCTGGTCCGCCGGGAGCTGCCGGAACATCACGTCGAACACGGCCGACACGGTCAGCTCGCCCGCCTTCAGCTCGCTGAGCCTGCGCCGCTCGTCCGCGAGCCGCGCGGCCAGCGAGCGGATCGACCAGCGCGGCCGGGCCGCCAGCCGCGCGGCCACGATCCGCACCGCCAGCGGGAGATAGGCGCACGACTCCATCAGCGAGGCCGCCGCCTCCGGCTCCGCCCGCACCCGTTCGGCACCGATCGCGTGGGTCAGCAGTTCGAGCGCCTCGTCGAGGTAGAACGCCTCCAACTCGACCTGGAGGGAGGCCGGCAGCCCGCCGAGCCGGGTCCGGCTGGTGATCAGCACCCCGCAGTGCGCGCTGCCCGGCAGCAGCGGCCGGATCTGCGCCGCGTCCCGCGCGTCGTCCAGCACGATCAGCACCCGGCGCTCGTTCAGCACGGTCCGCAGCAGCGCCGTCCGCGCCTCCAGCGGTTCCGGGACGTCCTCGGGGCGGGTGCCGAGCGCCCGCAGGAAGCCGATCAGCACGCTCTCCGGTGCCGCCATCGCGCCGAGGTCCGCGTACAACTGGCCGTCCGGGTACGCCTCGCGCACCCGGTGGGCGACGTGCAGCGCCAGCGAGGACTTGCCGACGCCGCCCATTCCGGCCAGCACGACCACCGGGAGCGCCGGCCGGTTCTCCGCGTTCATCGCCGAGGTGAGCGCCTGGGCGACATGCGCGCGGCCGATGAAGTCCGCCGGTTCCGGGGGGAGTTGCGCGGGCGGCAGCACGGGCACGGCGGCCGTCCGGTCGTCCGCGTGCCCGCCGTACTCCGCCGGGTCGGGTACGGCGTCCAGCTCGCCGCTGAGGATCTGCCGGTGCACGGCGGTGAGTTCGGCGCCGGGGTCGACGCCGAGTTCGTCGACGAGGAGCCGGCGCGCTTCGTGATAGGTCGTCAGGGCGTCGGCCCGGCGGCCGGATTGGACCTGTGCGCGCATCAGCAGGGCGTAGAGTCGCTCCCGTAAGGGATAACGGCCGACCAGTTCCAGCAACTCGGGAATGCACAACTGCCCTTGACCGAGTGCGATGACGGTGTCGAGGCGCTCTTCCTCAAGGGCGAGCCGGGTCTCGTTGATCCGGTCGCGCTGAAGTGCCGCGTAGGGGCCGGGAATCCCGGTGAGAGGTTCTCCTTTCCACAGGGCGAGAGCCTGTTCCAAGGAGTCCAGCGCATGGTGCGGACCATTGGCGGTGACCGCTTCTCGGCCGAATCGCCTCGCCTCGTACCAGTCGATGTGTTCGTCCTGGACGACGAGCCGGTAACCGTCGCCCACGGAGACCAGAAACTCCGGGGACTTGCTGTTCGTTTCCAGAATCTTCCGCAGCCGCCAGGCATAGGTGCGCAAGGTGGTGAGGGCGGAGGTGGGGATGTCCTCGCCCCAGATCGCCGCTATCAGGTCGGCCGCCGACGCGGTTTTCCCGCGGCGCATGAGGAGGGCGGCGAACAGGGCCTGCTGCTGAGGGTTTCCCAGGTCCAGGTCGGTCGAGTCCCTGCGCACTTCGAGAAAGCCGAGAAGGGACACATGGAGGACCGCCACCGGGTCACCTCTCTGGTCGAACCGAGCGCCGCGCGGATCATCCTAGCCCGAGAGCTTGCAGCTTCAAGCAGTCGTGGCGGGATGTTTTCTCTCGGTAGGTGTGATTGACCGTGGGATTACTGGTGAAGGGGCGAATTGTGGAACGGGTGAACATGTGAACATGTCTCGTTCGGAATCTCGCACCGGGGTGAATTGCCCGGTATTCGGCCTCCGTAGATCGTCCGTCCATCGTCCGCTGATCCTCTACTGACGCGCTCCGGTGAGAGTGTTCCCGTCAGCCAGACCTTGAGTGACAGGAATACCCAAATGCACTGCCAGGTAAGCGAGTTGAAGAACAGCCTCCTCCGTACCGCCGCCCTCTTGGCCCTCTTCGCCGTAGCGGCCTTCACCTTCGTCCTCGGTTCCGCCGGGCACTCCCACTCGGTCAGCCGCGCGGGCGACTCTTCCGAAGCCGTCGTCTACACACCCGACTGGAACAGCACCGGTTCCTGAAATCCCGGGCGGGGGACCGCGTGTACGGCGCAGTGAATTCATACGGCCATGGGGATGCGAGACCAAACGCACCCAAAAGTATCCCCATGGCGTGTGAATATGTCGGCGGCAAGAAATTGTGCGCCACCTGTGGATAACGTTGTCATTCACGCCCTGTCACATCAGTGCGTGCGGAACCCTCCCGCCCGCACCCTGGATGACCGCGCCCGGCCCGCCGTTCACCACGTACGGCTGCACGCCACCCGCACGCCCGCCGTCCGAGGGAAGCGGACCGCCCCGAACAGCCGCGACACTTTCCCTCCCTCCCGCCCCTGCCCCCGCCCCGCCGACGCCGACCATCGGCGCACCGGCCACCGGCCACCGGCAGCCCCCGCGGACCGGGTGCGTCCCCCTCGCGAGGCGCCGTGAAGAACCGGGCCGTGAGCGCGGCGGGTTCCGAACGGGCCGTCGTGAAGCGGGCCCGGTCCGACGACCACATACCCCTGTGCCCGGACGGCGAGTCAGCGGCACGCGGACTCCGACCGCCATATCGCCCCGGCGACTTCGGGGACCGGGAGACCGGGAGACCGGGAGACCGAAGAACCTCGCGCAGCGCGAACACGGCCTCCACCGGCGAGCGGGCTCGGTCGTTCCTGGAGCGACGACGAGGTGGCCGACGTGGAACCGGCCGACTCCGCTGCCCCGGCCGGGTCCTCGCGCGGACAGGCGAGCGGAGGCTCGGGCGGCCACGGACCGGCGTACCCCTCCCGGCGGATGCACGCGGCACGTCGGCCGAGCTCCCGGTGACCGTCGCCGCCGTGAACGCGTCGGCCTCGGCCGAGTCGTGAAGGCGGCGTACCCCGGCCGGGCCCGCGCCCTTCAACGGTCGAGGCGGCGTACGGAGCAGGCGTGGCTCCGGGACCCTGCGGCCTGCCCCGCGTCCGACGGCCGTCCCCTCAGCCGCCGAACGGCGCGGGACCGAACCGCCCCCACGCCACGAACACGGCGATGGCGAGGTAGACCAGGTTCAGGGCGGCCAGGGCGGATTCGCCCCGGCGTCCGTGGGTGATCATCGCGCCGGTCATGAGGAGTGCCCAGCAGACGGCGGTGACCGGTACGAGCGGGGGTGCCACGTTCAGTATCGCGGGCAGCAACAGTCCTGCGGCGGCGAGGAGTTCGAGGATGCCGAGGGAGCGGACGAACGTGTCCGTGGCGTCCCCGGTCCAGCCCCCGCCCTGTGCGGCGGCGAGCTTCTGCCGGGGGACGAACGTCTTGGTGACCCCTCCGGCGAGGGCCACGAGAGCGAGCAGTACGGCCGAGATCCACAGCGCGAGGTCCATCGTCCACTCCTTCACGGGGAAGCGTTGCGCTCCCCGAGACGAGACAGGACCCCGCGCCGTGACATCTCCCGGCGTCGGATCAGCAGTTGGCGAGGTAGCTCGTCAGCGCCGACTTCTCGGCGGAGTCGACGGACAGGTCGTAGTAGTACTTCACCTGCACCCAGGCGCGGACGTACGTGCAGCGGTAGGAGGTGACCGACGGCATCCACTCGGCCGGGTCCTGGTCGCTCTTGGCCTGGTTGACGTTGTCGGTGACCGCGATGAGCTGCGGCCGGGTGAGGTCGTTGGCGAACGCCTGCCGCTGGGCCGTGGTCCAGGCGCTGGCGCCGGAGTCCCACGCCTCGGCGAGCGGGACGAGGTGGTCGATGTCGAGGTCGGACGCGGCGGTCCAGGTGGCCCCGTCGTAGGGGGAGTACCAGCTGCCGCTCGTGGCGGTGCAGGCGGAGTTGGTGACGACGTTGGACCCGTCCCTCTTGAGGACGGTCTCACGCGTGTTGCAGGTACCGGAGATGGTGATCCAGTGCGGGAAGAGGTCCCGGTCGTAGCCCGTGCGGTTCTCGGTCGCGACGGTGAGCTGGGACAGGTAGCTGCGGGCCGTGGCGCCGCTGACGGGGGTGGGGAGCGCGGCGGACGCCGTCGGGCCGTTGAGGACACCGACGGAGGCTATGAGTCCGGTGAGAGCGGCGAGTATGCTGAGCCGTCCACGCGCGTAGAACTTTCGCATGCGAACTCCCGTGATCTGTGGGGGCGTTGTAGCGGGGGGCGAGGGAATGCTCGCGAGGCCGTGTTGCGGTGAGGTGAGCGCGCGGTAAGAAGTTAGTGACGCGCACATGACAAGACAAGGGGTGCGGGGGACTTTGGTCCCTACAACCCCGTCGGCGGGGTCGCGTACGATGGACGGCGCAGAAGGGGAGTAGCTCTTCGCCGGACCGTCGACACACTGCTCAGCTCGCCTGAGCCGGCGCCCGGAGGCAGCTCCCGAGACCCCCTAGGGGTCCTCAGGGGTTCGCCAGCGAGACCTTCGGCAAGCAGTGCACATCCATGTGTACTGCCCTGCCGAGGTGTCTTCGTACGGAAGGCTCAGCGCTCTCGGCGGGGCAGTCCCCGACCGATTGAGGAACCTTGATCAGCATCAGCGTGGCGGCGCTCGTCTTCGGCGTCGTCTTCCTCGCCGAACTCCCGGACAAGACGGCCCTCGCCGGACTGATCCTCGGCACCCGCTACCGCGCCTCGTACGTCTTCGCCGGCGTCGCCGCCGCCTTCCTCGTCCACGTCGTCCTCGCGGTCGCCGCCGGCAGCGTCCTGACCCTCCTGCCCCAGCAGCTCGTCCACGCCCTCACCGGCGTCCTCTTCCTCGGCGGCGCCGCGATGCTGCTGCTGAGGAAGGACGAGGCCGAGGAGGAGGTCCGCAGGCCCGAGGACCAGTCCTTCCTCAAGGTCGCCGGCGCCGGCTTCATGCTCATCCTGGTCGCCGAGTTCGGCGACCTCACCCAGATCATGACCGCGAACCTCGCCGCCCGGTACGACGACCCGCTCTCCGTCGGCCTCGGCGCCGTCCTCGGCCTGTGGGCCGTCGCCGGGCTCGGCATCGTCGGCGGCAAGGCCCTCATGAAGCGCGTCCCCCTCGTCCTGATCACCAAGATCGCGGCACTGCTCATGCTGGGCCTCGGTGTCTGGAGCCTGTGGGAGGCGATCGCCGGCTGACGTCCCGGCGGCCCGGGGGTGGTCCGGCTGAACGGCCGGTGAAGTTCTCGCGGGGTGGTGGCGGGGAGCGGAATCGTTTTGTACCGTAGAGAAACAAAGTGGTTCCCGCTCGTTCTCCCTGACCGGCGGGCGGGACCACCTTGGTTCCCCGGCCCCGGTTGTCTGGAGTGGTGCATGTCGGTCCCCGAGCCCGTGGTGATGTCCGCTCGCGCACTCCTCCTCGACATGGACGGCACCCTCGTCGACTCCGACGCGGTCGTCGAGCGGATCTGGCGGCGCTGGGCCGACCGGCACGGACTCGACGGCGACGAGACCCTGAAGGTCATACACGGCCGCCAGGGCCACGCCTCGATGGCCGTGCTGCTGCCCGACCGGCCCGTGGAGCTGAACCTCGCGGACAACGCGCGGATGCTCGCGGAGGAGACCGCCGACATGGACGGCGTCGTCCCCGTCCCCGGCGCCCCCGCGTTCCTCTCCGCCCTCGCCGGCGTCCCGCACGCGCTCGTGACCTCGGCGGACGTCGCCCTCTCCACCGCCCGGATGGCCGCCGCCGGCCTCCCGCTGCCCGCCCTGCGGGTCACCGCCGAGTCCGTCGGCGCCAGCAAACCCGACCCCGAGGGCTTCCTGAAGGCCGCCGCCGAACTGGGCGTCGCCCCCGCCGACTGCGTCGTCTTCGAGGACTCCGGCGCCGGCATCCAGGCCGGCAAGGCCGCCGGCATGCGCGTCGTCGGCGTCGGCGAACGCGCCGCCGCCCACCCCGCCGACATCGTCGTACGCGACCTCCGCGAGATCGCCGTCGAGATCACCCCCGACGAGATCCGCCTCCACATCCGCGCCCCGCGCCCCTGACCATCCGTACGACGCCGGCGACACCGAAGCCCGAGGTCACCGCTGCCGGGTGGACACCCCCGCCGACGGGCCGAGTGACGTGCGCCCCTGGTCCGACGGTTCCCCGCCGGGAGTCTCACTCCTTCAAGGCTCCTTGGTCTCCTTCTCCAGCCGCTCGCGCGTCACCGCCCCGTACACCCCGCGCTCGTCACCGGTGACGTCACGGGAGCGCTGGTACTCCTTGAGAGCCACCTCGACCTGCTCGTCGAACACGCCGTCCGCGGCCTCGGTGTACAGGCCCGTCTGCGTCAGCCGCAGCTGGAGTTCCCGCACCTCGGAGCCGGTGTCGCCGCGCCGCAGCACGGCGACCGTGAGGCTCGGGACCTGGGCCTGCTCGTCGCCGGCCGCGCCGGAGGGGGACACCTCGGCGGAGGGCCCGCTCGCGGCGGCGGACGGCGAGGCGGAGGCCCGGGTCGGCGTAGGGGAGGGCGAGGGGGCCGCGCTCTCGGACGGGGTCGGCGGGTCGGAGACCGGGGCGGGGTCGACCGTGCGCGCCGGGGCCGACGGCTCGGAGACGGCGGTGGTGGACGGCGCCGGGACCGCCGCGCGGATGTCCTCCGGCGGGGAGTCGTCGCGCGCGGGGGCGTCGTACGCGAACAGGCCCGTCGCGAAGCCGGCGGCGGCGAGGACGGCGACGACCGCGCCGCTCGTCGCGAGCAGGATCGTCCTGCGGCGGCGGGGGCCGGGTTCCGTGGCCTCCGCTTCGGGGGCTCCTGGCTCTCCGGTACTACGGGGCGTGGACGGCCCGGGGGTACTACGGGGCCCTGGCTCTCCGGTACTACGGGACGCCTGCGCTCCGCCGGTACTACGGGGTCCTGGCTCTCCGGGGGTACGGGGAGCGGTGGGGCCCGTGCCCGGGATCTTCGGGAGCGGGGCCGTCGCGGTGGCGTCCGGGGACGGCGCGGCCGGGGTGAGGCCCGGGGGGACGGCCCGCAGGCGCATCGTCGCGTCCGGGGGTGGCTTGATGCCGCCCGCCGCCGGGGCGCCGGCCGTGCCCGCCAGCTCCACGTAGGGGCGAATCCGCAGAGGGTCGAAGTCCTCCGCCGCGGCGGCGTCCGCGAGCCGCGCCTCCTTCAGCGCCTCGGCGGCCCGCCGCGCGCAGTCGCAGGACGGCGTGCTGTCGGCGGCCCGCAGCGCACCGCACTCCGGACAGGGGTGCCCGTACGGCTTCCGCGCCCCGTCCGGCCCCGCGCGCTCCGTCGGCTCGTTCACTCCTTCACCCCTCCCCGTGGGAACTCCGGAAATTATGCAGATCCTCCACAGTCATGGCACGCCCCCATGGCACCACACGTCACAGCCCGTGGAATGGCCGGAAAGCCCCTCCCCCCGGTCTCGACAGGACGTTCCGGGTGACACCCACCACCATGGAGGGGACACGAGAGCCGAGGGAGGTCTCCATGTCCTTGGACGCACGGACGGCCGCACGCGATCCCCAGCGCGAACACATCGGCGGAAACGTGCTGGTGTCGATCGGCGCCCTGCTGCTGGGCATGCTGCTGGCCGCCCTCGACCAGACGATCGTCTCCACGGCCCTCCCCACCATCGTCAGCGACCTCGGCGGCCTGGAACACCTCTCCTGGGTCGTCACCGCCTATCTCCTCGCCTCCACCGCCGCGACCCCCCTGTGGGGCAAGCTCGGTGACCAGTACGGCCGAAAACGACTGTTCCAGACGGCGATCGTGCTCTTCCTGATCGGTTCCGCTCTCTGCGGAACGGCCCAGAACATGCCGCAGTTGATCGCATTCCGGGCACTCCAGGGCCTGGGCGGCGGCGGGTTGATGGTCCTGTCGATGGCGATCGTCGGCGACCTCGTCCCACCCCGCGAACGCGGGCGCTACCAGGGCCTGTTCGGCGCGGTCTTCGGCGCGACGAGCGTCCTCGGCCCGCTGCTCGGCGGCCTGTTCACCGAACACCTCAGCTGGCGCTGGGTGTTCTACGTCAACCTCCCCGTCGGCGTCGTCGCGCTCGCCGTCATCGCCGCCGTCCTGCACATCCCGCGCCGCACCACCCGGCACACCATCGACTACCTCGGCACCCTCCTGATCGCCTCCGTCGCCACCTGCCTCGTCCTCGTCGCCTCCCTCGGCGGGACGACCTGGGCGTGGGGCTCGGTCCAGGTGACCGGCCTGCTGGTGCTCGGAGTCGTCCTCGCCGTCGCCTTCGTCGCGGTCGAACGCCGGGCCGCCGAACCGGTGTTGCCGCTCAAGCTGTTCCGCGTCCGGACGTTCACCCTCTCCGCCGTCATCAGCTTCATCGTTGGGTTCGCGATGTTCGGCGCGATGACCTACCTGCCGACGTTCCTCCAGGTCGTCCAGGGCGTCTCCCCGACCATGTCCGGCGTCCACATGCTGCCGATGGTCGCCGGGCTGCTGCTCTCCTCCACCCTCTCCGGCCAGATCGTCAGCCGTACGGGCCGCTGGAAGGTGTTCCCCGTCGCGGGCACCGCCGTCACCACCCTCGGGCTGCTCCTCCTGCACCGCCTCGACGAGAACAGCCCCACCGGCGAGATGAGCGCCTACTTCTTCGTCTTCGGCCTCGGGCTCGGCCTGGTCATGCAGGTCCTCGTCCTGATCGTCCAGAACGCGGTCTCCTACGAGGACTTGGGCGTCGCCACCTCCGGCGCGACCTTCTTCCGCTCGATCGGCGCGTCCTTCGGCGTCGCCGTCTTCGGCACGGTCTTCGCGAGCCGCCTCTCCGACAAACTCACCTCGGCCTTCACGGGAGTTCAGGGCCTCCCGGCGGGCTTCAGCGCCGACACGCTGAAATCCGACCCGCGCGGCATCGCCGAACTCCCGCCCGCCCTGCGGCCACCGGCGGTCCACGCCTACGCCTCCTCCATCACCGACGTGTTCCTCTACGCCGCACCCGTCGCCCTCCTCGGCTTCCTCCTCGCCTGGTTCCTCAAGGAGGACCGCCTCCGCGGCTCGGTCACCGCGCCGGACGTCACCCAGACCCTCGCCAGCAACCCCGTCGAGCGGTCCTCGTACGACGAGGTGTGCCGCGCGCTGTCCGTGCTCGGTACCCGGGAGGGGCGCCGGGAGATCTACCGCACGATCACCGCCCGCGCGGGCTACGACCTTCTCCCGGCGGCCAGTTGGATACTCCTGCGGATCAGGAAGTACGGGACCGTCGAGCCCGGCCGGCTCGCCGAGCGGAGCCCGGTCCCGCTCGCCGTGGTCATCGAAGGGGCCCGGCAGGTGGAGGAGAGCGGGCTGGCCCGGCGGGAGGGGGTGCAGCTGTCTCTCACCGCGCGGGGGCGCGAGGTGGCGGAGCGGCTCGCGGAGGCGCGGGAGGAGTCGCTCGCGGAGCTGCTGGGGGACTGGTGGGGGCCGGGGCGGCCGACCGATCTCGTGCGGCTGGTCAAGGAGTTGAACGGGGAGTTGTGCGGGTCGGTGCGGGAGGGGCCGGGAGCCGTCACGTGAGAGGCTTGCCGAACCAGTGGTCCGCGTACACGTCGTCGTTGTGCGGGGCGGTCTCCGCGTAGCCCAGGCGCGCGTACAGCGACCTCGCCTCCACCAGGTCCGCGCGGGTGTCCAGGATCATGCGGGTCGCTCCCCACGCGCGTGCGGTGTCCTCCGCCGCGGCCACCAGGAGCGCCGCCCCGCCCTTGCCGCGCAGCGCCGGGAGCAGGTAGACGCGGGTCAACTCGGCGGTGTCCGCGTCGAGTCGGCGCACCCCGGCGGTGCCGGCCGCCGCGCCGTCGTACCGGGCCACCAGCAACCGCCCCTTCGGCGGGGCCAGTTCGGCGCCGGTGCGGGCGTGGATCTCGCGCTCCAGTTCGGCGGGGTCGGTCGGGCGGCCCTCGTGGAGGAGGTACCAGCGGTCGCTCACCTCCGTGTAGTACGCGCGCCACAGGGCCGTGGCGGCGGGGGAGTCGGGGGGTTCCGGGGTGATCGTCCAGGGCATGGGGGTCATTCTCGGGAGGAGGCGTGGCGGGGTCGCAAGCGATATACGCGGGCCGGCTGGGCGGGGTTTGACGGGTGGGCCGGGTGCGCGTGCCGGACGGGTGGGCTCGGCGCGTGGGCTTGTTTGCCGGGCGCTTTACGGGCAACTCGGAAGAGGAACCGGCCCGTTGGGCCTTTACACCGGAAGGCAGCCATGTCCACAGGCGTGATCGTCGTACTGATCGTCATCGGCGCGGTCGTCGTTGTCGCGGCGGGTTTCCTCGGAGTGCGTCGCACGGGAGGCGGGGGGTCCCTGGAGCGGCGGTTCGGGCCCGAGTACGGGCGGGCCGTGGCCCGGCACGACGGGGATGTCCGCGCCGCCGAACGGGAGTTGACGTCCCTCGTCGAGCGGCACGGGGGGCTGCGGGAGCGGTCCCTCGACGCCGGGGAGCAGGAGAAGTACCAGGAGCGGTGGCGGGCCGCGCAGGAGCTGTTCGTGGAGTCGCCCCGGCAGGCCGCCGCCGAAGTCGACCGGCTGATCGGGGAGTTGGCGGGTGCCCGGGGGTATCCGCGGGCCGAGGACTTCGACGAGCAGGTCGCCGCGCTCGCCGTGCACCACGCCGCGCACGTCGACGGGTACCGGCATGTCCGGTACGTGTCCGGCGAGGAGGGCACCGACACCGAGGACGCGCGCAAGGCCGTCCTCGCGGGGCGGGCGCTGTTCCGGGAACTGCTGGGCGAGCCGCGGGGGTTGGCGCGGAGCGCGCCGCGCGGTGCGGAGAAGAAGGCGGGGGCCGGGCGAACCGGGCGGGTACCGGCGGTGTTTCAGCGGATTCAGGCCAAGTGAGGAGGGGTGAGGGATGAGTGAGGACAGGGGAACGCAGGGGGCGTCGGGTACGCCGGGTACGCCGGGTGTCTCGGGTGCGCGGAAGGAGGAGGTCACGAAGGTGACGGACATCCGCAAGGGCGAGGTGCCGCTCGGGGACGGTACGTCTGCGGTGCGGAAGCCTGGTGGCAGTGGCAGTGGCAGTGGCAGTGGCAGCGGCAGTGGTTACGGGGCCGGCGCCCCGTTTCTCGCGCGGGAGGAGTGCGAGAAGCTGGAGCAGCGGATGCGGCAGGCGCTGACCGGGTTCGTGGACGAGCCCCGGGAGGCGGTCGCGGAGGCGGACCGGGTGCTGGAGGAGCTGGCGGCGCGGTTCAGCGAGGCGATCGCCAGGCGGCGGGGGACGGTTCGGGGGGCTTGGCAGGGCGGGGGCGGAGGTGCGGTCGGAGGGTCGGCCGGGGAAGGGGACACCGAGCGGCTTCGGCTGGCGATGCGGGACTACCGGGAGTTGTGCGAACGGTTGCTGCGCGTCTGAGGACGGCGGCGAGGCCGGAGACCTCGGTGTTTCCGGGGCCCGGCGTTTCGGTGGCGCCCCCTCAGGCGTCGGCCGCCGTAGGGCGGCCGGGGTCCGCAGGGGGCGTACGCCTGCGCTCGCGCCACTCCTCGACGACCGCCTCGACGTCGTACGGCTTCTTGCCGAGCGGCGGGCCGGGCGGGGGGCGGAACATCATGTCGCGGATCTTCACGTTGACGTCGGTGAGGATCTTGCGGACCGTGAACTCCGAGGGGGCGGCCAGCGCCGCCGCGAGGGCGTCCTCCGCCTCCTTGCGCAGGGCCAGGGCCGGCGGGAGCGCGGAGAGACCCTCGCGGGCCATCTTCCGCTTGATCCACCAGAGTTCGTCGTACGACGAGTCGACGCCGGCCGGGAGGGGCTTGCCCGCGCCCGTGAGCCCGTCGAACTCCCCGCGGGCCTGCGCGTCCTGGATCTGCCTGTCCACCCAGGAGTCGAACGGCACGCCCGGTGGCTTTCGCTCGGTCATGCGTCCATTGTGCCGGACGCGATGCGGCCGGGCGATTTATCATTCCGCCGCTGTGCAATGCCGTTTCGGACGCTGTGAACCCGGCGTCCGGGGGGTTGGGACATGCCGGGCGGACGTCCGGCGGACACAAGGGGAACGCACGTGCTCGAACTCACCATGGCCTCCGTCTCCGCGGTGGAGGAGGGGGCCACGGCAGGGATGCTCATGGCCGACGCGCCCAGCGAACCGGGGGCGGTGCTGCGAGTGGGCCGCGACACCTCGGTCTGCCGGCTCGTCACCCCTCAGGACTGGCTGTTCGTCTCCCGCGTCCACCTGGAGTTCCTCTGCGGCCCCGAGGGCGTCTGGCAGGTCACCTGGCTGCGCGGCTCCCAGGACGACCCCTCCTCCGAAGTCCGCCTGCTCTCCGGCCAGTACGCCCAGCCCATCTCCTACGGCACCACCCTCACCCTCCCCCGCGGCGGCTCCGGCGAGATCGTCATCACCGACCGCACCAGCCCACGCAGCGTGAACGTCGGCTTCTACCACGAGGGCTGAGCCCCCAACTGTCCACGAGGGCTGAGCCCCCACGGTCCCGGCCTCACGACCCGCCCGCCGGGACCGTGATCCTGGCTCAGCGGCCGGAGACGTCGCGGGAGCCGGACCGCCGGGCCGCGTGGACCTCCAGTGCCCCGGTGCGCCTTCGGTGACGCCGGTCAGGGCAGGACTCTGGCCAGGGCGAAGCCGTCGTAGCCCTTGGTGCCGACCGTCTGGAGGGCGGTGCCGGTGAGGCGGGGGTGGGTGGCGATGAGGTGGAGGGCGGCGCGGGTGCCCTGGATGTCGGGGGAGGGGTTGCCGGGGTCGACGACCTTGCCGCCGCGGACGACGTTGTCGACGACGATGAGGCTGCCGGCGCGGGTCAGCTTCAGGGCCCACTCCACGTAGTGGGGGTTGTTCGCCTTGTCCGCGTCGATGAAGACCAGGTCGAAGGGGGGCGGGTTCTCGTCGGCCAGGAGGGGGAGGGAGGTGAGGGCCTCGCCGACCCGGACCTCCACGATCTTGTCCAGCCCCGCCCGCGCGATGTTCCGCTCGGCGACGTCCGCGTGCGCACGGCTGTACTCCAGGGTGATCAGCCTGCCGTCCGCCGGGAGGGCCCGGGCCAGGCAGATCGTGCTGTACCCGCCCAGCGTCCCGATCTCCAGGACGCGGCGGGCCCCCTGGATCTCCGCGAGCAGCTGAAGCAGCTTCCCCTGACCGGCCGACACGCTGATCGGCGGCAGCCCGGCCGCCTCGCTCTCCCGCAGCGCCGCCGCCAACACCTCGTCCCTGAGGCCCAGTTCCTCCTCGAAGTACCCGTCCACCGCTGCCCAGACCCGCTCTTCGCTCACGGTCCCCTGCCTCTCCACACGTCCTGCCCAGCCCAACGCGCACCCCCGCCACCCCAGTTCCCGCCCCGGCCCTCCGCCCGGCCGATTCACCCGTTCGGGTCAGCCGCGGCGACCCGCCCTCACCCCAACCCCCGGCCCTGGCGCGGCACCTGGGACACACGCCGGTGCTTCTGGCGGGTACCGAAGGTGTTCTGGTTCAGGGGCGGCGCGCAGAAGGGGTACTTGTGGAGCCCCGAAGGCACGGCGGCGTGGGGGACGTCCACGGGAGACGTGAACAGATGGGCCGTACCGCCGTCGTCCGGGGCGGGTGCGGGGGCGGAAGGGGCGTACGAGGGGACAGGGGGGACCGTCGGCGCCGTACTCGGCATCGGGGGGACCCGGGGGGACGCCGGGACGCCGACCGTGGGTGCGGTCTCCGGCATCGGCGGAACGTCGTACGCGCTCTCCGCACCGAAGAAGACCTCCTCCCGCGGCACTGCCCCCTGCACCTCCGAAGCCCAGTCCTCCGCCACTCCCGAAACGCCGCTCCCCGAAACGCCACCCCCCGGAACCCCGTTCCCCGCCCGGGGCGGCACCCCCACGGTCGGCGCCTCCGTGGGCATCGGCGGTATCCCGTCCACCCCCGCGCGCGGGCGCCCGGCGTCCCCCGAGGCACTGCGCACGCGCGCGCGTAGTGCGTCGAGGGCGTCGGTCACGCGCGTGGTGAGGCCGATCGGGCGGGGCTCCTCCGTGGTGCCGGTCATGGGTGCCGTGTTCCCTTCTGATGGTGCGGGGATGGTGAAAGGCGTGGCGGACTGCGGAGCCGACGCGGGCGCGTCCCCCGGTGCCTGCTCCCGTCGGCCCGTCCGCCCTCCCGGGCCCCCACGCACGCGTACGGCCACCCTGATCGCCGTCGCGGCCAGCGCGAGGATCGCCGCGGTCACGGCCAGGAGCCACGCCGGGACACCGGCGAGTGTGCGGAGGCGGTCGGCGTAGACGACCTGCTGGACGGGCGCGTCCGTGGCGGCGCGGCGGAGTTCGTGGTCGGCCGTGACGGTCGTACCGGGGAACTCCTGGGCGACGACGGTGACGTACGGGGTCTGCCGGGAGAACGTCGACAGCGGGGCGGAGTCGGAGGCGACCCGTCCGGCGAACGTCACGCGCGGGCGGGAGCCGCCGACCGGGGAGACCGGTTCCATGCGGTGGGCGGCGAGGACGTACAGGGACAGGGAACGCGGCGTCGAGGACAGCCGCATCGGGTAGACCGGCGTCTTCGCGTCGAACGTGACGTGGAGGGGGTCCAGGGGGCCGCTGAGGGCACCGGCGGCGGCCGGGGCCAGCTTGATCGCGACGTACTGCCAGCGGAGCGCCACGTACGGCTGGAGGGCGTCCTGGAGGCCCGCGGGGAGGGCGAAGCCGTTCGTGCGGAGCCAGGAGGCGAGCGCGGCGGGGTCGGTGGCCGACAGGTGAGCCACGTCGAAGGGGCCGAGGCGGCCGTTCGCGACGACGCCGACACCGGGGCCCCGGGCGGGCGGCGGCGGTGGCTCGGGACCCCGGCCGGTACCGGACGTCAGGGGCCAGTCCCCGTCCTGCGGCCAGAAGTGCCGCCGGGTCCGGTACGACGGCGCCGTCGCGGCCGTCAGCTGTTCGAGCAGCGCCGGGTCCCCCAGCCGTACGGTGGCCCGGCTCGGGACCGGCATCAGCCAGGCCGCGTCCGGGGTGTCCCCGGCGACGGTCAGCCGGGTCACGATCTGCTCCTGGGCGCCGTCCCAGCGGATCACGGAGACCTCCCGGGTCACCGCGAGACGGCGGTCGTCGGCGCCGATCAGCGCGCCACCGGCGTACGCGGGCGCCACCGGCTGGAGGACGGCGAGCAGCAGGAGAACGACGAGCGCACGCGCGCGTGAGGACGCGGATGAACCTTTCGCCGCTCCTGATCGTCTCCACGGACAGCCGACCACCGGAAAACCGACCACCATGCTCGAAGCCCTCCGTAGTCATCCGTCACTACCCGTAGTGCCATGACCCGCGCGGGTCTACGACGGTACGGGCGGAGCGGGTGTTCCGTTCGGCGCCCGATTCAAATCACGCCCATGAGATGGGCGAAAACAGCCCCCGGGGGCATGGCCGCGCCTGACACGCACTATCGTCTTCCGGACAAAACGAGATGGGCTGCCAGGTGAAGCAGGGGTGACCTGCGTCTCTGTCAGGGGGAGGGGCGTACCCGTAGGGTTCGTCCGGAGGAAACCCCTGGTGGGCCTCCGGGAGAATCACCAGACAAGCAGAACCGAACGAACGGGGCGGGAGGCCAACCAGCCGTGGCGAATGCGGAGCACAGCGGACGACCGACGGAACCCTTCGGGGCGACCGCGGCCGACCCCGCGGACGCACGACAGGCGCGTCTGCGCGTGGCCCGCATCGGCTTCTGGCTGCTCGCGGCGGTCCTCGCCGTCCGCCAGGTCGCGGTCATCCTGTCCACCCCGCGCGGGGAGCGCCTGACGGACCTGGAGCTCTGGTTCGGCCACGACGGCGTGCTCCACTTCAACGGCTCGCTGTACGACTCCGCGCAGTTCACCGGCACCCCCTTCGGCGGCCTCGTCCTCAAGTCCTTCACCAGGTCCGCGGAACACGCCCTGGGCCTGGGCTGGACGTTCGGGACGCTGCTGCTCGTCGCGGCCCTCGGCGTCGTCGTCGCCCAGGCGCTCCCGCAGCCCGTGAGCCGCCGTACGGCCCTTCTCGCGGCCCCCGTCGCGATCAGCCTCCTGATGCTCTCCCTGCCCGTCCGCAACACCCTGTGGCTCGGCCAGACCAGCATCATCCCGGTGCTGCTCGTCCTGCTCGGCTGCTTCGTCGCGCGCGGGCGGTACGCCGGAGGGGTCCTCATCGGCGTCGCCGCCGCCCTCCAGCCGACCGTCCTGCTCTTCGCCGCGCTCCTGTGGTTCACGCGCAGGCGCCGGGCCGCCGCGACGGCCGTCGGTACGTTCGCGGGGGCGACGCTGGTGGCCTGGGCGGCGATGCCGCAGGACTCGTACACGTACTGGGTGCACCACATCGCGGGCACCGGCCTCGGCGGCAAGGCCGACGACCTCGCCAACCAGTCCCTGCACGGCGCGCTGCTGCGCGTCGGGCTGACCGGGCCCCTCGAAATCGGCCTGTTCCTTGCGCTCGGCACCGTCGTCGCGGTCCTCGGCGTACGCCGTGCCGTGCGCTACGCGCGCGACGGGCAGTTGCTGCTCGCCGTCGCGATCACCGGGTGCGTGGCCGTCGCCGTCTCACCGACGACCTGGCAGCACCAGCTGCTGTGGGTGCTGCTCGCCGTCGTCGGGCGGGTCGGGAAGCGGGCCTCCGACCGGTACGTCTGGCCCGTCGCCGTCGTCCTGGTGATGACGCTTCCGGCCAAGATGATGCTGCCGAATATGGCCGCGCTGTACCCCGTGCGCGACAACATCGTGCTGTTCGCCGCGATCGCCGCCGCGACGTTCCTGCCGTTCCTGTCCCGCAAGGACCCGCTGTACGCGGCGCCGACGCCGACGGAGTACGCGGCGCCCGTGCCCGCGCGGCTGCGCGGGGTGCCCCTGCTGCCGTTCCTGCGCCGTGTCCTGACGCGCCCCAACCTCCTCCTCGAACTCCTCCTCATCCGTGTCACGTACGCGGCGTACCAGAAGGTCCGGCTCGCGGCGACCGGCGGTTCGAACTCCGCGGGGCGGGTCCGAGCCGAGGAGCACGGCCAGCAGATCCTCGACATCGAGCGGTTCCTGCGCATCGACATCGAGCACGCGGTCAACCACTGGGTCGTCGGTGTTCCGTGGCTGCGGAACTTCTTCGACTTCTACTACGAGTCCTTCCACTTCGTGCTCCCGCTCTCCGTCCTCGCGATCCTCTACTGGCGCCGCCCGGTCGACTACCGCTGGGCCCGAGCGTCCCTCGGCTTCGCCACTCTGTTGGCCCTCGTCGGCTTCTGGCTCTACCCCTTGGCGCCGCCCCGCCTCATGCCGGACCTCGGCGTCATCGACACGGTCCACGGCGTCCAGGACTTCTCGAAGCCGGACTACGGCACGCTGACCGCGCTGACCAACCAGTACGCCGCCATGCCGTCCCTCCACTTCGGCTGGTCCCTCTGGTGCGGCCTCGTCATCGCCATCGTCGCCCCCAAATGGTGGATGAAGGCCCTCGGCCTCCTCCACCCCCTCTTCACCGTCTCCGCCATCGTCGCCACCGGCAACCACTGGGTCCTCGACGCGGTCGGCGGCGCAGCCGTCGTCGCCGGCGGCTTCGGCCTGTCGTACCTGTTCATGGGGCCTCGGGCTCGGTTGACCGCGAGGGTGGCGACCGAGGAACAGGACAGGGAGCCGGAGAAGCCCGTCGCCGCCCCTTCTCCGAGCTAACCGCCTGGCCGAGTCCCGGATTCCGCTGAGCTGGAAGAGGGGCCGGGACTTCAGGGCATGTCGTCCAGGTCCATCGGGGTCGCGCACTCGAACCAGATCGTCTTGCCGCCCTGGGGAGTTGGGGTGGTGCCCCATTTGTCGGTGATGGTGTCGAGGATGAGGATGCCGCGGCCGGACTCGGAGTCGGGGGAGATGTCCGGGGTGAGGGTGGGGAGTTGGGGGATCGGGTCCGTCACCTCCGCGCGGATCGCGTTCGGCTGGCGGAGGAGGAGGATCTGGCAGCGGCGGTCCGGGACGTGGCGGTGGACGTTCGTGACCAGTTCCGTGAGGGCCGACTCGACCGCGTCCGTGACCTCTTCCGTGCCCCACTCCTTCAGGAGCGTGCGGGTGATGCGGCGGATGTGGCGCGGGGAGTGGTCGCCGACCGTCAGGATCAGGCAGTACGTGGGGAAGAGCGGACCCACCAAGAAGGGGGGAAAGTGTTCGTTCACGGTACGAGCCTGGACCCTCTTCCCTACTCTGGGCTATCAACTGAATACAACCCGTCCCGTTGTTCGCGGGTTGTCGAAACTTCGTGCCAGAGAGGGGACTTGGGTGACCCACATCAACGTTCTCGACCCGGGAGCGTCGCCGCTCGACTACTACGGTTTCGAGCTGCGCCGATTCCGTGAGGCGGCGGGGCTCACGCAAGGCCAGCTCGGCGACATCGTCAACTTCACGGGTTCCCTGATCGGCCAGATCGAGAACGCCCGCAAGGTCCCCACCCTCGACTTCAGCCAGCGCCTCGACGCGGCGCTGAACACGGACGGCTTCTTCTCCCGCCTCGTCATCCTGGTGCTCCGTTCACAACTGCCGTCCTGGTTTCAGCAGGTGGCGGAGTTGGAGGCACGGGCCGTCGAGATCCTGACCTTCCAGATCGGCATGATCCACGGCCTCCTCCAGACCCCGGCGTACGCACGCGCCACCCTCGGCACGCTGGACCAGGTCGACCTCGACAACCGCACCAGCGCGCGGCTGGCCCGCCAGCGCATCCTGGAGAAGTCCGACCCGCCGGTCTTCTGGGCGATCGTCAGCGAGGCCGCCCTGTACCAGGAGATCGGCGGCCCCGCCGTCATGCGAGAGCAACTGGCGCATCTGTTGGCCTTCGAGGACAACCCCAAGGTCAACATCCAGATCCTGCCGTTCACGGCGGGCGCGCACGCCGGATCACAGGGTTCGTTCAACGTCTACCGCTTCGCGGACGACCCGTCCATCGTCTACACCGAGGGGTATGGCGATGGCCATCCCACTGCCAACCCGGACACCGTCAAGGACTGCTCGCTCCGTTACGATCATCTGCAAGCCGCCGCACACTCCATCAAGGACTCGGCGGAGTTGATGCGGCGGGTGATGGAGGAACGCTATGGCGCGGAGCACGGAGATTCTGTGGCGTAAGTCCAGCTACAGCGGCGACCAGGGCGGTGATTGCGTCGAGATCGCCTCACCCCCCCTCGCCCACATAGCCGTCCGCGACTCCAAGAACCCCGCAGGCCCCCACCTCACCCTCCACCCCACGGCGTTCTCGGAGTTCGTCACCTGGACCCAGAGTCGCTGACGTCAGAGTCGCTGACGTCAGAGCCGCTGAAGGATCGTCCCCGTCGCCAGCGCACCCCCCGCGCACATCACGACCAACGCGAACTCCTTGTCGGACCGCTCCAGTTCATGAAGAGCCGTCGTGATGAGACGGGCCCCGGTCGCGCCGACGGGATGCCCGAGGGCGATGGCGCCGCCGTTGACGTTCACCTTCGCCAGGTCCTGGCCGAAGACCCGCGCCCAGCTCAACACCACTGACGCGAACGCCTCGTTGATCTCGACGAGGTCGATGTCCTTGAGCGACATCCCGGCCTTCCCGAGCACCGCGTGGGTCGCGTCGATCGGCCCGTCCAGGTGATAGTGCGGGTCGGCACCGACCAGCGCCTGGGCGACGATCCGAGCCCGCGGCCTCAACTTCAGCGCCCGCGCCATCCGTTTGGACGCCCACATGATCGCGGAGGCGCCGTCGCTGATCTGGGAGGAGTTCCCGGCGGTGTGGACGGCGGTCGGCATGATCGGCTTCAGCCCCGCGAGCACCTCGAACGATGTGTCGCGCAGCCCCTCGTCACGGTCGACGAGCCGCCACATCCCCTGTCCGGCGGTCTGTTCCTCCTCCGTCGTAGGGACCTGTACGGCGAACGTCTCCCGCTTGAAGCGCTCTTCGGACCAGGCCGCCCCGGCCCGCTGCTGGGACAGCACCCCCAGCTCGTCGACGTCCTCGCGGGTCAACTCCCGCCGCCGCGCGATCCGTTCGGCCGCCTCGAACTGGTTCGGCAGGTCGACGTTCCACTCGTCGGGGAACGGCTTCCCGGGCCCGTGCTTGGAGGCGGACCCGAGCGGCACCCGGGACATCGCCTCGACGCCGCAGCTCACGCCGACGTCGATGACCCCGGCCGCGATCATGTTGGCGGTCATGTGCGCGGCCTGCTGGGAGGACCCGCACTGGCAGTTGACGGTCGTCGCGGCGGTCTCGTACGGCAGACCCATGGTCAGCCAGGCCGTCCGCACGGGGTTGGCGGACTGCTCGCCGGCCTGGGTCACGGCGCCGCCGACGATCTGCTCGACCGCGTCGGCGGGAATGCCGGTACGGCCGAGGAGTTCGCGGTACGTCTCGCCGAGGAGGTAGGCGGGGTGGAGGTTGGCGAGCGCGCCGCCGCGCTTGCCGATGGGGGTGCGGACTGCTTCCACGATCACGGGTTCGGCGGCCATGGGTGCGGATTCCTTCCGGGGCCGAGTAACTAGTACGTGTTCTAGTTCTGCCTGCCAGTCTGCGGATGTGGCGTACGTCACCGCAAGGGTCTTGCAGCCTCAAGCGCCCTGAACTACGGTCACCGCACCTATTTCTGATGAGCCGTCAGATGGCGGGAGCTGTCTCATGCCCTGTCCAGCGCTTCCCGACGGGTTCGACTTCACCGACCCCGACCTGCTGCATTCCCGAGTACCCCTCCCGGAGTTCGCCGAACTGCGCAGCGTCGAACCGGTGCGCTGGATACCGCAGTCGGGCAATGTCGCGGGCTTCCAGGACGAGGGGTACTGGGCCGTCACCCGGCACGCCGACGTCCGGTACGTCTCGACCCACCCCGAACTCTTCTCGTCCTCCGTCAACACCGCGATCATCCGCTTCAACGACCACATCGAGCGCTCGTCCATCGAGGCGCAGCGCCTGATCATGCTGAACATGGACCCGCCGGAGCACACCCGGGTCCGCCAGATCGTCCAGCGCGGGTTCACCCCCCGCTCGATCCGCGCGCTGGAGGACCGGCTGCGCACCCGCGCGCACACCATCTGCCAAGCGGTGAGCGGCAGTTCGGAGCCCTTCGACTTCGTCACCCAGGTGGCCTGCGAACTGCCGCTCCAGGCGATCGCCGAGCTGATCGGCATCCCGCAGGACGACCGGGACCGGATCTTCGACTGGTCCAACAAGATGATCGCCTACGACGACCCCGAGTACGCGGTGACGGAGGAGGTCGGGCAGCAGTCCGCCGCCGAGATCATCGCCTACGCGATGAACATGGCCGGCGAGCGGAAGAAGTGCCCGGCACGGGACATCGTCTCCACGCTGGTCGCCGCCGAGGACGAAGGGAACCTGAACTCCGACGAGTTCGGCTTCTTCGTGCTGATGCTGGCCGTCGCCGGGAACGAGACGACGCGCAACGCGATCACGCACGGCATGCACGCGTTCCTGACGCACCCTCAGCAGTGGGAGCTGTACTGCCGCGAGCGGCCCTCGACCACCGCCGAGGAGATCGTCCGCTGGGCCACCCCTGTCGTGTCGTTCCAGCGAACGGCCACGCAGGACACGGAGTTGGGCGGGAAGAAGATCAAGGAGGGGGACCGGGTGGGGCTGTTCTACGCCTCCGCCAACCACGATCCCGAGGTCTTCGACAACCCCGACACGTTCGACATCACGAGAGACCCGAACCCCCACCTCGGGTTCGGAGGCGGGGGTCCGCATTTCTGTCTGGGGAAGTCACTGGCGGTGCTGGAGATCGACCTGATCTTCAACGCGATCGCCGACGCGCTGCCGGGGATTCGACTGGTCGAGGACCCCAGGCGGCTGCGGTCGGCGTGGATCAACGGTGTCAAGGAGCTCCGGGTCAGCGCCGGTTGAGCGGGACGGCTCAGTACCAGCCGTTCGACTGCCAGAAGTTCCACGCGGCGGCCGGGCTGCCGTAACGCGAGTTCATGTAGTCCAGGCCCCACTTGATCTGCGTGGCGGCGTTGGTCTTCCAGTCGGAGCCGGCCGAGGCCATCTTCGAGCCGGGGAGGGCCTGGACGAGGCCGTAGGCGCCGGAGGAGGAGTTCGTCGCGTCGACGTCCCAGCCGGACTCGTGCTCGACGATGTGCGCGAACGCGTCGTACTGGGCCGTGTCCGGGATCAGCTGCTTGGCGATCGTCTTCGCCTCGGAGGCGGAGTCCGCGGACGCGGTCGCCGCGTGGGCGGGGGCCGCGGTGAGGGCCATGCCGACGGCGGCGGTGGCCACGGCGGCGGTGCTGAGGGCCTTCTTCGGGGACAGGGCGATGCGGCGGACGGCAGCGAAGGACACGGGGACCTTTTTCTTCGGGGACAGGGCGGTCGCTCGCGCCGGGGGAGTCTCACCTCCGGCAAAGCGGCGGCGCCGAGGCCCGTGAAGGCTTGTCGGCGCCGTGCGACGTCACCCAGAGAAGCAGGCTGGGGGTGGCGCCCGCAAACACCTCCTTTACTAGGTTTAGTCGCATTCGTAGTGATTGGCTGCCTTATGACCTGCGCCTGGAGCTACGAACCGCGTTCGTAGGTGATGTGGGTCATGTGGGGTGGTTCACCGGTCAACGGCTTTGTGCGGGTGCTTTCTAGCTGAAAGTCACCGACCGGAACGTCGTGTGTTCACCCCCGCCGGTGTCCGGCTCCAGCGCGGTCGCCGTGCCCGTGCAGTCCGGGTTCTCGAAGACCACGGCCGTGGAGCCCGTGTCGTTGTAGCCGTAGCGCGCGGGGGAGCTGGAGCTCGGGTTCGCCACCTCGGGCAGCGTGATGCACTCCCGGCTCGCCGGGTTCTCCAGGCTGGCGACCTGCGGGTGGCCGTCCAGGCCGCTGTAGGCGTAGAGGAAGGTGCCGTCGGCCGCCGACGCCGACGTGGGGACGGCGGCGAGCAGGGCCAGGGCGCCGGTCACGGCGGCCAGGGTGGTGCGGAGGCGCATGCGCGCGGTTCCTTTCGCGAGGCTCTCCGTCACTCATGGGAGGCATGAAACTTCGGAGAGTTACGAGCGTTACGGCCGCAGACCTGCCCACCCGGACCGGGGTCATGCCGGTACTCACTCGTACGAAGGACCGCGCCCTCCGCGTTTACACCGCCACCGCCACGTACGTCACCGGGTCGCTGCCCGGCACCGCCTCCACCCGGCCCAGCTTCACCAGACGCCGGACGTGCGCCTCCGCCTCCGACACCGCGATGTTCCGGGAGCCGTGCGGGATCTCGGCCCAGGGGCGGTTCCACTCCATGCGCTCCGCGAGCAGCCAGGGCGTGAGGGGCGTTGTCAGTAGCGCGTGCAATGCTGAAAGCCGCTGGTCGTGGTGGTCCAGGAGGGCCTGGACGCGGGCCGGGGCGTCGGTGAACGCGTACTGGTGGGCGGGAAGGATCTCGGAGGGGGTGAGGCGGGCCACACGCTCCAGGGAGTCGAGGTAGTCGCCCAGCGGGTCGGTGACGGTCGCGTCGTCCGGGTCCTCGTAGAGGCCGATGTGGGGAGTGATCTCGGGGAGGAGGTGGTCGCCGGAGAAGAGGCGGCCGTGGCCGGGGAGGTCCTGCGGGTGGGTCTCCTCCAGATGCAGGCAGACGTGGCCCGGGGTGTGGCCCGGCGTCCAGATCGCGCGCAGCCTGCGGCCCGCGAGGGGGAGGAGTTCGCCGGGGACGATCTCCCGGTCCGGGATCGCCGGCGAGAAGCCGGGGAGCGGGCGGTTCGGGGGCCTGCGCAGCGGGGCGACATGCTCTTCCGGCGCGCCCGCGGCCAGCAGCTTCGCCGACATGTACGTGTACCAGCGCTCGGCGCGCGTCTCCCGGGTGCGGCGGACGATCGCCGCGTCCGCCTCGTGCATCGCGATCCACGCGCCCGACGCCTCGCGGACCTTGCCGCACAGGCCGTGGTGGTCCGGGTGGTGGTGGGTGACGAGCACGCCGGTCACCTCCTCGACCGACGTCCCGCACTCCGCCAGGCCCCGTACGAGCGTGTCCCACGACGCCGGGTCGTCCCAGCCGGTGTCCACCAGCACCGGCCCGTCGTCCGTGTCCAGCAGGTGGACCAGCGTGTGCCCCAACGGGTTGTCCGGGATGGGGACCCGGATCGAACGGACGCCCCCGCCATGGTCGTACGTCGCCGCCCCGGTCCCGCTCTCGTGCCCTTCGGTCCCCGTCATGTGCCCTCCGATGCCCGGCGCCCCATGGCCATTGCCCACTATAACTAGAACTGGTATCAGTTCCTGAAACACCGTCAGAAACCGGGGTCGATACCGAGGGCGTGGTCGCGATGGGCGAGGTGCTGGAGTACGGACAGCTGGTCATCGGCGGGGAGTTGGTCGATCCGTCGGGGGACGAGGTCATCGAGGTGGTCTCGCCGCACAGCGAGGAGGTCATCGGGAGGGTGCCGCACGCGTCCTTCGGTGATGTCGACCGGGCGGTGGAGGTGGCTCGGCGGGCCTTCGACGAAGGGCCTTGGCCCAGGCTGTCGTTGGAGGAGCGGATCGCCGTCGTCACGCGGATCAAGGACGGGATCGCCGCGCGGCACGAGGAGTTGGCGCGGGTCATCTCCTCCGAGAACGGGTCGCCGTACTCGTGGAGCGTGCTGGGGCAGGCGCTCGCGTCGATGCTGGTGTGGGACTCCGCGATCACCGTCGCGCGGGGGTTCGTGTTCGAGGAGCGGCGGGACGGGGTGCTGGGCAAGATCCTCGTCCGGCGGGAGCCGGTGGGGGTCGTCGCCGCCGTCATCCCCTGGAACACGCCGCAGTTCGTCGCCGCGTCCAAGCTGGCGCCGGCGCTGCTGACGGGCTGCACGGTCGTGCTGAAGCCGTCGCCCGAGGCGCCGCTCGACTCGTACGTCCTCGCCGAGATCTGCCGGGACGCCGGGCTGCCCGAGGGGGTGTTGTCGATCCTGCCCGCCGACCGGGAGGTGGGCGAGTATCTCGTCGGGCACCCCGGGGTCGACAAGGTCGCGTTCACCGGGTCCGTCGCCGCCGGGAAGCGGGTCATGGAGGTGGCGGCGCGGAATCTGACGCGGGTGACGCTGGAGCTGGGCGGGAAGTCCGCGGCGATCGTCCTGCCGGACGCGGACGTCGACACCGCCGTGGCCGGGATCGGGCCCGCCGCCTGGATGAACAACGGGCAGGCGTGTGTCGCGCAGACGCGGATTCTGCTGCCGCGCGAGCGGTACGACGAGTTCGCCGAGGCGTTCGTCGCGGCCGTGCGCGCGCTGAAGGTGGGGGACCCGCTCGATCCCGCGACCCAGATCGGGCCGCTGGTCGCGCGCCGGCAGCAGGAGCGGAGCTTCGAGTACATCCGGATCGGGCAGGAGGAGGGGGCCAAAGTCCTTACCGGGGGCGGGCGTCCGGAGGGGCTGGAGCGGGGGTGGTACGTCGGGCCCACGCTGCTCGGGGGCGTCGACAACGGCATGCGGGTCGCCCGGGAGGAGATCTTCGGGCCGGTGATCTGCCTGCTTCCCTACGGGGACGAGGACGACGCCGTCCGGATCGCCAACGATTCCGAGTACGGGCTCAGCGGGAGCGTGTGGACCGGGGATGTCGAGCGCGGGATCGACATCGCCCGGCGGGTCCGTACCGGGACCTACAACGTCAACACCTTCAGCCTCGACATGCTCGGGCCCTTCGGCGGCTACAAGAACAGCGGGCTCGGCCGTGAATTCGGGCCCGAAGGGTTCGGGGAATACCTCGAACACAAAATGATCCACCTGCCGGCCGGGGCCTAGCCGTGGGCGACCGCTGGCGACTCGAAATCGACCGTTCCCTGTGCATCGGGTCCGCCCAGTGCGTCCACCGGACCGGGGGGTTCTTCACCCTCGACGAGGCGCGTCAGTCCCGGCCGGGCGAGGTGGAGACCGACGCGAACGAGAGTGTTCTGGAGGCGGCTGAGAATTGTCCGGTGGAGGCGATATCCATTGCCTTGGCCGGGAGTGGGGAGCCGGTTTTTCCGCCTGAGGAATAGGGGCTTCTGGGGGTGCGCGGGTGCGGGTGCGCTGTGGCTTGTCGCGCAGTTCCCCGCGCCCCTGAAAGATGTGGCGGATGTCGCTGGTTTGGTGCGGACTCGTATCCCCGTAGCAGTTACTGTGCCGGTGGCGTGGGCGTCGTCAAGTCGATCAGTTTGCAGACCGTTTCGATGTCTATCTTCACCTGGGCGATGGAAGCCCGGCCGGAGAGCCAGGTGATCAGGGCGGAGTGCCAGGTGTGTTCGATGACGCGGACGGCGGAGAGTTGGGCGGGGGTGGGGTGGGGTTCGTTCATGGCGTCCAGGATTAGTGCCGTTGTTTGGCGGGATACCTGGTCCACCTCTGGGCTCACGCTTCGGTCCGCGAAAGTGAGGGCGCGGACCATCGCGTCGGCCAGGTGAGGTTCGCGTTGCAGGGCTCGGAATGCTCGCATCAATGCTTCCGATACCCGCGCGCCGGGGGAATTCGAGGTGGGGGGTTTCTTTTTTAGCGTGGTGTGCATTTGGGAGAGCTGGTCCTGCATGGTGGCCACCAGGAGGTGGACCTTCGAGGGGAAGTAGCGGTAGAGGGTGCCCAGGGCCACCTGGGAGGATTCCGCGACCTCGCGCATCTGGACCGCGTCGAAGCCGCCCCGGCTGGCCAGTTGGGCCGTCGTGTGGAGGATTCTGCGGCGCCGGGCCTGCTGGCGTTCGGTGAGGGAGGCTGGTGGTTCCGGGGGCATGGGTACCGTCCGTGGGGCCGGGTGATCGTGCGGTGGGCGGCCGTGGTGTGAATCACCTGATCCACTGCTCACAGGCCCCCTACCTGCCGGTAGATTCGGAGCCTCCCGAACGATCAACTCTGAAACTTGTTCTAGATTAGCGCCCGGCGTAGTCTCGCCGTCTCGCGCAGGCAGAAGGGGGCCCGGAGTGACCGCTGAGGCCAGTCGGGCCGATTCGGCCGCCGACGGCGAGCGTTCGCTCGCGATCGCGCTGCTCACCTACAAGGGGAACCCGTTCTGCGGCGGCCAGGGCGTCTACGTACGCCACCTTTCCCGCGAACTCGCCCGCCTGGGCCACCGCGTAGAGGTGATCGGCTCCCAGCCCTACCCCGTCCTGGACGAAGGCGTGGGCGAGGGGCACGGCGGACCGACCCTCACCGAGCTGCCCAGCCTCGACCTCTACCGCTCCCCGGACCCCTTCCGCACCCCCAAGCGCGACGAGTACCGCGACTGGATCGACGCCCTCGAAGTCGGCACGATGTGGACCGGCGGCTTCCCCGAACCCCTCACGTTCTCCCTGCGCGCCCGCCGCCATCTCCGCGAGCGGCGCGGCGAGTTCGACGTCGTGCACGACAACCAGACCCTCGGCTACGGCCTGTTGGGGGACGTCGGCGCCCCCCTCGTCACGACGATCCACCACCCCATCACCGTCGACCGCCAGTTGGAGCTGGACGCGGCCGACGGCTGGCGCAAGCAGTACTCCGTACGCCGCTGGTACGGCTTCACCCGCATGCAGAAGCGCGTCGCCCGCCGACTCCCCTCCGTCCTGACCGTCTCCGGCACCTCCCGCCAGGAGATCGTCGACCACCTCGGGGTCCGCGACGACCGCATCCACGTCGTCCACATCGGCGCCGACACCGACCTGTTCTCCCCGGACCCGGCCGTCCCGGTCGTCCCGGGCCGCATCGTCACGACGTCCAGCGCGGACGTCCCCCTCAAGGGCCTCGTCTTCCTCGTCGAGGCCCTCGCGAAGGTCCGTACGGAACACCCCGACGCGCATCTCGTCGTCGTAGGGAAGAAACCGGCCGAGGGGCCGGTCGCGCGGGCGGTCGAGCGGTACGGGCTCGAAGGCGCCGTCGAGTTCGTCAAGGGCATATCGGACCAGGAACTGGTCGCGCTGGTGCGCTCGGCGGAGGTCGCCTGCGTGCCGTCGCTGTACGAGGGGTTCTCGCTGCCGGCCGCCGAGGCGATGGCGACCGGCACCCCGCTGGTCGCGACCACCGGCGGAGCCATTCCCGAGGTCGCCGGGCCCGACGGCGAGACCTGCGTGGCCGTCCCGGCCGGCGACGCGGGCGCGCTCGCGGCGGGGCTCGGCCGACTGCTCGCCGACCCCGAACTGCGGGCCCGCCTCGGCGCCGCAGGCCGGGAGCGCGTCCTGTCCCGGTTCACCTGGGCGCGCGCCGCCGAGGGCACGGTCGCGCACTACCGCGAGGCGATAGCCAGGGGCGGGGACCGAGGGCGTACGACGGCCGCGCGGGTCGGTGGGGGACACCGCGCCGCGGCCACGGAACCCGGCCCACAGCGCGCCGCGGCCACGGAACCCGGCCCGCCCTCCTCCGGCTCAGAGGTTTCCGGTGTCCGCACCGGCGTCGCTCCCACCCCCACCCCCGAAAGCAGGACCACGTGCTGACCGTCGACTTCTCCAGGTTCCCGCTCGCGCCGGGGGACCGTGTCCTGGACCTCGGATGCGGGGCCGGACGCCACGCCTTCGAGTGTTACCGGAGGGGAGCACAGGTCGTCGCGCTGGACCAGAACGGCGACGAGATCCGCGAGGTCGCGAAGTGGTTCGCGGCGATGAAGGAGGCCGGGGAGGCGCCCGAGGGGGCGACGGCGACCGCGATGGAGGGCGACGCCCTCGCGCTGCCGTTCCCCGACGAGTCCTTCGACGTCGTCATCATCTCCGAGGTCATGGAGCACATCCCGGACGACAAGGGCGTACTCGCCGAGATGGTACGGGTGTTGAAGCCCGGCGGCCGGATCGCGATCACCGTCCCCCGGTACGGCCCGGAGAAGGTGTGCTGGGCGCTCTCCGACGCCTACCACGAGGTCGAGGGCGGCCACATCCGCATCTACAAGGCCGACGAACTCCTCACCAAGATCCGCGAGGCCGGCCTCAAGCCGTACGGCACGCACCACGCGCACGCCCTGCACTCCCCGTACTGGTGGCTGAAGTGCGCGTTCGGCGTGGACAACGACCAGGCGCTGCCGGTGAAGGCGTACCACAAGCTGTTGGTCTGGGACATCATGAAGAAACCGCTGGCCACCCGGGTCGCCGAACAGGCGCTGAACCCGCTGATCGGCAAGAGCTTCGTGGCGTACGCGACCAAGCCCCACCTCCCCCGGGTGGACGCCAAGTGACCGCTCCCCGGACAGAACACCTCGTCCTGCCCGGGGTCCTCACCGCCGAACAGGCCGTGGCGACCGTGCGCGGCATCCTCGGCGTGCAGCGCGAGGACGGGGCGATCCCCTGGTTCCGCGGCCACCACCTCGACCCGTGGGACCACACCGAGGCCGCGATGGCCCTCGACGCCGCGGGCGAGCACACGGCGGCCGAACGCGCCTATCTGTGGCTCGCCGAGCACCAGAACGAGGACGGCTCCTGGTACGCCGCGTACGCCGACGGCGCGCACGACGACGTCACCGACCGGGCCCGCGAGTCCAACTTCGTCGCCTACGTCGCCGTCGGCGTCTGGCACCACTATCTCGCCACCGGCGACGACACATTCCTCGACCGGATGTGGCCCGTCGTGTACGGGGCGGTCGAGTGGGTGCTGCGGCTCCAGCAGCCGGGCGGCGAGATCGGCTGGCGGCGCGAGGACTCCGGGACGCCGACGAACGACGCGCTGCTGACCGGGAGTTCGTCGGTCCACCACGCGCTGCGGTGCGCCCTCGCCATCGCCGAGCAGCGTGAAGAGCCGCAGCCCGACTGGGAGTTGGCGGTCGGCGCGCTGCGGCACGCGATCCGCCGGCACCCGGAGCGGTTCCTCGACAAGGGCCGCTACTCCATGGACTGGTACTACCCGGTGCTGGGCGGGGCGTTGACCGGCGAGGAGGCCAAGTCCCGGCTGGAGGAGGGCTGGGAGCGGTTCGTCGTGCCCGGGTTCGGGGTCCGCTGCGTCGTCCCGAACCCGTGGGTCACCGGCGGCGAGTCCGCCGAACTCGCCCTGACGCTCTGGGCGATGGGCGAGTCGGACCGGGCGCTGGAGATCCTCCAGTCCATCCAGCACCTGCGGGACCCCGAGTCGGGCCTCTACTGGACGGGCTACGTCTTCGACGACGACGCCGTCTGGCCGCGCGAGCTGACGACCTGGACGGCGGGTTCCCTGCTGCTGGCCGTCGCGGCACTGGGCGGCGACGAGGCGACGTGCGCGGTGTTCGGCGGGGAGCAACTGCCGGTCGGCCTGGACCCCGACTGCTGCTGACCCCTCACAGCCGCCGCCGTCCCAGGTTCGCGACCGCGTGCCCGACGACGAGATAGACGACGGCGGCCAGTCCGTACCCGGCGACCACCCGCGCCCACCTCTCGTCGAACGAGAAGAGGTCGCGGGACCAGCCCGCCAGCCAGTCCGCCACCTCGTGCACGAACCGCACGAAATCGTTCGCGCGGTCCGCGTCCAGCAGGTCCAGGACGATCCACAGGACCAGCACGAGGGCCAGCACGTCGGCGACCCCCGCGACCAGTGACCCGACACCTCTGCCGCTTCGATCCGGAGACATGCGGTACGGGTCTCCCGGCCCGCGGCACTGAAACATGCGGCCCTGACCTGCGCGTATCGCTGTGTGTGAGGTATCCGGGTGGCGGACCGGCGCCGGTCGGGTGAGGCTGGCCGGGAAAGTTCCGCTCGGGGAGGACATCCCGGAGGACCCCGTGGCCGTACCGATACGGCGCCTTCTCGTGGCGCTGAGCGTGTGTTGTGCCCTGCTCGTGGGCGGGACCGCGTGTTCCAGCAAGGGGAGCGGTGCCGCGCAGGACACCGTGGCGGCGGCCGTCGCCGCGGGCGACCCGACCCCGACGCCCACCGCGGAGCGGCAGCGCCTCGCCAAGACGCGGTTCGTGGCCAACGCGGGGCTCGCCGCCGGGGCGACCTACCAGTGGATCGTGAAGCCCTGGAAGGCCGGCAAGTTCAAGAAGGGCGCCAAGGGGCGGACGTTCGCCCTCGTCAAGGCCGGTCTCGCCGGAACCTTCGCCTACAACCGGCTGAAGGCGGCCAGCCGTAACGCGCAGGGCGATCCGCTGCTCTCCAAGGCGATGGCGCCGCTCACCTCCGGCATCGACGCGCTGAAGGACCTGCCGTCCAAGCTCCGCAAGGGCGACGACTCGGCGGCCGGCTCCTTCGACGACATCATCGGCAAGGTGAAGGACGCCGGGAAGAGCGCCGGCGCGACGGTCACGGACAAGGTGCCGTCGGCCGGTCAACTCGCCGGTGGCTGAACGGAGTTGAGGGCTAGGCGGCGTTGAGGGAAGCGAGCACACGCAGGCTCTCCGGGTCCGGTGACATGGCCAGCAGGTCCGTCACCGGGCCCTTCCGCCACGACTCCAGGCGCTCCGCGATGCGTTCACGCGGCCCGACGAGCGAGATCTCGTCCGCGAAGGCGTCCGGCACCGCCGCGATCGCCCCCGCCCGGTCGCCCGCCAGGAACAACTCCTGGATACGGCGGGCCTCTTCCTCGTACCCCATCCTCGCCATCAGGTCGGCGTGGAAGTTCCGGGTCGCCGCGCCCATGCCGCCGATGTAGAAGCCCAGCATCGCCTTCACGGGGGCCAGCCCCTCGGACACGTCGGCGCAGACCCGCACTTGGGCCATCGGCGCGACCGTGAACCCCTCCGGCACGTCCAACTCCCCGTACGCGTCGGGCCGGTTCGGCGACCAGTACAACGGCAGCCAGCCATCCGCGATCTGAAGGGTCTGCGCGACGTTCTTCGGGCCCTCCGCGCCCAGCAGCACCGGGAGTTCGGCCCGCAGCGGATGCGTGATCGGCTTCAGCGGCTTGCCGAGCCCCGTCGCGTCCGGCCCCCGGTACGGGAGCGGGTGATAGCGCCCGGCCACCTCCACCGGCCCCTCCCGGCGCAGGACTTGGCGCACGGCGTCGACGTACTCGCGGGTCGCGGTGAGCGGCGACTTGGGGAACGGGCGGCCGTACCAGCCCTCGACGACCTGCGGGCCGGAGAGACCGAGACCCAGCAGCACGCGGCCCCCGGAGAGGTGGTCCAGGGTGAGGGCGTGCATCGCGGTCGTCGTGGGGGAGCGGGCGGCCATCTGGGCGACGGCCGTGCCCAGCCGGATCGTCGACGTGTGCGCGGCGAGCCAGGTGAGCGGGGTGAACGCGTCCGAACCCCAGGACTCCGCCGTCCACACCGAGCTGTAACCGAGCCGCTCCGCCTCCTGGACCAGGGGGAGATGGCCGGGGTGGGGGCCGCGGCCCCAGTAGCCGAGGGCGAGACCGAGCCGCATGGCGTCTCCTGACGGTGCGTCAAGTGGGGGAAGCCGTGCGACTGTACGGCAACGGCCCTCCACCCGGAAGGGTGAAGGGCCGTACCTGTGACGGGTGTTCGGATCAGCCGCGCTGGATGCCCGAGCTGTCGCGCAGGACGCCGCGGCGGCCGTCCTGAGTCTGCGCGATCAGGCCCTGGCTGCCCTGCTCGACCGCCAGGTACCAGGTACCCGGGGCGAGTTCGGCGATCGGGTTGGGCGCGCCGTCCTCCGCGAACAGCGGACGGGGCACCGGCACCGCGAACCAGAACGGCGAGAACTCCGGCGCGGGCGGCGCCGCCGGAGCGGGACCGCCACCGGGCTGGCCGCCCCCGAACGGCGGCTGCTGGCCGCCGAACGCCGACGGCTGCTGCTGGGCACCCGGGTAGCCGTAACCGGCGGGCGGCTGGGCGCCGTAGGGCTGCGGGGCCGGGGGCTTGGGGGCCGGGATGAGGCCCGCCTGGAGCGCCGGCACCAGCGGGGTCGCGATCGCGCCGGCCGCCATCACCAGCGTCGCCACGAGCAGCAGGATGAGGCCCGTGCCCGCGTCGATCGTGTCCTGCGCGCCCTGGAAGTTGTTCATGGCGCTCATCGGGTCGAAGACGTTGCCCAGCGCGCTCCAGGCCGCGAACACCGTGAACGCCACGCCGAACTGGCGCAGATCGAGCCCGGCGACCTTCGGCACCTGCGGCAGCACACGCGAGACGACGACCAGTGCGGCGCCGATGAGACCGGCCAGCACCACGCCCAGCAGGATCGGACCGCTCGCCCAGGAGCTCGGGAAGTCGAAGCCGTCCGGGGCCTGATCGGCCGAGTAGACGTCGAGGAACGACGCGATGAACAGCAATACCGCTGCCCCGATCACCACGCCGTCGCCTCTAGTGAGGGAGCGGATATTCACTTCAGGTCCTTCGTCGGTCGGCTGTCGTCTGTCGACTGTCGTCAACTTGGTGACGACATTATCGTCCGCGCGATCGGCCTGTCCGCCCGGAGAGGTCCGGTGAAGCTACCCGTGCAGGAAACTCACGATTCCCTCAGAGATCCCCTGCGCGGCCTTCTGCCGCCAGGCGGCGCTCGTGAGCAGCGCGGCGTCCTGACGGTCCCGCATGTTGCCGCACTCGATGAACACCTTCGGCACGGTCGAGAGGTTGAGGCCGCCCAGATCGGTGCGGGTGACCAGACCGGTACCGGAACCCACGTAGTTGGAGGGCGCGCTGCCCGTCGTCCGGCGGAAACCGTTCGCCACGAGTTCGCCGAGCCGTTTCGAGGGGCCGACGATCGGGCGGGTGTCCGCCGCGCCCTCGTGGACCGCGCCCGGCAGGATCACGTGGAAGCCCCGGTTGCCGGTGCTCGAACCGTCCGCGTGGACCGACACCACCGCGTCCGCCTTCGCCGCGTTCCCGATCCGGGCGCGCTCGTCGATGCACGGGCCGAAGGGGCGGTCGGCGTCCTGCGTCAGCTTCACCGTCGCGCCCTGGCTCTCCAGCACCGTACGCATCCGGTGGGCGACGTCCAGGGTGAACGAGGCTTCCGCGTAACCGGAGTTGGTGGAGGTGCCGGTGGTGTCGCACTCCTTCTTGTCGGTGCCGATGTCGACCTTGCGGTTGATCTCGGAGGGGTGCCGGTAGTTGGTCGGGTTGTGGCCGGGGTCGATGACGATCACCTTCCCGGTCAGCGGCTTCGCGGGAGGCTTCGCGTCCGCTGTCCCCGCTGTCTCCGCCGAGGGCGACGCGGAGACCGGCGTCACGCCCGCCGCCGTCGTCCCCCCACCGCCTCCCGAGGAGCCCCCGTCCCCCGTCGCGCCGTACGCGAACCAGCCCGCCACCAGTACCGGGACCAGCACCGCGGGTACCACGACCAGCGGGCGGCGGAGCGGGGAGCGGGGCGGCTGGGGTTCGAATCCGGGACCTGTGTACGACACACGGCCACCCTAGGCCCTGTCGCCGCCCCCTCGGGGGAGCCATGCCCACATCAGGAGGGCGCCCGCGGTGAGGACGGCGGCGCTGGTGCGGAAGGTGAGGGCGTAGCCGTCGGTGAGCGCGGCGGCGGTGGTGCGGCCGTCGGTGCGGGTCGCGGCGATCGTCGCCATGACGGCGAGGCCGAGCGAACCGCCCATCGTGCGGGACGTGTTGACCAGGCCGGAGACGATGCCGGAGTCGGCGGCTCCCGCACCCGAGGTGGCGAGGGAGGCGAGGGGCGTGGTGGCCAGGCCCGCGCCGAGCATCATCAGGACGCCGGGCAGCACGATGTCGGTGAGCAGTTCGCCGTCCGCGCTCATCGTCGACTGCCAGGCGAAACCGCCCGCCGCGACGAGCGCGCCGAGGACCGCGACGGCGCGCGGGGACGTCGTACGCATCAGGCGGGGGGCCAGTTTCGAGCCGATGATCACCGCGAACGAGCTGGGTATCTGGGCGAGGCCCGCCTCCAGCGGGGTGTAGCCGAGGACGTTCTGCGCGTACAGCGTCATGAAGAACCACATGCAGAAGGTGGCCGAGCCGCTGATGAACATCGCCACGTTCGCCGACGCGACCTGCCGCAGCCGCAGCAGCCCGAGCGGCATCAGCGGAGACTTGGCCCGCGCCTCGACCGCGAGGAACGCCGCGATCAGGACGACGCCGGCGCCCAGCGGCAGCAGCGCCGCGCCCGACGTCCAGCCCTCCGCCTCGATGCGCGAGATCCCGAACGCCAGCGTCGCGAGCCCGGCCGTCACCAGCACCGCACCGGGGACGTCGAGCCGCCGCCGCGTCGCCGTACGCGTCTCCGGGAGCCAGCGCAGCGCGCCCGCGAGGACCAGCGCCCCGACGGGCACGTTGATCAGCAGCACCCAGCGCCACGACAGCGTGTCCACCAGGACCCCGCCGACCAGCCCGCCCGCCGAACCGCCGCCCGCGCCGACCGCCGTCCACGTCGCTATCGCCCGCGCCCGCGCCGCGCCCTCCGGGACGGCCGCCGTCAGCAGGGTCAGCGTCGAGGGCGCGAGGATCGCCGCGCCGAGGCCCTGCACCGCGCGGGCCACGAGCAGCTCCCAGTCGGACTGGGCGAGGCCGCCGCTCAGCGAGGCCAGCGTGAAGAGGGCGAGGCCGATCAGGAACGTGCGCTTGCGGCCGTACAGGTCACCGGCCCGGCCGCCCAGCAGGAGGAAGCCGGCGAACGTGATCGCGTACGCGTTCACCACCCATTGCAGGCCCGGCGCGCTCAGGCCGAGGTCCGCGCGCATCGAGGGGAGGGCGACGTTCACCACCGAGACGTCCAGCACGACCAGGAACTGACCGGCGCAGGCGAGCGCGACGACCAGCCAGGCGGGGGCGCGGTTCTTCGGGGGAGCCGGGGCGGGGGCCGGGGTGGTGGTGCGGGCCGTGGTGGGTTCGGGGGTGGAGGGCATGGTGGCCATGGTCGCAAGCGGTTTGTGGTCCGTACATCGGGTTTTCGGAGCAAATCGGCTCGGGCTGAGGGCCTACGACTTTGTGCGCGGGGCGTATGCGTGTGCGGGGTGTGCGCCAAGAGATGGTCAAGAATCCGTTCGGTGTCCGAAACAACGGAATAGTTGCCTGTGCATACGTCGTTCTGACCCCACGTATCCCCTTATCTCCGCTCTACCCGGCCCTCTCGTGGCCTTGGAGGCCCCAGCCCATGTCGCCTACGCCGACCGAACGGACCACCCGTGAGGCGAGCGGTGCCCTCGTGCCGGTCCTCGCCTTCGCGGGCATCGTGGTCGCGGTCATGCAGACCCTGCTCGTCCCCGTGATCAAGGACCTGCCCCAGCTGCTGAGCACCGCGCCCAGCAACGCGACCTGGGTCCTGACCTCCACGCTCCTCTCCGGCGCCGTCGCCACCCCGATCATGGGCCGCCTCGGCGACCTCACCGGAAAGCGCCGGATGCTCATCGCGAGCCTCTCCGTCATGGTCGTCGGCTCGCTGATCAGCGCCGTCACCAGCGATCTCCTCATGATGATCGTCGGCCGCACCCTCCAGGGCTTCGCCATGGGCGCGATCCCGCTCGGCATCGGCCTCATGCGCGACATGCTGCCGCGGGAGAAGCTCGGCTCCGCCATGGCGCTCATGAGCTCCTCGATAGGCGTCGGCGGCGGTCTCGCGCTGCCCGCCGCCGCGCTCGTCGCCCAGCACGCCGACTGGCACGCCCTCTTCTACGGCTCCGCCGGGCTCGGCGTCCTGTCCATCGCGCTGACCCTGCTCGTCGTCCCCGAGTCCCCGATGCGCGCCGAGGGGTCCTTCGACCTGCCGGGCGCCCTCGGACTGTCCACCGGGCTCGTCCTGCTGCTCCTGCCGATCACCAAGGGGAGCGACTGGGGCTGGTCCTCCGGGACGACCCTCGGACTGTTCGGCGCGGCCGTCGTCGTCCTGCTCCTGTGGGGCGTGTACGAGCTGCGCGTCCCCGCGCCCCTCGTCGACCTGCGCACCACCGCCCGGCGCGAGGTGCTGTTGACGAACCTCGCCTCGATCATGGTCGGCGTCAGCTTCTACGTCGTCTCGCTGGTCCTGCCGCAGCTCCTCCAGCTGCCCACCGCCACCGGGTACGGGCTCGGCCAGTCCATGGTCGTCGCCGGTCTGCTGGTCGCTCCGCTCGGGCTGACCATGATGTTCACCGCGCCGGTGTACGCGCGGCTGTCCGCCAAGTACGGGCCCAAGGTCACCCTCATCCTCGGGATGCTGATCATCGCGATCGGGTACGGGGCCGGGCTCGGGCTGATGAGCGCGGCCTGGCAGAGCCTGGTGATCGCCGTGGTCCTGGGCGCTGGGATCGGCCTCGCCTACTCCTCGCTGCCCGCGCTGATCGTCGGGGCGGTCCCCGCGTCCGAGACCGGCGCCGCGAACGGGCTCAACACGTTGATGCGGTCCATCGGTACGTCCGTGTCTAGCGCCGTCATCGGGATGGTGCTCGCCAATACCGCGAACCACGTCGGTGGTGTCGCGATTCCGACCATGCACGGGTTCCGGGTGTCGTTCCTGATCGCCACCGCCGCTGTCGCCGTGGGGCTGGTGCTCGCGCTGTTCCTGCCGGGGCGGGCTGCCGCCGGTTCCGGTGCTGGGCAGTTGCGGGCCAGCAGTGAGGAAGAGGCCGGTATCGCGCGGGCCGAGGAGGCGTTGCGGGGGTTCCGGGGGCGGGTGCTCGACGCCGCCGGGGAGCCGGTCGCGCGGGCCAAGGTGACGTTGATCGACCGGCGGGGGCGGCAGGCGGGGGCCGTCGTGTCCGGGGAGGACGGGGCGTACTCCGTCGCCGTGCCGGGAGCGGGGGCGTATGTGCTGGCCGCGAAGGCGGTCGGGCACGGGCCGTTGGCTTCGCCCGCCAGTCATGTGGGTGAGGACGTGGTCGAGGTGGATCTGGCGTTGCCTGCTGTGGAGGGGGCGGTTTCCTCCGTTCAGTAAGGGGGCGAGTGGGGAGCTGTGTTGTCGGCCGCGGGTTGTTCGTGGCTGGTCGCGCAGTTCCCCGCGCCCCTTTGGGGCGCGGTTGTCGGGGGGCCGGCCTCGGCGAGCTTCCCGGCCGCGTACTCGGCGGCGGGCCGCTCCCGGGC